>DJPL01000051.1 GCA_002437415.1 Ruminococcaceae bacterium UBA6413 | reverse complement strand
AAGAATGATGACGAAGAATAAAATCTCAATAATCTGACCGAACAAAGCACGCTTGATGATGTTGAAAGGATCTTAGGCGAACCGGACGGAAAATATACCACCGACGCGCTCAATCCGTCCACTGTGAACCTTATGAATAAGAATTCGGTGACGGCGACCGCAACGATGTTTGTATTTTACTTATGACGGTAAGCTAAGGGTTTATAAGGAATATGGCGAAATACTTGTAAGCAGAAAATGAGGAAATATAAACCGAGGCAGAAAGGCGGAATATGCATGAAAAAGATGATATGTTTCATATGTATGTTTGCGTTGTTTTTACTCTCAGGCTGTGAGGACAAAAACCTTTCGAGCGCCGATTCGTCACTTGATAATGAAAGCTCTCAAAGAGATGTAAGATATAACGCAGTCAATTCATGTTATCAAGCATATAATACAGCTAAAGAGCTCGTAGATGCATCGAAAGTTGTAGTATCCGGAAAGGTCACAGGGTTTACTTTCGGAGCGGTAGACAGAAATAGCTATGAGGTCGCAACTTCTGAAACTGCGCAGGAGGACAAAGAAATATTTACTATTTACACGGTAGAAGTGATAACGCCTTATAAGTACATTAACGATGATGTCCCGGAAAAGTTTAACCTTTGGATAGAGGGCGGTTTTGAAGATATGTTCGTAGAAGAACAGCTTGAAGCGCTGGCGGTTCGGGGGCAATAACAATAGCGTTTAACAGACCTGAAATTGAAATAGGTAAAACTTATCTGTTTTCGTTACTGACTGAAAACGGAATCGACGCTTTCGTCAGGAATTCAGAACAGAGTGCAATTGATCTGAGCGACCCGCAAAATAAAGATCGACTCAATTTGTTTACCGCACAGGATATTATCGATTGCTTTGATTAAGCGGTGACAGAAATACCGCAGTGGGTGTATCGGTAATATGCGTACAGGCTCAGTCGCCCTTTTCAAAGCGGGCGCGGAGCTTTTCAAGCGCTTTTTTCTCTATTCTTGAAACATAGCTGCGGCTGATGTCAAGCTCGTCTGCAACCTCGCGCTGGGTCATTATCCTGTCTGTGCTGTAAGACATACCCGACAAGCCGTAGCGCTTTGTAAGTATCTCTTTTTCGCGCTCGTCAAGCTCTTCTTCAATATATCTGTACATTCTGTCAAGCTCTATATTAAGTGCGGCTTCTTCGGCAACATCTGTACCGTCGCAGAAAATATCGGCGAGGGTGACTGCGTTGCCGTCCTTGTCGCAGTCCATTGGCTCATTCATATATACTTCTGTCTGCTGGTGCTTGGTCTTGCGGAAATACATTCTTATCTGGTTATTTATACACTTTCCCGCATAGGTCGAAAAGTTGATGTTCTTTTTATAATCAAAGGTTTCGGCGGCACGGATAAGCCCGATTATTCCGATGGAGATCAGGTCGTCGGCTTCCTTGCTGTCGGGGTAGTGCTTCTTTACTATAAACGCAACAAGGCGGAGGTTATGATTGATAAGCTTGTCGCGGGCGGCAAGGTCGCCCTGAGCCGCTTTTTCAAGGCATTCCCGCTCTTCCTTTGCGGAAAGTTGTCGGGGGAAAGAGCCGTTATTCTTAAAATGCAGGGCAAAGAAGATAAGGCTTTGCAATGCGGTTTGCAGTATCGATATAAACATAATATCACACTCCGAAAAGATAATGATACAGTTTATTCCGGACATTGTGCGGGTTATGCAGGTACATTATCACTTGACAGCAGAAATTTATCGGTGTATAATTAACTATATAAAATTATAAGGTCAGGAGAGCGGAGTATGAAGCAGAAAAATCGCGAAAAGCTCGGAATAGGTATGAAGATAGGTGCAGGGGTACTTGCGCTTATTATGATCATAGGTGTTGTGATACAGGGATTTATGTATCTGAACTGAGTTGATAAATATAAATGATATGGGTAAAGTAAACCGCCGGCTGTAGGGTCGGCGGTTGTGTTTTTGTAAAAGCTTATTTTTTGACATACTTTCATTTATTATTCGATATTTTACTATGATAGCAAGTTACCGATAGTTCTGTTTGTCGGACAGCACTTCTCGGGTTCGCTATTCTGTGCGATAACGTTGCTGCTATGAACGAGGGAAATAACCAAAGGAAAATGGAAAAACAACTTCTGGGCAATTACAATCCCCACCGTCACGGCTCGGAAGTGTCAGAGATATATAAAAGTCAGATTTTCTGAACCCATATACTGAAGGGCAATGAACTTGTATCAGCCGTGCCACCTCCCCTTTTTCGAGGGCGGGCACGGATGCCCGTAGTTGAACGCCCAGAGTTTTGCAGGACGCAAAACAAACAGAGCGTTCATCAAAAGGCAAGTATGGTGGTGCTTCGATATACAAACGACTGAGTTTTAAACGTTTGTATAAGCGGGTCGCTGACGCTCACTTAGCCCCATTTTAGTACAGATATCTCAGGATAGTAGCGTTCTTTTTTGAGAGTCAGTGATAGTGCAGTTGCACTGATACACTCACGAAATTATTAACACCTTATCGGAACGGAGATTGTTCCCAGCGTTGTTGGCTGTATATTTATTGTTTTGATGCTTTTACAATATATTGCATTGTGATTTTAATAAAATTTGATAAGCTGAGGAATTGTGTAACAGCCCCGTGTCTTATTCTGTCTTTATATAGCTCAGCGAGAAGTCGCAACAGTCATTGCCGCGACCGAGGGTTCCGTTTCTTTGCCATTTTAACTTCGGGTGAATGTCGCCGTATGCTATATCATCGCTGTCGCAAAAGCATACGCAAAGCTCGGGGCAACCGTACCGCGCTGTCACCAAGTGATAGGGGCATTTTATCATATCAAGCCTTGCCGCGTTTTTATCGGTGTCGTATATTTTGTAATCAAAGCCCGCATCACGACCGAAGGTTTTTTGTGTGACCTTCAGAAAAATTTTCGGAATGCGCTTGTACATTCCCGCAAAGCGGGCGGCTTTTGATACTGCCTTTTTGATTTTAAGCGAATGTATCTCTACAATGCGGTGTATTTCGGTGAGTGCCTGCTCCTTACCCATGACGGCGGATAAGGTTTCATATGCCGCTATACCGGGGAGAATCTGGCTTTCGAGGTGGAACTTCATCGCTTTTGATTCGTTTTCGGTTTCTTTTCTGAGTGTGGCAAGTCTGTTATACATATCCGATATCAGCTTTTCGGAGTGATTTGGATAACGCGTTTTACAGACTTCGATAAAGCCGGTTTCTATGTAGCTTTGCTTTGACATTTCGTTTTCCTCTTATGTATGTAATTACAGTTAGTTTTGAATAACTGTAATTATAATAGCACTGAAACCGATGCTTGTCAAGGTGTGGCGCAAAGGTTATTCCTGCCTTGTCCTGTCAGTCCTGTTGAAAATCAGCGATACCGCAAGTCCGAAGATCATGGCGGCGGTAACACCTGCCGAGCAAGCGGTAAATCCGCCCGTGAATATACCGAGGAATCCGTCCTTTTCTATAGCTTTTCTCATACCCTTTGCAAGCAGATTGCCAAAGCCCGTCAGGGGCACGGACGCGCCTGCACCTGCAAAATCGACAAGCGGCTGATAAATTCCTGTCGCTCCGAGAATTACACCCGCAACCACGTAGGCTACAAGTATTCTTGCGGGGGTGAGCTTGGTAAGGTCGATAAGAAGCTGACCTATAGCGCAAAGCGCACCTCCGACTAAAAATGCCCATAAATACTGCATATAAATCTCCTCTTTATTTGTCCGATATCTCAACTAAGTGGGATATGCCGGGTATGCTTTCGCCCTGCTGGACTATAGTTGTTGACATAAGCGCACCGGTAGCGGCAAAGAGTACCCTGTGGAGCTTTCCGTCAGCTATCTGCGGCAGAATATGTCCGCACAGCACCGAGGCACTGCAACCGCAACCCGAACCGCCTGCGTGCACGTCCTGCTTTTCACGGTCGTACAGCATAAGTCCGCAGTCCTTGTGCTTATCCTCTATTTCAATGCCGTCACGGCGGAAAAGCTCGTGCATAAGATCAGATCCAACCTGTCCTAAGTCACCTGTGTAAATCACGTCATAATCGGCAGGGGCGGTCTTGGTGGCTAAGAAGTGCCGCTTTATTGTGTCGTATGCCGCGCCTGCCATAGCCGCGCCCATATTGTTTGCGTCCTTGATGCCCATATCGGTTATCTTGCCTATGGTAATGCTTTTCACAAAAGGTGGCTTTTCGGCGGCAGAGGTTATACAGCAGCCTGCGCCTGTGGCTGTCCACTGTGCTGTGGGCGGACGTACACCGCCGTAGTTTATGGGAAACCTGAACTGTCTTTCGGCGGAGCAGAAGTGGGAAGAAGTTACCGCCGCGAAAAATTCACCGATCCGCATATCTGCAAACAGCGAAGCCATAGCGAGGCTTTCAGCCATTGTCGAGCACGCTCCGTAAAGCCCGATGAACGGAATTTCGGTATCGCGCAGTCCGTACGCCGAGCCGGTGCACTGGTTGAGCAGGTCGCCTGCGAAAATGAATGAAATATCTTCTTTTATGAGCTTGCCCTTTCTGAGCGCAATATCGAATGCGTACTGCTGAAAGGTGCTCTCTGCCTTTTCCCATGTGGTAAGTCCGAGCTCAGCGCCCTCGGCGGCATAGTCAAAGCAGTTGCCGAGAGGTCCGTCGCTCTCCATCTTGCCGACCGCGGCAGCACAGGAATATACCGATACACCGCGGTCAAGCTCTATAGTACCGTCAGTTATAAATCTAGCCATATCAACCTCCGAAAAGACTTATTATGAACAGAATTATTCCGTAGACAAACGCCGCCGCTATGCCGTAGACTATTACAGGTCCTGCTATGATGAACATCTTTGCGCCTGTACCGAGAATGTAGCCCTCGGTCTTGAATTCAAGCGCGGGAGAAACCACGGCGTTGGCAAAGCCCGTTATCGGTACAAGTGTACCTGCGCCCGCGTGCTTTGCAATTCGCTCATATTGACCGAAGCCTGTCAGCAGTGCGCTTATCAGTACGAGGGTTATCGAGGTGTAGGCTGACGCTGTATCCGTATCGTTTCCTATCATAAGATACAGATCTGTGAAGAACTGACCTATACAGCAGATAAGTCCGCCGATCGCAAACGCTTTCGGCACTGTTATATATAGCTTGCTCAGTGCGGAATAGCGGTCGGCAAGCTGTGCGTATTCTTTTTTGGAAATATTCAAAATATCACCGTCCTTGATGATATTTTTCTATCTGCGGCAAAAAATATCCGTGTAAAATTCTGCTTGTCATTACAGCAAAAACAGGTCACGTTGCAATTTTTATATTGATTTATTGCAGATGTTGTGATATACTTTAGTAGAAAAGACAGGAAAAGCAAATTTTATTGCTTTACTTTCCGGTCGGAACTTCATCTAAGAAAGGGATTACAATAATGAAATACGCAGTATTACTTTGCGACGGTATGGCAGATCTTCCCCGTGAGGATATAGGCGGCACACCTATGAGCGTTGCGCACAAGCCTAATATGGATAAGCTCGCAAAGGTATCAAGAGTAGGTCTTGTAAAGACAGTTGAGGATAACTTAAAGCCCGGCAGTGACGTTGCAAATCTTTCCGTGCTCGGTTATGACCCCGCAATATATTATTCGGGCAGAAGTCCGTTAGAGGCAGGCAGTATCGGCATTGATATGAAGCCTACGGACGTTTCGTTCAGAACAAACCTTGTCACGCTGTCAGACGAGCCTGTGTACGAGGACAAGACGATACTTGACTACTGCGCAGATGATATATCTACAGAAGAAGCTGCAGAGCTTATTAAGTTCATTGATGAGAAGCTCGGTACGGACGAATTCCGTTTCTACAGCGGCGTAAGCTACCGTCACTGCCTGATATGGGATCACGGCACGACCGATATCGGTACACTGACACCTCCTCACGATATAACAGGCAAGCCGATAAAGACGCACCTCGGCGTAAACGAAAACGGCAAGCCGCTTATCGAGATGATGAAGAAGAGCTATGATTTACTGAAAGACCACCCCGTAAACTTAAAGAGAATTGAGAGAGGTCTGCGCCCTGCAAACAGCATATGGTTCTGGGGCGAGGGCGTGCGCAAGGAGCTTACTCCTTTCGCCGAAAAGTACGGCAAGAGTGCTGCTATGATCTCTGCGGTCGACCTGCTCAGAGGTATCGGTAAGTTCACAGGTATGGACGTTATCAAGGTTGAAGGCGCTACAGGCTACATAGATACAAACTTTGACGGCAAGGCTCAGGCGGCTGTTGACGCGCTCAAGGGCGGTAAGGACTTCGTATATATCCATGTTGAAGCTCCCGACGAATGCGGTCACCGCCATGAGGTCGAAAACAAGGTAAAGGCTATCAGCCTTATCGATGAGAAGATACTCGGCAAGCTCCTTGAAGAGTTCAAGGACGAGGATATCAAGATCCTTATCTGCCCCGATCACCCCACACCTCTGGAGCTGAGAACACATACTAATGCTCCTGTACCGTTCATGATCTACGACAGCAGAAAGAAGCTTGACGGTGTTGATTGCTTCTGTGAGGAAAGCGCGGCTAAGACAGGCGATTATATCGCCGAGGGTCATACGCTTATGAGCAGTTTCTTAGCTGATTGATAATATTCGGATTTTTACCGCCCTGTGGCTTTGTCACGGGGCGGCTTTGTATATTTTCGGCGAGTGCTGGACTTTAGACCACTTTTGTGGTACAATATACTTGAGGAAATAGCGTCAAATTGAAAGGAGCGGCACAAATGGCAAGAGATATTTTAAAGGCAAAGCTGGATATAATATTCAA
>DJPL01000031.1 GCA_002437415.1 Ruminococcaceae bacterium UBA6413 | reverse complement strand
CTCAGGATAGTGCGTTTTTTGGAAGTTTCGGTGATAACGCAGTTGCACTGATACACTCACGAAATTATTAACACCTTGTCGTATAGAAATTGTTTTCAGCGTTGTTGGCTGTATATTTATTGCTGTGACTTTTTCACAATATGTTGCACTGCAATTTCAATGAAACTTTGATAAGCCGAGAAGCTGTTATTAAATTTTGAATTTGTCACAGCCACTTTTATATAGACAAAGCTCCGAAAATATGGTAGAATTTATTGTAACTACAGCTCCGTTACACGGAAAACACATGAAAGCAGTGGAAATATGAAAAAATCGGCTTACTTAATTTTTGCCTTGTTAATTATCTCCGGTATGCTTACTGCCTGCTCGGGCGACACCTCAAGTCCCGATGCCGACACCTCGCAGTCTGCACCGAGCAGTGAGGAAAGCGCTGAGCTTCCGACCGATACAGAAAGCTCTTTCTCCGATAAAGAAAGTGCGGAAAGCTCCTCTTCTGCCGAGGAAAACACAGAAAGCTCCTCTCCCGACGAGCAAAGCGAGGCTTCTCTTGCTCCTCCTTCAGATTTAGCTCCCGAGGGTGATGACGGGGCGAACGGTATAGACGGGTGGTATGACCGTTATCACGATCGTGATAACGAAAAAACATCTTCCTCTGATGAAAGCGCATCGCCCGAAGAAGACTTTTTCTGTCGCTCCTACGGCGAAACCGTGACAATTACTTCATATATCGGCAAAGGCGGAAACGTAGTCGTTCCATCCGAAATAAACAGCAAAAAGGTTACTGCGATTTCCGGCAAAGCGTTTTTCAAAAACAGCTCGATCACCGGTATTGTTATTCCCGAAACCGTAGAAGAGTTTGACTATATGAATTTCAGCAACTGTACAAATCTTGCAAGCGTTGACATAAAGGCAAAAATAGCGGAAATCCCGGAAACGGCATTTTATAACTGTACAGCGCTGTCAACGGTATTGCTCCCAGACACCGTGACCGTCATAGGCGAACGTGCGTTTATGAACTGTGAAGGCATTGAAAGCTTTATACTGCCAGACAGCGTAAAAGAAATAAAGGCATATGCTTTCAGCGACCGCGAAAATCTTAAAGCCGTTCCGTATTCTAAATCGCTTGAAAAGATAGATGAGGGTGCATTTGATATGTGTATGTCGCTTACGGAAGCAGAGATACCCGAATCCGTCAGGGAGATCGGCAACAGAGCCTTTGACCATTGCCCCAAGCTGAAAAGAGTTATTCTTCCCGAAGGACTTGAAAAAATCGGCGATAACACTTTTTTGCATAAGCGTTGACATAGATGAGATCACACTGCCTGAGTCGATTCGCAAAATCGGAAGCTTTGCTTTCAGCTCAAGCATTATGATCAGAAGTCTGAAAATTCCCGACGGCATCGAAAAAATCGCCGCCGACTCGTTTTACTCGGGCGGGCTACTCGGCAATGTGGAGTATAAAGAAAAAGTTATTCGTCATATTCCGATTTTTATAAGGCTTTCAGTGAGCAATAACAGCATATATCTGTGCCGCGACAGTCGGCACGGATATTTTCCGGTTCGCCAAACCCGCATAAAATCAGGCTTTGTGCCACATTTCAAAATAATTTTAAAAATTTTTGAAATTTTCTGAAACTTTTTAGCCCACACTGACGACTACCGAAATGTAAGCAGTTGATGAGGTATCAAAAATAAAAATTTTTGAGTATCGAAAAAAAGATGAAACTTTTTGAAAAGAACTTGTGACTGCATAAATGAAAAACTAAAACGTGCTTTTAAAGCACAGAATACATGGAGGACAAAGAAATGAAAAAGATTTTAGCAACAGTAGCATCTATTGCAATGGTAGCAGCTTGCTCAACAGCAGCTTTTGCAGCAGGCGACATCGGTAAGTCAGAGAACGTTACACCCGGTGCTTCTTCAGGCAACACAAACACAGGTGTTGTACTTACAGTAGTTCCCGTAGCTCTCGCTGCAGGTGCTCTTACAGTAAGCGGTATCGTTTTAAAGAAGAAGAACAAGTAATTTAATTACCTGATAGATTCGATACTGACCGCACTTGGTGGTTAAGAAGGACAATGTTCGAATTTATGACCCCGTTATCTTCGGATAGCGGGGTTTTCATTTTATCATTTTTTGAATTTTGCATAAAAAATCTGCAATTTTTCTTATAAAATCCCCCATAAAAATAAACTTTGATTTAAATCTGCCGATAGAATATATGTAGAAGAATTTTATAGGCTAAGTTTGCCTGAAGGGAGCTGAAAATAAATGGAAATAAAGAACATCAGCGGAATAGTAAATGTCTACAGTAAGATGAAAATGAACAGCGGTAAAACAAGGGTCGCTCCCGCAGAGAAGAAGACAGATAAGATAGAGTTCAATTTTGCCCGCAGCGTAGAGGCTGCAAAGGCTGACCTTGCCGCGGCTGTAAACGAAAACGCATCGACGGAACGTATCGACGCGCTCAGTGAGAGTGTTGCCGGCGGTAGCTATGACGTAAGTCCCGATGCTATCGCGGACTCGATACTAATGTTCTGCTAAAGACTATACTGCCGTTTACAGAAAGGGATAGTACCGATGACCACAGAAACAGCTGATAAGATCATCAGATTTCTTGAAAAATATAACGGTGTCTACCGCGATATGGTATCGTTTCTTACCGAAAAGCAGGCAAAGGTCATGGCGGACGATCTGCTGTGGCTTCTGGACTCGGTCGAGGACGAACAGGCACTGGTTATGAAAATACAGTCGGAGGAAAACGCAAGGACGGCTCTTTTTGAAGAGCTCGGGCTCGGCGAGATGAAAGCAAAACAGCTTATAGAAGAAGCCCCCGACGAAAGAAAATCAAAACTGACCCTGCTTTATGACGAGCTTACAGAATATGTGGCGAAAATAAAGCAGCTCAACAATATAATCGTTGAAACGGTTGAAAAGAAACTGTCAGTTCAGGAGGAACTGATACGGAAGACAGGGATGACACTCACAGAAACCTATAACGGCTACGGTGCGAAAATAAAGCACACCTCGGCACCAAAGGGTTTTATCGGCAATGTATAATTTCGGAGGATAAATGAGAGCTTCATTTTTAGGATTAGAGATCCAGAAAAGATCGGTGCAGATGGCGCAGAAGGCGCTGGACGTTACCGGAAATAACCTGTCAAACCGTGATACGGTAGGCTACACAAGACAGCGCCTTGACGTATATTCCAGCTATATGAATATGAACGGAATATACACCACAAAGCTTGCCCGCCTGGGACTTTCGAGCCAGGGCGTTTTCGCAAGCGGTGTAAGCCAGACAAGAGATGAATATCTTGACAAGCGATACAGGGATAACAGCTGCTATGTTGCGGAATACAACCAGCAGGCGTCTATAATGAGCGAGATCGAAACGGCACTGACAAACTTCTCGGATACATATGAGAATGTCGGTATGGCGTATCAGTTTGACCAGTTCAAATCGGCTCTGCGCAAATACGCGGAGGACAGCGCCGACAGAGAGGAGCTTGCAAGCGTTGTAAGAAACCAAGCCTACAACATCTGCAAGATGTTCACTCAGCAGAGCACAGACCTTGAGAACCTTGAAAACCAGACCTTATACGATCTGCACTCAACGCTTGAGGATGCGAACCGTATAATAAATGAAATTGTAGAATACAACAAGCAGATAGTAAACGAATATGCGATAACAGGTGCAGACCTTATATATAATGGCCTTTCTGTTACGGGCGGCTACGGACCGAACGAAATGCTCGATGCCAGAAACAACCTTATCGACCAGCTCAGCGAATTCGGCGATATCCACGTTGATGACAACTTCGACGGCTCGGTAAAGATCACAATGGGCGGTCTTACAATAATTGACGGTCAGAAGAGCAACCTGTTCGTGACCGGTAAGGATTTTGAAGCATTCAGTGCAAAATATGAAGAAAACGGCGCGGCAGTGCTGAAGCTTACAGACGGCAACAATATGACACTCGGAAGCGGCTCGCTGAAGGCCTATTCCGATATGATAAACGGCAACGGTTCATATGCCTCGGGCAAGCAGACTACCGACTACGGCATTAAATATTACCAGTCGGCGGTCGATGAGTTTGCAAAGCAGTTTGCCGGACTTATGAACAAGCTCAACGGCGGCGACGAGTCGGACGACAGACTGATGTTCACAAGTGCGGACGGCTCGCCGATAAATGCCGGCAACATAAGAATTTCCGATGCGTGGCTTGAAGACGCTACAATGATAGCGAAGATATACAACGAGGATACGGGCGCTTACGATTATCCCGTAAACCTTGACGGTAACGCAGTAAATAAATTGCTTCTCGGTATGGACGACAGCGTTCAGATAGGTCAGGGCGACTATGAGGGTTCAAGCTACGACTTCATACTCTTCTTAAACAACCGCCTTGCACAGAATATCGAATTTGCCGAAAAGCAGTGCGATATGTACACCGAAACGGCAACCTCGCTGCTTGACAGCAGAGATGCGATAATGGGTGTTTCGGAAACCGAAGAGGGCGTGAATATGCTGAACTACTCAAAGTGGTTCAACGCTTCTTCCAGAATGCTGACAACGCTTGATGAAGCGCTCAGCACTATCATTGAAAAAATGGGACTTGTCGGCAGATAAGCGGAAAGGGATAGACTAACATGAGAATAACACAGAGCATGACGAACAGACGCTATATGTCGCAGCTTAATGCCGCTCTCGAAAGGAAGAATTCTTCCGAAAGAAAGATAAATTCGACCAAGAGATACAACAGAGCAAGCGAAGACCCGATAAGCGCCGCAAAAGCACTGAGAACAAGAAAAGCTATCGCAAACACCAACGATTATTTGGATAACCTTGAAACCGCCGAGCAGATCTACAACGGTGCGGACAGCGTTCTTATGAATGTAAACGACATTCTCGACAGCATAATCGAAAAGGTCACATACGCCGCAAACGGCACTCAGCATGACGAGGACGAGGAGATCCTCGCTCAGACAGTTGAAACATATGCGGACGAGATAGTAAGACTTTTCAATACCGATATAGCAGAGAGAAGAATTTTCGGCGGTGTAAACAACGACACCACGATATTCAAGATCGAAGATGTCGGCGGCGAGAAAAAGATCACATACAACGGAGTGGATATAAGCTCCCTTGACGACCCGGACGATTTTCCTTTCTCCGAGTCGAGCTACACCGATATCGGTATCGGAATGGTGATTGACCCCGCAACAGGCAGAGTAGATTCTCAATCCGCGCTCCCCGTTACATTCAACGGTGCAAAGATAACAGGCTGCGGTAAGGACGAGGACGGCGATTCAAAGAATATTATACAGATAACTCTTAATGCCGCACAGGCTGTAAGAGACGGCGACAAGATAAAGGCTATGGACTATATCGACAAGCTGAGAGCCGCACAGACAAGCGTCAGTGTCGCTCACGCGGATATAGGTAACAAGCAGGAATATATCGAATATAACACAAACCGTCTTACCAACAATATGGAAACTCTGCTTGAACAGCAGAACAACCTTGAAGGTACGGATATGGGCGCGGAAACGACCAACTGGAAAACGCTCGAAGCCATATATAATGTATCGCTTCAGTTTGCATCATCCGTAATACCGATGAGCATATTCCAGTACATTTCATAAACTAACGCTCCTTATGAGAGCGAAAAAAATAAAAGGGGAGGAAGATACAATGAATCCGAATTTGCTTAAGATTACGAGCATACCGATAAGCATTGAGGTCAATGTGACTAACGGTACATTAAAAGCACCTGAGGATAAGCAACCGCTCAAGATCGATATCAACCGTACACCCGGCGGATACAAGATGGAGAGCAGACCCGCAAGGATAAATATCGATACTTATGCGGCACGTTCAAGCATGGGATACGGAGAGTACAACGCTACCGACTTCAATCAGAACGAAGCCGACAGAGGCTTTAAGATAGCCTACCAGGGAGTAGCGAGAATAGTGAACGAGGGCGATCAGCTCGCAAGAGGCGTATCGCCGTCGGAAATAGCCGCACAGCAGATGCGTGCAGGCGCAACAATTGAAACGGCGATAGATTTTCTGCCCAAGGGCGGTGCCGATGTTTCCTTTGACAAGGGCACACTCAGCATAAACTACACTCCTACCGATATAAATATCGACTGGGAGAACATAAA
Source organism: Ruminococcaceae bacterium UBA6413 (assembly GCA_002437415.1). Taxonomy (GTDB): domain Bacteria; phylum Bacillota; class Clostridia; order Oscillospirales; family Ruminococcaceae; genus Ruminiclostridium_E. The sequence goes on along the minus strand of DJPL01000031.1, from coordinate 7,933 downwards.
TTCTTCCGTTGTCGAGTTTGTTCCCGGCAATATCGAATTCATAGTAAAAGAACGCCCGAGAGTAGAAATAGAATATGTGGGCGAGCCGATATACGTTCCGCCGAGTGCAAATCCGGCATATGTACCGCCCAAAAAGCTCAATACAAAGGGCTGATAAATAAGAGCTCTGAAAGGAAACGGTAAAGATCAATGGAGATAATGACCAGAGATTTCGGAAAAGTTAATGTAGACGAAAGCAAGATTTTCAACTTCCCGTCAGGACTTTTCGCATTTGAAGAATGCAGACAGTTCGCACTGTTGAGCCCGCTGGGCGAAAATGTTTATCCTATGTGGCTACAGTCTACGGAAAACATTACACCGTGCTTTATCGTTTTCGATCCCGCAATTATAGACGGAGCATATAAGATAACGCTTAACAGCTCCGAAAAAAAGCTGCTTAAGATAAACGACAGCTCGAATGTCAGATGCTTATCCATAGCAGTCGTACCGGAGGACTACAAAAAGACTACGGTGAATATGAAGTGCCCCATTGTTATAAACGCAGACGAAAAGCTCGCCGCACAGGTGATACTTCCCGAAAAGTACGAGATCCGTCTGCCGATATATGTCGATAAGGGGGCGGAGTAATGCTTGTAGTAACACGAAAGACAGACGAAAGTCTTACAATATCCGACAACATTGAAATAACCGTCCTTGAAATAGCAAAGGACAGAGTAAAGATCGGCATCTCGGCACCGAAAGATGTGAAGATAATCCGAAACGAGCTGAGAGATGCTCAGGATATGAATAAAGAATCATCGCAGGCTCTGCCAAAGGCGGCTATGGAAGCCCTGCTCGGTATGAAAAAAGACTGAAAGGAAGATAAGATATGTCAACATCAACAAGCAGCAGTAACACATTAAGATTCAGCGGTATGAACTCGGGACTTGATACCGAATCTATCGTAAACGCTATGACAGCGGCAACAAAGCTGAAAATCACAAAGCAGAACCGTAAGGCTATAACACTCAAGTGGAAGCAGGAAGCATATCAGAGCATAACAACAAAGCTCACAGACTTCCAGAATAAGTACCTTGATATGCTCAACTCCAAGGTAAACCTTAAGAGCAAGTCAGCCTTTACAAAATATAAGGCTACGATTTCCACAATAAATGCGGACGGTGTGCTTAAAGAGGGCACTCCCGCAGGTGTATCGGTGCGTTCAAACACAAACGCAGTACCCGGTACATATAATGTAAAAGTACTCCAGACAGCAACACAGGCTAAGTATCAGGGCAGTGCAATGGACGCAAGCTCACTTGACTTATCACAGTACAACGACGCGTCACAGAGCTATTCGTTCAACATAACGGTAGGCTCAAAGTCAACGGTTATCAATTTCAACGGCGGCAGTGCAGATGATGTACGCTCGCAGATAAACAGCCAGCTGAAGGACGCTTTCGGTACATCAAACTCGAGCAGTCAGGGTCTTGTATATGTAAATGACAGCGGTAAGATTGTATCCTCCGACAGACAGTCAATGAGCATGACAGGCGTTGCCAATATGTACGGCAACTTCACCTTTGATCTGAGCGGTAATATGGAAGCCGGCACAAACAGATTTAACTTTACAGTCGGCGATGAAACATTCACGGTTTCATTCGACAGCTACACAGCCGACTACTTCGACCAGGATGATGATACAACTCTCGGTGCGCAGAAGAGAGAAGAATATCAGAAGATGTACTTCGACGAGCAGGCTGAAAAGCTGTATAATGCGGCTAAGGAAGACGGCTCGGTTGACTTTGACGCTATAAAGACCGACGCTTACGAAAAGGCTAAGCAGGACGATTACAGCGACAAATACGCAAGCGAAAACGCAAAGGCAGAAGCCGAATATCTTGAAGAGCTGAGAACACAGTATACAGACGGCATAGCAGACGGTACAATTGACGAAGGCACAAGCTTTGACGACTGGAAAGAAGCTCAACCCGCATTTGATGAGGACGCATTCAAGACAGCGTTTGACGAAAAGTATGCAGAGGAGTTTGACGAGGACACCTTCAAGGAAGAGTTCGACAAGACATATGACGAGCTTACCGCCTATAAAGACACTCTGAATGCAGACGACTACAAACTTTCAAACGAGGATCTCGCCGATTACGCAAACAACTATGAGCTTAACAAGGCTATAAGCAATGTAAAGCTTTCTGACGGCACAGGTCTTTTAATAGACGAAAACGGTACGGTAACAGCGGAAAACGGAGAAAAGCTCGCAGTTGCCGCAGACCCCTCAAGCAAAAATACATTCGGTGCTTCTACGGCAAAGACGACGACAGCACAGGTCACAACGTCAACAACGCTCAGGGATCTCGGCGTTGAAGACAGTGCAACATTCACAATAAACGGCACTAAGTTCACATTCACATCGGACTACACAGTAGCAAAGATGATGAGTGAAATAAATGCCAGCAAGAATGCCGGTGCAACTATGACATTCAGCACGCTGACAAACAGCTTTGCACTGAGCTCATCGGGCTACGGCACATCGGCATCGATAGAATTTTCCGCTGAGGACGGCAGTGCGGGTGCAGAGCTTCTCAACACACTCGGTCTTACATCAGGCACGTTTACCGAAGGACGTAACCTTCAGCTTGAAGTAAACGGCGAAACAATTGAAACATCGTCAAACAGCTTCACTGCCGACGGTACAACAATGACATTCACATCAGCCGCACAGGGCGCAGAGTTCTCTTACGAGGTAACTAAGGACAACAGCAGCGCGATAGAAGCTGTAAAGTCATTTGTTGAAGATTACAACAAGATCATTGAAGAAGTTTACGGCGAGCTCGATCAGAAGCCCGATTCAGATTACTATGCACTTACCGATGATGATATCGAGGATATGGACTTATCCGAGAAACAGCAGGAGAAGTGGGAAGAAAAGGCTAAGCAGGGCTTAATTTATAACGACAGCACAGTTTCAACGGTAATGCAAAAGATGCGTTCTGTTCTTTACTCAACGGTAAAGACAGCGGACGGACAGACATTCAGCCTGTTCAGCATGGGCATTACTACAAGTGACGACTGGGGCGATCACGGCAAGCTTGAAATAGACGAAACAAAGCTTGAAGCGGCATTCGAGCAGTATTCCGACCAGATAGCAGACCTGTTTGCAGGCACAACAGTCGACGAAGACGGCAACACTGTAAAGACAGGTATCATGCATAAGCTTGACGATGTGCTCACAGGCGCGGTTAAGACAACAGGTGCAAGAGAAGACAAGGGTACGCTTGTACAGCTTGCGGGTACAAAGACAGGTACATCTGCAACGGACAACTCGATATATGATCAGTTGAAGAGCATTTCAACGCTTATCTCATCTCTTGAAACAAGATATGAGCAACAGCAGGACAGATACTGGAAACAGTTCTCCAACCTTGAAACAATGATGGGTTCGCTCAACAGCCAGACCAGCTACATTCAGCAGCTGATGCAGTTCTGATAAATTCATCAACATAAATAACGTAAGGAATACGATATGAATAACGCATTTTCTGCATATAAAAAGCAGTCGGTCACTACCCTTACCCCGGGTGAGATAGTGGTAAGGCTGTACATGGAGGCGGAGCGTCAGCTCAACAGAGCGTCCTACTACATTCCACTGAAGAACTACGAAGAAACGAACAAGGCGCTTATAAAGGCGCAGGACGTGATCAACGCCCTGCGTTCCTGCCTTGATATGAAGATACCCGTTTCCAAAAATCTTGACTCGCTGTACGAATATTTCAACCGTGAAATCGTTGAAGCGAACGTCAAGAAGGACAAGGAAAAGGTAGATGCTCTTCTGCCTATGATAGCCGAGCTGCGTGAAGCTTTTGCGGAGATAAACAGCATGAGCAGAGAACAGATGGAGGCTCAGGACAGGGCGGCAAGAGCTGCAATGCAGGAACAGGCTTAAACTACACGGTGCTTAAACCCCACCGGAAAGGAATCCGATATAATGAAAAAGGCAGATGCACAAACACTGCTTTCGCTCATGGACGAGCTGACGGAGCTTATGACCGAGTATGACAGACGCACCGACCGTATGGTCACGAACGATCTTGAGGTCATTCAGCAGGTTTTGCTTTCGCGCAACGAGCTGATGGACAGTATGCGTCAGGTAAAGCAGTCTATAATGGATATAGCAAACGCGCAGGTTCCTGCCGAGCGTGAGCTTATCCGCAATATACTGAACAACAAGCCCGTTACAGACAGTCTTTCATATGAATTAAGGCAGTTACAATCCAAGATGCGTCATCTTCACGATATTAAAAATGAGATAGAAGCAAAGGATAAAAAGGTTACCGCGGTAGTCCGTCAGAACTATGAGGACGTAAAGGCGGAGCTTGAGTCGCTCAAGGTCGACAAAAAGAAAATCGACTACTACAGCAGTGTAAAGCTCGGCGGCAAAGGCAAAACCTTCAACACCAACTACTAGTACCGATGCGGTACCGCAAATTCGCCGTTCTGACGGTTGGCGAATTGCTCAAGTTGCGTTACCGGCGGGCGCCTATGGCGCACCCTATTAACGTTAGTACATATTCAGACATAATTAAAAGGATACTGCAAACGAATGTGGTTTGCGGTATCCTTTTTTGCGGGTGTGAACTGCTTTAAAATTGCTGTTCTAATGGTCGGTAAAAGGTAGCACAGTGTATGCGCTGAATGGTTATAAAAAAAGATAGCCGGACGCATCCGACTATCTTAGGCTTAGTCCGCAGACGTCAGCCGCTATTCTATATTATATTATACTGCACTTGCGCCAAAAATGCAAGTCCTTTACAAAAATTAAATAATATTTTTCATTCCCGTCAATTTTGCTTTTGTATCAGTATATATTATTTTTGAATAAATATTCGCAGGTACATTTTTTCTGAAATTGTCACAGGCATCTTCAAACTGATGAATAAACTGCTGTATTTGTGTTTTCGGGCATTTGAGCAATGACATGACAAATGCAATCAAAACTATATAATCAACAATCGTATCAAAAGTTACATTAGAAATACTTAGTTCAGCCATTATGTATCTGGATATTCTGCTATTGACCTCACCCGTCTTAAACCGTGTATCAAATACGGTATTGTTATGCGCCACAGAATTTCTCAAATCTTTCAAAGCATAAACAATTTTCTCAAGCATTTTTCCATCGGGATCTACACTTGATTTAATACCAATGTCTCCGGAAATCTTTTTTCTGACAGTAACATTTACACAAGACAAAAAATTGCCAAATTCGCCCAAGCTTAACAACTCAAAAATAGCCCATATCGGTACTGCTTTATCCTTGTCATAATAATGATTTACTATGTTGTTTCTGCCGTAATCTCTCGAAATAACGTTATATATCTTATTTCTGACATTCATTCGCTTTGTAATCAATTTTTTATATTCTGTGCTTCCAACAGGAAAGGTTTTATAATCATTAAGAAGTTTTGTGTAAATATCAGCGAAACGCTCACTTCCGGATTCTTTGAGAATGTTCTCCAAAGCATAGTTTTTTATTGTTGTTTCAAGAAACATTATTTGTGGATAAAGAATTGCCTTTAAGTTCATATCAAATTCATAAACAGCCTGAAGCTCATTAAAGCTTGTATAAGGTAGCAAAGAAGACGGTGAATAACAATATCTGTATCCCTTATATCCATGAAAATATCCCATATACCTTAGTTTTTTCTTTTGGGTACTTCCGCTTATAGCTATTCCTTTTTTATCATGCATATATTTTATAAGTGAATTTATGCTCTTGGGTTTCACACTAACACCTGCCCTATACTCAAACTTGTTATAGTTTATTATAACATATTTTTCATGCACTAACAAGCATTTTATTTGTTGCTTTATTCTAAAACGATCTGAAAAGCACAAATTCTCAGACCGTTTTGCTATATTATTTTGGCTGATTGTCGATAATTATGGTGCGGAAAAATAGGAAAGTGCAGAGAATGCCACTGATAGCCCGCAGCGAATTCGCCGTTCTGACGGTTGGCGAATTGCTTAAGTTGCGTTAAGATAAGCCTCTTTTGGTAATCCAAAAGGGGCTTACAAAACTTGTTCACCTGTCTAAAATCCGCTTTATAGCATCTTCGGACAGATAATATTCATCGGAAAGCTGTGTAACGGTCGCGCCTTTACCTTTTTTGATACTGATCTCATTGTTTCTCGCTTCAAGCTTTTGTTTTATTATACGGGTAATCGCATAAGGCAGAAGCTGAAAAAGGAACGCAGCTACAGCCAGACAGATAGCAGAATATATTATACTACCATAACCTAAATGTTCCGCTATCCACGGCAAATTGATTATGTTGTCTTTCTTGATTCTCGAAAGATTATCAGGATAATAAATCGCAAAGCAAATAAATCTCAAAAGGAATGACGGTATCCAGAAATAAACCTTTGACCGAATAACACCTGCCGCAATTGCCGCCGCTATCAAGACTGCACCGAAAACAATGAGCCTTACTACTGCCGTAGGCGGCAATATCCCTTCACTTCTGACTCCCATCGCTTGAAGCATAGGCTCAATTATTTGCACTTCAAATATTTCGATCAGATATACGCCTATCTGAATTGCCATCGTTAAAATGAAATTAAAAAGCAACGGGTGTTTTTTCATATTTTTACCCTTTCCTTTCCGTCAATCTATGCTGACAAATAATAAGATAGTTGCTAGTGGTGGGATACTTTATGAGCATTGAAGAAAGCTTCAGCTTGGATCATCTGCGTTGTTCTTTCTGCAAGCAATCAAAGTCGTTATCAGCATAACGATACCGTATTGTAGAGTGATGAAAATTGACGCTTTCCAAGATGGCATTGCCGGAGTGTAGTCAAGGAATACACTTCTTTCGTTTGTATTTACAAAGATATAAATGAAAGGCTGATTAAATAGTAAAAAAAGCAGATACATAATTGGTATTGAAAATATTAAGCACTTGATTTTATAGCCAAATTTTCTGATAGCAACTATTGTCGTCAGGCTTACAATCACTACCTGAGCAAAAGCATTTACTAAAAGCGTTATTATTAACACCAACGGAAGACTTGAAGGCAATTTATCTACTATCAAACCACTCAACGGACTTAAAAACTTTGAAAAGATCAAGACATAGACATTGATCGCAAGCCATACAAAAATTGGTGTGATAGCTGAAATCATTTTACGAATAAACATATTATCTCACTTCCTTGCCAAAACATAATAGCTTATTTGTTGATGTGGACTACTGAAATTACCTTACCTTCTTTACTTAAAGGATTTTATAAACCGCAAGAATGATCGATTATTCGGGTTTCACATGAGAGTTTACCTCTACATACAGATTATAACATATTTTTCATGCGCTAACAAGCGTTTTATGTTTCTTTATATAAAAACGGTCTGAGAAACACAGATTCTCAGACCGTTTCGTCATATATTCAGCTGTTTTCTTCAACTATATATTCCATCTCAACATCGGCTTTTTCAGAGTGCCATACATCTTTTCTGTACGGAATTTCCCTGAAACCGAACTTCTTATAGAGATGAATAGCCGGTTTAAGCCCCGAAATAGTGATAAGGCAAAGTTTCTTTGCGCCGTGTGCTATCGAATAGTCCATACAGGCTTTAAGCACCGCAGTTCCTGCGCCTGTTCCGGTATACTGTCCCTCTGCCGCCAGTTTGCATATCTCCCACACGTCATCGCCGAGTGGTTCTGTCATACAGGTAGCAAGCACCTTTCCGTCCTCAACAGCAAAGTACACCATAGAGCCCTTTTCAATAAGCTCCTCAACATGGTCCATTGAATATTGGTCGTAAGATTCTATATAATACAGCTTTGTGAGCCATTCGGTATTTAGCCTTACAAAATCCTCACGATATTTCGGATCGTATTCGATTATCTCCATAGAAATACTCCTCGTATAATAAAGT
>DJPL01000009.1 GCA_002437415.1 Ruminococcaceae bacterium UBA6413 | reverse complement strand
GGATAACTTTATTATACGAGGAGGAATTTATGCGTAACTCAAAATTAAAAAGATTCTCGGCGTTTTGTTTATCTATCTGTTTGATGCTAACAAGTGCGGTTATGATTACAGGCTGTACAAGCACCGTAGTTTTTTCAACCAATAAGACTGTCTATAATAACAATTACGGCAAAATTATTGCTAACGGCAGTAAAACATCAGGAAGTGCAGAAATTCAATATTTTTACTACAAACCGTCATCTAGTTCCATTGGTGGATATATAAGCTCCAAGCAATGCACATATTCTGTAAAAGGGACTACTATTTCCGGCACAGTGAAAAATGTTTCTTATGGCAATTTGAAGATAACCGGCTCGGTTGATAGTTCGTTTAGTAAAATCACATGCTATAAGCAAACATATAGACGCTAAAATATATTTCGACAGCATAGGAGTGATTCGACCGATGAAAATCAAAAACCGTTTAAAAAAAGCTGTGGCGGCACTGATGCTTGTCACGATGACCGCAATTTCTGTATGCGCTTGTGCCGATAAGAGCGGATCTGACAAGGCAGGCGAGCCGGGTGCGGTGCAGGGAAACTACTATCTTGACGCAGACAAGTCAAAGCAATATATCAGCTTTAACGAGGATAACAGCTTCAGATTTGTCGGATATGATTTTAAGACGTTAGCAAAAGACCTTGTCGGTGATATGATAGAAGATAAGACGGCTCTTGCCGAAAGGCTTGACGATGCTTATACATATCGTTTTGATAAGGATACGAATGAGCTTTGGTTTAACGTTCTGCAGTCGGATAACTCCGATTCCGCTGAATTTGTGGTTTCGATGCAGCTCAGCGGCAACAAACAGAGCGTGACGTTTCAGGATAAAACATATATAATTGCGCAATAACCATTACGGCACACTTCATATACACGGTGTGCCGTTTTTTGGTATCGGAGGTATAACTTATGGGCAGGATAATGTACCGGACAGAAAATCTTAATAAAAGCTATGCTGACGGTGATGGGGTGTGCTATGCTCTGAAGGATGTAAATCTTGATATAAGCAAGGGCCAGATGGTGGCGATTATCGGTGAGTCGGGAAGCGGAAAATCAACGCTTTTGAACATACTCGGAGCGATAGACAGCGCAACCGGCGGAAAGGTCATAGCGAACGGAAAAAATATAGCAGGTCTGTCCGAAGGAGAGCTTAGCGCTTACCGCAGTAAAACGGTGGGATTTGTTTTTCAGGCGTTTCATATCGTTGATTGCTACACGGTATATGACAATACCGAGCTTCCGCTTATAATAAACAAAGTGCCGAGATCACAGCGTGACGCTATGATTAAAAAGGCTGTCGCACGGGTGGGCTTAAGCGGCAAGCTGAGAACAAGGTGCAACAAGCTGTCGGGCGGAGAAAAGCAGAGGGTGGCTATTGCAAGGGCACTTGTTCATTCGCCTGATGTGATACTTGCGGATGAGCCTTGCGGAAATCTGGACAGCCGTAACAGTGAAAGCATAATGAAATTGCTGCGTGGGCTTGTTGATGAAGATACTCTTGTGATGATGGTCACTCACAGCAAGACGGACGCAAGGTTGTGCGACAGAATAATTACGCTCAGCGACGGTATGGTGGTAAGTGATGAAATTATACGATGAAATAAGGCTTGCTGTGAGAGAGGGAAAAAAGTGTCTGCCATATCTTATTATTACCGCACTTATGTTTGCAATAGTTTCTGCGGTTGCGTCCTGTTTGTTTCTGACGGCTGTGAATTTACGGCGGGATTATTACGATTATCTTGATAAGCAGACGCAGGGAGGTCACGAATTCATTGTGACCTGCGGTTATACTGCCGGTGTTAAGGACAAGCTGTCGGAGTGCGGTTTTGATAAAGCTGTACATCTGTCGTCGGTGGATTACGATGCCGGGATATATGTGTCTGACAGCGGAAAGAAGATCGGGCTTCTGCAAAATCTTCCGCTTTACTTCATTGACGAGCTGATTAGCGAGTCCTCAGACTTCGACTGCGAAATGATCGGCGGAGAGGATATAAAACCGTGCTTCGATACTCCGGGATCTGACAGTATGTGGATAGATGAATATATAGCCATTTCGGAATCGCTTGCCGTTGGTGATAAGCTGAGTGTTAAAAGTAAAGAAAAAACGATAAAGGAATACACGATAGCAGGAATATACAGCGGAGAGAATACAGCTTTTGCATATCCCGTTATCGTTCCGTTTAATTCATATTACGACAGTGCGGTTGCAAATAACCGACAGATCGACAGCGTTTTTTCATGCACGATAAACAGTATGCACCAATATGACAAAACGGTCACGGCGGTAAGGCAAAACGGGTTTGATGTTGATGCAAGTGCGTTTGAAACAGGTATAACCGCTATTAACTATGCATACATACTTTTTATCGGGTTGGCTGTTTTGTTTGCAGGGATAGCTTTCTTTTCTGCTTTAAATACATTTTCTGTAACAATAGCGAAGCGCTCACATATAATGACAAATTTCATGCTGTTGGGGGCAAGAAAAAACAATGTATACGCAATATATTTTATCCCTTATTTTTCATCGCTGTTGCTCGGCACTGCAATCGGATTTTTGTTGATGCACCTGCTGTTTTCCTATGTTTCATCCCTGACAAAGAGCCTGCTTTGTTTCGAGGTGGCTTTGGAAACAGTAAGCGGTATTGTGGGTATATCGGCATTCGCTCTATTGTTTATAGCCGTACTTGCGGTTATGCTTTATTGTAAATTCCGCACGCTGAGCGGAATAAACCTCTCTGATACGATAAGAGAATATGACAGATAACAGAAAGGTATAAGATGAAAATAACCGATATATTAAAGCTGGCAATGAAGAATTTGACCGGACACAAGCGTATTATGCTGAGGGTGGCTGTAAGTGTTTTGACCGTTGTGCTGCTGTGTTGCTCTGCGGCTGTTTTTGTGTCGGCAGTTACCGATGAATTATCGGATATACAGTACAAGCATATAGATCAGGCGTGTGCAACGGTGTTTACACATTCCGATACCGTAAAGCAGGCGGGAGATACAGCGGACGATATTATATCAAAAATAACCGCCGTGTCAGAAGTAATCTCCTGCAACGTCAGTTATCAATACGATATATATACGACAAGCGAATATCTGAATTCCGTATCACAGTCAAATGACAGCGAAGACCATCTGGTGAAAAATATAACGCTTATCTGTGGCGACGATATGAAAAAAACTGCGCTCGTGGATATGATGCGGCAGAGCAAGCATATTCTTGCGGCAGATATGCGGTATGATGTGATTTCGGAAAATCAACATATCAGCTTTGAACACAACTATCCCGACAAACAGATCTTTTTGTACGGCAGAAATATAAGCAGTGATGACGAGGTCGTTATTTCGGAAGATTTTCTGTCCGAGCTGGGATTTACCCGTGATGAAATGGAAGAGCTGACAGGCAAACGTGTTTCACTGGAACGTACCGACAATGGCGAAACATATCTTGACGGTTTTACTGTTTGCGGAATAGCAAGCAGCGAGGCTGCTGCAAGCGTGTTCGATCAAAGCTCGATGATGATTACAAAAAGTGCCGCCGAAAAAACAAAACTCTGCTACAGCGATGCCGCAGTACATCTGTATTATGACAGCTTTCAGAAAGCACTCGAAGCGTATGAGCAAGCCGAAAATAACGGTATTCACGCAACTGTCGGATACGATCTTATGGTATATTCAAGAATAGACAGAGTAAGTGCCTTTATCGAAAAGCTTCTGATTGTTATACTGCCGCTTATATGTGTTTCAATGTTGCTGTCGGTGGCATCCGCACTTTTGCTGTATTATTCGGACACCGCACAGAGAATAGCTGTGATGAGAGCACTCGGAGCCACAAAAATGGATGTGTACGGAATAACTCTTGCAGAAACAGTTCTTGCTGTTTTCGTTTCGGGTATAGTCGGATTTCTGCTGTCGGTCGGTGTAAATGCCGTGTATAACATATGGCTTGAAAGCTATTTCGGGTTATCTGTGCAGATTATAAGCACTGTTCAGCTTATCGCAGGCGCGCTATCCTGTATGTTTATGTTTGCTTGTGTACTTACAGCGTCTTTTGTAACAACGATAAAAATCTCATCTGCATCTATAGACCGTATGCTGAAAGGTGAGCGTTGACACCTTCACGCCTGCGTCGCTCCTTTCAGCATCTGCCTGTCCTGAGGGCGCTTTCTTATGCGGAAAATGATGTCCGACACGATAAATGAAGCTATAAGTCCCGCAAGCAGTATCGCTGCCCCCGACAGCGCCGCAACAGGCAGACTGTCTGAAAGCTCAGCGGGCATAAACGCAAAGCCATCCGCCATATATCCATCCCCGAAAAAGCCCGATAATAAGTTGAATATCGAGTATCCGCAGAAGACCATCCACATGAGAAAATAAGCCGATGAAAGCGGCAGACTGATACCGATTACGATCGCCGATATAAGTATAAAGTCGGGCAGGGCGGCAGGGTTTGCGACAGCGGTAACTATAACCGCCGGTATCAGAGCCGCAACGTCGAAAATCAGCATAAATACCTGTACCGCCCTCGTCCGCAGGCACTTGTACAGCCTGCTTGTGCGGATATAGACGCTTGCATAAACGTCCAAATAGAACGACGATAGTCCGAAAGACAGGAACACCGACAGGAACGGTAGCATCATCAGATAAAACTGATAGTCATAATCACCTTTTGCAACAGGCTCAAGAGCCATTGCGACTGTTCCTATCACAACAATAAAAGCGGTAACGATTAGCCACGCAACATTGGCGGCGGTAAGCCTGAATACGCGCTTTATAACGAATTTCAGCGATAAAAGAAAATCCTTCATATGCCCTCCTCAGAACTGCCAGTTTTCATTGATATAGCGGCAGGCAGACGCTGTTGAAACAGCCGTTCCGACCGCCCCGACCAACGTCATTGCAACACTCATGATAAGTGTAGCGGCATAGCTTATATGGCTTGCCGCCGTTGTTACAGAGGTCATGATGAACATAGCGACAAGCATTGATATCAGGAGAAGAAATGTTCTTGCATTGGCAGATTTTGTTGATATCAGCGGTCTTATCAGAATGTCGGACAACAGCGACGCACCCAGCGAAAACAGCACCATAGGCAGTAAACCTCTCAGCTCAAATTCACCGGTCATGATCGTGAAAATTCCGAGCACAAGCGGTGCGGCTATCGCAGTAGCCGACGAAATCAGAACTGAGCCTGCAAGCGATTTGCAGAACTTTTCTTCGCCGTGTTTTATCGTCCTTGCGTATTTACTGCCGTCAACCTTGTAGTAGAGGTTTATGGCATTGCCGTTTATTGAGATCGCACCTGCAAATCCGATAATACAGCACACTGTATTAAGGGCGGAATATGCAACATCGTCAGATTCTTCGGATACAGCTGTATTGTCATCGGTATTTTCTCTGTCGCTTTTTCCTGCGGCAGAGCCAACGAAGAAGCCTATCATATATATTGCGGCGGTAAGAACTATTATCATAATGGAAATCTTGAACAACGTATTTGCATTGAATATGCGTATCGATTTATTCATATTCAAGCCTCCTTTTTAAGAGCAAGGCGCTTTTCTTCTGCAATCTTCATAAGGTCAATGCTGAGTTGGCTTAAGGTTGGGCGTTCAGTCACTGCGCCGAGCGCTTCAAGCTTCTGCTTGTTTTCGGCTAAGGCAAGACCTGTGGCGGTAGACGATGAATGTGAAGAGCAGAGCAGAAGCGGCGATATCCTGTCAAGGCTTTCAGGCTCTGCGCTGACAACAACGTACTTATCCTTTAAGTCCTCTGTAAAGCCCTGTTCGGTCACCTTGCCGTTATCCATAAAGATAACATAGTCTGCGGCGTTCTCCATATCGGCGATGTTGTGAGTTGAGAAGATAACGCTCTTCTCGCCGTTGCCGCTGTCGATATAGTCACGGAAACGGTCGCAAAGCCTGTCGCGCATAAGCGGATCAAGCGATGAACCCGGTTCATCGAGTACCAGTAAATCGGTATCTCTTGCGAAAGCGGACGCTAAGAAAACCCTCATCTTCATACCGTCCGACATACTCGATAAGGTCTTTTTACTGTCCTTTTCATCGGTAACGCCAAGCTCGCTTAAAAGCGCATAAAATCTGTCCTTATCGAAATTATCAAAGGCAAGGCTCATCGAAAGCACAATGTCCTTTACCTTCCAGCTTGCAGGGAACATTGCCTGCGACGCACAGTAGCCGATACGCTCTTTGATGTTGCCCTTGTCGGGGTTGTCGGTTTCTCCGAAATATGTCACTGTGCCGTCTGTTTTTGCGGTGATACCGCATATTATATCCATAAGTGTTGTTTTTCCCGCGCCGTTTGCGCCGATAAGCGCTGTGGCAAAGCCTTTCGGAAACGCAAGGTCAACAGGACCGAGCGAAAAATCTTTATATTTTCTGGTAAGTTCACTTACCCTGATTACCTCTTCCATACTATCTCCTTTTAAATAAATCAGTCGATACTGCCGAGTGTTTTCAGTACCTCGCATACCTCGTCAACGGACAACCCCGCAAGTCTTGCGCAGTCGAGCGCGTCCTGCAAATGCTGTTCGAGAAGCCGCATATACTGTTCCTTTATCATACCTGTGTCCTGGGCGTTGACTATATAGCCCTTACCCTGAACAGCACTGACAAGCCCCTCCGAGCAAAGCTCCTCATAGGCTTTCATTGTGGTTATTACGCTGATTTTAAGTTCTTTTGCAAGCCCTCTTATCGAGGGGAGATATTCCCCGGCAGGAATAGAGCCGTTCATGATACGCTCCTTGAAATCGGCTGATATCTGCTTGTATATCGGAATATCGGAATTAAGAAGAATTTTCATGCTTCCTCCTTTTTTGGTTTTGTAAGCTTACGTCACATAACAGGTGATCGGACTGTTTATGTGTTATATATACAGTATATACTGATACGAGCGATTTGTCAATAGGGAAAACGAAAAAAGTCGGGAAATTTCTCGTTTTCATAAACCTTTCACCCTCAGTTATTATTCATTTAACAAATGGGCGTTATAATTTAACCATAGTCAGAGGAAAAGGAATTCCGAAGACGATAAGGCGAGTGCCTTGATTACCGCCACGGCGGTTATTATAGGGGCGCAGTTACCGCAGGCGCGATACCGCTCCGACTAAGTACAACGAAAGTTTTATATACATCCCCTCGATCAATAAGCAGGAACTCCCCCGATGATAAGTCGGGGGAGTTCTTGTGTGCCTGAAAGGCACTGTAAATTCGCCTTTCCCGATGTTGCCTGTTTTTGAATGTTGCGTTGACGGAGGTTTTTAAAACGCAGTAAGTACACTGACATCTAATCATGACTAAGACGGTCATAGTCGTGCAATATATTAAATAAAATTGTATATCAAAATCCTCCTTAACACTTTCAAATCTCACTTAAACACAGTTTTTTGCCCTCTAACGCTTGCAAATAGGCTCGCAATGTTGTATAATAGTTAAAGTATAACTATAATGGGTCAGTAGGTTCTGCCCTAATCGGCGGAAAAAGCCCCGAAGGAAAGGAATGACGGCATAATGGATATAAAGACCATTGACCATCTGTGTAATCTGAGCAAGCTCAATTATACCGATGAGGGCAAAGAGAAAGTAATGGGCGAAATGAGCGCGATAATCGAGCTTATGGACACCGTAAAGGAATTTGACGTAGTTTACGATGATACAAAGGATAATAACAGCATAAGCTATGACGAGGTAAGAAAAGACGTTGCAAAGCCTTCATTCCCGACAGAGAAGCTGCTCAGCAACACACAGCCCAGCGGAAACTGCTATGTGGTTCCGAAGATGGTTGACTGATAACGAGCAGAAAGGATAAGAGAATAATGGAGCTTAAAAAACAGACACTGAGTTCTCTGCGTGAAATGCTCGACACAAAGCAGATAAGCGCCGCAGAGCTTTGCAAGGAATATTCAGACAGTATAAAGGCTAAAAACCCCGAGGTGCTCGGCTATATCACAGTGACCGACGACGAGGCGCTGAAAAATGCCGAAAAGGCACAGGAAATCATAGACAAGGGCGAGGCAAAGGCGCTCACGGGTATACCGCTTGCCATAAAGGATAATATCTGCACGGACGGAATAAGAACGACCTGCGCGTCAAAGATGCTTGAAAACTTTGTTCCGCCTTACGATGCGAACGTAATAGAAAAGCTGAAGGCTGAGAATTATGTTCTTCTCGGCAAGACAAGCATGGATGAATTTGCAATGGGCGGCTCTACACAGACAAGCGCATTCGCAAAGACAAGAAACCCCTTTGATCTGACCCGTGTTCCCGGCGGTTCGAGCGGCGGTTCTGCGGCTGTCGTATCGGCAGGAATAGCGCCTGCGGCACTCGGAAGCGACACAGGCGGATCTATAAGACAGCCCGCTTCATTCTGCGGTGTTACAGGTCTTAAGCCGACATACGGCAGAGTATCACGTTACGGTCTGGTAGCTTTCGCAAGCTCGCTTGACCAGATAGGACCTATCGCAAACAATGCGGTTGACTGCGGCACGATACTTAATGTTATCTGCGGTAAGGACAGCCGTGACGCAACAAGTGCAAGCAAGCCCGCCGAGGACTTCAACGCAAAGGTCGGCAAGGATATAAAGGGCATGAAGATAGCTCTTCCGAAGGAATTTTTCGCCGACAGTACAGACGATGAAGTAAAGAACGCAGTCCTTGCGGCGGCAAAGAAATATGAAGAAATGGGTGCAACACTGGTTGACTGCTCAATGAAGAGCCTTAAGTATGCAGTATCGGCTTACTACCTTGTGGCAAGTGCCGAGGCGGCATCAAACCTTTCAAGATTTGACGGTATCAAGTACGGTCTTAGAGGCGAGGGAAGAACCTTTGACGAGATGATCCGCGACAGCCGAACAAGAGGCTTCGGCGATGAGGTAAAGCGCCGTATACTTCTCGGTAACTACGCCCTTTCAAGCGGTTACTATGACGCATACTATTTAAAGGCGCTTGCATTAAAGCAGCAGATCATAAAGGAATATAACGAGATATTCGAGAATGCGGACGTTATACTGACACCTACAGCTCCCACAGTGGCATATAAGATAGGCGAGCAGGAAACCGATCCCGTTAAGATGTATCTTGCGGATATATGCACCGTAACCGTAAACATCGCATCGCTCCCCGCAATATCGGTACCCTGCGGATATAACGCAGACGGTATGCCGATAGGTATGTCGCTTGTCGGCAGAAAGTGGGACGAGGCTACGCTGATACAGACGGCAGACGCTTTTGAAAAGACGTTTGACAGACGTTACAGCAAGGTTTGAGAAGGGACGGTAACAACACATGAAATTATATCCTACCATAGGACTTGAAATACACGCAGAGCTTCTGACAAACTCAAAGGTATTCTGCACCTGCTCGGCTGAGTTCGGCGGTGAGCCTAACTCAAGATGCTGTCCTGTCTGCTCCGGTCTTCCCGGAACGCTCCCCGTGCTTAACGCAAAGGCTGTTGAGTACATTATAAAAGCAGGCTACATCATGAACTGCGAGATATCGCGCTTTACAAAGTGGGACAGAAAAAACTACTTCTATCCCGACCTGCCCAAGGCGTATCAGATATCGCAGATGCCCCGTCCCGTGTGCCTCGGCGGTCACGTTGACGTGACGGTTGACGGCGAGCAGAAGACGATGAGAATAAACCGTATACACCTTGAAGAGGACGCAGGTAAGCTCGTACACGACGATATCGAGCGTGTCAGCCTTGCGGACTACAACCGTTGCGGTATCCCGCTTATAGAGATAGTGACCGAGCCTGATTTCCATTCAGCCGCCGAGGTCATAGCGTTCTTTGAAAAGATAAGACTTATGCTCCAGTACGCAGGCGTATGCGACGGTAAGCTTGAACAGGGCTCAATGAGATGTGACGTTAATATTTCGCTTGCCGAAAAGGATTCAGACAGGCTCGGAACAAGAACCGAGGTCAAGAACCTGAACTCCACAAAGGCTATACAGAGAGCCATCGAATATGAAATATACCGCCAGACAGAGCTTATCGAGAACGGTGAAAGAGTAGTACAGGAAACGCTCCACTTCAATGACGCTACAGGCGAAACAAGCTCGCTTCGTTCAAAGGAGGACGCTCACGACTACCGTTATTTCCCCGATCCCGATATACCGCCGATAATCTTCACGGAAGAAGAGCTTGCGGCTATCAAGGCGGACATTCCCGAAATGCCCGAGCAGAGAGTAGCACGCTATACCGGCGAATACGGCATATCGGCGGCAGACGCTAAGGTGCTGACAGATTCAAAGCGTGTCAGCGACCTGTTTGAAAATGCGGTAAAGGCATATAATAACCCCAAGCCTATCGGCACGTTCATAGTGGTTGAGCTTATGAGAAGAATAAACCTCGGAGAGCTTGACCTTGATAATATGAAGTTCACGGCGGAAGATCTCGCAAAGCTTATAGAGCTTGCGGAAACAGGCAAGATATCAAAGGATAACAGAAAAATTATCCTGCGTGAAATGATCGAATCGGGCAAGAAGCCCGAAACTATCGCCGAGGAACAGCAGTTATGGATAAAGGAAGACAACGAACTGCTTGAAAAGACGATAAACGGCATAATGGAGGCTAACCCCAAGGCTGTAGAGCAGTACAGAAGCGGCGAAACAAAGGTATTCGGCTTCCTTATGGGACAGTGCAACAAGGCGCTCAAGGGTGCGGCATCACCCGCAAGTATAAAGGCAATGCTTGAAGAAAAGCTCAAGGGCTGATTATAAAGAAAGAAAGGCAAGAAAGAAATGTTTTTAGAGAACAAGTACCGCACGCACACCTGCGAAATGCTGAGTGAAAACGACATCGGCAAGACCGTCCGTGTTGCAGGCTGGGTAGAGAACATCCGTGACCACGGAGGAATCAAGTTTATAGATCTGCGCGACCATTACGGTTATGTACAGATCACATTCCAGAAGAACGAGGGTCTTCTTGAGGGCGTAAACAAGGAGTGTGCCGTTACGATAGGCGGTACGGTAATAAAGAGAGCAGAGGGTACTTATAAC
The DNA here is from genome assembly GCA_002437415.1 of Ruminococcaceae bacterium UBA6413. GTDB lineage: Bacteria > Bacillota > Clostridia > Oscillospirales > Ruminococcaceae > Ruminiclostridium_E. Next base: position 7,814 of record DJPL01000009.1, on the reverse strand, counting down.
GACAAGATCGCTACAGGTACTATCGAGATAGTTGCGGAGAGCCTTGAAGTGCTCGGTAAGGTAACTGTTGACCAGCTCCCGTTTGAAGTTCCCACTTCTACAGAAACAAAGGAAGATATACGCTTAAAGTATCGTTATCTTGACCTGCGTAACAAGAAGATGCACAACAACATTGTACTGCGTTCACAGGTTATCTCATTCTTACGCAGTAAGATGACAGAGATGGGCTTCCTTGAAATACAGACCCCTATCCTTTCTACAAGCTCGCCAGAGGGTGCAAGAGATTATCTTATCCCCAGCCGTAAGCACCACGGAAAGTTCTACGCTCTGCCCCAGGCACCGCAGATATTCAAGCAGTTACTTATGGTATCGGGCTTTGATAAGTATTTCCAGATTGCTCCCTGCTTCCGTGATGAGGACGCAAGAGCAGACCGTTCACCCGGTGAGTTCTATCAGCTCGACTTTGAGATGGCATTTGCAACACAGGAAGACGTATTCGCAAACGCTGAGGAGGTTTTATCCGCAGTATTTGAGAAGTTCGGCGGTAAGCCCGTATCTCCCGCACCCTTCAAGCGTATCCCTTACGCCGAGTCGATGCTGAAGTACGGTACAGATAAGCCCGACCTGCGTAACCCGCTTATCATAACAGAGCTGTCAGACTTGTTCGTTGACAGCGACTTCAAGCCTTTTGCTAACAAGTGTGTAAGAGGTATCAGAGTTCCCGGTATGGCAAGTCAGTCAAAGGGCTTCTTTGAGAAGATGGAAGCATTCGCTAAGGAGATCGGTATGAAGGGTCTCGGCTATGTAAAGGTAGACGAGAGCTTCAAGTATCTTGGACCTATCGACAAGTTCTTAAACGATGAGCAGAGAGAAGAGCTGAAGAACAGATGCGCTCTTGAAGTGGGCGATGTCCTTTACTTCATTGCAGATAACAAGAAGATGGCACCTAAGTTTGCGGGCCAGATCCGTACAGAAGTTGCAAAGCGCATGAATATGATCGACTATGACAGATATGAGATGTGCTTTATCGTTGACTTCCCCATGTACGAAGAGGACGAGGAAACAGGCAAGACTATATTCACACACAACCCCTTCTCAATGCCGCAGGGCGGTCTTGAGGCACTTAAGACAAAAAATCCGCTTGACATACTCGCATATCAGTATGATATCGTATGCAACGGCGTTGAGCTTTCGAGCGGCGCTGTAAGAAATCACGACCTTGAGATAATGATAAAGGCATTCGAGATAGCAGGATATACAGAGCAGGACGTTGCCGAGAAGTTCGGCGCGCTCTACAATGCGTTCCGGTACGGTGCTCCGCCCCATGCAGGTATGGCGCCCGGTGTTGACCGTATGATAATGCTCCTGACAGGCGATGAGAGCATAAGAGAGGTTATCGCGTTCCCGATGAACTCTAACGCTCAGGATCTTCTGCTCGGCGCACCCACAGAGGTTACGGAACAGCAGCTCCGTGAAGTACACATAAAGGTACGCCAGAAGCCCACCGTCTAAGGTGGCTACGCCACCGGTAATTCCGCCTTTGGAATTGTTTGAGCTATCCGCAGGATAGCGAAACGGCGGGGTGGCAACGCCACCGGTAATTCCGCCTTTGGCAATGATGTTGTTTTGCTTAACGTAGTGAAACGGCGGGTATTGACGGTAGCGGAGTATAATTGAATTTTGAACGGCAGGTATGCGAAAGTGTATCTGCCGTTTTGCTTGTCGGAAATTCTCATTTCCGCTATTGTAATTCCGCTCGGATTGGTGTATAATAAATAATGTATATTTATATACTGAAATTTCTATCGGAAGGAATGTAAAAATTATGATCATCACTAAGGATTCTATAATCGGCGATATCTTAGACGCACACGGAGAGGTCACAGCACCTTACTTCCTCGAAATGGGTATGCACTGCTTAGGTTGCCCCGCATCAAGAGGCGAAAGCGTAGCGCAGGCTTGCGACGTACACGGCGTTGACGCAGATGAACTGGTTAAGAAGCTCAACGAGGCAGTCGGCAACTGATGCAGGAGCTGACGCTCTCGCCGAGGCTTGCGGCGGCGGCAGGAATGGTGCGTAAAGGCGGAGAAATATGCGATGTCGGTACGGATCATGCCCTGCTACCTTGCAGGCTTTATCTTGACGGTGAAAGAAAACTTACGGCGGCGGATATAAACGAAGGACCTCTGCTTTTCGCAAGGCAGACGATAATGCACTACATAGGAAAAGAAGATGCGGTGCGCCTTGTGCTATCCGACGGACTTGATAAAATAGATTATGCGGACGATGTTATTATCGCAGGTATGGGCGGAGAGCTTATAGCGAGGATAATATCAGGCTGTCGCTTTTTAAGTGGAAACACGCATTTTATCCTCCAGCCGATGACAAAGGCGGAGGTGCTCAGAAGAGAGCTTTATAAAAACGGCTTTTATATAGAAAAAGAGCTTACCGCAAGAGAAAATGACAGGAATTACGTCATAATGTCGGTTTACTTCGGCGGTGAAAAGCGTGATATCACGGACGCTTTTGCCTATGCGGGAAAGGTGACCGATAAGGAGTATCTTTCTGCAATATGCGAGAAGCTCAGACGCGCGGGCGAAAACTGCGCCGCAGCCGACATATCAAAAAGCGAAAGACTGCGTAGTGCTGCAGAAGAAATAGAAAAAATAACAGGAACATTATAAATCGGGGGGAAGGCTATGAAAGTAAGTGCTATCTATGAATTCCTTAATGAATATGCGCCGTTTAAGGTGCAGGACAAGTTTGATAACAGTGGATTTCTTGTCGGAGATATGAACGCTAACGTCAAAGGTATCTGCCTTTGCCTTGACATAACTGTCGATGTGATAAAAGAGGCTGTTGCCAATAAGGCAAACCTTATCATTTCACACCACCCGGTAATTTTCGATCCGCTGAAAAGCGTAACAGAGGGCACGCCTGTTTACGAGCTTGTAAGAAACAAGCTGAATGCTATATGTATGCACACCAATGCCGATATGGCAAAGGACGGTGTTACAGACCTTATGCTCGATCTGCTTGAATTTGAACGCTCGGACAAGATACTTGAGCCTGTTATGCCCGATGGCACAGGCTACGGCAGGATCTGCGATCTGCCGATAGCGACACATTCAAAGGCGCTTGCGGAATACTGTAAAAAGGTATTTGACTGCAAGGTGGTACGCTATACAGAAACGGAAAGACCGATAAAGCGGGTAGCTGTCTGCTCGGGCTCGGGCGGAAGCACGTTACCGCTTGCGATAGACGCAGGCTGTGACGCACTTATAACGGGGGATATAAAGCATAACGTGTGGATTGACGCTGTGAACAGGGATTTCTGCCTTATAGACGCAGGACACTTCTACACGGAAAATATACTTTGCAATCACCTTTGCGGTATTTTGAGCCGCAAATTCCATAATACACAGATATTTGTCGCACAGAGCAGTAAAGATCCCTGCTCATATATAGTTTAAGTGTGACGGAAAGGACTGCCGATGTCACTTGACGGCACTTTTCTTCACTGCGTGGTATCCGAAATGCTGTCGGCGGGACTTGTCGGCGGAAGGATAGACAAGGTCTATCAGCCCTCCCGCGAGGAGATAATAATTTCGATACGCAGTGCGGGAAAGCACAATAAGATACTGATAAGCTCAAATTCGATGTCCGCGCGGGTGGGTATGACGGAGCGTACAGCGGAAAATCCGTCTGCGCCGCCTATGTTCTGTATGCTTCTGAGAAAGCACCTCAGCGGCGGAAAGCTGCTTGATATAACGCAGGACGGACTTGAGCGAATAATAAACTTTGATTTTGAGTGCATGAACGAAATAGGCGATATGGTGGTGAACCGCCTTACCGCAGAGATAATGGGCAGGCACAGCAATATAATACTGATGACGAAAAAGGACGGCGTGTACCGTGTGATCGACAGCATAAAGCGCATAACAGACGATGTTTCATCGGTAAGGCGCATACTGCCGAATATCGTATACGAAACGCCGCCGAGGGATATGTCACGCGTAAACTTCCTTACCTGTTCGGACGGCGAGCTTATAAACGCTGTAAAGCAGGGCGAGGGAAAGCGGCTTTCAAAGCATATGACTGCTTGTCTTGAGGGCGTTTCTCCCGTATTCACAAGGGAGTGTGCGTACTATTCATGCCGTGATACGGACTTTTCGGTTGACGATATGACGGACGATAATTTCGACCGTCTGCTGTTCTTTATAAAACGTGCAAGAGAATATGTCGACCGCAAGGACGGATTTACAATACTGCGCGACCTCAGCGGTGCATACAAGGATTTCTGCTTTATGCCGATAGAGCAATACGGTACACAGATGCTTGTGTCACACGCGGACGGCGCGAATGCACTGCTTGATATATTCTATGGCAGTAAAGCTGAAAACGAGCGTATGAAGCAACGCTCAAAGGATCTGCTGAAAATGCTGATGAATACCTATGAGCGAATAGCAAGAAAGCTTGAGCTTCAAAAGGGCGAGCTTGCACAGTGCGGAGAAAGGGAGGTATTCCGAGTCCGCGGCGATGTCGTAAGCGCGAATATATACCGTATGGAAAAGGGTATGACGGAGCTTACAGCCGAGGATTATACAACGGGCGAAACCGTCACTGTTCCGCTTGACGTAAGGCTTACCCCGTCACAGAACGCCCAGAAATATTATGCGGAGTACAAGAAGCTCGAAAAAGCCGAAAAAATGCTTACAAAGCTGATAGCCGACGGCGAAAACGAGCTTATATATATTGACAGCGTATTCGATGCCGCGTCCCGTGCAACTTCTAACGCGGAGATAAGCGAGATAAAGCAGGAACTGGCGGCAAACGGCTATATCCATGCGAATACCGTCAATAAGAAAACACAGGTAAAACCCAAACCGCCTATGCACTTTGTGACCGACGACGGCTATGACGTGTATATCGGCAGGAACAACATACAAAACGACAAGCTGACCGTAAAAACCGCCGAACCCGATGATATGTGGCTTCACACGAAGAACATAGCAGGCTCGCACGTCATAATAAAGGCGAAGAACGGCGAAATATCGGACAATGCGATCTTACAGGCGGCAAGCCTCGCGGCGTACTGCTCAAAGGCACAGAACAGCACAAAAGTGCCTGTCGACTATACGCGGATAAGATTTGTAAAGAAGCCAAACGGCTCAAAGCCCGGTATGGTCATATTCACAAATAATTACACGGTGCTTGTAGACCCCGATGAACAGCTGTTTGCAAGGGTCGAGGCGTAGAAAGGTTAATATTTATGAGTAAAGCTCTATTGCCCAAATATGAATACACAGATAATATTCGTTACGGCTTCAGCAACTTCATAAGTAACACCAAAAATAAACTGTTTATACTTGCTATAGGCTCATGTGTAATAGCAAGCAAAGAAGGCTGTTATACAGCGGTTTTGAAATACAACGACAAGGTTAGCGTGTTAAATAATCAAGTCACCACCAATAGTGCTAATGTTTGTATTTTAACAGGTATAATGGCTGCGATAAACAAAATAAAAAAGCCGACTGATGTTTATATTGTGGTCAGCACGCCTTTAGGGTTTGCAACTAAAAATAGTCCGAATAGAGCTTTATGCCTACAGGTGCAACAAGCTCTTTTAGAAAAGAATTGCCATGCAGAGTTAATCGAATTAACAGGACAAGGCACTGAGTTGTCTGATTATATCTGCAAATTAAGTAACTCACAGTAATCAAAGAAAGGATATAAATAAAATGAAGAAAGAACTCGCAAAGACCTATTCTCCTAAGGATTTTGAGGATAGGCTCTATCACGAATGGGAAGAAAAAAAGTACTTCCACGCAGAAATAGACCCCAAGAAGAAGCCATATACCATTGTTATCCCCCCTCCGAACATAACGGGACAGCTCCATATGGGTCACGCTCTTGACAACACATTACAGGATATACTTATCCGTTACAAGAGAATGCAGGGATACTGCGCACTGTGGCTTCCCGGTACTGACCACGCTTCTATCGCTACAGAGGCGAAGATCGTTAATGCGATGAAGGAAGAGGGTCTTACCAAGGACGATGTGGGAAGAGAAGGCTTCCTTGAGCGTGCGTGGGAATGGAAGAGAGTATACGGCGGACGTATCGTTCAGCAGTTGAAGAAGCTCGGTTCATCATGCGACTGGGACAGAGAGCGTTTCACCCTTGACGAGGGTTGTTCAAAGGCTGTACAGAAGGTATTTATCGACCTTTACAACAAGGGACTTATCTACCATGGCGAAAGAATTATCAACTGGTGTCCGAACTGTAAGACATCTATCTCGGATATCGAGTGTGAATATGAAGAGCAGGACGGCTTCTTCTGGCATATAAACTATCCTCTTGCCGATGGAAGCGGCAGTGTCGAGATAGCTACAACACGTCCCGAAACACTGCTCGGCGACAGTGCTATAGCCGTTCACCCCGATGATGAAAGATATAAGAGCATAGTAGGCAAGATGGTAAAGCTCCCGCTTACCGACAGAGAAATCCCTGTTATTGCCGATGAATATGTTGATATGGAATTCGGTACAGGTGTAGTTAAGATCACACCCGCACACGACCCTAACGACTTTGAAGTAGGCAAGCGCCACAACTTACCTATAATCCATATGATGAATGACGATGCTACTATTATGGACGGCATCGGCGGCAAGTACGCAGGTATGGACAGATACGAAGCAAGAAAGGCTATGGTAGCCGATCTTGAAGCGCAGGGCTTACTTGTAAAGGTCGAGCCTCACAAGCACAATGTAGGCTGCTGTCAGCGTTGCGGCACGACTGTTGAGCCGAGAGCCAGCTATCAGTGGTTTGTAGCTATGAAACAGCTTGCACAGCCTGCTATAGATGTAGTAAAGAGCGGCGAGCTGAGATACATTCCTCAGAGATTTGAAAACGGTTATCTTTACTGGATGGAGAATATCCGTGATTGGTGCATTTCGCGTCAGCTGTGGTGGGGACACAGAATACCCGCTTACTACTGCCAGAACAAGGAGTGCGGACATACAGAGATAACTCTTGACGGCATAGACACCTGCCCGAAGTGCGGCGCGCCGATGAAGCAGGACGAGGACACTCTCGATACATGGTTCTCATCGGCATTATGGCCGTTCTCAACACTCGGCTGGCCCGACAAGACGGCTGACCTTGAGTATTTCTACCCCACAAATACGCTTGTTACAGGCTATGATATTATCCCGTTCTGGGTTGCGAGAATGATATTCAGCGGACTTGAGCATACAGGTCAGAAGCCTTTTAAGGATGTACTTATACACGGTCTTGTCCGTGACGAGCAGGGCAGAAAGATGAGTAAGTCGCTCGGCAACGGCGTTGACCCGCTTGAAGTAATCGACAAGTACGGTGCGGACGCACTGCGTCTTACACTTGTTACAGGTAACGCTCCCGGTAACGATATGCGCTGGACAGAAACAAAGGTCACAAATTCGCGTAACTTCGCAAACAAGCTGTGGAACGCGTCAAGATATATCCTTATGAATCTTCCCGAGGATATGGAGGGCGCGGTTCTCCCCGAGCAGTTACCTATCGAGGACAAGTGGATATTATCACTGTACAATGACCTTATAAAGAACGTTACCGCAAATCTTGACAGCTATGAGCTTGGTGTTGCGGTACAGAACCTGTTTGACTTTATCTGGGACATTTACTGCGACTGGTATATCGAGCTTACAAAGCCGCGTATCGCCGCAGGCGGAGAAACAGCCCGTGCCGCTCAGAATGTACTCGTTTACGTTATGCAGGGCATCTTGAAGCTGTTACACCCCTTTATGCCGTTCAT
>DJPL01000040.1 GCA_002437415.1 Ruminococcaceae bacterium UBA6413 | reverse complement strand
CGGTTAAAGGCTTTTCGGAAGATGGGCTTCCGTCAGCCGAAGGAGATTTCGAGTCAGCCTCGTTATGACCACTTCGATACGTCTGCATATAGCTTGCGACATCTTCCGATATCGCAACGTAAATATTATACACTAAAATCGTCGCTTTGTCAATCACTTTTTGCGTTTTCTTGCTCCAAATGCTCTTGAGATCATACTCAACAGTAAAAATATCATTATTATATCAAGAGCGCCGAGCAGTATGCTTATAACAGGTGTATCCCGCAAACAGTTTACAGCAACTACAGCCAGTATCACTATTAGCACTATGAAAACAAGTGATGTCAGCACACAGCAGATTATTCTGAGCGGTTTCGGCAGTCTGTGGCTTGTGCTTGCCGCCATTCCCGCGTCGAAAAGTATATCGCATAACAGCTCTATAATGATATCCATATTATTTTCCTCCTGCGATCTCCGAAAGCTTAAGTGTAGCGTCAACGCTTATCTCGCGGCTCTTGTAAATACCCTTGTCGGCAAGCTCAAGCGCCTGCTTTGCATATTTTATAGCCGATGTCTTGTCACCGCCGTTCATCGCTTTTTCGGATAAGGCAATACAGCAACGCGCAAGAATTGCCTGCCCCTCGTCCTCAAATTCAGTTCCGATGAGCTTTTCCGCCTCGCTTACACAGGCAGGATAATCGCATTCTATGTACAGCTGTTTTGCGCTTATAAGCTGCTGTGCGTTTCTGTCGGATCTTTCCGTGTCGATAGCATCGGGTGTTTCGTCCGAAATCAGGCTTCCTGCCGGCAGATCAAGGCGCTGAGCCAAATATTCGAGCGTTTTTACCGACGGACAAGCGTTACCGCTTTCAATGCGGCTGAGCATATTTCTTGTTATAAATGAGCCTACAAGCTCCGACTGGGTCATTTTCTTTGCAAGGCGCGCTTCTTTAATTCGCTTCCCGAGTTCTTCCGAATTCATATGCTCACTCCTCTCGTGGTTTGTAACGGTTACGGATAATTACCTTTATAGAGCTTCGGTAAATGTAATTTACCTTTTTATATTGATAGTTTAGCAGATAGCCGTAAAAAAATCAAGTGCGTTTACCGAAAAAATAGATGTCTAATTCTGTTTTCAGGCGGTTTTCTGCGATATGCACAAAGAAAATATCTCTGAATTGTGCAAAGTGCTTATTTTGAGCAAACGCAAGGTTTGATATTGACATTTCGTTCAAATGTGCTATAATTAAGGTAAATTAAATTTACGTAACAAAATCTGCTATGCGCAGAAAGGACTAATCGAATTGAACATTTCATATATAAAAATTAAAAGACACGCCGTAAGAGCCTTAATTTTGGTATGTACCGCGGTACTTATGCTGGCATTCGCGGGCTGTCACAGAGGTGATACTACAACCGAAACAAAGCACCTGTCTCCTAAAGAAACAATAGAAGAAATAATGACCCTTGCGAAAGAGGGACAGTATGATGACCTCGCTGCGTATTGCCGCAGTTTCTCCAAGAGGAGTATGGAGCTTTACTTTACGGATACCGAAACAGCATATGAGGATAAGTGGCTTTCACGCTACTCCGATACTGTGGCGGCGATTTTTGAGAATTACGTCACCTATGACGATCTCACCGAAAAGACCGACAAGGACGCAAGAACCGGCAGTGTAACAGGTACGTTCACTTCGATCGATATGGAGAAATTCAATAAGAAGACCGACTCCAAAATCAATTCCGAGCTGAAAAACGATTTCAATGCGCAGATGGATTACATAGATTCGCTTATCGGTGACAGCGAGTTCAAGTCGGATAAGTTTGAGCTGACTATAGATTTCCGCTATACGAATGATGAATGGGTGCTTGCTGATAAGAATTTCCTCGTCCTGCTGACCCTCGGATATTATAATACGTGATATACCGAGTGTTGATGTGAGGCTGAAATATACAGATAGTATCGGGCTTTCGGCAAAATCCGCAATAATCGATAATAAGCCGACAAAAGCGATATCGACTGATAAAGCAGAACCGTCGTATAAAATGGGTACGGACAGCAAATGCAAATACGAATGTATAAAATAGTTATAAGAATACCAACAGTATATTAGATTTACGGCACGTTCATATATCGGCTGAAAAACGAACAGAAAGGGTGAAGGATATGTTTGAATGGTGGAGTTCGCTGGGACTTACAATGCAGATTTTCTATTGTATAGCTATTCCCGCAACACTTATAATAGTGATACAGACCATACTTCTTATGATAGGACTGGGTCACGGCGGCGAGGGTGTCGAGTTCAGCGACACGAGCGGAATTGACGGACTTGATGTTCCCGATGTTTCCGACATTCCGTCAGATGTTCCCGATATTTCGGGTGCTCATGCGATTGAGGGCTGTGATCATACCGCAATAGGTGACGGCTCTAATCCGTCCGACTTCGGAACAATGCAGCTTTTCACTTTGCAGGGAATTATGACATTTCTCTGTGTGTTCGGTTGGACGGGTGTTATATGCACCTCGCTTGGACTTAACGTTGCAATTGCGATAGTTATCGCTCTTGTGCTCGGCTTCCTGGCAATGCTCGGTGTCGCAAAGGTGCTTCAGCTTACAAAGAAGCTGACGCAGGACGGAAGTCTTGATATCCGCAGACTGCTCGGCGAAAAGGGCAGAGTATATATTCCCGTTCCCGCAAACGAAAGCGGCGAGGGAAAGGTGACGGTAGCGGCGGGAGAACGTTTTATCGAACTTTCCGCAGTCACCGACAGTGATGAAGCAATCCCTACGGGAGCGCAGGTGCGCATTATAGACGTGCGCGGCGATGTCGTAGCGGTTGAAAGAGATACATAAGCAAATTTTTCTAAGTAACAGGAGGAAATATTCATGCAACCCGAAATTTTAATCGCAATATGCGTGGCGGTGATCATCGTATTCGCATTACTGATGGGTATCTTATCAAGATACCGCAAGTGTCCGTCGGACAAGATACTTGTTATCTACGGTAAAGTCGGTAGCGACAAGAACGGTCAGGCAAGAAGCGCAAAGTGCGTACACGGCGGTGCGGCATTTATTATGCCTATCATCCAGTCGTACCAGTTTATGGACCTGACACCTATATCGATAAACGTAGATCTTAAGAATGCGCTTTCAAAGCAGAATATCCGTGTTGATGTTCCGTCAAGATTTACGGTAGGTATTTCTACCGAGCCCGGCATAATGCAGAATGCCGCAGAGCGTCTGCTCGGACTTAAGATGAACGAGATACAGGAGCTCGCAAAGGATATCATCTTCGGCCAGTTACGTCTTGTAGTGGCTACTATGGAGATTGAGGAGATCAACAACGACCGTGATAAGTTCCTTGTTGCGGTATCGAACAACGTTGAAATAGAGCTTAAGAAGATAGGCTTACGTCTTATCAACGTTAACGTGACCGATATCAACGATGAGTCGGGATATATTGAGGCGCTCGGTAAGGAAGCTGCCGCAAAGGCTATCAACGACGCTAAGAAGTCCGTCGCCGAAAAGGATCGTGACGGTGAGATCGGTCAGGCTAACGCACAGCGCGATCAGCGTATTCAGGTCGCTGCCGCAAACGCTCTTGCTATCAAGGGTGAGAACGAGTCCAAGATCGAGGTTGCTCAGTCAGAAGCATTAAGACGTGAGAAGGAAGCCGAATCGATGCGTATTGCCACAGCGGCAGAAGCTGTACAGGCGGCAAAGGCAAAGGAAGAAGCTTACATTGCACAACAGCAGGCAGAGCAGACCCGTGCCGCACTTGAAACAGCAACGCAACAGGCGGACGTTATCGTTAAGGCTAAGATCGCCAAGGAGCAGGCTGAAATTGAAGCCGAGGCTAAGGCTGAGGTCGCACGCCGTACCGCAAAGGGTGAAGCTGATGCGCTTTATGCAAAGATGGAGGCTCAGGCACGCGGTGCTCAGGAGATACTCATCAAGCAGGCAGACGGTATGAGAGAGCTTGTTAATGCCGCAGGCGGTGACGCTGACAGCGCAATCAAGCTTATCCTTGCAAACAATATGGAAGAGCTGATGAAGATCCAGGTAGAAGCTATCAAGAACATCAAGATAGACAAGGTAACCGTATGGGACGGCGGCTCAAAGGGCGAAAACGGCAAGACAGCCACAGCCGATTTTATCAGCGGTATTATGAAGTCCGTACCTCCCATGGGTGAAATGTTCAACCAGGCAGGTATGGAGCTCCCAAAGTTCTTAGGTGAGAAGATCGACGACAACAAAACCCTCGACAGCTAACAGCAATGTGCTGTTACAAATTCCGCCTTTGGAATTGTTTGAGGCTATCCGCGGGATAGCAAAACGGCGGGCGGCAATGTGCCGCTTCAAATTCCGCCTTTGGAAACGATTGAACTATCCGCGGGATAGCAAAACGGCGGGCGGCAATGTGCCGCTTCAAATTCCGCCTTTGGAAACGATTGAACTATCCGCAGGATAGCAAAACGGCGGGGTTACATAAAGTAATATTCAATAAGAAAGCGGTTACGGTGATGAGCTGTGACCGCTTTTTGATATTTTTGCTTTATTACCTCCGTTGACAATCCCTCAAGAGTTGGCTGAGTTAAACTCAGCGACAGAAGCTCACCTTTACACAAGGGTGCCAAGAATTAGTGCTAATGGGTGAAATGTGCTCCTATCAGAAGGAAGTGTGATATTCTAATTTGTTGAAAGTGCAGGCGAAGAACTATAGCTTTTGGCTTATGAACGCTTTGTTGTCTTCGCGTCCGTGCAATCGTGGTTGTTTGTGGTCGGTGCGTCCGTACACCGACTGGGTTCAACCACTTATAAGCGTCCATGCTTAAACTTTGGACGTTCAACTTTGGGCATCCTTGCTTTGCTTGCCCCGCCCGTTGCACCGATTTTCTCTGTTTTCGCAAACACTGTTAATGCATCGCTTTATCATTATTAAACCAAAACCGGGCAACGATGTGAAAATCGTTGCCCGGTCTGTTTATTAACTTATATAAGGTAGATACTTACCTTGCCGCAGTCTTACCGCTGACACTTCCGTAATTGCCGTAAAGAGCTGTGTTTCCGCTCATATAATAAGCGCAAACTCTGAACTTGTATGTTGTACTCTTGGCAAGACCTGCTTTTCTGAAGGTTGTCGCGGCGTTGCTTGTGATCTTAGCAACACGAATCCACTTTCCGCCCTGATACATTTCAACGATGTATCCCTGAGCTGAAGCGTTCTTGACCCAGTTTACTCTCAGAGCATCCTTAGCCGTACCTCCGATTTTAACGCCTGTCATTACATACGGATTTGTTCTTGCTGTGACAGTGGCACTGTAAACGCTGTAAAGTGCCGTACTGCCGCTCATTTTATACGCTTGTACTCTGAACTTATAAACGGTAGAAGCGCTAAGACCTGCTTTTCTGAAAGTAGTAGTACTGTTGCTTGTTATTTTAGCGGCACGTACCCACTTGCCATCCTTGTACATTTCAACTATGTAACCGTCGGCAGAAGCATTCTTATTCCAGTTGATACGAAGTGCATCAGCCGCTCTGCCGCCGAGTGTTACACCTGTCATAGCCGAGGGATTTGTTCTTGCAACCAACTCGGTGCTGTACTCACTGTAAACCGCCGTCGCACCTTCCATCTTGTACGCCTTAACCCTGAACTTATAGACAGTCGAAGCGCTGAGCTCCGATTTTCTGAACGCTGTAGTACTGTTGCTTGTTATCTTGGCTACTCTTACCCAATTGCCGTTCCGGTACATTTCAACAATGTATCCGTCGGCGGAAGCGTTTTTAGTCCAGCCTATGTGCAGTGCGTCAGCCGCTCTGCCGCCGAGCTTAACTCCGCTTATTTTTGCAAGTGTGAGCTTAGCTGTATAAGTATCCTTATAGCTTGCTCCGCAAGCCGAGCACTTATGCAGTGTGTAGCCCTGAGCCGTGTATGTAGGCTTTACAACAGTGTCAACGTAATTATGACCCTTAGCGGGTATTGTTTTCTGAGCTATAAGTGTTGCGCCGCATATTGAGCAGTGACTGCCCTCGGTAAGACCTGTCTTTGTGCAGGTGGGTTCAACCGCATTGTCAATTACCACGTTATGACCGTTTGCTATCAGCTCGTACGCAATGCCGTTGTCCTTGGCGTATTGCTCAGCCGCTGAATTGCAGTAGCACTTTATGGTGAAATCCTCGACTTTGCGGTAGTTGTTTTCTTCGTCTAAATAATAGCCGAATGCGTGCTCGCCGATATACTTAACGTTTCGGGATATAATCAAAGATTTAAGATCACCGCAGTTTGAAGCGCCGTCGTAGTTGTCGCCGTTGACAAAAGCATTTGAAGCTATTGTTGTAACATTGTCGCCGATCGTAAGTGTTTCTGCTTCGGTGTCACAGCTTATGACAGTGCTGCCTATATACTTGATATCTGTTTTCTGTTTTCCTATTACAGGAGTAACGGCAAATGCACCGATACCTATATCCGTAAGCTTTTCGGGTAAAACTACAGTAGTTAATTTGCTGCTTATAAACGCTTTATAATTTATCTTTATAACACTGTCCGGTACGGTTAAGCTTTTGAGAGCGCTGTGATAGTTGAAATTGAACCGGAATTCCTCATTGCCCAATTCTGTGACCGGCTTGCCGTTTATTTCTGCAGGTATCGTAATTGACGATGCTTTACCCGCATAACCGATCACGCGTAATGAACCGTTATCAAGCTCTTCTGTTAAATAACATATCTCATCGGTAAATCCGTCATCGGCAGCATAGCGGTGACCCTCGGTTTGCTTTACATATTCAATCTTAAAATCGTCATTTTTTTCATTATAGTCGCCAAAACCAAACGCATAAATTCCTATTGATGCAACGCTTGCGGGTATTGAAACCGATTTTAATGAATCACAGGATACGAAAGCGTAACAGCCTATTGTAATTACGCTGTCAGGTATAACTACACTTGTGAGTGATGTACACGATTCAAACGCGCTATTGCCTATATGCTTTATCTTATCGGGAATAACTATATTTTGAATTTTACAATCATAAAATGCTATATTCGCTATTCCCACCGTATCTGCTTTTATTGATGCGGAGGTTGCACCGGGGTCGCAATATACAAGCCATTTATCGACATATTTTGTATTTGAGTCCTGATTATTAAGTATTGCTGTGTTATTGAATGCGCCCCTGCCGATTGCTGTAACACTGTCGGGTATTTTTATATCTGCAAGCGCCGAGCATCCATCGAATGCGTACCCTTCGATTACTGTAACGCTGTCAGGTATATTTATATCTGTGAGTGCCGTGCATCCTGCAAATGCGTCTGATCCGATGAGCGTCACACCGTCGGGTATTGTTACACTTGTCAGTGAAGTTCGGTTTTCAAATGCAAAATTACCGATTTGAGTAACCTTCTTACCGCCAATTTCGGAAGGAATGACATATGTCTTATCATAACCGGCGTATTTATCTATTGCCAATGTGCCGACTATTGCCGATGTGTCGGAGTCTTCAATAACATAGGTAATAAGACAGGTTTCATCAGAGAAGCCGTTTTCGGTTGCATACCAATGTCCCCATGTGTTCTTTGTGTAGTTTATTTTGAAACCGTCGACTCTCTTTGCTCCATATTCATTTTTGTCATAATAAAATCCGAAAGCGTAATCGCCGATATTTGTCACACCTGCGGGAATAGTAACCGATTTGAGCGAGGTGCAGTTATCAAATGCACTAAATCCTATATCTGTGACGCTGTCGGGTAACACTATATCTGTAAGTGATGTGCAGAGGTTGAAAGCTTCAACTCCGATGTTTGTTACGCCGTCGGGTATGGTTACTTTTGTAAGCGATGTGCATTCAACAAACGCCGCCCTTCCGATTTCTGTAACTTTTTTGCCGTTAATTTCAGCAGGAATTACATATTCCGTATCATAGCCGGCATATCCGGTTATTCTTAATGTGCCGTTTTCCTTAAGTTCGGTAAGAAGACAGGTCTCATCGGTAGCACCATACTCAAAGGCGTAATAATGTCCCGCTGTGTCCTTTGTATAGTTTATTTTGAAACCGTCGATTTTCGTATAACTATAATTGTCATCGTAATAATATCCGAAAGCGTATTCACCGATATCTGTCACACTTGCGGGAATGGTAATCTCTTTGAGTGAAGTGCAGGTCAGGAATGCATAGCGACCGATATATTCCACCCCCGCGGGAATAGTAACCGATCTGAGCGAGGTGCAGCTGTCGAATGCATAAATTTCTATATCTGTTAAACTGTCCGGCAGTACAATGTCTGTCAGTGCTCTGCACGCTCCGAAAGCGAAAGCTCCTATGCTTGTTATGCCGTCGGGCAAGGTTATACTTGTAAGTGATTTGTTTCCATCGAACGCGCTGTTTCTGATGCTTGTAACTTTTTTGCCGTCAATTTCTGCAGGAATTACAAGCGTCGTATCGTTGCCGGCATATTTACTTATGTGCAAAGTGGTGCCGTCTTCGTTCAATTCGGCAATAAGGCAGGGTTCGTCAGAGAAGCCGTTTTCGGTTGCGTACAAATGTCCCCACGAGTTCTTGGTGTAGTTTATTTTGAAACCGTCGATTTTCTTATTTGTGCCGTCGTCATAGTAATATCCGAAAGCAAAATTGCTGATATTTCTCGTACTTGCGGGAATAGTAACCGATTTGAGCGAAGTGCAGTTCTGAAATGCATTTATGGATATATCAGTGATACTGTCGGGCAGTACTACATTCGTCAGCGCCGTACAGCCCCAGAACGCACCGGAATTGATCACTGTTACGCCGTCGGGTATGGTTACGCTTGTGAGCGATGTGCAGTCCTGGAATGCATTATATCCGATTTCCGTAATTTTCATTCCGTCAATTTCCGCAGGAATTACATATTCCGTATCGTTGCCGGCATATCTGGTTATTCTTAACGATGTGCCGTCACCATACGGCTCGGTGAGAAGACAGGTTTCATAGGAGAAGCCGTTTTGTGTGGCATATAAATGTCCCTGTGTGTTCTTTGTGTAGTTTATTTTGAAGCCATCGATTTTCGTATGACTATAATTTTCATCGTAATAATATCCGAAAGCGTATTCGCCGATATCTGTCACACCTGCGGGAATAGTAACCGATTTGAGTAAAGTACAGTTGGCAAATGCACGTTCGCCTATAACTGTGACACTGTCAGGTATGGTTATACTTGTGAGCATAGTGCAGTTGCGGAAAGCCCCCATGCCGATAGTTATCAGACTGTCGGGCAGTACTATATCTGTCAGTGATACGCAGTCGTAAAAAGCGTCAGATCCGATTTCCGTTACGCCGTCAGGTATGGTTATACTTGTGAGCGATGTGCAGTCCCAGAATGCGTTATATCCGATACTTGTGACTGTATTACCGTCAATTTCCGCAGGAATTTCAAATACCGTATCGTAGCCGTAATATTTGGTTATTTTTACAGTGCCGTCATTCTGTAATTCGGCAACAAGACAGGTTTCATCGGTAAAACCGTTCTCAAAGGCATACCTATGCGCTGCTGTGTTCTTCGTATAGTTTATTTTAAAATCGTCGATTTTCGTTTCTATATTTGAATCATTAAAATATCCGAAAGCGTAACTGCCTATAATTGTTACACTCGCCGGAACAGTAATTGTTTTGAGTGAAGTACAGTTATAGAATGCATAACCCGAGATACTTGTTACACCATCGGGTATGGTTACACTTGTGAGCAATGTGCAGTCCTTGAATGCAGTATATCCGATTTCCGTGACTTTTTTGCCGTCAATTTCCGCAGGAATTTCATATACCGTATCGTTGCCGACATATTTGGTTATTCCTACAGTGTCGTCAGCGTACACTATGTAATCAAGACAACTTTCATCGGTAAAGCCGTTTTCAACGGCATACCTATGTCCTGCTGTGTACTTGGTATAGTTTATCGTAAAATCATCAATTTTACCTTTGTTGTTATAATTTTCGTCATCATCCTTAAAATAATATCCGAAAGCGAAAAGATCTATAAATGTTACACTTGCCGGAACAGTAACCGTTTTGAGAGAAGTACAGTTCATAAATGCATATGAGCTTATAGATCTGAGGCTATCAGGCAGTGCTATATCTGTCAGTGACGTACAGCTTTGGAACGCGCTATATCCGATCTTTGTCAGGCTATCGGGCAGTGTTATATCTGACAGTGACGAACAGCCTTCAAAAACAAAACCTTCGATAACAGTCACGCTGTCCGGTATTGTTATGCTTGTGAGCGATGTGCAGTTCCGGAAAGCGCTCATTTCGATGGTTGTCAGGCTATCGGACAGTGTTATATCTGACAGTGACGTACAGCCACTAAAAGCATAAGCTCCGATATCAGTCACGCTGTCAGGTATTGTTATGCTTGTGAGCAATGTGCAGTTCCGGAATGCCTCAGATCTGATACTTGTGACTTTTTTGCTGTCAATTTCTTCAGGAATTACATATACCGTATCATTGCCGACATATTGGGATATTTGTACGGTACCGTCATCAAGTATATTGTAAAGAAGACAAGCTTCATCGGTAAAGCCGTTTTCAAAGGCGTACAGATGTCCCTTTGTGTTCTTTATGTAGTTTATTTTGAAGCCGTCTGTTTTCTTCTTTTCGCTATCGTCATCGTAATATCCTAAAGCGTATTCGCCTATAGATATTACACTTGCCGGAACAGTAACCGTTTTGAGCGAAGTGCAGTTAAGGAAAGCGTGAAAGTCTATCGCTGTCACGCTGTCGGGTATGACGATGCTTTCAAGCGATGAACAGCCCGCAAAGGCTTGGTAGCCGATATATGTTAAGCTGTCAGGCAGATCAACGCCTGTAAGCACAGTACAATTATAAAAAGCTTTACTATAGATAGATTTCAGACCCACGGGCATTATTACATCTGTCAGTGATGCGCAGCCGTCAAAAGCGTTAGATCCGATTTCCGTTACGCCGTCAGGTATGGTTATGCTTGTGAGCGATGGGCAGAACCGGAATGCGTTAGCACCGATCGCGGTGACTTTTTTGCCGTTAATTTCCGCAGGAATTACAAGTGATGTATCGTTGCCGCAATATTGGGTTATTTTCACAGTGCCGTCATCCTGTAATTCGGTAACAAGACAAGTTTCATCGGTAAAACCGTTCTCAAAGGCATACTTATGCGCCGCTGTGTTCTTGGTATAGTTTATTTTGAAATCGTCGATTATCTTATTTTCAGATGTATCATCATCTTTATCACTATAGTATCCGAAAGCGTAATCACCGATAGTGCTCACACTCTCAGGAACAGTAACCGTTTTAAGCGAAGTGCAGCTATAGAAAGCGTTATGGGATATCTCTGTCACGCTGTCGGGTATTGTAATATCTGTAAGCGAAGAACAGCCTTCAAATGCATTCGAACCGATGAGTGTCACTTCATCGGACAGAGTTACATCGGTAAGATTTTTGCAGCAGTGGAAGGTGCTATTGTTTATAGTTGTTATACTTTTCGGTAAAGATATGCTCTTCAGAGCAGAACAGTTGCCGAAAGCACCGCCGGTGAGGTCGCTTATGCCGTCGGATACAGTCACATTTATGTCTGTGGTGCAATCGGTAAATGCTGCGCCACCTATACTGATGACTTTCCTGCCGTCTATCTCTGAGGGTATAACGATATCTCCGCCGGCACCCTTGTATTTTTTTATAGAGTAAACAGGATTTTCTGTATTGGTTCCGAAGAGCTCAAGAACATAATCGTATTCAGGGTCACCTTGTGTCGGCATTTTATCTGCGTTTTCAACAGACGCAACTTTAAAACCGTAATAACTCATAGAATTGTCGGATCTGAACCTGAGCTTTACCGTATTGCCCGGAACATAGACAGAAATTCCGGCAAGATCATGAGATCTGGACGTATCTACTTGGTTGTCATCACCGTCATAGATCGTAAGATAGGTATTGCCTAATCCAAAATATGTGTCAAGGGAAAAAGTGATCTTCAGATTATTGCAGTTTGTATCGGTATAAACATATGTGATATCCGAATTTTCCGCATAGGGGTGTTCACTCTGCAGTTCGTCTAAAGAAGCACAGTTGACAATAGTACTTCCTGCGAGAACTGAGTTGTCGGTATTGTCATCGGTTGTATATGTCGCTACCGTATTTTTTGCGCTGTTGTCCGTTATATCGGTATGAGGCGTTATACTGTCCGCAAACGCATCAATTGTAAACGAACTTGCCGTCATGGCTGCCGCAAGCACTGCGGCTAATATTCTTTTACCGTTCATTTATTTCTCCTTTTGGCTCTCAGCATAAAGCTGTAAATATATTAAAATAGTACCATGATTGCTTTTCCTTGTCAACCCTTTTTTCAAAATCTGAGCCTGTTTTGTAAAAAACAGTAATTGTGGGAGGAGGGGGTTATCGGGTGGGATTTAAGCAGTGCCGACAACTCAAAAAGAAAAGAACCGCAAAATTGCGGTTCTTAATGCAGTGGACTGTGAATAAGGGCTTTCGCCTTTCAGGTTGGGGTATGTTCCTTTGCGAAAGCTCCGGAAGCTTCACGCTATTTTATATATTCAGCACATATATTTTTTCTTCTGAACCCCAAGGGGCAACTTTTCGGTCTGTTACGCGAAAACCGTATTTCTCATACAAATTCTCGTGATCGCTTATCAGGTACACTTTGTTAAACCTGAGCGTTTTTAAATAATCTGCGGCATACTCGATAAGCTGTTGGCTTAATCTGTTACCGCGGTATTCTTCGCCGACAAACATAAAACCGATGTACGGCGTATAATCGATATCGGGAATACAGTCTGTTTTTGTAACTGTACAGTAGCCGCAGATCTTCTTGCCGTCCATTGCGACAATAACTCTTTCCCAGTCACTGAAGCTATTATTGTCCATAGCGTTTGCCAGTGTTTTTCCTGCTCCCCACGAACAGCTTTCTGCATAGTTTCGTGCTTCGCACCATAATTTGTCTGTTGATGTAATAGCTTTAAAGTCCATATTTACCTCTCTTGATTTCAAATTTTCCCCAATTTAAAACATCTTAAAACCGAATAAAAATAAAACCCACCGCAATTTAAAAAATTGCGGTGGAATTCTGGCTGGGGTGGAAGGATTTGAACCCTCGAAATGGCGGAGTCAGAGTCCGATGCCTTACCACTTGGCGACACCCCAATATTCGGTTTTGTTGTCGCTGTCGTGACAACGTAGATTATTATATCACAACAAAACCTCGATGTCAAGCTTTTTTATAAATTTTTTCAGCTTTTTTCCGAAAAACAAAAGTAATTTTAATTACAACAAGTGTAAAATAACAGCCGTATTACTGTTGGTAATTATGTATCAGCCTTTTTGTTCCTGTCCTTTGTTGACTATGAAAATTCCGAGGCTGATAAGCACAAGTGCGATAAGCGCTTCAGGTCGGAATGCCTGCTGTGCTTCACCGAGCAGAAGTGCCGAGAGCAGAACCCCGCACACCGGGTTCATAAAGCCGAACACCGCGATTTTTGAAACAGGGTTGTATTTCAGCAAGGTGCTCCATATCGAATAAGCACAGGCTGAGATGAACGCAAGATAGAGGAGCATAAGCACAGCGGGTGCGGGATCGCCCGAAATACTCAAGCCACCGCCCATTATTAAGCCGATGATCGTCATTATCGCGCCGCCGAACAGAAACTGCCAGCCGCTGAGCATCATAGTGTCGGTATCGACCGAAAAGCGCTTTATAAGCACCGAGGACAGGGCATAGGCGACTGTGGAGATAAGGATAAATCCGTCACCTGTAAGGTTGAAGCCGCTGAGCAGTGAGCTGTCAAGATTGATAACGATAATACCCGCTGTGCCGAGCACACAGCCTGCTATCTTAAGCCATGTCAGCTTCTCCAAGCGGAATATCAGCGATGAAATCAGAATGCATACAAACACGCTCATACCCTCGATAACGGAGGACTTTACGCCGCTTGTGTTGGCAAGTCCTATGTAGAAAAACAGATATTGCAGGATAGTCTGGAACAGGCTAAGGGAGATGACCTTAGGCACTTCGCGAAGCTTCGGTATCATCGGCTTTTTGTGCATAATACTGCCTATTATGATAACCATAATTCCGGCAATAAAAAACCTTACTCCGGCGAAAAGTATCAGTGACGCGGGATTTTCCGTATCTACCGAGAACAGTCCGTAGCCTATCTTCACACAGGGAAACGCACTGCCCCAGAGCGCAGAGCAGAGCATTGCGAGCAACGCCGCGATATATGTCTTTTTAAGGGTATCCGCTTTCATAAAAACCTCGTTTAACAAAAAATCAAGCGGCACTGTCTTAAACGGACAGCACCGCTATATATTTTATCACCTGAAAGCTCCGCGGTCAATACTGTTTATCCGGATACTTGCTTATTTGCTCAGCCGCATGGCTATTACGGAAATATCATCGCTTTTTTCATCTCCCGCATAGAACCTTGCGGTAGCGGCAACCTCTTTGGAAAATTCCTTTAAGTCGGGCTCTTTGTCCATTTCACGGTAGAGCCATTTCTCGTTCAGCTCCGCGCCGTCACTTGTCATTACTATCATATCGCGACTGCCTATCGTGAATGTCCTGCGGTCGTAGACAGGCTCGTCTTTTACGCCGACAGGAAGCCCCTTACAGCCGAGGCGCATACAGCGGCTTCCGCACTTGATGTAGGTGTTTGCACTGCCAGCCTTATACAGGTCGGTCTTACCGCTGTAGAGGTCAACGGCGCATATCTCAAGCGTGGCGAAGCTCTCATCGGAGGACTTGCACATAAGGGAGGTGTTTATGACGTTTATCGCCGCGTCAATGCCTACTCCCGCCTGCAAAAGCCGTATCAGCATACCGCAGGCAAAGGACGAATCGACGCGCGCTCTGCTTCCGCTCCCCATACCGTCCGACAAGACTACATAGGCTATGCCGCTCTTGTCGATGAAGCTCTCGTAATAATCTCCGCAGGCAGTGCCCTCGGTCTTGCTGAGCTGGCATATCTCTATATCAAGCGTGTAGGTGGTCTGCGAAAAAACGCTGAGCTTACAGCCGCCGCCCACACGGCTTATTGTCGGCAGGTCGAAGCGGCGGCGGAAAGCAAGCGTCAGCGCCTCGCAGATATCCTGCTTTGAAGCAAAGAAGCCTGTATCGGAGTAGGCTTCTACCGACATTCTGCCTTGCTCGCCGAGCTGAACGCTCACCGCTTCGGCATCTTCACAGCCGAGCTTGTACAGGACATTGACTGCGGTTTCGTTGTATTCGGGCTCGATTTCGCCGCTGTTTTCAATTTCGTCCGATAACTGGGATAGAATTTGCTCTGTTGCCGATAACTGAGCGGTAAGTACGGAACGCATACGCGCTATTCTTCTGCGCTCGGCTTCATTATTCGACAGCGTGGTGTAAAGCTTGTGGATCTTACTGCATAACTGCTCCTTGTGGGGGCAACGCTCCGACAACGGGGCGGAAAACAGCTCCGGGGTGGGTTCTTCGCCGCTTTTAACGGCATTTGTAAGCTTGGCAAACTGCTTTATGCTGTCGCCGTATTCCTTTCCCCAGCACTGCATATTATATCTGCACTTTCTGCAAATTTCATCACACGCGGTATTATACACCCAGCTTATATCACGCGTAGGAACATTGTCGAGCTTTTCGGCGGTAAGTCCGACCGTCCGCCGCACCTCTGCGATCGCTCCCTCGGCAAATTTTAGGCGTTTTGCGAACAGCCTGCGGATACTGTTTTCGGCGGCTGACAGCTTCACCATATCTGTCTGTTCGGCGGTGAGCCTTGCGGGGAGAAGCATAAATACCGCCGAGGACATAAAAATATCCGCCGCCACGGCAAGCTTTGCGTTATCCATTGTAAAAAAGGCGGTGCATATTGTTCCGGTGAGCACGAACGCTCCCGCCGCGCTTATTTTCTTCCCGCCCGAAAACATACCTGCAAGAGCCGCCGCAGGTGCAAGAGCCGCGGCGAGGAAAGCATTACCGCCTGTACCTACCGCCGTACCTAAAGCGCAGGCGGCGGCACACACCGCACCCGCTCCGCTCCCATACTTCATGGCGGCGCAAAGAGCCAGTCCGGACGCAAAGATAATGCCGAAATTGAATATGCCTATGCTGTAGTGGGAGAGAATGCCCGACACTATGGCACAGCCGCCTATAACGCAGATGAAGCTGAGAGGGTCGCTCCTGACGGTCACCTTGACAAGCTCGCGCTTTGACGACAGACGTATAAGCCTGAGCGCCACGACTGCGCCGCCGCCCGCCATAGCCGACAGGATAATGCAGTTCATAATATCGCTGACGGAGGATGAGGTGAGAAAGTTAGCGGCAAATACCGAGCCTGCCGCAGTTATAGCCGATACCGCATCGGAAACGGCGGTTTTTCGGCGGGAAACGATAAGACGTATAGCGACTACCGACAGCAGAGCCGAGGTGACGGTCACGCCGTCCGAATAATTGCCGCCGAGAATGTAGCCTGCGACGCTGCCGACAAAAGCGCTTATGCAATCGATGCCGCTCATTGCCGCCGCAAATGACGCCGCAAAGGGTGACGGCTTCCCGAGCACCGTACTCATTGAAATGACTGCCGCGATAAGCATTACCGCGCCGCACCTTATGACCGAATGCTCGCGGATATGTACGCTGTTTTTTGTTACTGCCCTTGACATTGTAAACTTCCTTTCGCAAATGCAGATATTCCCGATGAAAAACGAAAAATGCGGGAATATCGATATGTTATTATTTTACAATTGAGAAGCGGCGCTTTTTGTCGCAGTAAGTAACGGTGAAATGCAAAGGAAAGCGGGAAATGTCGGGCAAAGTATTATATCGGGGCAGGCGAGTTTTTTTGAGGGGAAATGATAATATGTGACGGTTTTTATGGGGTGGTAAAG
Source organism: Ruminococcaceae bacterium UBA6413 (assembly GCA_002437415.1). Lineage (GTDB taxonomy): Bacteria > Bacillota > Clostridia > Oscillospirales > Ruminococcaceae > Ruminiclostridium_E. The sequence goes on along the minus strand of DJPL01000040.1, from coordinate 2,382 downwards.
AGCTTAGGCAAAGGAAAAGTTATAGCATGACCGGGCGGCGATGTGAAAATCGTTGCCCGGTTTTTATGTTACAGGGATATCAACTGCGTTTGGCACATAAAGGCACACTGTGTCATAAATTGAAACGGGTACCCGGAAAAACTTATTTCAAGGAGGATAAACAATGGCAACATTCACAAACGTTGCTACCCTTTCGTATAACGGCACGGTAGTAAATTCAAACGTAACCACAGGTGAGATACAGCAGACGCTGTCCGCAACAAAATACGCCCTTTCCGAAACCTACAGCCCCGACAGCGATATAACCTATATCGTAAACATTGTCAACAACGGCAGTACGGCTTTCACAAACCTTACGCTGACCGATAACCTCGGAGCGTATGCCTACGAAACGAACACCGTGTATCCGCTGAGCTACACGGGCGATATCCGTTATTTTATAAACGGAGTTCTCCAGACTGCTCCGACAGTTACCGCAGGACCTCCGCTTGTGATAACAGGTATAAACGTTCCCGCAAATTCGGAGGCGCAGATCGTCTATAAGGCGAAAACCACGGCGTATGCACCGCTTGATATCGAATCGTCCATTACCAATAACATTACGGTGACCGGCGGCGGAATTGCCGAACCTGTCACGGCAACAGAAACCGTCAATGCGGTTGTGGGTGCAATTCTTGATATCGAAAAGGCGCTCAGCCCGATCGTAGTCAGCGAAAACGGCGAGATAACCTACACGTTTACCATCACAAACAAGGGCAACACGGCGGTTACAGAGGCTGACGATGTTGTACTGCGCGATGTGTTCAACCCCATTCTCAAAGGCATTACGGTAAGCTATAACGGCACGACACTTGACGATACCAAGTACACCTATGACGAAACAACAGGCGTGTTTGAAACGGCTCAGGGCGCTATCACAGTGCCTGCGGCAACATTCACGACCAATGCCGACGGCACAATAGCAGTAACTCCCGGAAAAACGACAGTTACGGTTACAGGCACACTCGGTTAAATCATTATAAGCGAATAATCGGCGGAGCGGTACGGCATTATGCTGTGCCGCTTTTTGCGTATATAAAAGTTGATTTGATTGTTGACAAAAGATATTAAATATGGTAAAATATAAATAAAGATTGGGGGCTGATATCACTTACATATAAAATTTTAACAAAAATGCAGTTACATTTACGCAACAAAAGGGCTAAAAACGTTTCGGTGCTTTATGCATCGGACGGCAATTGCAAACACATTGGCGAAAGCAAAACAAACGCAGTAAAAACATACGGGAAAGGATATTTTATGCCAAGATTTCAGAAAATAATTATCACTATCTGTCTATTCATTATCGTAGTGCTTACGGTCGTTATCGTACTGATGCTGAACACTACCACGCAGGCACTTAAAATCAGCGGAACTTTTGCAGATATCAGTAGAACACTCAGCGATACAGTAAGCTTTGATGTGCTTGAGCATACCGAGATAAGCATAGATGCGGTTATTACAAAAAATATAGTTGCTGTCACGGGTGCCGAGGGCACTGTAAAGGTCGGTGACACTGAGTATAAGATTACTTCTGCAAGCTCCGATCCATCGGGAATGACGCTTAATTCAAGAAGCGAGGAAGGCATACTTGACCTTATTGTCAGAACTGCAACAGGTACGAACAGCGCGGTTGTAAGCGTTATGCCGTTGAATAACACAGAGAAGGAAGGTACATGGGCAGGTCCTGCCACCGATGATGACAGCTTCGACAGAGTTATCAAGGAGCAGAATATTATCCGCTATACATCAACGCTTGTGCAGGAAGTAAATATTTCCGGTACATTTGCAGATATCTACGGCAATCATGTGAAACCAGAAGAGCAGTTTGACAGTCTTGAACATGTGGAAGTAGCAATAAAGGCATCCGTTAAAAAGAATGCTCATGGCGTAGAATATGTTGAAGGTTCAATAACAATCGGAGATGAAACAAATCCTTTGCAGGATTTCTCACGCTCAGATGACGGAACAAATACTCTGTATCTGTACTATGTAGAGCATAACCCTGCAAAAATTAAAACTATAATTAAAATTGATGAGAGTGGCAACATTGCAACAATACAAACTTTTGAAGGTTGCTACGGTGAAGACATATTATCTCCGACTGAACCGGGACATAAGCACAGATGGCTTGTAGGACCGGCGAAGGATTCAGACGAGTTCAAGCGTGTGATGATAAATATGCATTATGCCGCCGATGAAAGCTCCGACAGCAGCAGTGAAGAGAACTGCAGCTCGGATAACGGCTGATATAGCATCGGGTTTGGCGATAACAGTATAAGAATAAGCCGCGGGCTAAAGTCCGCGGCTGTTTTTTGCATAAAAAGGCTCTATAATAAATGT
>DJPL01000073.1 GCA_002437415.1 Ruminococcaceae bacterium UBA6413 | reverse complement strand
GGGGTTTTTCTACAGACTGAAATCCCCCTCCGAGATAATCGGAGGGGGATTTTTGTATGTATGAGCAAATCGGCTTTAAATAGCAATTTCCCGATGCAATCCTCAATAATTTTGAAAATATTTTCATAACTCGTAAAAATATTTATATAAACCTCTTGACAAGTTACTAAAAGTGTGCTACAATATGTTCACAGTCAAAAAGGGCTGTTAAGATAGATAGCTTAGATGAAAGGAATGATCGTCAAAAAATGAGTAAAAGTGTATACAGCTTGGTGCTGTCAGATGAGATAGTGCGGGCAATCGACTCTCTGGCGTACAGAATGAATACAAGCCGCTCGGCACTTATAGACAGGATACTTGCCAAAAAGCTCTCAATGCAAACGCCCGAAATACGAATGCGTAACATAATGGAGAATATCAGCAGTTTTTTTGACGAGGAGATATTCCGCTTGCAGACTGCGGCGGGCGATGGAGGTATGCTTATCAAAAGCCCGCTGCCTTATAAATACAAGCCGACAATACGTTACTCTGTAGAGCTTTTGCGCGAGGGTAAGTACCTCGGAAGACTGAAAGTAAGCTTCAGGACGCAGAATGCGGCGCTTATGGAGCTGATGAATGACTTTCTCACCTGCTTTGCAAGCATAGAGAATCGAAATCTGGCACAGTTCGCCGATATTGATATAGTTATGCAGATAGATAACGACAAGATGGTGAGAATGCTTAATATGCCGATACTTAAGGATACCAGAAAAGTGACCGACCCTAATCTCACCGCCGAGGCTATTGCAGATTATGTCAACTTCCTTGACAGAACGATCAAGCTTTATTTTGAAAACGCAGACAACAGAAAACAGGCGATAGCAATTGTTGATGCCGCCTACAAAGAACACATGAAGGCTGTAAAGGTCATTGTATAACAGCCGTCTGTGACGCAGAACATAATCACAGGCTTTAAGCCAAAAGAAAGGATGATCTTGATATGCTTAACACTAATAACCTGACACAGAAATCAATGGAAGCTATAAGCACAGCTCAGAGTATTGCTGTTTCGTATCAGAATATGAATATAGAACAACAGCACATTTTACTCGCACTGTTGCAGGCTGAGGACGGACTTATCCCTCAGCTTATTAAGAAGATGGGAGCTGACGCTTCACAGCTGACAAAGCTTACCGAGCAGAGCGCCTCAGGTATACCTAAAGTAACCGGCAGCGGCAGAGATCCCGAAAAGGTATATGTATCTCCCGATGTCGATAAGGCATTCACCGCCGCAGAAGAAAAAGCTAAGCAGATGAAGGACGAGTACATCTCGGTAGAACATCTGTTTATCGGACTTCTTGAAAAGCCGAATTCACAGTTGAAGGATATTTTCTCAAAGTGCGGAGTTACCGAAAAGGCATTCTTACAGGCACTTGAACAGGTAAGAGGCAGTGTGCGCGTTACCGGACAGAACCCCGAGGAAACCTATGACGTACTCAAAAAGTACGGTCAGGATCTGACGGAGCTTGCGCGGCAGAACAAGCTTGACCCCGTTATCGGCAGAGATACGGAGATCAGAAACGTTATCCGTATTCTTTCCCGTAAGACAAAGAATAACCCTGTACTGATAGGCGAACCCGGTGTCGGTAAAACGGCTATTGCAGAGGGTCTGGCACTGCGTATAGTGCGCGGAGATGTACCCGAGAACTTAAAAGAACGTCAGATATTCTCGCTTGATATGGGTGCGCTTGTAGCGGGTGCAAAGTACAGAGGTGAGTTTGAGGAAAGACTCAAGGCGGTATTACAGACTATAAAGAAGTCGGAGGGTCAGATAATACTGTTCATAGATGAGCTTCATACCATAGTCGGCGCAGGCAAGACGGACGGTGCAATGGACGCAGGCAACCTGCTGAAGCCTCTGCTTGCAAGAGGTGAGCTCCACTGCATAGGTGCGACAACGCTCAACGAGTACAGACAGTACATTGAAAAGGACGCCGCTCTTGAAAGACGTTTTCAGCCTGTTATGGTAAACGAGCCCACGGTCGAGGATACGATATCGATACTGCGCGGTCTTAAGGAACGTTACGAGGTATTCCACGGCGTAAAGATCCACGACTCGGCGCTTATTGCCGCCGCTACCCTGTCGGACAGGTATATTTCGGACAGATTTTTACCCGATAAGGCGATTGACCTTGTAGATGAAGCGTGTGCACTTATCAAGACGGAAATGGAATCTATGCCATCCGAGCTTGACGATATCCGCAGAAAGATAATGCAACACGAGATAGAGGAAGCCGCTCTTAAAAAGGAAACCGACCGTATCTCAGTCGAGCATCTCGCCGAGGTACAGCAGGAGCTTGCCGAAATGCGTTCAAAGTTCAATGAGATGAAGGCAAAGTGGGAGAACGAGCGTAACGCTATCTCCAAGGTACAGAAGCTCCGTGAAGAGATCGAAAGCACAAACGGTTTAATTGAGCAAGCAGAAAGAAGCTATGACCTGAACAAAGCCGCTGAGCTTAAATACGGCAAGCTCCCTCAGTTACAAAAAGAGCTTGAGGAAGAGGAAAAGCTTGCCGAGCAGTCAAAGTCTGCATCTATGCTCCACGACAAGGTAACAGAGGAAGAGATCGCAAAGATCATCTGCCGCTGGACAGGTATCCCTGTTGCAAAGCTTATGGAGGGCGAGCGTGAGAAACTGCTCCACATGGAGGATATACTGCACAAACGTGTTATAGGTCAGGACGAAGCTGTCGAAAAGGTAAGCGAAGCGATACTGCGTTCAAGGGCAGGCATTGCAAACCCCGACCAGCCTATAGGTTCATTCCTGTTCTTAGGTCCTACGGGTGTAGGTAAGACAGAGCTTGCAAAGGCTCTTGCAGAAGCACTGTTTGACGATGAGCACAGCATGGTGCGTATCGATATGTCGGAGTACATGGAGAAATTCAGCGTGAGCCGTCTTATCGGTGCGCCTCCCGGATATGTCGGATATGAGGAGGGTGGTCAGCTGACCGAGGCTGTAAGAAGAAAACCTTACTCAGTCGTACTTCTCGATGAGGTCGAAAAGGCTCACCCCGACGTGTTCAATATACTGTTGCAGATCCTTGATGACGGCAGAATTACCGACTCCCAGGGCAGAACAGTAGACTTCAAGAATACGATAATCATTCTGACAAGTAACCTCGGTTCATCGTATATCCTTGACGGTATCAATGACAAGGGCGAGATCTCGGAAGAGGCAAAGGACGAGGTCAACAAGCTGCTCAAGACGCAGTTCAGACCCGAATTCCTCAACCGTCTTGATGAGATCGTATTCTACAAGCCGCTCCGCAAGGACGAGATCTCAGGTATTGTTGACCTTATGCTCGGCGAGCTTAAGAAACGTCTTGCCGATAAGGAAGTCGGATTTACAATTACAGAAGCCGCTAAGGATTATGTAATCGACAACGGCTTTGACCCGAACTACGGTGCAAGACCGCTCAAGAGATTTATACAGCGTAAGATCGAAACGCTTATTGCAAGAAAGCTTATCGCGGACGATGTAGCTCCCGGCAGTACGCTGACGGTGGACTATGACGGCGAAAAGCTGATATGCAAATAATAAAACGAATAAATCGGCGGTTTGCCGATAAGCAAAAGGGGCTGTTGAACAGCCCCTTAGCTATACAAAAAGCCCTGAGCAAATGCTCAGGGCTTTCATTATTATTCGTTTGGATTTACTTAACCATTGAAGCAACTTCTGCTGCGAAGTCGTCTTCCTTCTTCTGGATACCTTCGCCCTTTTCAAAGCGAACGAACTCAACAACCTTGATGTTCTTGCCTACAGATGCGATGAACTTAGCAACTGTGAGGTTAGGATCCTTAACATAAGGCTGATCGAGTAAGCAGATCTCTTCTGCAAACTTTCTCATTCTGCCGTCAACGATCTTTTCAAGAACGTTCTGGGGCTTGGGCTTAGCAGACTGCTCATTTTCGTTCTGAACGAGCTTGAGCTGTACTTCCTTCTCAGCTTCAATAACAGAAGCGGGAACGTCAGCCTGTGAAACGAACTGAGGAGCACTTGCTGTGATCTGGAGAAGAAGATCCTTAGCGCAAGCCTTAACTGCATCGTCGTTTACATCGTCAGCTTCGATCTTAATCATAGAACCGATGATCGAACCGCCGCCGTTGTGTGTGTAAGCGAAGAGGTCGCCTGTCATTCTCTTGAAACGACGGATCTGAATGTTCTCACCGATCGTAGCAATTCTCTCTGTGAGGATATCGCCGATCTTTTCTGTCTGACCTGCGGGAACAACTTCCTTAAGAGCGTCAACATCGGCAACATCATTCTCGATGATCGTGTTTGCAACGAGCTCAACGAACTCGATAAATCTGTCTGTCTTAGCGGCGAAGTCTGTTTCAACGTTGATCTCAACTACAACGCCGACCTTCTTAGCTTCGTCAATCTTTGTATATACAAGACCTTCTGCGGCAATTCTGCCTGACTTCTTGGCAGCCTTTGCAAGACCCTTTTCACGAAGATTCTTGATAGCGGCATCTACATCGCCGTTTGTTTCTTCAAGTGCTCTCTTGCAGTCCATCATACCGCAGTTTGTGAGCTCTTTTAACTGCTTTACTGCCTGTGCTGAAATAGCCATTGTAATTCTCCTTTATGTTTATATTCGTATTTAAATTATTCTTCTGTTGTAGCTTCTGCCTCAGCCTCTGCAACCTCTTCTGTTACATCAGCCTGACCCTGTCTTGCTTCAATAATAGCGTCAGCCATAGCGCCTGCAATGAGCTTAACTGCACGGATAGCGTCATCGTTACCGGGGATAACATAGTCGATCTCATCGGGGTCGCAGTTTGTATCTACAATAGCTACTACGGGGATACCGAGCTTCTTAGCTTCTGATACTGCGATCTTTTCCTTGCGGGGGTCAACAACGAACAGAGCGCTGGGGAGCTTCTTCATATTCTTGATACCGCCGAGGAACTTCTCAAGCTTTTCAATCTCGAGGTTGAGCTTAACAACTTCCTTCTTGGGGAGAAGGTCGAATGTACCGTCGTTCTCCATTGTGTGAAGCTGTTCAAGTCTCTTGATTCTCTTCTCGATGGTCTTGAAGTTTGTCATCATACCGCCGAGCCATCTTGCGTTTACATAGTGAGCGTTTGCTCTGAGTGCTTCTTCCTTGATTGAATCAGCAGCCTGCTTCTTTGTACCTACGAACAGAACTTCGCCGCCTTCTGCTGCAACTTCGTGAATGAAGTTGTAAGCTTCGTCAAGCTTCTTTACTGTCTTCTGGAGATCGATAATATAGATACCGTTTCTCTCTGTGAAAATGTAGGGTGCCATTTTGGGGTTCCATCTTCTTGTCTGGTGACCGAAGTGAACGCCTGCTTCTAAGAGCTGCTTCATTGATACTACTGCCATGGTAGTGTCCTCCTTGATTTTGGTTTTTCCTCCGCTATGCTGACACGTTCAAGCCCGTGAGCACCACAGAACGCTATACATAACGTGTGGATTTGCTGTTCAACAGCTTAGTTCAACAGCCTTTTAATTATATCACAATAATAGATTCAAATCAATATTCGGAATGAAAATTTTTATTGTGCTATTTGAACAAATTTTTAAGCAATCCGCCCTTTCGTTTTGGCTGATGTGGAAAATCACAGCCGACAAGTATCGTATCCTCGCCGATTATCTCAATATCCGACCAGTTTATGAATATATCCTCTTCTCTGCCGAACAGTCCGAAACAGCGGCTTTTGCCGAAAACTATAATACGGCATATGGCGGCTGTACAGGAGTCAAACTCGACATCATCGACAAACCCTATGCGACAGCCCGATTTTATGCTGATCACTTCTTTACATCTGATATCGCTGAAATGGCATATCACAGTATCACCGCCTTATTTCCGGTTTGTTTTATGATATGCGCAAACGGCTTTTCATATACCTTATTAACAGGCACAAATATAACGCCGACAGTGCGGCGTTAAGTGATCATTCGTGTTTTGCGGGAATATGCTTTTTGATAGCCTCAAAGCTTTCATCGCTTATAACGTGCTCTATACGGCAGGCATCCTCAACCGCGATCTTCTCATCTACTCCGAGTGCTGTGAGCCATTTTGTAAGAAGCGTGTGACGCTCATACATCTTATCGGCTATTGCTCTGCCCTTTTCGGTAAGCTCGATATAGCCCTTTGAATCAACGGTAACATAGCCGTTCATACGCAGGTTCTTCATAGCTACACTGATACTGGGCTTTGAATAGTTGAAATAATTGACGATATCGATCGATCTTACATCACCGAGCTGATTTTTTAATATAAGTACGGATTCGAGGTAGTCCTCTGCCGATTCGTGTATCTGCATAAAGATATCCTTTCTGACCTTTTTAAAGGATTTTGTATATTTTTATTAGTATAGCACGTTTCGGTAAGATTTTCAAGTGGTAAGACCGCAAAACTTTTACCTCCGACCGTAACATAGCGCCAAGCTGACAGCCGCACACGCTTTTTCGGTTTGCTCATTGCTTACCTGCTTATTTTCAATGTGTCGTATAATCATCCCATTTATGTGCAAACCTACTATAAAACAGCCGAAAACGAGCTTATAAATGCAGGTACTTTACTAAATGACTACAATAAAGTAAAAATGCAAGTTTATTTTTGTGAAAATTCACCTTGACAAACTTGCAAAACCGTGTTAATATAAGCGAGTAAAGATAATTAAGTATGTGTCATGCATACAAAATCAGAACAAGGAGAGATTTAAAATGAAGAATTTTAAAAGAGTTCTTGCAATGGCAACTGCCGCAACAATGGCAGTTACAGCATTCGCAGGTTGTTCGTCAAACGCAACAAGCGGTAACGACAGCGGTGCGGCAGGTACAACAGACGGTGAAAAGACTATCGTAATCGGCGGCAGCGGTCCTCTTACAGGTGACGCAGCTCAGTACGGTGTCGGCGTTAAGAACGCTACTCAGCTTGCAGTTGATGAAATAAACGCAGCAGGCGGCGTAAACGGCAACAAGTTAAAGCTCGTATTTGAAGATGACGAGGCTGACTCTGGCGATAAGGCTGTCAACGCTTACAACACACTTAAGGATCAGGGTATGCAGATATTCCTCGGCACAGTTACAACAGGCTCTTGCCTCGCTGTAGTTGATAAGTCAAAGGAAGACAACATATTCCAGTTCACTCCTTCTGCTTCGGCACAGGACGTAATCGCTAACGACAACTGCTTCCAGATCTGCTTCACAGACCCCAACCAGGGTAAGGCTTCTGCCGACTATATAGCAGACAACAAGGTAGCTACAAAGATCGGCGTTATCTACGACAGCTCAGATGCTTATTCATCGGGTATCTACAACGCATTCAAGACAGAGGCTACAGCTAAGGGTCTTGAGCTCGTTTCGGAGCAGTCATTCACAAAGGACAGCAAGACAGACTTCTCAGCTCAGATAGCTGACTGCAAGAACAAGGGTGCTGAGCTCGTATTCCTGCCTATCTACTATCAGCAGGCTTCTCTTATCCTCACACAGAGCAAGAGCGCAGGCTTCTCTGCTAAGTTCTTCGGTTGTGACGGTCTTGACGGTCTTACATCTATAAAGAACTTCGATACTTCACTCGCTGAAGGCGTAATGCTCTTAACACCTTTCGCAGCTGACTCCAAGGATCAGGCTACCCAGGACTTCGTTAAGGCTTACAAGGCAGCTTACAACGATGAAACTCCTAACCAGTTCGCAGCTGACGCTTATGACGGCGTTAAGATCCTCGCTAAGCTCATCGAGAGCCAGGGTATCACAGGCGATATGAGCGCTTCCGATATCTGCGAAAAGCTCAAGGCAGGCATCACAGCTTCAGACTTCAGCTATGACGGTCTTACAGGTACAGGTATGACATGGAACGCTAACGGCGAAGTTTCCAAGTCACCTAAGGCAGTTGTTATCAAGGACGGTAACTATTCTGCTCTTGAAAACTGATAAAGCCCCGAAAGCTTAAATTCAGCGATAAACCCGACAGACTGCGGTCTGTCGGGTTTTTGAATTTTCTGCAAAAAAATGTTGCAAACGGCTGTGTGCTGTGATATAATAAATAGTATTAGAACTTCATTAAGGAAGGATGTACACATATGGGTTTTCTAAATAACCTCATAAACGGCATAAGCCTTGGCAGTATATATGCCGTAATAGCACTCGGCTATACGCTGGTATACGGCATAGCCAAAATGCTTAACTTCGCTCACGGCGATGTAATCATGGTCGGAGGATATGTAATTTTCTATTCGACTACATCATTCGGAATAAATCCTTATCTCTCGGTACTTATCGCAGTAGTTGCATGTACTGTGCTCGGTATCATTATAGAGAAGGTCGCTTACAAGCCGTTAAGACAGGCAACATCACTCTCGGTACTGATCACTGCAATCGGTGTCAGCTACTTCCTTCAGAATTCGGCGCTTCTGCTGTTCGGTGAGAAGCCCGTAAACTTCACCTCTGTAGTAAACGTTCCGAGTATTTCGCTCTTTGACGGACAGGTAGTCATAACAGGTGAGGCGATAGTAGCAATAATCGTTTCGATACTTATCGTTATCGGACTCTCGCTCTTCATCAACAAGACGAAGAGCGGTCGTGCGATGCTCGCGGTATCGGAGGACAAGGATGCCGCACAGCTTATGGGTATCAACATAAACAAAACCATCTCGCTTACATTCGCTATCGGTTCGGGACTTGCGGCAATTGCCGGTGCGCTTCTCTGCTCGGCTTATCCTACACTTCAGAACACAACAGGCGCAATGCCCGGTATCAAGGCGTTCGTTGCGGCTGTATTCGGCGGTATCGGTTCTGTGCCCGGTGCTATGATAGGCGGTATCCTTATCGGTGTTATCGAGATCCTCGGCAGAGCATATATTTCGCCCCAGCTTTCGGACGCTATCGTTTTTGCGGTGCTTATTCTCGTTCTTATCATAAAGCCCACGGGAATACTTGGCAAGAAGGTAAGAGAAAAAGTATAATTACAGAAGGGATTGGTTTTTGTGAATAATAAAACGACCTCGGCAAAAACGAGAATGCTGAAGCCACAGACTAAAAAGAGCTTCACAACATACATCATGGTAACGCTTGCGTTTGTTATAATGATGATACTTTCATCAACAGGCAACGTTTCCAGTCAGATAGGCGGTCTTCTTGTTCCGCTGTGCGTTTACTCGATACTCGCCGTTTCGCTTAACCTCACGGTAGGTATACTCGGTGAGCTGAGCCTCGGACAGGCAGGCTTTATGTGCGTCGGTGCATATGCAAGTGCACTTTTCTCAATAGCAACAAAAGAAACAATACTTGTCGAATGGGTGCGCTTCCCGCTTGCAATACTTGTCGGCGGCATATTTGCGGCCATATTCGGCATACTGATAGGAATACCCGTATTAAGACTGAACGGCGACTATCTCGCTATCGTAACGCTTGCATTCGGCGAGATCATCAAGAATGTATTTGCGGCGCTTTATGTCGGTGTTGACAGCAACGGTATCCACATTGCGCTCAATCAGGCAGATATGAACCTTGCGGCGGACGGTACGGAAATAATCCGCGGCGCGCTCGGTGTAAAGGGCGTTCCGAACGATTCGTCATTCGTTGTCGGCTTCATACTCCTGATGATAACACTTATCGTTTCCTACAACTTTATCAATTCAAGAACAGGCAGAGCGGTAAAGGCTATCCGTGACAACTCGATAGCCGCAGAGTCTGTAGGTCTTAACATAACAAAGTACAAGCTGATAACCTTTGCTCTTACCGCATTCCTCGCAGGTATTGCAGGCGCTCTGTACTCACATAACTACGCTACATTACAGGCGTCAAAGTTTGACTATAACCTCTCGATACTGATACTTGTATTTGTCGTTCTCGGCGGTATCGGAAATATCAGAGGCAGTGTTATCGCAGCTGTTATCCTTACGCTTCTCCCCGAGGTGTTAAGAGGCATCAACAGCTACAGAATGCTTATCTACTCAATCGTTCTTATCGTTATGATGATACTCACATCAAACGAAAAGGCAAGAACATTTATAGTAACGAACTTCGGAAAGCTTAAAAACATGGTTCTTAAGATTTTCAAGCGTGAAACGAAGGAGGTCAAGTAATATGGCACTTCTTGAAGTAAAGAATTTAGGTATCTCCTTCGGCGGACTCAGAGCCGTTGACGAATTTAATGTTTCGATAGAAAAGGGCGAGCTCTACGGACTTATCGGTCCTAACGGTGCGGGCAAGACGACCGTATTCAATATGCTGACAGGCGTATATAAGCCCTCAAAGGGTGTTATAACCCTTGACGGTCAGAATATAACAGGCAAGAGCACAAGAGATATAAACCGTGCGGGTATTGCGCGTACATTCCAGAACATAAGACTGTTCAAGGAAATGAGCGTGCTTGATAACGTCAAGGTCGGACTTCACAACCACTACAAGTACAGCACGGCAGAGGGCGTATTTAGACTTCCCCGCTTCTTCTCGACGGAAAAGGAAATGGATAAAAGAGCGCTTGAGCTGCTTCACGTTTTCGAGCTTGATGACAAGGCTGACTTCTTAGCGTCAAACCTGCCTTACGGCGATCAGAGAAAGCTTGAGATAGCAAGAGCTCTTGCTACCGAGCCAAAGCTGTTACTGCTTGACGAGCCTGCCGCAGGTATGAACCCCAACGAAACGGTTGAGCTTATGAACACGATCCGCTTTGTAAGGGATAATTTCGATATGACAGTACTGCTTATCGAGCACGATATGACGCTCGTATCCGGTATATGTGAAAAGCTGTCTGTGCTTAACTTCGGTCAGCTGTTATGTCAGGGCAAGACCTCTGATGTACTGAATAATCCCGAGGTTATCACGGCATATCTCGGAGAATAAGGGGGAACGTCAATATGGCAATGCTTGAGATCAAGGATCTTTATGTAAATTACGGAATGATAGCCGCACTCAAGGGCATATCATTTGAAGTAAACGAGGGCGAAGTAATCGCGCTTATCGGTGCAAACGGTGCCGGAAAGACTACTACGCTTCATACAATAACCGGACTTCTCCACGCTAAGAGCGGTTCTATAACATTCAACGGCGTTGAGCTTACCAAAACACCCGCTCACAAGATAGTTGAAATGGGTATAGCTCACGTTCCCGAGGGCAGACGTATTTTCCAAAACCTCACCGTTCTTGATAACCTTAAGCTCGGTGCATTCACCCGAAAGGACAAGGAAAACATCGGCAAGGATATCCAGATGGTATATGAGCGCTTCCCGCGTCTGGCTGAGAGAAAAACGCAGATCGCAGGTACTCTTTCGGGCGGTGAGCAGCAGATGCTCGCTATGGGCAGAGCGCTTATGTCAAAGCCCAAGATCATCGTAATGGACGAACCCTCAATGGGTCTGTCGCCTATCTTTGTAAGCAATATTTTCGATATAATCCAGACTATAAGAGAAACAGGAACGACCGTCCTGCTGGTTGAACAGAACGCTAAGAAAGCGCTTTCGATAGCGGACAGGGCTTATGTTCTCGAAACGGGTAAGATCTCACTTTCGGGCAAGGCATCCGACCTTATAAACGATGCCTCCGTAAAGAAAGCTTATCTCGGCGAATAAGGAGGAGCTTATGGGACGTATTATTACAATCGCAAGAGGAATGGGAAGCGGCGGTAAGACTATAGGCAAAATGCTTGCCAAGGAGCTTGATATTCCGTACTACGACAAAGAGATAATCAGAATGGCAAGTGATGAAAGCGGCATCAACGAAGAGCTTTTCGGCAGGGTTGACGAGAAGGTCAAGAATACGATCTTCAACCGCGAAGAGATCTATGACGGCGAGCTTTTAGAGCCGGACCACAAGGACTTCACTTCAGACCGCAATCTGTTCAACTATACAGCGAAGATAATCACCGATATCGCCGACAGCGGAAAATCCGCAGTAATAGTAGGCAGATGTGCCGACTTTGTGCTAAAGGGTCGCAAGGACGTAGTGAAGCTGTTTATTTACTCAGATACAGAAACCGCTATCAAGAATGTTTATGACAGATACGGACTTGATGATAAGGACGCTGTAAAGCTTATCGAAAAGAAAGATAAGGAGCGCAGTGAGTATTATCGTCATTATACAGGTCGTGACTGGACTGACGCAAGAAACTATAATCTCTGCCTTGATACAAGCAGTATGAGTTATGAGAAATGTGTTGAGATAGTTAAGGCTTATATGGCTGTGCTTGATAAGTAAGCATGGATAATGTATCACAGCTTTTACAAACAGTTATAGTTATCTGCATTGTACTTTCGGCTTTGTTGTTTATTGTGCTCTGTATATTCTACAAGGGTAGAAAAAAACAGATACGAGTGATATTTAAACGGATAACAAAGCACGGCGGGCTTAATTCCAACCGTTCAAAATGGACGTACAGCAATAATTACACTGTTGACTGCAAATATCACGACAGTGATAAACTGCACACATTCAGATGTGAAAAAACTATCTATGATTTACTGAATGAAGGTAAAAGCTACTGTGTCACGGTAAAGTTGAGGCAGATAATAAAAGTTTATAAGAAGTAAAAGAGGCTGTTGCGTTACTGCAACAGCCTCAAACTGTTTCTAAAAACAATAACAGCCGCGACATCAAGCCGCGGCTGTTGCTTTATTATATGATATTACTCGGCTGCATCTACCGACTCAAACTCATCAATAATTTCCTGTGAAGGTTTCTTATCAATAAGCGATACAACAATAATTGCAACGAGAGCTACAATAAATGCGGGGAGAAGCTCATAGATGTTAAGCAGTCCGCCGAGAGGACGAACGAGGAACTTCCATATGAATACCATAGCGCCGCCGGCGAATATACCCGCAAATGCGCCCCACTTTGTTGTTCTCTTCCAGAACAGAGCTGTCAGTACAACAGGACCGAATGCCGCGCCGAAGCCTGCCCATGCGAATGAAACTATCTGGAATACCGAGCTGTTAGGATCCCACGCGATTATGACACCGACAATCGCTATTACAATAACCGTAATTCTTGCGATGAACATTGCTGACTTTTCGTTTGTTTTGATTTTAAACACCTGGCTGAACAGGTTTTCGGATACTGCGGAAGCAGCTGCAAGGAGCTGTGAATCGGCAGTCGACATAGTAGAAGCAAGAATACCCGCAATAATAAGACCGCCGACAATTGCCGTAAGAGGACCTGCCTTAGCAAGGAGATTTGCTATTACTACTATTATTGTTTCGGGGTCTGCAAGCGGATCAATTACATTGTTCTTTGTCATAGCCATACCCACAACGCCGATGAATACAGCGACCGTGAGTGAGATTACTACCCATACGGTAGCAACTCTTCTTGAAATTTTAAGCTTCTTGCTGTCGTTTACAGCCATAAATCTCAGCAGAACGTGAGGCATACCGAAATATCCGAGTCCCCACGCAAGCGTTGAAAATATGCTCAACGCGCCGTAATCGCCTGTCTGCTGATTGAGCACATCGAATGTATGTGTCAATGAGAAATAGCCGGGCATAGAATTTGCATGGTTCATAACCTCTACAACGCCGCCGACTGACGAGATACCGAATATAACAACGATAATAAGAGCTACCGACATAATGATGCTCTGAATAAAGTCTGTTGTACTTGCGGCTAAAAATCCGCCGATAGTGGTATATGCGATGATTACAGCGGCACTTATTATCATAGCAATGTGATAATCAGCACCGAAAAGGCTGTTGAACAGCTTGCCGCAGGCTGAGAAGCCCGAGCCTGTATAAGGAATGAAGAATACTATTATTATAAGCGCGGAAATAAGAGTAAGTATCTTCTTCTTGTCCCTGAATCTGCTTGAGAAGAAATCAGGTATAGTGATCGCATTGCACACATGAGAGTACTTTCTTATTCTCTTTGATACGATAAGCCAGTTAAGATATGTACCTATCGCAAGACCTATTCCCGTCCATGCCGCATCTGCGATACCTGATGCATATGCAACGCCGGGCAGACCCATAAGAAGCCATCCGCTCATATCCGATGCTTCCGCGCTCATTGCGGTTACAAACGGACCGAGCTTTCTGCCGCCGAGATAGAAGTCGCCGACATTGTCTGTTTTCTTTGCACATATTACACCGACAACAACCATCATAATCAGATAAACGGCAATTGTTATCAGCATAATTATCTGTTGTAATTCCATTTTTTTGTTTCCCTTCGTATTTTTTGCGGTTAAACCGCACACTACTTTATATTTTATCACATTTATTCGCTTTTTGCAAGTTATTTATGACAAAAATTCATACGACGGCGGGTCGCCACTGACAATTCGTGGCGGGTCGCCACTGACAATTCCGCCTTTTGAAATGATTGATATTTTCTTAACATCGGTGAACGGCGGATTTAAACAATACTGCTGATTTTAGATTTACACAATATACTCCTGACAATTTGTATGACGAATATAGAAAGTATATCGTGGATATGGGGAAATAAGCAGTATTTTTTAACCCCGCCGTTCCTATATCACTTGCCTACCGCTGACAATTTTAAAGGCGAATTGTCAGTGGTGACCCGCCGCAGGCGGAATTTGGAGTGGCACATTGCCGCAGTCCGTTTTTTAGGACAGGGGGTGTGTTATTATATGTACATAAGATAAATAAGCCCACGGAGAAAGGAAATTAAAATGGAATTTTTAACAGTATACCTTATTATCGCACCGTTCTTATGCCTTATAGGCGCGGCACTGCTGCAATGTGTTACAGACAAAATAAAGACAGCTTTCGCTAAAAAGACAAAAGCTGCCAATAAACATTCATGCTCTGTTGAAAAGCTCGCCTATCACGACAATGAAACACGCAGAGCAGTCTGAAATCAGAAGATCTCCTCTTCCGACTTGCTGGGTCTGCCCATTAGCTTTGTTACAGCCTCAAGCGGATTTTGTCCGTTGTAGCATACCTCGCAGAGCTGCTCAATGATGGGCACCTGTACGTTATGAGCACACGCAATATCATAAGCTATCTTTGCGCACTGATAGCCCTCTACCGTTCCGACCTGCTTTACAGCTTCAGCGGCAGGTATGCCTTGACCGATAAGAAGCCCCGCACGGTGATTTCTTGAATGCGCAGACGTACAGGTAACTATCAGATCGCCTACACCGGAAAGACCGTTAAACGTTTCTCTTTTACCGCCCATGGCAACACCAAGACGGGTTATTTCGGCAAGTCCTCTTGTCATAAGCGCGGCAAGCGTATTATCACCGAGCCCCATACCTTCTACTATTCCACAGCAGAGGGCGATGGGGTTTTTTAATGCTCCGCCGATCTCACAGCCGATTAGATCGCTGTTTCTGTAAATTCTGAAACGATCATTCTGCAATGTTTCCTGAAGATACACCATACATTCATCATCTTCTGATGAAACCACAATAGTAGTAGGCATATTTCTGCCTATCTCCTCGGCGTGAGAAGGACCTGTAAGTACAGCTATACGGTTGTCGGGCAGCTCTTCCTTAAGGACCTGCGATAAACGCTTGTCCGTACCCTCTTCAAATCCCTTGCCGACATTTACTACAATAGTGTCCTTTTTAACAAACGGCTTTGCCTTCTGTACGACCTCACGCACAAATTTTGAAGGTATTGCAAACACCAGTATATCACAGTCACCCGCGCAGGAAAGATCTGTCGTGAGATTTATTGTCGGAGGTACTATTACACCCGGCAAAAGCCTTTTGTGCTCACCGTCATTAAGTATTGCGTCTATTTCTTCCTTGTACTTTGACCACGCGGTTACTTTATGACCGTATTTGTTCCACATTATTGAAAGTGCTGTTCCGAAACCGCAGCCGAGTATAGTGATCCTTGCCATTGTAAAGCCTTCTTTCTTTTACGCCTTCTGTCCGAGCTTCTTTTCGGTATGATTTTTAAGTCTTTTAAGATTTCCTCTGTGCATAAACAGTATCAATACACAAATGAGAGCAGACAGTATCACGTTTATCCATATGCACGGATCTCCGACTATCATACTGTATATCAGTATAGTTACCGGGTAAAGAACCGCCGCTATGCACGAGCCGAGCGAAACATATCTTGTAATAGCTACTACCACAATAAATATTCCAAGCAGTATGCAGGCGGGTATCCACTCAACAGTCATCAGTACCGCAACCGAAACAAGTATTCCCTTACCGCCCTTGAAGCCGAAATATACCGGGAAAACGTGTCCTACTATTGCCGCTACTGCCGCCGCAAATCCCACATATGTCATTGCATTTTCTGGGTTTGACGTATCAATGCCCGCAAGCCACAGAAATGAAAATCTGACAATCAGTATTGAAAGCACACCCTTAAGCACATCTCCGAGAAGCACAAACAGTGCCGCCAACTTTCCCTGCGTTCTCAGCGTATTCGTAAGCCCCGCGTTGCCGCTTCCGAGCGTTCTTATATCCTCTCCCGTTTTTATCTTTGTAACGATTATAGCACTGTTTATTCCGCAAAGCAGATACGGTACTATTATCATTATCACATAACACAGATATATCATTATCCGTTATTCTCCTCGTTCTCTTGCAATTATTTTTATAGGCGTTCCGTCCAGCCCGAAGCTCTCTCTTATCTGGTTTTCTATATATCTCTGATAAGAGTAATGGAAAAGCTCCTTATCATTACAGAATATAACGAATGTCGGCGGCTTTGCAGATGCCTGCGTCATATAATAAAGCTTAAGACGCTTGCCCTTGTCTGACGGCGGCTGAACCCTTGCCGTTGCATAGCCGAGCATATCGTTAAGCGTACCTGTAGAGATACGTCTTATATTCTGCGAATATGTGTACTTTATCTGCTCAAACAGCTTGTCAACTCTCTGACCTGTGAGCGCCGAAATGAATACGAAGGGTGCATATGACATAAACGAGAAATCGACCTCGAGCTTCTTTGTAAACTCCTGCATTGTCTTTCCGTCCTTTTCGACAGCGTCCCACTTGTTGATAGCGATAACGCTTGCCTTACCCTGCTCGTGAGCATAGCCCGCTACCTTGCTGTCCTGCTCAGTAAAGCCTTCCGTAGCGTCTATCATAATAACACAGACATCTGCCCTGTCAACTGCCATATAGGCACGCAATACACTGTACTTTTCTATCTGCTCGTTTACCTTTGATTTACGGCGGATACCGGCTGTATCTATAAGCACATATTCCTGACCGTCACGTTCAATGACCGTATCTACGGCGTCACGGGTCGTACCAGCGATATTGGATACTATCATTCTCTGCTCGCCTGCAATTTTGTTTACGAGCGATGATTTACCTGCGTTCGGCTTACCGATTACCGCTACCTTGATAGCGTCCTCGGAGTATTCACGCTGAGCATTTTCCTCGGGTATATTCTCAAATACCACGTCAAGCAGATCCCCCGTACCGTGACCGTGAACCGACGATACCGCAATGGGGTCGCCAAGACCGAGGTTATAGAACTCATAGAAATCCGGCGGAACTTCACCGATACCGTCACACTTGTTTACACACAGCACCACAGGCTTTCCGCTCTTCTGGAGCATAGCCGCAACGTCTGCATCGTTTGCAGTAACTCCCGATGTAACATCGGTCACGAATATGATCACATCAGCCTTGTCTATAGCAAGCTGTGCCTGCATTCTCATCTGTGAAAGTATAATATCCTTGCTGTCAGGCTCGATACCGCCCGTATCAACAAGCATAAACTCCTTGCCGAGCCATTCTGCCTTTGCGTATATTCTGTCACGGGTAACGCCCGGTGTATCGTCAACTATAGACATTCTCTTTCCGACTATGCGGTTGAAGAGAGTGGATTTACCGACATTAGGCCGTCCTACAACTGCTACTATTCCGTTCATTCACTCATTCCTTTCTTTTATCTCTTATATAATCCGACAGTTATACTGCCGACTCCGTTTATATTGAAATCTGCACCGCGATAATCGGTGCCGCTTATTATCATCATACTGTCGGCAACATCTTTTGTATCGCCGCTCCCGTTGCCTGCAAGATACGGCGTATCATTGAAATTGCCTGTTGTAAATGCGTACACTTTGGTATATCTAGATTCTGTCTTTGATATATAGTCAAGCTTTGCCGCGGTGTCGCTTAATGCCGTAAATTTTTTGCCGCTGTAATATTCAGTGCTGATTTGACTTTCCGCGGGGACAGCGCTTATACTCATATCGACTGCACCGCTGTTCCACGCAATGATCAGATCACCGACCTGCTTTTGCAGATATGTCACCATATCGCTCTTCTGAAAGCGTGTGTAATTCTCTTCATCGCTCATTCTGAAATTCTGAAGCAGCACCCACTCTCTCAGATACAGATGCAACAGGTCTTCGTCAAGCGTCAGATCACTGTCTGATTTCCCGAGCACATCAAGCTTTGTACCACCCTCGGCAAATTCCGAGAACTGTAGCAGTCTTACCGTAATATTTGCTTTATACGCTGTATTTTCAAGTGCCGACACATCGACACCGTTCAACGAGCTACCGTATTTTAACACGACATTAAAGTAATAATCGCCGTTCAAAAGCTTTTCAGCCGTATCGGTATCACGCGATAAATAGCCCTCATATCCGCTTCCGAGCGCGCCGAGCAAGTCTTTTGCCGCAACGTTCACCTCAATATCATCGGGCTTTGTTCCGTCAGTCAATGAAACTATCTGTTCGACCGCTTTACCAATAACATCATCGGTGTGGTAATTGTCATAACAAGCTCCGTCCTCGGAGTTTACTACCACCTGAAACTCGTCATTGTTTTCAAGACGAACATCAGCCTTGCAGTAGCCGCTTGAGTATACACCGAAGTCCGGTATAGGTCCGGAGTATTTCTTAGCCTGCATAAAATCTATGCATATTACCTGCCCGCCGCCGAAATTATCCGCAAGATACTTTTCAACAACAGGTCGTGCCGCCTTTATATCAGCCTCAGCCTGGCGTCTTTCCTCGGCAGACATACACGCAGTACATAAAAATACCGTCAGCACCGACACGGCAAGCAATGAAAGAAAGCAAGCTATTCTCTTTTTTACATTCATATATTTTCCTGTTCCCCGAGTATTGTGTCAAGGAGCACATAACCGTCTGTCGGCACAGCAACGATTTCAACGCCGAGTGCCTGCTCGACATCTGATACAGTCTTATCATCAAGGAAAATATCGCTGTTCGTTTTCAGCATATTCTCGGTTATAAGCAGTCTTTCGCCAAGCTTTCCCTTAAAAGGCGTAAGCTGTGCTATTATGTCGCCTGCCGTGATAAGACCCGCAACGGTTATAGTTTCCCCGAAAAAATCGTTTCTTATTGTATATACATCAACCTTAGTATTCGGAAAGTCCGTTTTCAGCATCTTGCCGAGCGTATCTATAAGCGGTGCGGCAAGCACCCCGGTGGCTACCGAAACGTGCCTTTCCTTATCGTCAGTTTCGCCGAATTCACGCTTATCCGCAAGCGCATCGATAAATTCCTTCTGCAAGCTTGCACACATTCCGACGCCGTTTTCAAATTGGTCAAAATCGCCGTAGAACTCATAATCGGGCATTTTTCTTTTTGCCGTAAGATAGAATTCATCGGACGCATACACTACCCTGTCGTGATACTTTTCAAACATCATATCGCCGAAAAATTCCAACGTGTCGATCGCCTTGCCCGCTGTTTCCTCGTTGAAAAGCTCGAGCTTAGGAAGCTTATCACGAAACTTTGTTATTCCTACCGGAACACAGGCTATACTCTTCACAGCCGGGTACAACATACAAAGATCTGTGAGCGTCTTTTCAAGCTCCTTGCCATCGTTCAGCCCCGGGCACAGCACTATCTGAGTGTTTATCTCAATTCCTGCCGCCGCCATCTTATAAAGATAGTCAAGACACTTACCCGCATTCGGGTTTTTCGTCAGCTTTACGCGAAGCTCAGGATTTGTCGTATGCACCGATATGTTCATCGGAAGCTTCATCTTGATTATTCTGTCGACATCTTCATCACTGAGGTTGGTCATAGTGATGTAGTTGCCCTGCAAAAAGCTCAGTCTTGAGTCGTCGTCCTTGAAGTAAAGCGTTTCGCGCATACCCTTGGGGAGCTGATTTATGAAGCAAAATACACAGTTATTCTTACAGTGCTGTTTGCAGTCCATAAGGTACGTTTCAAAGTTAAGACCGAGGTCGTCATATTCGCCTTTTTTAACCTTTACCGTCTTGTCCTCAAGCTCGATAACAAGCTTTGTATCCGAAGCGTAGAACTGATAGTCGAGTATGTCGTGTATGGCGTTTCCGTTTATTGAAACAAGACTTTCACCCGCTTTTATCTTTGCTTTATCCGCAGGTGAACCTTTATCCACCGATGTTATCTTTACAGACATACACAATATCCTTTCTGAGATTACCGCCCAACTTGGCATACATATATATTATACACTTTTATAGTGCAATCGTCAATAAAAATAAAGAAAAAACAAAAAGGCAGCAGGTCATTTCTGACCGTACTGCCTCAACATTTGCGTTACAAGCAATTACGCTTCTTTATGAGCGATAACTTCCTTACCCTTGTAATAACCACAATTGCCGCATACTCTGTGAGGGAGCTTTAACTCACCGCACTGAGGGCAACGTGAGAATGCAGGTGCAGATAGCTTCCATACCTGTGAACGTCTCTTGTCGCGTCTTGCCTTAGATACTTTTCTCTTTGGAACTGCCATTTTAGCACCCCCCTCTGATGTTCATTATCTCAAAATTAAGCCGATTCATCATCGTCTAAGCTAACACGAGTGATATTATACTACAAAAATCAAAATTTGTCAACACTTATTTGAGATATTTTTTAATATTTTCTGTAAGATCAGCCACTTCAGAAGAAATTGTGAAAGTAATGTGTGTGTCTTCACCGCTTACTGCCGCAATCTTATCGAACATAGCACCGATCTTTTCCATATCTCTGCCGCAGATCCTGAGAATGCCGTCAACAAAGATGTCTGTGCAGTCATAGTCAGAAGCGAGGATACCTGCAATAAAGCCTGCCATCTCGTCATAGTTACCTATGTTGTAGTCTTCGATATTTACAAGGCGTACCTTGTGATAGATATCTATGTTGAGTGAAGAACCGATCTGGATAGCAACAACGTTGCCCTTGCTTGCCTGTTCTGCTGCGTGGATAGCATCTATAAGTAACTTAGTCTTGCCTGTTCCCTTTTTTCCTGCTATAAGTTTAATCATGGTAAAGTCCTCCGTATTTTTACGGCAGAGTCGCCGTTTAATATAATAAAAATCATCTTCGCGACCGTTTTCGCTTCGGTCGATCGCGGTCGCTCAGCACGATTTATTATCCTTAGCCTATCTTGGCTTCAAGTGCAGCCTTAGCGTCCTCGTAGCCGGGCTTACCGAGAAGGGCAAACATATTCTTCTTGTAGCTTTCAACACCGGGCTGGTTAAACGGATTTACTCCGAGCAGATAGCCTGATATTGCGCAAGCCTTTTCAAAGAAGTAGATAAGGTAACCGAGCTCGCTCTCGTTTACTTCGGGCATTTCAAGAACCATATTGGGTGTGCCGCCCTCTGTGTGAGCGATTATTGTACCTTCGTAAGCCTTCTGATTTACGACTGACATATTCTGATTTGATAAGAAGTTCAGTCCGTCGCCGTTTGTCGGATCGTTCTTTAAGAAGAAGTCCTTCTGAGCCTTTGCAATGTGAACTACTGTTTCAAACAGGATATTTGAGCCGTCCTGAATGAACTGACCGAGTGAGTGAAGGTCTGTAGAGAATGTAGCAGATGAGGGGAATAAGCCCTTGCCGTCCTTACCCTCGCTCTCGCCGAACAGCTGCTTGAACCATTCGTTCATCATAGCAAATGAGTTTTCATAAGCTACCAGCATTTCTACCTTGTAGCCCTTGTTGCGAAGTACGTTACGCAGTGCGGCGTACTTGTAGCAATCGTTCTTCTCAATATCGCATACCGAGAAGTCCTCTCTTGCCTTTGCGGCACCTGACATAAGAGCGTCGATGTCACAGCTGGCACAAGCGATGGGGAGCAGACCTACTGCTGTAAGTACCGAGAAGCGTCCGCCTACGTCATCGGGGATAACGAATGTTTCGTAACCCTCAGCGTCGGCAAGCTCCTTCAGTGTTCCCTTTGCCTTGTCGGTAGTTGCGTAAATTCTGCCCTTTGCACCTTCCTTGCCGTACTTTTCCTCAAGCATCTCTCTGAATACTCTGAATGCAAGTGCGGGCTCGGTCGTTGTGCCGGACTTTGATATAATGTTTACAGAGAAGTCCTTATCCTTTACGAGCTCGATAACTTCGTTTAAGTATGTAGGGCTTATGCTGTTTCCTGCGAAGAATATCTTGGGGGTATCCTTAGCGAGTGAATTATAAAGCGTGCTTCTTAAAAGCTCGATAGCCGCTCTTGCGCCGAGGTAAGAACCGCCGATACCGATTACTACAAGCACTTCGCTGTCGGACTTTATCTTAGCCGCAGCCTTCTTTATTCTCTCGAATTCTTCCTTATCATAGTCTACGGGAAGATCTACCCAGCCTAAAAAGTCGTTTCCTAAGCCGTTCTTGTTTACGATCATCTCGTGAGCGGCTTTGACCATAGGCTCCATGCCCTTAAGCTCATCGGTGTTTACAACGCCCTTAAGGTACTTGTCATTAAGTGTTACTGCCATTGCTTTTCTCTCCTTTTATACTCTTTCCACACACAAATTATAAAGTCACGGAACTCATCACTTTTTCTGTCTGCCGATACCGTTCTTTATATAGTTCTATTATAGCGAAATCGGCTGTAATTTGCAAGATGTTTTAAAGATAACTGACACTTTCGTCTAAATTCACAAATAAAATTCGTAATTTTTGTGCAGTATTTAACGATGTATGATGTAAGCTACACGTTTTGCCAAATCTTACATTCTGAACAAGCTTGCAAGCACTATACAAAGACTACTGAAAAAGTTAAGCTCTCCGACCTCACTCGTGGTCACTATATCACTGTAAAAGATCTCTTCTCCGTCAAGGCTTGCCCTCATCTCCCCGACCTTTTCTCCGTACTGCACAGGTGCGGACAGGCTTTCCGCCGCCGTATGGGTGTATTCTATTTTTTTGGAGCTGCCTTTGGGTATTACTATAGTAGAGAGCCGCTTCACCCTTACATCAACTTCTTTTAAAAGTCCCTCCGTAACGGACACAGGCTGAAGCACATCGTCACCGACCGTTATCCTGTACAGCTCAAACCCCGAAAATCCGTAGTCGAGCAGGTTTTCGCACGCAGTAAACCTCTGCTCGCTCTCCGTACAGCCCAGTGCCACCGCGCATAGCTTCATATTACCTCTTTTTGCCCATACTGCAAGGCAACACCCCGCATTGTCGGTAGTACCTGTCTTTCCTCCTATAATGCCGTCATAGCGTTGCATAAGCTTGTTTGTGTTTAAAAGCTGTGTCTGCCGCTCACCCTCACGCACATAATCAAGCCTTGTATTGAAAAACTCGTTGTAGCAGTCATATTCCGACACTGCGGCGCTGAGAAGAGCAGTATCATATGCCGAGGTATAGTGCGTGTTGCTGTCAAAGCCGACACAGTTGTCGTAATGCGTATCACTCATTCCAAGCTCCGCCGCCTTGCTGTTCATTCGCTCTACAAACATTTCTTCCGTCCCGGCTATATATTCGCACACCGCCACACACGCGTCATTTGCCGATGCAATAACCACCGAGCGTATCATATCGTATGCCGACATTTCTTCCCCGACATTCAGCCATATTACCGAGCCGTCCATGGCATTCGCCCTTGCGGTAGCAGTTATCACCGTATCCATATTGAATGTGCCTTTTTCCATCTCCTCAGCCCAGATAAGCAGACACATAAGCTTGGTGACCGATGCCATAGGCAACCTTTCGTGTGAGTTATACTCGTACAGCACCTGCCCTGTTGTGACCTCGGTAACTACAGCCGCCTTTGCCGTAGAACATATATCATCTGACGCATCTTCCGCAAATCCGACAGAGCTCATACCGATAATCATTGAAAACGCCGTACAAAACGCCGTTATCCTCTTTAAAACAGACATAAAAAACCTCCGTTCTTTTTCTCGGAATATTATATGCACAAAAATCTCCTCATCTGCATAAATTGTACGCCCGCTGTAAAAAATATGTACAAATTCTCAAGGAATGGCTATGTACAAATTCTCATAGAAAGGCAAGGTAATAATATGAATTATAAGATCTGTCTGCCGATGAAGCTGTTTATGCTGTTCTGCTTCGGCGGCGGCGCATACACGATAGTTGAACTGCTGTTCCGCGGCAACAGTCACTGGACAATGTTCATCTTAGGCGGAATTTGCTTTCTTCTGGTCGGAGGCATCAATGAAAAATTTGATATGTCACTGCCCGCCCAGATGGCTGTATCATCGGTAATTATCACTGTGCTTGAGTTTATCTGCGGCTGTATAGTAAACCTCTGGCTCGACTGGAAGGTATGGAACTACGAACAGCTCCCGTTCAACCTTCTCGGTCAGGTATGTCTGCTTTTCACCGTGCTGTGGTTCTTTCTGTCCGCCGTCGGCATTTTCACCGATGACATTCTCCGCTGGAAGATGTTCTGCGAGGAAAAGCCGCGCTACCGCCTGACATCAAAGAACGCAAAAGGAAAGCTCACAATATAAGTAACTAACGCCCGGAATGCCGCATTCCGGGCATTTTATTTTCCCACCCCTATTGACACACCTTAAAGGTTATGCTATGATTTAACTGCACTAGTTGTAATAGTACAGTTTGACCATAACACTATTATAAATCGGAAACGTTGTCATAAATCACAACAATATATAAAAAAGGAGAAATATGAAATACAAAAGCCTGTATCTTAGTATGCTTCGCACCTTTCTTAAAAGCGACATTAAACTGAATATACTTATTTTTCTTATCTCCATTTCAGCGGTATACACATTCTTATCTTTGTTTTGCGCTATGAACAGCAGTAATGCGGCATATCACAATATGATGGATCGCTCGGGCTACAGCTTTGAAGGTGTTATGCCCGAAAATTCGCCCGAATTTTTCAAAGAAAACCTGCCAGCCGTCTATTACGCAGACGCAGACAAAGCGCGCATAAGCTACCGCGCAAGCGACAATTATATATGTACGGAAATTGTCAAAGTCGCATTCGACAACAATATGAAACAGCTTTACCGATACATACAATCCGACTACAGCATAACCGACGGCAGATATTTTACCGATGACGAGCTGATAGGTGACAGCAAGGTAATTATCGCTGAAAGAGATTGCGGTATAAATGTCGGCGACAAGCTGATCGTTCCCGATGACAAGGGCGATATTGATCTTACCGTAATAGGAACTGCTGATGATTTCATTGTTCCGTACTCATTTTTCAGATATCATAACAACAGCGGAATTTATGTAAAGGACGAAGACTTTGAAAATGAGATGAAGAATACCGCCCCGACAAAATACAGCGGTACACAAATTTTCTTTGTATCAGACTTGTCGGACAGCCAATTGAAAGCGCTTAAGCAAAATCTCGGCATGGAGGTTTATGTTCAGCCGCCTAACAGAGAGTATGGCGAGTCTATTATCATCATATACGCTATCACCACGGGAGGAATTGTGGTAGCGGGTATATTTACCGCACTGCTCCTGCTTACACTTATGCTTCACCTGACAGACAACTGCGGCGAACAGATAAATGTACTGAAGGTCACAGGCTGTAAGCCGATGCCGATAATTCTGCTCTTATCTGCTGTCACCCTTACATATAATGCTTTTTCGTTTATCTGTGCGATCGCTCTCAGTCCGCTTTTTACCGCACTTATGGTAAAGCTCAGAATGGAATATGTACCTACCGCTTTTGACTATCTGCTGTCATTTGTAATTTACAGCATTATAGTCATAATATCGTTACTGCCGGGCTTTAAGCGCATATCCTCAGGCACATACACAAACGGAGGTGCAATATGAAGCTGTTATCGCTTGCGTTCTCCCTGCTGAAATCAAAAAAGCGCAATTTTATCCTTATGATGATATGTATCGTCTTTTCAACTCTGCTGTTCAACTTTGCATTCACCGCATCTTCGGATTATCTTGCCAAGAAGTCCTACATGACAAGTCACCGCTATGATAAGAAGATACTGCACGGTACACTCTCATCTACAGCGCCGATAACCGATGAAAAGATAGCTTCGCAGTTTGAAAAGTACGGTATAGATTGCCGTGTTGAACGTTACTATGAAACTACTCTGGAGCTTTTTTCCGCAAACAGCCGTATAACCGGCAATGAGATAAATAATGTGGACGAGGACACTTTCTATCGGTTTATGCACGATATAAAAGGCTCTCTGCTCGGATATTCGACCGAATACAGCGAATATCTTGATATAGGACTTTCGGGAGAACATCCGGACAAATCAAAAGACTACGGCGGCAAAATTCCTGTAATCGCCAACTGCTCGGCAAGGTGCAATATCGGCGACACGGTAAAAGTAAAATGCGGGCAAGGAATTACCGAGCTTCTTGTAGTCGGCAAATACACCGACAACTATCTCGACAGCGTGATACTGTATAATGCGGATATCGGTACGACTTTCTACACCGATGCCGATATCCTCTATAGCTCCGGGCTTGCAACAGCACCCGAAGATCAGGAGGATCATTTCGACGAAAGCGGAGATAACCGTTACCGTCAATATGTAATACTTCTGAAAAACGACAATACTTCACTCGCCGAAATCGCGGCTCGTATAATTGACGGACTGGACGCGAACTGCGATGATGCCAAAGGCGATCTATACTTAAATATAAACTATGCGGTGGCAGATACCGACCTGTTGTACCACGACAATATGCTTCTGATACAGTTAATGCCTGTATTTATAATGATAGCATTAGTCGGCACACTGGGAGTGATCGCAAATATCCTGCTTAGCGCCGAAAAGCACACCAAGGCGATGGCGGTATTCAGGCTGTGCGGCGGTAAGACCCGCTCTGTGCTTGCACTTGAGCTTATCTGTGATACATCTGTAACCGTAATCTCGGTGCTTGCCGCTACACTTATCCTGCTTGCGGTAAACGGTATCTTTTCAATAGAAGTAATCAATGTACAAAGCGGCTTGTTTACCGCCGCGTATCTGATTGCCATTTCCGCAATTGTCAGCATTGTGGGCTCGATAACGCTGATACGCAGTAATACACTTGAAACAATAAGGAGGTATGAGAACGTATGATGAAGCTTGAAAATGTAGATAAATATTACAACAAAGGCACAGATGCCGAAGTCCACGCGCTGAAAAATATAAACCTCACGATTGAAAAGGGCGAAATGGTCGCTATAATGGGCGTATCGGGCTCGGGCAAGTCTACTCTTATACATATCCTCGGCTGCCTTGACAAGCAGACATACGGAAAGTACTTCCTCGGCGAATATGAAGTCACAAAGTACAGCAATAACGACATTGCGGTAATAAGGAACGAGGAAATCGGCTTCGTACTTCAGAATTTCGGGCTTCTCTCCGATAAGACGGTGTATGAAAATATTTCATATCCGCTTATCTTCAATCCCGCCGTTAAACACAAGATGATGAAAAAGCTTATCACTAAAACCGCCGATGCAATGCTGATAGGCGATCTGCTTAAAAAGCCTGTAAAAGAGCTCTCGGGCGGTCAGAAACAGCGTGTCGCACTTGCCCGTGCACTCGTAAACCGCCCGAATATAATCATAGCGGACGAACCTACAGCGGCACTTGACAAAGCAACAGCAGACGAAATAATGGAGGTTATGAAGTCGCTGAACTCCATAGGAAAAACTATAGTGATAGTAACACATGACAGGACGGTTGCCGAAAAGTGCAGGCGGATAGTTGAGCTTTCGGACGGGGAGATAATCTCGGATAAGACAATTGCGTAAATTATAAATACAAAACAACGGACAGCAAGGAAAAGCTCCCTGCTGTCCGTTTTATATATGCCATACTATCTGTTCACTTCGGGATTATCAGTCCTGCCGAGAAGATAATCCACAGAAACACCGAAATAATCGGCGAAAAGTATAAGCGTTTTATAATCAGCCTCACGTTGCTCATTTTCATAACGGCTTACGGAATTCTGATTAAGATCAAGGTCTATTGCCAGTTTCAGCTGTGAAATCTTCCGCTTTTTACGAAGCTCTTTCAGTCGAAAAATGTTGATCGCCCCCTTGACACGATTATACCATTATGGTATAATCTAAATATCCCATTTTGGGATATTATCGATAAAAAGCGGATTTTTATGCTTTCAAGGAGGAAAAAATTATGTTCAGAAAACTGTTCGGAGAAACCGAAACGCAACAATTAAATTACCTCAAACCGAGGATTATATTGGTGATTGTCTGTGTAGCTGTTGTTTTAGTCGGGGTTGTTACTCACTTTATAGGAATAGAGTCATTTTCCCGTACCTGTATGAATATCGGCTCATTGCTGTATGCTGTTTCGGCTATTGTGTTTGGTTGGCACTTTTTGAAATCTATGTTCGGATTTGCATCATTAGGCGCTTTATTCTCCGGAAATATCGTATTCGGTGTAGTTATAATGGTAGTGTATTTTTTACTGAGTACAGTTCTCGGTCTTATCACCCTTGTTCTCGGTATAGGCAGATTTATTTATCTGCTTGTAAAGAAGTCTAATCAAGGTCCGGAGGATTAACAGTGTTTTTTGTAAGACGCAGAAAGTCGCTTGATCCGTTCTATGACGAATATGCCGAGGTATATTATGTTGACGGTGCTTATGTAACATCGGTCGTTGCTTTCCTTATATTTGCCGCCGTTGCAATACCCGCGCTTGCAATTTTCGGTGCTGTCAGATGGCTTTGCGATCATATGATGCTGTTATATGTGCTGTATGCCGTCGGAGTGGCAATTCTGATCATAATGCAGTCACGGCATACAAGGAAAAAATTTATGTTTTTCTATGCGCTCTCAACGCTCACCATGCTCGTAATACCGATTATCACTACAGTCGCTTACATATTCCCGATAATAATTCTGGGCGAACCGCTGAGTGCCGCGCTCAGCGTCATTATCTCTTCACTGCTCTTCTACGGCGGTGCTTTTATGACATTCTCGATAAACAGAATTATCAAAAACGGCATAGCCTGCTTTTTTGTTTCTCTTATATACTTAGCTGTCGCGCTCCTCATTCTGTACGGATTTATCAGCGTAGATGCCGAAGCTATGGGAAAATTTGATTTCAACACCTTCTATACCCTGTGGTCATAAATAAATATGACCGTACAAAACGATGGACAGCAAGGAAAAGCTCCCTGCTGTCCGTTTCGTTTTCATATATTTTCCCTTATTTCAGCTCTTCCACGGCTTTTTACCGTCAAGAAAGCCGCTATTTTTCCACCAGTCACGGTCTGTAGGATTCCACGCCGTTTTATCGTTCTTCTGCATAGCACCGAACATAAAGAACATCATTTTAGTGACGATCGACGGCTTTGCCTTTACCGATTTAATTTTGCGGGCGAGCTTTTCCGCTGTCTTTTCTATCTCATACTTTTTCTTATCCGACAGCACAGTAACATTCGCTGCCATACTTGCAAGCGGGAACTGATACCGCTTTGCAACCCCCATCCATTTAAGCTGACGCGCCATTGATTTTGTGACACTTTTAGGCGGAGCGCCTGCCGATGACGAAACCGTCAGCCCGATTTTGGAGTACATTCTTCCGTCGGGTCTGTGCGTCACCCATCTGTACGCCAGATGATCCATCATATTTTTGAGCGCACCGCTCATTTCCAGGCAATAGCACGGGCTGTCAAGAATTATGAGCTTGCTTTGTTCGATAGCTTTTACTATCGGCTGTACTTTCTTTGCGCCGGGACAGTATTCCTCACCTTTCAAAAAGCAGTTGTAGCAACCGACGC
>DJPL01000050.1:44515-90533 GCA_002437415.1 Ruminococcaceae bacterium UBA6413 | reverse complement strand
ACATTTATTATAGAGCCTTTTTACATTGCTGGTACAGCTTCTGTAGAAAAATACTGCTGTACATCTTCGGATTTATTTATTTGTCTGATTTTTTCAAGGTAGTACAATGCTTTTTCGACATCAGCTTCTACCCATTCACCTGTAAAATAAAGTATACCGAGATTTATACCCGCAGCAACATATCCTTGTTTATCAGCCAGTTCATGCAGCCATTCAATACCTGTCTGAGCTTTTTCATTATAATCTTTGTTTTCAATATAGAGCATTGATAACAAGTATTTTGCCTGACAGTCAATATCTTTAACAGAATAAAGCAATTCATGTGCCTTTTTTATATTTTTATCGCAGCCATATCCGTAAAGATAGCAAATTCCGAGATTAACTTTAAGGCTGACAGGTATTTTATCGTATTCTACGGTGTCATATATACGTTTATAGATTTCATACGCCTTTTTATGTTCGGTATGTTCTCTGTTTATACCGAGGAAACACATATTTCCGAGTGCCGTTTCTGCAAGAAGGTCGCCCAGCTCAGCAGCTGTCTTGAAGTTTTCTTCGGCAATCACTGTATTGCAAGGTATTACTTCACCGTTATAATATATCTCACCTATGATCCGATAAGCTTCGGCACTCTGCACCTGCCCGAGTAAATCCAGAGAAAACATTATATTGAACGGCATTCCCATACCGGTTCTGGCACGTTGAGCAAGCTGAATAGCTGCTTTGTGATTTCCCAGTTTTGCTTGTTCAACAAGAAAATCATTACTGAAAGAAGACAGATCGGTATATGCAAGACTAAGCATTTTATAGTAGTCATACTCGTCATCGTGTTCATACATTCCGGGATTGGAAAGGTAAGAAGCGTAGAACGCCATTACTTCATCAATGAACTGTTTTAACTTATTTGCCTTTACAGCCTTTCCTTTAATGGCAAATCTGCTTCCGTTTATCAGTTTTACATTTATAACATCAGAACTTACCGACAGACTGTCGATATCAGAGAAATATACCGCAGTCTGATGATTGCCGGAGTTGGAATAAATGCCCCAAATAGTTACTATAATTCCGTTTTTGGCATTGCCGAAAAAAGTAGTATCAGAGAAAAGAATGCACTGCCATGGAATGATACTCTTGGCATAGTTGTTTTTCGCAATTGTAAACTGTTTAACAGGCATCTCACCTCTGAAATACACCTTACTGCCCTTTGCAAGACGTATTCTGTACTTAGAAGCAATGCTGTCAATGTTATTTACAAAATTGTTGGATATCCTTATTTGCGGTCTGAGTCCGTGCTTTTCGACCAACAACAGCATATAACGCAACAAATCGTAAAGTACACGGTCGTTATCGTCTTCGCCCATAATAGTGAAATTCTCTGAACACAGCGGATAATAAATGCCATTAAGCATTTCTACTGTTACGGTGTCGGAACTTTCATCTATGGTTACATTTCTCATCATTTTAAAGTCTATAGAAAACTTTTCATCGCCTTTTCTGAGAAAAAGAAAATCGGGAGAAACAAGTATACCCTCTTTGCAAGAGCCGAATAATGTTGTATCTACAAATCCGATAACTTTTACCGCAGGTAATCCCGGTGCCATAAATCTCAGTGCACTCATTAGCTTCATTGGCGGCAGATCATCGGTATACGCTGTGCTTAATGAGAAAGAAGTAAGCCGTTCTCTGATATAGGCAATATCATCACCGGTACAGCAAAAATCAATCATTTTCGGCGTATTGCCGGAATAACCTGCTGTTCCTGCCGGAATATCAGTCTTTATAGGTATATACTCAAAGCTGCATCGCGGGTGAAGATCATAGACGGGTTGAACTACTACAGGAGGTTTAACAGGCACACCTTGCATCTGTCCTGTTGTGTTTTGCTCTGCGCAAACAGGTTTTCCGCACTTGATACAGAAGGCGTATCCGTTTTGCAAAACCGCTCCGCAATTTGTGCAGAAGCCCGCCGGGTTTGCATTATTCTGCTGTGAGACTGATTTTTCGGTAGATGTATCCTGTCTGTTTGTCGCAGTATTTTGTGTTGCATTAACAGGATTGCCGCACTTGATACAGAATGCATATCCGTCTTGTAAAACCGCCCCGCAATTTGTACAGAAGCCTGCCGGGTTTGCATTATTCTCTCTGTTTGTCACAGTATTTTGCGTTGCATTAACAGGATTGCCGCACTTTATACAGAATGCGTATCCGTCTTGCAAAACCGCTCCGCAATTTGTGCAGAAACCGGCCGAACTTGCATTATTCTGCTGTGGAACTGATTTTTCGATAGAGGTATCCCGAATCGGTTCAGTATTATTTGACGAAATGGCTATAGTATTATCCTGTCTGTTTGTTGCAGTATTTCGTGTTGAATTAACAGGATTGCCGCACTTAATACAGAATGCATATCCGTCTTGCAAAACCGCTCCGCAATTTGTACAGAAACTCCTGCCAACCGTTTCATTCTGTGCTGATATATTCTGAATAGGTTTAACATTCTGTGCACATTGTGTTTCTTGTTTATCTGTCATGCTATTTGCCGATGGATCATGTTTTGATGTGCTGTCATTTTCATCTTTACTTTGCGGTAACGGTAAAGATGAGGAGGGCGTTTCACTGCCAAAGACGCAGGTTAAAGTCGGCGACACTTCATATGATGTTGTCACTAACGGATCCTCTGGATGCTCCGATAAAGCATAATAAGAAGCAAAAGCCCATATTACACTTACTACTTGCACAGGACTGCAAGGTGCAAAAACTTTAACAGCGGATCCGTCTCGATATGATACAATAAAATTAAATTTTCCTATAAAGGTAAGTCCCTTGATCTCGTGATAAGATATGGTGCATCTTTCACCCGAGCCTTTTATAAATACTTCATTATATGTATAAACACATCCGCTTCTGCCGCTATCACCGATCGTTGCGTCAATTTGCAAATATACCTTACTTATATCCACGTTGTTTGCAAAAATCTTTTGAGCTCTGGATAATCGCTTTTCGTTGTGCTCTCCGGCAAATGAATAAGAAAAGGCAATTCCGGATTGTTCCATAAAGCTTCTGATTGCTTTATCCAAAACAGGAAAATCAATCATATATCTCTCCCCTTTTTTATTTTATAGGATAATTATATAATATCAAAAATGAAAAATCAACTTGAAAATGCAAAAAGCCGCCTATTAAGGCGGCTCTAAAATAAATATTTACTTAACCATATCGCTGTTATTGATAGCCGATACAAGTGCGCTTACCGAGCTGCTGATGATATCGGTATGAATGCCTGCGCCCCAGAATGAATTTCCGTTCTTGTCGCATATCTCAACATAAGCGGCAGCCTTTGACTTGGAGCCTACCTCAATAGCATGCTCGTTATATGTCACTAAGCTGTAGCTAAATCCCAGACCGTTCTTTATAGCGTCGCTCACAGCGTCAAGACGACCGTTACCGCTTCCGGTATACTCTGCCTTGTTACCCTTGTAATCTACCGTTACGGTAGCTGTAATTCCGCCGTTTTCCTGCTTGTAATGAGCTTCCGTGATCTTGAGTGCAGTTTCGATATTTACAAAGTTTGTGCAGAATACCTCGTAAACCTCATCGGGTGAAAGCTCCTTGTGCTTGTGGTCGGAAACCGACTTGACCGTGTAGCCTACCTTCTCGCGGAACTTCTTGGGCAGGTCTACGCCGTACTTCTGCTGTAACAGATAGCCGATACCGCCCTTACCGCTCTGGCTGTTGATACGTATAACGTCACCGTCATACTGTCTGCCGATATCCATAGGATCGATAGGCAGGTAAGGAACTGTCCAGTGCTCGGGATCCTTTTCTTCACGCCACTTCATACCCTTTGCGATAGCGTCCTGATGTGAGCCCGAGAATGCGGCGAATACGAGCGAACCACTGTACGGCTGTCTGTCGTAAACCTTCATACAGGTCATCTTTTCGTAAACCTCTGTGATCGACGGCAGATCGGAGAAATCAAGCTTCGGATCTACACCGTGCGAATACATATTCAGCGCAAGCGTTACTATATCAACGTTACCTGTACGCTCGCCGTTACCGAACAGCGTACCCTCAATTCTGTCAGCACCTGCAAGTAAGCCCAGCTCGCTGTCTGCAACCGCACAACCTCTGTCGTTGTGGGGGTGAAGTGAAACTATAACGTTCTCTCTGTTCACCATATTCTTGCACATATATTCTACCTGGCTTGCGTAAACGTGCGGCATTGACATTTCTACCGTTACGGGCAGGTTGATTATTACCTTGTCGTCGGGCGTGGGCTGCCATACATCAAGTACAGCATTGCATATCTCAAGAGCAAATTCGGGCTCTGTTCCTGTGAAGCTCTCGGGTGAATACTCAAACTTGAAGTCACCCGGTGTCTTTTCTCTGTATTCCTTTAACAGCTTTGCACCTGTAACGGCAATGTCGATAATTTCGTTCTTGGGCTTTCTGAACACCTGCTCTCTCTGTGCCACCGATGTTGAATTATACAGGTGTACGACCGCGTGCTTTGCGCCTGTCAGCGCTTCAAAGGTTTTCTTTATAATGTGTTCTCTTGACTGTGTAAGTACCTGAATTGTAACATCATCGGGGATAAGATCCTGCTCGATAAGCTCACGGCAGAATTCATATTCTGTTTCAGATGCCGCAGGAAAGCCTATCTCGATCTCCTTAAATCCGATCACAACGAGCACCTTGAAAAATTCAAGCTTCTCTTCAAGGCTCATAGGAACGATAAGTGCCTGATTACCGTCACGCAGATCTACACTGCACCATGTGGGAGCTTTGTCGATGTACTCCTTTTTTGTCCAGTCCAGACACTGCGTAGGAGGCATAAAATATCCTCTTGAGTATTTGTTTGTGTTCATTGTACCTTTCATAAATGATGTCCTTTCCCTATTTGGTTTTTCCGATGCAGGCATTAAAAAAGCAATATAAATACACAAAAACCCCGCCTCAATAAAGAGACGGGGTAAATCCTCGTGGTACCACTCTTCTTGACACAGCCTTATGCTATGTCCTCTTATGCCACATCTATCAATGTGCTTCTCTGTAACGGGAGATCCCGTCATGACTTACTGCAATGTTCAGTCATGCGACTCTCAGGCGAGCTATTTCCGACCTTTAATATCGCCTTGCACCAAGCGGCGACTCTCTGTGAATAAAAGTACGGCTTTATTCCTGATCAATGTCTTTTCCTATTAACAAGTATATTATATCTTACAAAAACTCATTTGTCAATAGTTTTTTACAAATTATTCACCTATCATTTCAATAAGCTGTTGCTGACTGATGACCGCAACACCGAGCTGCTGTGCTTTTGTAAGCTTGCTTCCTGCCTCTTCTCCCGCAAGGACATAGCTTGTCTTCTTTGAAACCGAACCGCTGCACTTACCGCCGTTCTGCTCTATCAGCGCCTTTGCTTCATCTCTTGTCATATCTGGGAGCGTACCGGTGATAACAAATGTCAGCCCTGCCAGCTTATCGCTCTTTACGTCGGACTCATACACAGTATTTACGCCGTAGCCTTTTAACCTTTCGATAAGCTCGATCATATGCGGCTCGTGAAGCGCCGTATAGATGTTGTTCGCCAGAACATCGCCGAAATTCTCTACAGCGGATATATCCTCCATAGGAGTTTCCGACAGCTTTTCTATACTGCCGAAGTGCTTCATCAGAAGCTGTGCGTTCTTCTGACCAATGCCCTTTATTCCGAGCGCGAATAAAAGTCTGTCGGGAGAATTTGACTTGGAATTTTCTATACCTGCAAGCAGCTTTGTGGCTGAAACCTTGCCGAATCCGGGTAACATTTCAATATCCTGCTGTGTTAGAGCGTATAGGTCGGCAACGGTACTTATAAGCTTGTTTTCGACAAGCTGTTTTACCACTGCTTCACCAAGACCGTCAATGTTCATAGCCGCCCTTGAAGCAAAATGTTCAATGTTCTTAAGCAGTTGTGCCGGGCAATCGATATTCTCACAGCGTATAACCGCCTCGTCCTCTACTCTCTCGGCTTTTCCGCCGCAGACAGGGCATATATGCGGTATCTCAAACGGCACACTGTTTTCGGCGTGGCTGACACTGCGTACAACCTCGGGGATAATATCTCCCGCCTTGCGCACAGCTATAATATCGCCGATTCTTATATCCTTGCTGTCGATATAATCCTGGTTATGAAGTACCGCCCTCGATACCGTTGTACCCGCAAGCCATACCGGCTCGAACACCGCAACAGGTGTGAGTGCGCCCGTTCTGCCGACATTTACCTCTATATCAAGCAGTTTTGTTTCCTTTTCCTCAGGCGGATACTTGAACGCTACCGCCCACTTGGGAACTTTTGCGGTACTGCCGAGCTCGTTTCTCAGCTCAAAATCGTTGACCTTGATTACCGCACCGTCAATATCGTAAGAATATGTCTGCCTGTTCTCGCCTATCTCCATAATGCGGGAAACCGCATCGTCAATATTATCAAAGGTCTTGTAGCCGTCAATTACGTTGAAGCCGAGCGACTTCATATAATCCAGGCTCTCACTGTGCGAGGTAAGCTCCTTGCCCTCGATACGCTGAAGATTGAATACAAATATATCAAGTCCTCTTGAAGCCGTCACCCTGCTGTCTTTCTGACGCAGTGAGCCTGCGGCGGCGTTACGCGGATTTTTAGCCGGCTGTTCGTCATTTTCAAGCTGTGTTTTTACAAGCCTTTCAAAGCTGGCTTTCGGCATATATACCTCGCCTCTGACTTCTATAAACGGAAGCTTCTCGGTAAGCTCCATAGGTATCGACTTTATCGTTTTGAGGTTTTTCGTGATATCCTCGCCTACAAATCCATCACCGCGGGTAGAGCCTCTTGTGAACACGCCGTCACGATATTCAAGCGATACCGATAAACCGTCGATTTTCGGCTCAACACAGTATACAGCCTTACCGACAGCACTTTTTACACGCTCATCAAAGTCGTACAGCTCACCCTTTGAGAATACATCCTGCAAGCTGCCCATCTGCACTTCATGGGTTACCTTCTTGAATGTATTGATAGCATATCCGCCGACGTGCTGAGTAGGAGATTTTTCCGAAACAAGCTCCGGGTTTTCAGCCTCAATCACTTTTATTCTCCTCATCAGCTTGTCATACTCGTCATCCTCTATAGTAGGGTTGTCGAGAACATAGTAATTGAAGTTGTGCTGTTCAGCTTCTCTGCACAGCTGCTCGTATTCGCTTTTAATCTGCTCTTTGTTCATTATAATTCCTTCCGTTTCCGGTTATTCATACGGTTCTGCCTCAAAGTCGTATATTGCGTCAACAACGTCCTTATCATCCGAAACAACATGAGTAAAGCTCTCAGGTACGTTACCGACAATGACCGTTTCAGCTATCAGAAAATCTCCGCTCACATTTGTTTCGACCGAATACATCGGTATAAATGCGGTAACGCTGACAGTAGTACGCATTATCATTCTGTGGAGCGTCTGATTGAGCCCCGCGTCTGTAAACTCGCTGATAAAAACAGCATCCGCATAGCCTTTCGGCTCAACCTTCATTCTTACAGTAGGTCCTGAGCCGTGAAAAAGCGGTATACCGCTGAGTGTTCCAACGGTGAGATCCACATTCTCGGTTTCGCCTTTCATAAGCCTGTCGTTTATTTCTGTCAGCATATCGTTTTTTATGCGGTTGATAAGCTTTGTGTTGCTCTCAATAGAAGCGACCTTTCCGTCCGAGCTATAGCTGAGCTTAACAAGACTGCTGTAGCCCGCATCTTCTCCTAGCTCCACAAGTCGTTCGTTTATAGCATCGTCGATAAGACTTATCGTGACTGCCTTTGAATTGTACTCACAGACGTTTATGATATTCGGTCTTATCATAAGCTGTAATATTCCCGCAAATCCCAGTAGCATCACAGCAATACCGATAAGCTTAAGTCCGAGCCTGCGTTTAAATTTTGACAGATCTATCTTCATAAAATCACCCGTTCAAATATAATACTATATTCTGAGCGGGCTGATTTTATGATATTGAATTACTTCATCTTGTAGAATGCCGTAAATGCCTTGTATGCCATATAGACATCATTCTTTGCGGTAAGCTCATACGGTGCGTGCATTGAAAGCACGGGAACGCCTACATCTATGGTATCAATGTTGAGATTAGCAATATATGCCGCAACAGTTCCGCCGCCGCCGAAATCGACCTTGCCGAGTTCGCCTGTCTGCCATACAACATCGTTCTTGTCGAGCATATTGTGGATAAGTCCGACATATTCGGCGCTTGCGTCACTCGTACCTGACTTTCCTCTTGCACCGGTATACTTTGTAACAACGATACCCTTGTTTACGAATGAACAGTTGTTGCGCTCATAACCCTCGGGGAATGTGGGATCGTAAGCCGCATTTACATCGGCTGAAAGGCAACGTGTAGCGGAGATGACCGTTCTTCCGTCACTGCCCATATTCTCTGCTAAATCGTAAAAGAAGAATTTCAGATATGCCGAGCGTAAGCCTGTGTTGCCGTCACTGCCCGTTTCTTCCTTGTCGGTAAGAACACAAACGGCGGTCTTTTCGGGAACAGCCTTCATATCAATGATAGCCGTAAACGCAGTGTATGCGCAAACTCTGTCGTCCTGTCCGTAAGCGCCTACAAGGCTTCTGTCAAAGCCGACGTCCTTTGCCTTGAAAGCGGGTACGCATTCAAGCTCTGCGCTTAAAAAGTCCTTTTCGACAATGCCGTACTTCTCAAAGAGAATGTTCAGCAGATTGAGCTTTACCTTTTCGCTTATCTTATCATCTCTGAAAGGTCTTGAACCAACGAGGATATTCAGCTCCTCGCCCTTTATAAGCTTAGTTGCGGGGCGTTTGTACTGCTCTTCCGCAAGGTGAGGTAAAAGGTCTGTCACAACGAACACGGGGTCGCCCTCGTCCTCGCCTATTCTGACTGTCACCTTACTGCCGTCCGACTTTACTATAACGCCATGGAGCGACATAGGAACAGTCGGCCATTGATATTTCTTGATACCGCCGTAATAGTGCGTCTTGAAATAGCCGAGTTCTTCGCTCTCGTAAAGCGGATTCTGCTTTAAGTCAAGTCTGGGTGAATCGATATGTGCCGCAGTGAGATTTACACCGTCTGAGATATCGCTCTTGCCGATAACTGCCAAGATAACAGCCTTTTCTCTGTTAAGAACGTATACCTTATCTCCCGCCTTGTACAGCGCCTTCTTATCGAAAGGCACAAATCCTGCCTTTTCAGCCATAGCTACGGCGGTTGCAGCAGCCTCGCGCTCCGTCTTGCCTGCGTCAAGGAACTTCTTGTAGCCCTCGCAGTATTTGTCTGCTTTCTTTTCTTCCTGTTCGCTCATAACGAGTGTTGCGTGTTTTTTTACATAGAACAGCTTTTCTTTAAGCTGTTCTGCCTGTGATTTCTTTTCTGCCATTTTTCTTTGCCTTCCTTTATTTTTTATAAAGCCTGCAATAAGTATCGTAGGCATTTGTTATCTTATCAACATAGTAAGCAGTATCCGAATTCGGTATGTCGCTGAGTACCCCGTTTTTAGTGTATCTGCTGTCCTCAAGCCATGATGCCACACTGCCCGAGCCCGCGTGATATGCGGCGGCTACCTCGTTCAGCTCTCCGAAAGTGTCCGTAAGATACCCCAGCAGAAAACAGCCGTAACGGATATTATCCTCTGCGTTGTACATATTATCAAAAGTCATATCGGGGTCGTTTTCCTCATCAAGCTTATATCTTATCCATTCAAACGTTTCGGGCATTATCTGCATAAGACCTCGCGCGCCGAGATAAGATTCGGAATTTTCGTTAAAGCCGCTTTCGACCGATATAAATGAATATACCACATATTTATCCAAATTATACTGCGACGAATACCTGTTTACCAAGTCGCTGTAAAGCATCGGGTGGGTAGAACGTTCATATTTATCGTAACCGAAGAACACCCCGAATACTGCCAGTGTTACTGCGATAAGACAGACAAATGTTATTATCAGTGCCTTGCCGCCTGCTTTCTTGCCTTTTCTCTTAGTTGCCATTGATTATCTTTCTTGCTGTATCTTCCGCATTTGCTCTCAGCGTATCAATATCGCTGTTATTTTCAATGCAGAAATTGCTTTTGCTTTTATAATATTCTGCGTCATGCTGTGAGCCGAGTCTGTTTTCGGCGCTTTCTCTTGTTATTTTGTCACGTAGCATTATGCGCTCGACCGACTTTTCTTTGTCACAGGTAACGCTTACTACACCGTCACAGATAAAGTCTATACCGCTTTCAAAAAGCGTCGGTGCGTCAAGTAGTACAAATCTGCTGTCGGTATTTTCGCACATTGTAATAACCTTGTAGGTTATGTACGGATATATCGTATCATTTAGCAGTTTAAGCTTTTCGCAGTCCGTAAATACGATGCTTCCCATCGCCCTGCGGTCAAGCTCACCGTCTTCGGTTATAACATCATTGCCGAAAAGCTGTTGCAGTTTATCAAGGCAAGGCTCGCCTTTTTTCACTACCTCGCGGGCTATCTTATCGCAGTCGATTATGAAAAATCCCGCTTTTTTGAAACTGTCACTTACCGTGGATTTTCCTGCGCCCGACATACCTGTCAGTCCGTATATCTTCTTATCTGTCATTTTTTCTCCGCTTATAATACTATCGTTTTGAATGCCGCCGCACGGAGCAGTCTGTTGTAAACCGCAGTGCCGACACCTGTTTTTTCCGGACAGCGTACATAGGCACGCTTTGCTCCTAGTTCATCGGTCTTGCGCAGTATAGCAAACAGGTTGTGCGCCTGCTCTGTTGCGGTTGTACCAAATGATATAGTCGGTATTTTGATACCTTTTTCATTTCCGAAAATAACGCCGTAAGTACTGCCGTCATTCTTGGCATTCAGAAACTCAGCCAGCTTTTCATCGCTGTCGGTTTCTATAATAGTTATGTCCGCTTTAGGCGAATAATGCTTGTACTTAACGCCGGGTGAAATTACTTTTTCGTTCTCATCGGGCTTTGCAAATACATTCTTGTCGGTTTCCGTCTTCGCAAATCGGCTCAGCATTTCGGCGGTTATGACACCGGGACGCAGTACCTTTATACCCGTTCCGCCGTCCGTAAAGCAAATAACAGTACTTTCCACACCGTTTCTGCTCTCGCCGCCGTCTATGATAAGCGGAATCCTGCCATTCATATCGGCATAGACGTGCTGTGCGGTTGTGGGGCTCGGACTGCCTGAAAGATTGGCTGACGGTGCGGCAAGAGGTACGCCGCACATTTTTATAAGATTGAGCGTATCCTCGTTGTCCGGCATTCTGACCGCTACTGTGTCAAGTCCGCCGCTTGTCGTATCGGGAACTATATCCTTTTTCGGAAATATCATCGTCAGCGAACCGCTCCAGAAATGCTCCGCAAGAGTAAGCGCCAGCGGAGGTATCTCCTTTACCGAATTTTTCAGCATATCAAGGTCGCAGATATGGATTATCAGCGGGTTGTCCTGCGGTCTGCCCTTTGCCTTGAATATCTTTGCGCACGCCTCAGGGTCATAAGCATTTGCCGCCAGTCCGTATACTGTTTCGGTGGGGACAGCCACGACCTCGCCTTTCTTTATAAGCTCCGCCGCCTCGCATAATACCTCATATGACGGCTTTTTTATCTCTGTTTTCAAAAAGGTCACCTTATCTTTGTTAATCGTTTCCGCCTGCCGCAAGCCTTGCCGATCTGTCGGCAATAGCCAGTGCATCAAACACCTCGTCACAGTCGCCGTTCATAAATTGCTCAAGCTTGTAAAGTGTAAGTCCTATCCTGTGGTCCGTAACACGGCTCTGCGGATAATTATATGTTCTTATTCTCTCGGAGCGGTCGCCCGTGCCGACCTGTATCTTACGTTCCGCCGCAATCTTGCTGTTCTGCTCATTGAGCTTTGCCTCATACAGCTTGCTGTACAGCATTTTCATAGCCTTATCCTTATTTTTATACTGACTTCGCTCTTCCTGACACTCGACAACAACACCTGTCGGGTGGTGGATTATCCTTATAGCGGATTCTGTCTTGTTGATATGCTGACCGCCGGCACCGCTTGAACGGTAAGTCTGAAATTCGAGGTCTGCGGGGTTTATCTCGACATCGACCTCTTCAACCTCGGGCAGTACCGCAACGGTGATCGTTGAGGTCTGTATTCTTCCTTGTGCTTCTGTTTCGGGTACACGCTGTACACGGTGAACACCGCTCTCATATTTCAGCTTTGCATATACTCCCTCGCCCTCCACCGAGAAGCTGATTTCTTTATATCCACCAAGCTCAGTGGGGTTTGAGCTTATCACTTCTGTCTTCCAACCCTTAGCCTGTGCATACATTGAGTACATTCTGAACATTGAGTTTGCAAACAGTGCCGCTTCTTCTCCGCCTGCGCCGCCTCTTATCTCAATTATAACATTTCTGTCATCATCGGGATCTTTGGGAAGAAGCAAAATCTTAAGCTCATCGGTATACTCCTCCATAAGCTTTTTGTTACTCTCATACTGCTCCTGCACTATCTCCTTGAAGTCCTTATCAAGCCCGCCGTCGGAGAGCATCTGTTCAGCCTCTTCGTAATCCGTGCGGGCAGTCTTGTACATTCTGTACTTTTCAATGATCGGGGTCAGATTCTTAAGCTCCTTCATCAGGTT
Source organism: Ruminococcaceae bacterium UBA6413 (assembly GCA_002437415.1). Taxonomy (GTDB): domain Bacteria; phylum Bacillota; class Clostridia; order Oscillospirales; family Ruminococcaceae; genus Ruminiclostridium_E. The sequence continues at coordinate 77,885 of DJPL01000050.1, read as the reverse complement.
CTTATACTGCTCCTGATCGTTTATCACATTTATATCTGTCAGCTTCTCGTTTATCTCATCGAAGCGTTTTTCCATTATTTCAAGCTTTTCTGTCATTGTATTTTCTCCGTTTCAAGTAATAGTTTCGATTTATGACAGAACGCTACTTCTCTTCCTCAACGGCATTGCGGATAACTGACTTTATCTTTTTTTCACATTTGGAACGCGGTGTCATAAACTCACGTCCACAGCCTGTGCATTTCAGCTTGAAGTCCGCACCGACACGCAGTACAAGCATCTCTTTGCTTCCGCAGGGATGTTCCTTTTTCATTTTCAGCATATCGCCGACCTGTATATCCATCAGCTCCGCTCCTTTCATCAATATTTAATATATTGTACCACATTTTTGTCCGTTTTGCAATTACCGGGCGAATTTTTATGTAAAATATTCAGTCCGAATTACCACTTGCGATACGGGTATAATCATAACAAGAAACGGAGGAAAACAAAATGAAAACAGAAATTACCGCAAAATTTAATGACACAGACACCGCAGAGCGTGTCGCAGTATATATAAACGCATTATACAGCGCATCATCGGATATGTATACAACTCAGATCACCGACGGATATTACAGCTACAGCGGCATAGTTCCTTTGACAGTACCGGGTGCTAACTGTCTCACCAATATATTCTGCCCCGTATTTCCCGAGAATACCACACTTGATGATATAGAAAACCGCCGCGGAGTTACCGCAAAAATTCGTTGCAACAAAAACGACGCGTCAGAAGTCACGAGGTATATCATAAAAAACGGAGGTCGTATAATTTCATAAAAAGCAGTTAAACCTCTGCATTTTATACAAAAAAGTGCTTGATTTTAGCGTCGAAAAATGTTATAATTTTAATAATAACATACAGATAAAAAATTTGATTTATAGGGAGGGGTGCCCTGTGAAATCTATACGCGATAAATTTGTCCTGCTGATGATCAGTTGTGTTCTGATATGCTCGCTGGCTATCGGCTCAATAAGCATTATCGGTATTGACAGCATAGCAAACGAGGACTCGGAAACCATAATGCAGCTGCAAGCGTCTACAAGTACTCAGAGCATTGACCAGCTTTTTTCTGCGGTCGAGCTTGCTATGAATACCTGCTATGACTATGTGCTTAATCGTTTTCACAGTATAACCGAATTTAAAGACGACCCGGATAAGCTTGCCGACTACAATGATGCGGTGGGTCAGCTGCTGAAGAATGTGATGTCAAATACAGACGCATCGATCTGCAGCTATATCCGGTATAACAAAGATCTTGATCTTTCATCAAAAGGCGTATTCTGGGTAAAGGACAGCCGCAACGAAAGGATAAACGAGCACGAGCTTACCGATATAGAAGAGTTTGACGAAAACGATAAAGAACACGTTGCATGGTATTATGAGCCTCTTAAAGCTAAAAAAGCGGTCTGGCTCGACCCGTACATAAACAAGAACCTAAACGATGTTTATATGATATCATACGTTATACCTTTCTATGATGAAAGCGGTACAGCGATAGGCGTTATCGGTATGGATATAGATATGCGCCGCATAATCTCCATGATAAACGAGATCAAGCTGTATCAGACAGGCTACGCTTTTCTCTGTAGCAAGAGCGGTGATATAATTTATCACAAGCAGTACCCGAATGGAATATCGGTAGATGAGCTGAAAGACAACAATCAGCTTACCGTAGTTGACGAGCGCTTTGACCAAGAGGATGTCGGCGATGTCATCACAATACTCAATTTTGAAGGTGAAAAGCGTAAGCTGTGTGCTAAAAAGCTGTCTAACGGTATGAGTATAGTCATTACCGTTCCCGAAAAGGAAATAAACGAAAAGCGTTCTGTCGTTATGATCCACGATGTGATCGCTGTACTTGTCGCACTGATATTCGCTTCACTGCTGACATTTAAGTTTACTAATATTATAGTAAAGCCTATAAAGCATCTGACCGAGGTTTCTAAGAAAATCTCTGCGGGTGACCTTGATGTAGAGATCGAATGTAAAACCAAGGACGAAATCGGAGTACTCGCCGCGCGCTACAAAGATACCGTAAAAATGCTGAAAAAATATATTGATAAGATCAACAAGCAGGCATATACCGATGCCGCTACAGGTGTCGGAAACAAGGCGGCATATCAGGACGCAATACAGCGCATCGACAAAATGGCTAACCACAGCCCGGGCGATTATGCCGTATTTGTTATGGATATAAATTATCTTAAAATGTACAACGACAAGTACGGTCACGAGTTCGGCGATATGCTGATATCCGATGCAAGTACGATAATCAAAAGGATTTTTGACAAATACAGCATATTCCGCATCGGCGGTGACGAATTTGCGGTAATAATAAACGCCCCGGAGGACGGACTTTGCGAAAAGCTGGTAAAAGAGTTCAGAGCCGAACAGGAGCTGTTCAACCGCAACGCAAAGCACTATGAGCTCGGAGTTCGCATTGCGATCGGATATGCGATAAATTCCGCAGATGATAACGACTATGTCGATGTGTTCAAGCACGCCGACAAGCAGATGTATCTTGACAAACAGGAGATCAAAAAGACAGCAAAGGCTGTCGGTTATGTGGATAACAGATAAGACAGAATATGAAACGGCGCTCCGCGGTAAAATGCGGAGTGCCATTTTTATCCGATCATCCCAGCTTATCCGCGCACAGCCTTTTCACGGTATAGCCGCCGCTTTCCGAAACATCTGCATATATCTCATCTCCGTCTGAAAACTCCCCGTTTATTATGCCGTCGGATATACAGTTCATTACATTTTTATCAATAAGCTTTGCTATCGGTCGTGCGCCCTCGTGCATTTTTTCCGCTTCCGCGCATATTCTGTCCGACAAACGCTCGCTCCACGACAGAGCTATTCCCTGCCGCTTGCACCTTTCGGCAAGCTCCGACAGCATATTGCCGCATATCTGCTTGTAATCGCTCATTCCCAGTTCATTGAACACTATCACTTCATCAACCCTACCGAGAAATTCGGGGCGGAAATATTCCTTTAGTTCATTTCTTATAAGCTCCGATATAGCGCTCTGTCTTTGCTGAGTGCCGAAACCCAGCTTGTTTTTGCCGCCGCTTATAAGCCTGCTGCCGATATTTCCGGTCATAATGATAACCGTATTTGTAAAGTCTGCCGTTCTTCCCGCCGAGTCTGTCAGATGCCCGTCATCAAGCACCTGCAGCAGAATGTCAAATATATCGGGGTGCGCTTTTTCTATTTCATCAAACAATACAACGCTATACGGCGCACGTCTTACCCGGTCGATAAGCTTTCCGCCGTCTTCATACCCGACATATCCCGCAGGAGCGCCTATAAGCTTTGACACCGAGTGCTTTTCGCTGTATTCCGACATATCGAAGCGTATCAGCGCCTTTTCATCGCCGAACAAAGCCCTCGCAAGCTCCTTACAGCACTTGGTCTTGCCTACCCCGCTTGTACCGAGGAATATAAATGAGCCTGTCGGACGATGCTCGTCTGAAAGCCCCGAGCGTCCTCTTCGTACTGCATTCGCAATGGCGGATATCGCCGCAGTCTGCCCTGTGATCTTGGCAGACAATATTTTTTCAAGCTCGGCAAGCTTCTTTGCCTTGTCATCGTCACAGCTTACAGGTATTCCTGTATAGCTTGTCACAACCTCGGCAATATCCTTTTCGGTAAGCACGGCGGTATATTTATCAGCCGCAGTTTCAGCCGCTGCCGCTTTTTCCTCCTCGCGAAGTCTTAACGCAAGCGCAAAGTCCTTATCATTTATCGCTTTTATCTTTCTCTCCGACAGTTCTTTCAACCTGATATTCTTATCTGCCGAGTCTTCCCTTGCCCTTCCCGAGGCTCTCACCTTAGCCGCCGCTTCATCTATAAGGTCGATTGCTTTATCGGGCAGAAAGCGGTCGTTTATATACCTTGCGGAAAGCTCAGCCGCCGCCTTTATCGCCCCGTCTGTGATTTTCACCTTATGATAGCTCTCATAACGCTCCTTGAGCCCACAGAGAATTGTTATCGTTTCGTTTATATCGGGCTCGGATACGCTTACAGGCTGTAATCGGCGTTCAAGAGCCGCGTCCTTTTCAATATATTTTTTATATTCTGCGTTAGTGGTAGCCCCGATAAGCCGCACTTCTCCCCTTGCCAGCATAGGTTTCAGTATATTTGCCGCATCAATCGCACCCTCCGCCGCACCTGCACCTACAATATTATGAATTTCGTCAATAAACACTATAATATTGCCGTCATTTCTTATCTCATCAAAAACACTCTTAAGCCTTTCTTCAAAATCACCGCGATATTTTGCTCCCGCGAGCATTGCAGTTATGTCAAGCATATATATCTGCTTGGTCTTAATCTCGGCAGGAACATTACCCTCGGCGATCCTCAGCGCTAGCCCCTCAACAATCGCAGTTTTTCCGACCCCCGGCTCACCGACAAGACAAGGGTTGTTCTTTGCGCGCCTGAGCAGTATCTCTATAACTCTCCCCGTTTCCTTTTCACGGCAAAGGCACGGATCAAGCTTTCCCTTGCGCGCCGCCGCAGTAAGATCTCTGCCGTATTTTGCAAGCACGGATGAAAGCTCTTTACCGCTTTTACTGTCGCTGTTCTTACCTTGCGCCGTTTTTTTCAGCGGATCTGCGCTTCTGTTTATAACAGCTTCACTGTCAAGCCCCATCTCACGCAGAAATACCGAAGCATAGCACTCATTGTCGCGCATTATCGCACGCAGAATGTGCTCCGTACCCGCGGCGTTCCTGCCGGAATTACGCGATATCAGCACTGCCGCTTCAAGTATGCGCTTGCTTCTCGGAGTAAGATCCGATACGTCAAGCTTAGTCGGCAGACCCTTTCCTATAAGCGAATTTATCCGTGATATGACCGCGGCACAGGTTATCCCGCTCTGCTCAAGTATCATATATGCCACTCCGCCTTTGCAAGCGCACAGCCCGTATAAAATATGCTCGCTGCCAACATAGGTATGCCCCATGCTCATAGCGCAGGTCAGCGCACAGGTGAGAGCGTCATTTGCTTTATCCGTAAATCCGTTGAATTCCATACTACGACCGCCTTTCTTTATACAATTATAGGCAGAAAATATTGATTTAATCACAAACAGGCAGGATATAAAGCAGTAACACTTTTTAACCGACGGCATATTATGTACTATGAGCAACGCTCAAACGGCTTAGCTCAAATATAATAACGGAGGAAACATATTATGTTCTGTTCAAACAACTCTTGCTGGTGGATCATCATCCTTATTCTCTTATTCTCATGCTGCGGCGGTTGCGGTAACAACGACTGTGGCTGTGGTAACAACAACTGCGGAGGTTGCGGCTGCTGATAGACCACCAAAACGGGAGTCCCTGCGGGGACTCCTTATTTTTTGTGAAAAATAAACAAGCGAAACTTTTATCACTTGTGCAAAATTATCTAAATATAATCTAGTAAAAAACACGAAAATTGAGTATAATTATAAGGATAAAGACAGAATTTATGCGAAGAAGGAGAATGGACGTTGAAAAGAGAAGATTTAAGAAATATAGCGATAATCGCACACGTTGACCACGGTAAGACAACACTGGTCGATGAAATGTTAAAGCAGGGCGGCGTATTCCGTGACAATCAGGAAGTAGAAGACCGCGTAATGGACAGCAACGCACTCGAAAGAGAGCGCGGTATCACGATCCTTGCAAAAAATGCCGCCGCACACTACAACGGCGTTAAGATAAACATCGTAGACACCCCCGGTCACGCCGACTTCTCGGGCGAGGTCGAGCGTATATTAAAGATGGTAAACGGCGTACTGCTCCTTGTAGACAGCTTTGAGGGTACAATGCCCCAGACAAGATTTGTTCTGCAAAAAGCGCTTGACTTAGGACTTAAGGTAATTGTTGTTGTAAACAAAACCGACCGTCCTGATGCAAGAAACAAGGAAGTAGTAGATGAAGTGCTTGAGCTTCTGCTCGACCTAGACGCATCTGACGAACAGCTCGACAGCCCTGTTATATTCTGCTCGGGCAGAAACGGTGTTGCTTCATACTCACCCGATGTTATGGGCGAAAACTTCAAGCCCTTGTTTGACAAGATCATTGAGCATATTCCCTGCCCCGAGGGCGACCCCGACGGTGACTTACAGCTGCTCGTTTCATCTATCGACTACAACGACTATGTTGGCAGAATTGCAGTCGGCAGAATTGAAAGAGGTACAATAAAGCAGAACCAGGAGGTTATGGTCTGCGACTACAACAACTCACACAAGCCCTTCAAGTCAAAGGTAGTAAGCCTTTACACCTTTGAGGGTATGAATAAGGTTCCCGTTACCGAGGCTACGATCGGCGATATCGTATGCTTATCGGGTATCGAGGGAATTACGATCGGTCAGACTATCTGCTCGGTAAACAATCCCGAGCCGCTCCCCTTCGTAAAAATAAGCGAACCTACAGTAGAAATGACGTTCTCAGTAAACGACAGCCCGTTCGCAGGCAGAGAGGGCAAGTTCGTTACATCACGTCAGATAAGAGAGCGTCTACACAAGGAGCTTTTAAAGGACGTATCACTGAGAGTAACAGACAGCGAAAACTCAGATGCATATAACGTAGCAGGCAGAGGCGAAATGCACCTGTCGATACTTATCGAAACAATGCGCCGTGAGGGCTATGAGCTTTCTGTAAGCACTCCCCGTGTATTGTTCAAGGAAATCGACGGTGTAAGATGCGAGCCTATCGAACGTCTGCTGATAGATGTTCCCGATAATTGTGTCGGCTCCGTTATGGAGAAAATGGGTGTCAGAAAGGCAGAGCTTGTTCATATGCAACCTGTAGGAAGCAGAACAAGAATTGAATTCCTCATCCCCTCAAGAGGTCTGTTCGGCTACAGAAGTGAGTTTATGACCGATACAAAGGGTGAAGGCGTACTGAATACCGTATTCGACAGTTATCGTCCTTATATGGGTGAGATCCCCACCAGAACAGTCGGCTCACTTGTTGCTTTTGAATCAGGTACAGCGATGGCTTACGGTCTGTTTAATGCTCAGGAAAGAGGTACACTGTTCATAGACGCGGGCGTTCCCGTATACGAGGGCATGGTAGTCGGCGTATCTCCCAAGGCGGGCGATATCAACGTCAATGTCTGCAAGAAGAAACACCTTACAAATACAAGAGCCAGCGGCAGTGACGATGCATTAAGACTTATCCCCTATAAGAGAATGAGCCTTGAAGAGAGCCTTGAATTTATAAACGATGACGAGCTTGTCGAGGTAACTCCAAAGACGATCCGTATCAGAAAGAAAATTCTTGACAATGACCTTCGCGCCAAGGAAGATGCCAAGAGAAGAAAGCAGAACGCTTAAAAACGATATGATAAAAGCTGTGATTTCACAAACGAGATCACAGCTTTTTTATATACGCAGTACGCTTTAACATCTGCTTAAATATTGTTATTATATTCCGCTTAACGGCGCTGAGTTTATAACATTAAGAGGTAAAATGCCGTCTTCTTCAAAAACTATGCTGTCGGCAGACAAACCTCTGCCGAACTGATTAAGCTCGACAGGCGTAAATCCACGATTGACCGGCGCTCTTGTAATGTTATTCAAACGTGATATAATGTCAATCAACTCACCGAGATTTTCCTCCTCCGGCAAAAGATTTCGATAATTAAGATAGTCGAGTGCTTCTTCAAGAGGACTATCACTGATTTGTATTTCCTTGATACAATCACCGACAGTATTCCATGCATCTGTGCGACTTAATTTCATCTTCTGCACAAAAAAACGTTCAAGTTCCTTTGTATATTCATTTTCTTCTATATACGAATCATCAACATATCCGAGCAGCTTCTTTTTCTCGGGAACAAATAAAGGCTTGCCTTTCCGGGCATCAACCATCATTTTATAAAATATTTCGTCAAAAAGTGCCAATGATTCTTGAATGATAGTTCTTTCCATCGGCTTGCTCTTTTTTCTGCTATTACCCAGTTCTTCACTGCCGAGTATAAAATAGAAATGCTCCTCGTGCCTTGCTATCTCGGAAAAAGCAATAAAATCTTCTTCCGTCAGCTTTAATTCTTCATTTTGTTTTTTGATTATCTTATACGCGTCTTTCAAAGGTAACATCTCATAAAAATTTGAAAACGCGTCAAAATAATCATATAACAGCATTACTGTTTCTGTATCTAGGTTAAGCTTCTCGTGCATCGCTTTAATCGAATTTGCTGTATACATCTTCGGTAATTTAATCATAGTGATCTCCTCATCTGCGTTTTTCTGATTATATCACTTTTTGTCGGTAAATGCAAGTTATGAGCATAATGGAAACGGACTTTGAAGCAACACATACTCCAAAGTCCGATTGATTATAATATTCAATTGTTCTCATCGGCTATCGGTATTATCGCCATATGCGTTCTTCGCATATACTCACAGAACTCGTCCTGTCACCTTTACCGTTAAACTATAACCGACTTTTACATTTTTCGTAGTTTACGCTACTTGTACATCTTAGTACATTGGACTATACCTCACTGTCTTTCTTCATTAAGCACCATTCTTTGATGCTGTATTTTACAGTCAGTGTATATTACCATACTCAACACATCCTTAAGAGATTTTTATCAGAAGAACTGCCTCTTTGAATGTCTTAAACTGTACATTTCGATCACCTTACCTGTAATTACCTTGAAAGCCGTATATAATAAACGCTTTTGCGGAAATCTGCGATTTTATCGCTATAAGGTTTTTAGTCTGAGTAGCTGTTGTGCTCGCAAGTTAAAGGTCAAAACCTTTTATTATGTGTGTCGATGAATACCGTGTGAGTATTGTCATCGTCCCAATCACTTCTTACTTTATGCTGCGAGCCTCAACAGACTGCTGTGACTCACTTAATTCTTGACCCATTGGACTCGCCTCCTATCCGACTGAATTTATATACGCTTCCGACTCGTATATAGTGTTGAATAAAACCCTCTTTATAATGTTAAATAGTCAGCACCAAGATGTTTTATTCTGTCTGGGGAACTTTTCTTTTTCCTTGTCTATATGATACCACAGAAAAAGCCATAAGTCAACACTTTTTTAACCAAAAAACTGTACAAATTGCACAGCACAGTTTTGTGTATTACTCACACAATTACACAAGTTACACAGAATATGGCTGTTTTATATAAACTTATAACTTAAATTTTACAGTTCGCGACAATTTGTGCCAGGACGGATAACACTGTGAAAAAATCATAAAATACCTCTTGACAACACCTGCTGTTTCGTGTAAAATTATAAATACAAGAACAGAGGTCTTAAGAGCAAAAACATAATGTTCGGGAAAGGTCCTCAGAAAAGGAAGGAATACAGAATGTCAGAAATCGAAAACATCTCAGAAAACGACGTAGACACTGCCGAGTTCATAGACCTTGAGGACGAAAACGGCGATACCGTTTCTTTTGAGCTTATCGGAAGAATCGAAGTAGACGGTTGCAACTATTGTGCCGTTATCCCCGAAGAAGAGGACGAAAATGCCGACAGCGACGTATATGTGATCCTCAAAGAAATAAACAAGAATGATGAAGTTTACCTTGCAACGATCGACGACGACAAAGAGTACGACCGTGTTGCAAAGGAATTTTTCAAAGTCTTTGACGAGCTTGACGAAGAAGACGAATAATTAAGTTAATTCACTGCCTTGTGCGCTTCAGTATGATTTCATATGATCCGACACTCTTTAATAGGGATTTCTTTCCGTTTGCGGATTGCAGACCTCCCGCCCTGCGGACGAAGGGAGCGTGAAACACTCGGGGGAAAGTTACCCACCGTACTTTATGTGCGGGTTTCATCGTCATACCACGGCAAGGTGGTCCTAACAATAACAGCCGTATCGTTTAAACGCGATACGGCTTTTCATTTTGCATAAACCCGCATATAATGCGGAAACTACCGATATGAAGAAATATATCGAACTTATTTTCGGTGCTGTCTGCGGCTTTCTGAACGGTCTGTTCGGCTCAGGCGGCGGAACAGTCGCAGTACCCGCCTTTGAGAAAAACGGCATTGAGCCTAAAAAAGCTCACGCGTCATCAGTTGCACTGATATTTATTCTCAGCCTTGTCACGGCTGTAGTGTACCTTATAAACGGAAAGCTTGATTTTGCGGCGGCGTGGGACTACATTCCGTATGGACTTATAGGCGCTGTGCTCGGAGCTGTCCTGCTGAAGAAAATGCCCGACAAGCTGATAAGAAAGATATTCGGTGTACTGATAATAGCCGGTGCTGTGAGGATGCTTATATGAATATATTGGTAGGACTTATAACCGGTGCCGCTGCTTCAATGGGGCTTGGCGGCGGATTTGTACTGCTTGTTTATCTGTCGGTATTTACAAGCACCGCACAGGATATAGCCCAGGGAATAAACCTGCTGTTCTTTCTGCCGATCGCACTGCTCTCTCTTATCATTCATATCAAAAACAAGCTGATAGATCTGAAGCTTGTCGGCAAATATCTGATGCTCGGACTTCCCTGCGCTGTTATCGGGAGTATCGTTGCAGGTGTTCTTGATGTGGAGATCCTCAGAAAACTGTTTGCCGCATTCCTGCTGTATATCGGTATATCCCAGTTGTTTGGCGGCACTAAGAAAGATAAAAGTAAACAAAAAAGCAAGCCTGACAGTAAATGACCGCTGTCAGGCTAAACTTATTTCTTTTTACCTTTTATCGTATCCCAATACGCTTTTGACTGCTGTTCAAATTTATTATCACCGAACGTATAATACACTCTGTCCTTGATAGGGTCGGGCAGATACTGCTGCTTAACATAATGATTTGGATAGTCGTGCGGATAAAGATAATGCTGACCCTTTACAACATCACCCTCACCGTCATAATGCTTATTTTGTAAGTGTCGCGGTATATCACCCGTCTTGCCTTCTTCAATATCCTGTAGTGCCGCGGCAATTCCGAGATATGCACTGTTCGACTTAGGAGAGGTGGCAAGTAAAATTACAGCCTCGGCAAGCGGTATCCTCGCCTCCGGCAGTCCCAGCTGTAACGCGCTGTCAACACAAGCCTTCACTATCGGCACAGCCATAGGATAAGCAAGTCCGATATCCTCACTTGCTATAACAAGCAGTCGCCTGCAAAGCGAAGTAATATCCCCCGCCGCAAGCAGTCGTGCCGCATAGTGAAGCGCCGCATTCTCGTCCGAGCCGCGTATCGACTTCTGAAGCCCCGACAGAATATCATAATGCTGATCACCGTCACGGTCGTAATTCATACTGCTCTTCTGAGTGAGAAGCTTTGCCGTTTCCATTGTTACCGTATCATCTTCACTCGACAGACAGCAAAGCTCAACCGTATTAGCCGCCTTTCTGACATCTCCGCCACAACCGTAAGCAATATGCTTTACCACACCATCCTCGAGAGTAAACCGGGTGTTCATCTCTTCGCCCATAAGCCTGAACGCACGCTCAACCGCCGGCAGTATATCCTCGGCAGTCACCTGCTTGAACTCAAACACCGTACAACGTGACAGAATTGCGCTGTACACATAAAAGTACGGATTTTCAGTCGTTGAAGCGATAAGCGTTATTTCTCCGCTTTCAATATACTCAAGCAAGGTTTGCTGCTGTTTTTTGTTAAGATACTGTATCTCGTCAAGAAACAGCAGTATTCCGCCCGCCGCACTAAATGTGCCGAGGTTCGCCACTACGTCCTTTATATCAGATGTCGAAGCCTGTGTACCGTTAAGCCTGTACAGGCTCATACTCGTTTTCTTCGCTATTATATTTGCAATAGTGGTCTTGCCTACACCCGACGGACCGTAAAATATCATATTGGGTATCTTCCCCCTGCTGATGATATTGTAAAGCGGCTTTCCGGGCGCTAAGATATGCCTTTGTCCGACAACCTCGTCAAGCGTTGACGGACGTATTCTGTCTGCTAACGGCATAGTTCATCTCCTGTAAAAACAAGCCTCCGCCTGTCAAAAAAGCGGAGGCAGAAATATTATCTTATATTATCAGTCGTTCTTGTGCTTTTCAAGCAGGGCGCTTATCTTCTGGTGAGGATCAATTACCTTGCTTATCGACATATCGTGGTTAAGAGCCATAATGAGGTATGACAGATACTTTGACGCGTCAACCTCACAGAACCATTCTCTGCTGAGCAGCTCGGGTGTTCTGTAAGAGAGGTTCGTACCGAATACATAGTCAATCTTACCCTCAGCATAAGCCTTATCAAACGCCTCAAGACCATTTGTGAAGATAGGATATGTTGCGTACGCGATAATTCTCTTTGCGTTGCGCTTCTTGAGCTCAATAGCGATATCAAGCATAGACTCGCCCGATGAAATGATATCATCGGCGATAAATACGTCCTTGCCCTCAACCGAGTTACCAAGATACTCGTGAGCTACAATGGGGTTACGTCCGTTTACTACCTGTGAGTAGTCACGTCTTTTATAGAACATACCAAGGTCTACACCAAGTACAGATGAATAGTACATATTTCTGTTAAGAGCGCCTTCATCGGGGCTTACGACCGTGAAGTGTTCCTTATCCATTCTGAAGTCCTTGACATACTTGAACAGTGCCTTCAGCACCTGATATGTGGGAATAATGTTATCAAATCCCATAAGCGGTACCGCGTTGCATACTCTGGGGTCGTGCGCATCAAACGCAATGATGTTCTCAACACCCATGTTCTGGAGCTCCTGAAGAGCTACCGCGCAGTCAAGCGACTCTCTGTAGTTTCTTCTGTGCTGTCTTCCGCCGTAAAGTATAGGAGTTATTACACTGATACGGTGAGCCTTACCGCCTATAGCCTGTATGATACGCTTAAGGTTCTGGAAGTGGTCGTCGGGCGACATACGGTTCATTCTGCCGAAAAGCGGGTATTCAAGGCTGTAGTTGCCGAAATCGGCAATAATGTAAAGGTCGTAGCCTCTTACGGTGTTCTTGATAAGAGCCTTACCGTCACCGGAAGAAAATCTGGGGCACTCGTTCTCAATAAGGAAATTATCATAATCATAGCCGGCTTCTCTTGACCATGTTACAAGGTACTCGTTTACCTTCTTACCAAGATCCTCAGAACCGGGGATCGCAATAAGTCCGAGAGGAGCTACTCTTTCGGAATGATTAAAAATAATGTCTCTTGCTGATGCTGTCATTTATAAATTCCTTTCTATATTCAACATTTTATACAGCACGAAAACGAGGGACTGTTTTACATCTCTCGTTTTCGATTAAATATAAATTATTCGTACAGCGGGTACTTCTTGCAGATCTCAGAAACGGTTTCTCTTACCTTGTCAGCACTGTTGTCAAAATCGGTTGCCGTAAGGTAGATGCACTGTGCGATCTGCTTCATATCGTCTTCCTTCAAGCCTCTTGTTGTAACGGCAGGTGTGCCTATACGCACGCCGCTTGTTACGAAGGGGCTCTGAGGATCGTTAGGTATAGCGTTCTTATTGACTGTGATATATACCTCGTCAAGCTTCTTTTCAAGCTCTTTACCCGTGATATTGAAAGGCTGGAGGTCAACAAGCATAAGGTGGTTGTCTGTACCGCCCGTTACTAAGTTGAAGCCCTTTTCGAGCAGTGAATCGGCAAGAACTGCGGCGTTCTTTACTATCTGCTTTGCGTATTCGGTAAACTCGGGCTTTAACGCTTCGCCGAAGCAAACTGCCTTTGCGGCGATAACGTGCATTAAAGGTCCGCCCTGGATACCGGGGAATATAGCCTTGTTTATCTTCTTAGACAGCTCTTCGTCATTAGTAAGGATAAGTCCTCCGCGAGGTCCTCTTAATGTCTTGTGCGTAGTAGTTGTTACAACATCTGCATAAGGCACAGGCGACATATGCTGACCGCCTGCAACAAGACCTGCGATGTGAGCCATATCCACCATAAGATATGCTCCGACTTCCTTAGCTATAGCAGAAAGCTTTTCAAAGTCGATCGCTCTGGGGTATGCGCTGGCACCCGCAACGATAAGCTTAGGCTTATGCTCCTTTGCCAGTGCAAGTATATTGTCGTAATTCAGTCTGCCGGTTTCCTCATCAAGTCCGTAAGGTACGAAGTTGAAGTACTTGCCCGAGATATTTACGGGTGAACCGTGTGTCAGGTGTCCGCCGTGCGCAAGGCTCATACCCATTACCGTATCACCGGGGTTAAGCAGCGCAAAATAAACTGCTGTATTTGCCTGAGCACCTGAGTGAGCCTGTACGTTTGCATACTTTGCTCCGAACAGCTTGCACGCACGCTCAATAGCGATATTCTCAACTATATCAACGTCCTCACAGCCGCCGTAATAACGCTTGCCGGGATAACCCTCAGCGTACTTGTTTGTAAGAACGCTTCCCATAGCCGCCATAACAGCGGGAGAAACTATGTTCTCACTTGCAATAAGCTCAAGATTTCTTTTCTGACGGGCAAGCTCCTTGTCCATCGCGTCAGCAACGTCGGGATCTATACCCTTGAGAAAGCCGATCGTGTCAACTAAATTACTGTACATTTCATTTGTCCTTTCGGTTATTTTAAGCCGACTCCGCAGAGCGGCTCTGATTACTTCTGCTTAGAAGTGAAGCCTTCCCAGTCCTTAAGGAATCTGTCGATACCGTTGTCGGTAAGGGGGTGCTTAAGCATCTGGAGAAGAACGTTCATAGGAACGGTTGCGATATCACAACCAAGTCTTGCCGCCTGTGTAACGTGCATGGGGTTACGGATAGAAGCGGCAATGATTTCTGTTTCAATACCCTGTGCGTTGAAGATATCAACGATCTCTTCGATAAGGTTCATACCCTCCATGCCGATATCGTCAAGTCTGCCGAGGAAGGGGCTTACGAATGTAGCGCCTGCTCTTGCGGCAAGAAGTGCCTGAGCGGCTGAGAATACGAGAGTTACGTTTGTCTTGATGCCCTTTGCAGTGAGCTGCTTGCATGCCTTAAGACCCTCTTCGCACATAGGGAGCTTTATAACAATATTCTTGTGGATAGCGGCGAGAGGAAGAGCCTCTTCTACCATCTTATCAGCTTCAAGTGAAATGACCTCGGCGGAAACAGGTCCGTCAACGATCTCTGTGATTTCCTTTACTACCTGCTTGAAATCTCTTCCCTCTTTTGCGATAAGAGAGGGGTTTGTTGTAACGCCGCAGATGATGCCCATATCATTGGCACGTCTGATGTCATCAACGTTCGCTGTGTCGATAAAAAGTTTCATAAGTACTCCTTTCCGGAAAACCGGATTTTACATAATATTTCTACGGATCGCGGCAAACACACAAAGCCGCTTTCCGTCACAAACAATATATCATTAAACGTCAAGTGAAGCCAGCTCGTCGAAGTTAGCCTTCATAGCGGGATAAAGCTTCTTGTAAAGCGCATATACCTTTTCGTACTTGGCACTGTTCTCTGCTATAGGCTCCTGTATCTTTTCAGGCTTTATCACTGCACGGCAAGCCTCGGGAACAGAGCTGTAGATACCTGCTCCTACTGCCGCAAGAAGTGCAACGCCGAGCGCAGGACCTTCCTTGTTTGCTGTAGTCTTTACATTGCAAGCGTACAGATCTGCAAGCATCTGACGCCACAGCGGAGATGTTCCGCCGCCGCCGCAAGCCATCATATCATCAATATTGATGTTCATCTCACGCATAACCTCAACGCAGTCACGCAGTGAATATGAAACGCCCTCCATAACGGCTCTGAGCATATCCTTCTTCTTGTGCATTGTAGACAGACCTACGAATGCGCCTCTTACATTGGGGTCGAGGTGAGGTGTTCTCTCGCCGTTGAGATAAGGCATATAGAGCAGTCTGTTTGCGCCTATCGGCACACTGTCGGCTTCCTTATCCATAAGGTAGTAGGGATCAACGCCCATCGAAGCGGCTGTTTCCATCTCGCTCCATGCAAAATTATCCCTGAACCACTTGAGTGAAAGACCTGCGGACTGAGTAACACCCATAACGTGCCAGCAACCGGGTACTGCACAGCAGAAAGTATGTACTCTGCCCTTGGGGTCGATTGAAATATCGGAAGTATGTGCAAATACAACGCCGCTTGAACCGATAGTTGTAAAAGCCTTACCGTCTTCAACAACGCCTGTTCCGACAGCGGCAGCCGCATTATCGCCTGCACCGCCGACTACGGGCGTGCCTTCCTTAAGACCTGTAGCCTGAGCCACTGCCTTAGTGATCGTACCTGTTATCTCGGGGCTTTCGTAAACCTTGGCAAGAAGCGACTTGTCAATACCGAGCTTTGTCAGCACTTCATCCGACCAGCATCTGCCGGGGATATCAAGAAGCTGCATACCTGACGCGTCTGAAACCTCTGTGGCAAACTCGCCTGTCAGCATAAATCTTATATAGTCCTTGGGGAGCAGAATGTGACGGCACTTCTCATAATTTTCGGGCTCGTTGTTCTTTACCCACATAATCTTAGCGGCTGTAAAGCCTGTGATAGCGGGGTTGGCTGTGATAGCGATAAGTCTGTCATGACCTACCTTTTCGGTTATCTCAACTACTTCCTTGCCTGTACGCTGGTCGCACCAGATAATACTCTTTCTTATTACCTTATTATCCTTGTCCAGCATAACAAGACCGTGCATCTGACCCGAAAGACCTACGCCCTTTATCTCCTCTGCGGGAACTCCGCTCTTTGCAACTACGTCACGGATACCGTTTACGCAGGCATTCCACCAGTCTGCGGGCTCCTGCTCGGCATAGCCGTTGCAGGGAGTGTAAAGAGGATAATCATAAAGCGCCGATGCAACGGGTGTACCGTCTTCGCTGAAAAGTACAGTCTTTGTACCGGACGTTCCTATATCGACACCGAGTATGTATGCCATATCTGTTCTCCTTATTTTTCAAAACTTCATAGAATTTCACCGTGTAAAATCTTACACGCTCCTTACATAATTATAATCTATCGGACTTGTATTTGTCAATAGAAAAAACCGAAATATCGCCATTAAAAGCACCGTTGCCGCCAAGTAAAATCAACGATCGGAAAATGCAGTTGCATTATGCTAACGAAATGGTTACAATTATGTAACTTTTATTGACATCGAGAAAAAATATTATATAATTTAATCAGAAAATAAAATATTCTGTGGACAATCAGACGCTTTGAATTGTATTATATATGAATAAACTGTTTCCGTACTGCGAAAGGAGCTATTTATGAAACGTCAAATCACCTCACTCGCGATAACAAGTGCAATACTCATATCAGCACTCTCATTCTCAGCTTGTCAGTCAAACCAGTCCTATGAAACATCGGATTTAATGACGGACATCAAAGCCGCAAGCCATGACATCGCAAAACCGGACGATGCTTTTAAAAATGCATACGACAATTTCTCAACCGAACTGCTTAAGAAATGCTTTGACGGCAAATCAAACACGCTTATCTCTCCCCTGTCGGTATCGACCGCTCTCACTATGACTGCGAACGGTGCTAACGGTCAGACCAAAGACGAAATGGAAAAGGTGCTCGGCAACGGAATTTCTCTTGATGAGCTGAACAAGTATCTTTCATCGTTCAACGACTCACTGACATCGGGCGAGGATTTCAGCCTTAAAAACGCAAATTCGATCTGGTTTATCAAAGACAATAATTTCAATGTGAACAATGAATTTTTACAGACGAACGCCGATTTATACCATGCCGAAATATACAAACGTGCATATAACAGCGAAGTTGCGAACGATATCAACAACTGGGTAAATGAGCATACCGACGGTATGATAGATAAGCTTATTGACAGCAACGACAAGCTATCGAATATTGCCCTTATCAACGCAATAGCATTTGATGCCGTATGGGAAACGTACTATTTTGACAATTTCGTTGAAGACGGCACATTCACAGACGTAAACGGCAATGAAAAATCGGTCACAATGCTGGCTTCCGAAGAAAGCGAATACATAAACGGCGATAACTGTACCGGCTTTATCAAGAAGTACAAGGGCGGAAAATACGGCTTTGCCGCGATACTCCCCGACAGCAATGTTTCTGTAGACGAATTTGTCGGTTCGCTTACAGGCGAAAAGCTATTCAAAATGCTGCAGAACACCGAAACTGCTAATGTTGTCGCAAATATCCCGAAGTTCGAATATGAATACAGCGCAGACCTCAATGAAATGCTGAAAGCTCTCGGTATGCCCACTGCCTTTTCAGACAGTGCAGACTTTTCCGGCATTTCTCAGAGCGGGCTTTATATAAGCGATGTACTGCATAAAACAAAGATATCAGTTACCGAAGAAGGCACAAGGGCAGCAGCCGCAACAGGCGTGGTTATGTCCGCCGCTCCGGACGGCGATAAGCAGGTAATTCTGAACCGCCCGTTTATGTATATGATAATTGATACCGAAACGATGTTACCGCTGTTTGCAGGCGTATATACAGGCGTATGATACTGACGGTGCATAAGCCGTCTGCCAAAAGGAGAATAGTATGAAAAGAAGAATTTTAAGAGCGATAATCGCAGGTTCACTCATCGTATCGACTCTCGCTCTCTCAGCTTGTCAGTCAAACCAAGCCTTTGATATATCCACGCTCTCCGGCAGTCAGTCAAATCAAACTTCCGATACAACTGACCTTATGTCAGGTGTAAAAGCCGCGAGCCACGAAACCGTAAAGACAGACGATATTTTCAAAAGCTCATATGGCTATTTCACCGCAGAGCTATTGAAAAAATGCTTTGACGGCAAATCAAACACACTTATCTCGCCCCTATCGGTATCGACCGCACTTACTATGACAGCGAACGGTGCAAACGGTCAGACCAAAGACGAAATGGAAAAGGTGCTCGGCAACGGAATTTCTCTAGACGAGCTGAACAAGTATCTTTCATCATTCGGCGGCTCGCTGACTTCCGGTGAGGGTTTCAAGCTGAAAAGCGCAAACTCAATATGGTTCAGAGATGAAGAAAACAGACTCACCGTTGAAAAGGACTTTTTGCAGACAAACGCCGATTATTTCGGTGCGGCGATATACAAGCGTGCATTTGACAACGATACTTGCAAAGAGATCAACAACTGGGTAAACGACAATACCGACGGTATGATATACAACATACTTGACAGCATTCCGGACGAAGCGATTATGTATCTTGTAAATGCTGTCAGCTTTGACGCGGAATGGGATATCATCTATCGCGAAAATGATGTAGCGGACGGCAAATTTACAAACTCCGAAGACAAGCTTATGAAAGTCGATATGTTGTGCTCCGATGAAAATATTTATCTGGAAGATGAGGATTGCAAGGGCTTTATAAAGCCATACAAGGGCGGTAAGTACAGCTTTGCCGCAATATTGCCGGGCGGCGATATTGAAAGCTTTATAACATCGTTATCGGGTGAAAAAATAAGCAAGATTCTCGGAAGTGCCGAAGACTGCATTGTAGAGGTAAAGCTTCCGAAATTCGGCTATGAATATTCCTCAAAGCTGAACGACGCCCTTTCGGCACTCGGTATGCCGACTGCATTTGACCAAAATAACGCCGATTTTTCGGGTATAGGTAAATCGACAATGGGCAATATATCCATCGGCGAAGTGATCCACAAAACTAAAATAGCGGTAAACGAAAAAGGCACAAAGGCAGGAGCCGCCGCTCTTGTGGAAATGGTTGACGAGGGGTGTGTAATTGCCGAAAAGCAGGTAATTCTTAATCGTCCGTTTATGTATATGATACTTGACAACGAAACGATGTTGCCGCTCTTTGCAGGCGTGTACACAGGTGTATAACACACAAAAATTGTATAATCTGCATAATCCGAGCTATAATATTTTCTTGACTTTTGGCGTATATCTGATATAATTGAAATAGCAGAAAACGACAAATCTTTCAGGAAAGGTTGGATGTACAAATGGCAAAACGCAGAATAGGTATACTGACAAGCGGCGGCGACTGCCCCGGTCTTAACGCTACTATAAGAGGTGCGGCGAAAGCCTGTTACACTATGTTCGGCGAAGACAATGTTGAGATAGTCGGCATATCAAACGGTTTCCACGGTCTTATCCACAACAACTGCCGTATAATGAAACCCGAGGATTTTTCGGGTATACTCACCCAGGGCGGAACAATTCTCGGTACTAAGCGTACACCATATAAGATGATGCAGGTAATCGAAGCCGACAACATAGACAAAGTAGCAGAGATGAAGGCTACCTATAAACAGCAGAAGCTCGACTGCATACTGACGCTCGGCGGCAACGGAACTCACAAAACAGCCAATCTTCTTTCCGAGGAGGGTCTTAATATAATCGGACTTCCTAAGACGATAGACAACGATATCTGGGGTACTGATGTAACATTCGGCTTCCACACCGCAGTTGATATCGCAACGGAGGTAGTCGACAGGATACACACAACAGCAACCTCCCACAGACGTATAATGGTAATTGAGATAATGGGCAACAAGGCAGGTTGGCTCACATTATACTCCGGTATTGCAGGCGGTGCGGATATTATTCTTATCCCCGAGATACCTTATGATATCGACAAGGTTATCGATGCTTGCGAAAAGCGCGCGCAGTCAGGCAAGACATTCTCGATAATTGCAGTCGCAGAGGGTGCAATGGACAAGACAGAAGCCGCAATGAAGAAGAAAGAACGTGCCAAGAAGCGTGCCGAATCAGGTGAAACAACAGTCACAAACCGTATAGCAAGGCAGATCGAAGCCGCTACAGGCTTTGAATCAAGAACAGTAGTACCCGGTCATATATTAAGAGGCGGTTCGCCCTCGGCATATGACAGAGTTCTTGCTACAAAGTTCGGTGCAAGAGCCGCAATGCTCATAAAGCAGGAAAAGTACGGCTACACAGTTGCTAAGATCGGTAGCAAAATTACCGAAAACAAGCTGTCAGATGTAACAATGAAGACAAAGTTCGTCCCCGAAAACGATGAGCTCGTCATCACAGGCAAAAGCATCGGCGTATCCTTCGGCGACTGAGCGGCGGGTCGCCGCTGACAATTCCACCTTTTGAAATATCACAGCTATCCGAAGGATAGCGGTACGGCGGGATTAAACGATAGCATAGATTTATTATATTGCAATTATGGCGGGTCGCCGCTGACAATTCCGCCTTTGGAATTGTTTGTACTGTTTGCAGGATAGCAGTACGGCGGGCGGCAATGTGGCACTTCAAATTCAGTCTTGATATTAGCTGATTTTGCTAACAAGAGAATATTTAAAGGGTAACATCAAAACTGTTGCCCTTTATTTTTATGTACGGATCAATTATGCGTTATCAAAGCGCTTATACAGTTTTGCACAAAACGTCAGTGCATTGTGCAGATTTAGGCATTGAAAAAATGCACATTTAGTGGTAAAGTATGAAACAAGGAAACTGATATCAAAAACTTTTGGAGGTTATCAAATGGCACGATATGCAAGAAAATTTGTTTCTGTACTCTGCTCTGCGGCACTTATCGGAAGCGTTGCTTACAGTGCGGCGGCAGAAAGCGACCTTACAGCGCTAGAAAAATCCGAAACAAAAAGCGGTACGGCGATATCAAACGATATAATACTTACCGATCCGCTTAAATCCACAACTAACGCAAACCCTCTCTCACCCGAGGTATTCTGTGCAGACCCTACAGCAGTTGAATACAACGGCAGACTGTATGTATACGGCACAAATGACCACCAGCAGTACGAAGAAAAGGGTGCTGACGAGGACAACACATACGAGAAGATAAAGTCACTTGTGGTATTCTCGACAGACGATATGGTAAACTGGGAGTATCACGGTGAGATAAACGTAGGAGAAGTAGCTCCCTGGGTAACAAACTCATGGGCACCGTCAATAACATCAAGAGTCGAAGAAGACGGACTTACTCATTTCTATCTTTACTTCTCAAACAACGGTATGGGTGTCGGCGTGATCACTGCGACAAACCCGCTCGGTCCGTGGAGCGACCCCCTCGGCAAGCCGTTCGTGCAGGATATCGAAAACTGCCCCAACCCGTTTGATCCCGGTGTTGTCATTGACGAAAACGGTGACGGCTGGCTGACATTCGGCGGCGGCAAGGCAAGCGGCGGTACAGACTATATGCCCGGCAGTGCAAGAATAGTAAAGCTCGGCGATGATATGCTGTCATTCGCAAGCGATATAACCGAGATCCCCGCTCCTTATTTCTTTGAAGCAAGCGAGCTTAATTACATCAACGGTACATATGTATACACCTACTGCTCCGACTGGTCCGACCATTCACTGCAATGGGATTACGACACCGAAGTACCAGGCGGCTGCTCAATGATATATATGACCACAAAAACTCCGCTCGATCCATCGAGCTGGGAGGTAAAGGGCGAATGCTTCAAGAACCCCGGCAATTCCGGCTTTGAATACTCAAACAACCATACGCATATGCAGAAGTACAACGGCAAGTACTATATGCTCTACCATACTCTTTCACTTAAAGGCGCTATGGGCATCAAGGGCGGCTACAGAAGCCTGTGTGCCGACGAAATAAACGTTGATGAAACTACAGTTACAATTGAGCCGACAGGCGGCACTAAAAAGGGCATAACGACAGCAACGTTGTCACCCTACACCGCACACAGCGGCGCTCAGTACTTTACATCTGCGGGAATAACAACAGACACATCTGTTTCCTCAGCTCCGACAGCCGTAAGCAACGAAAAGGGCGCTTGGCTCAGCGTTAAGAACGCAGTATTCACCGAAAGCGAAAACGACGCACAGGCACCCGAAGAGCCTGTTGAAACACCCGAAAACATTAAAAACATCGCATACAATTTCACGGTAACCGACGTTGACAAGCCCACTACAGTAACAATGTTTGCTGCAGCCAAGGACAGCGACGAAGTATTCGGCAGCGTAAAGGTTGACGGCAACGGAAAATATACAATAAACGTTGACTTCGGCGACACCGACAACGTTATAAACCTCGGTTATTTCAGAGCGTCCGATGACGCAAAGATAACCTTCAACCTTGACAGCATCACCGTAAACGGAAAGTACACATTCGATATTTCAAGCGAGCTCACAAACACAAGAGAATGGGCAGACGGCCTTAAAAATATCTGGAACGGCTTTTCCGATAACGATGAAGTATACTCCTCCGATCAAGCGATATTCAGATACAACAAGAACGAAGACGTTATTAAATTCTACAATATCACAGGCGGTGAAACAGACAATTCAAACGCTCCGCTTACAGACAAACAGCTTGTATTCCTTGCAAACGCAAAGGGTAACGGTAGAATTGAAGTACGTCTTGACAGCCCCACAGGCGATACACTCTGCGCCGTAGAAGTAAACGGTGACAGTAACAATGTCGTATATGACAAGTCGGTTTCAAAAATCGGCGGCACACACGATCTCTACTTTGTCTTCTCGGATAAAGGCATAGCGCTTTCCGACTGGCAGTTCAGTGACATTGACAGCTATGACAGCAACAGCAAGCCTCAGCAGACCGAAAAGCCCGCTGACACAACTGCTCCCGCAACTGAAAAGCCTACCGAAACCACTGCTCCCACAAGTGAGAAGCCCGCAGATACCGCAAAGCCCGATGAAACAACCGCTCCCGCAAGCGAGAAGCCCGCAGACACAGCAAAGCCTGACGAAACTACCGCTCCCGATAACGGCAAAAAGGACGAGAACCCGTCAACAGGTTCAGCCGCTCCCGCTCTTATCGCAGGAATAGTAACTCTCGGTGCGGTATCGGCAATAATCGTATCGAAAAAGAATAAGTAATCCACACATACAGAAACGCCCCTGAGCTTTTGGCTCAGGGGCATTTCACACTGTATCCGGTTTACTCTGTCATAAACAGCTTAGCCGCGCCGCCGAATATTTCCCGGGAAAGCTCGGCGCTCATATCCGGGTTATCCGCCTTTATCTTTTCACAACGCTCAATATAACCGACAATATCCACTTTGCAATGTGTCTTTTCATTATCACCAGAAAGTATCTTATCAACAGCCCTTGAAGCATCTTTGTAGAAATCACTCTCAAGCATACGCTCGGACACATCGGCGTTTTTATCGCCGCAAACAGGCATATAGCTGCTTTCATAATCAATAACAAAGCAGTCTGTAAGATTTATGAACAGCTCTTCGCAGTATGCCGTAAGACTGTTCTTTTCCTTAATATACCGTGTATCCTCGAACGGTCTTATTCTTCCGGACAAATCAATACGGTTAAGTGAATAACGCGTCTTTCTGAGAATTATCTTACTGCTGTATCTTTCGGTTACCGCTTTTGCAAAGCCCTTTACCGCTTTTTCGATATAATCCTTATCAAAATCGCCAAGATACGGAGCGTAGCTTTCATCGTCGGTCATAAATGCTCTGTACGCCATAGAACCGTGCAAGCCTTCAATTGCCGCAATATATGTATTTTTATGTTTTAAAAGCTCCTTATCGACATCAGAGAAATCTACAAGAAGCCAGTCGGCACTCTCCTCGCCAAAATATGAACGTGTAAGCTCTTTGAACACATCGGACTTGCTGTCAACAAAGCTGAGATCTAAATCGGCTTTCTGCTCACATACCGTAAGCGGAGAAAATCCGCTTATGCAGTCCTTGATAACCGCCTTGTCGCACAGTGAAAGCAACGTCTTACTGTCCGCTCTGCCGAACGTATCAAATGTAAACGGTCTGTTCTTCCTGTAATATTCCGATACAAGTTTCTCAACAGCGCTCTTGTCTGCACCCGACAGCCACAGCCTTGCGCACTTGAGATAGAACTCTATACCGTGCTTATCAAGCACACAGTCGGCTATTATGCCGTTTTTACGGAAAAACGCCGCCAGCATATCGGCAAGGTCATCTGCGGCATACAGCCCGAGCCTTATAACCTCGTCAATGTTCGGGTTTGTCACATCTCCCTTGCGTATAGCGAAAACTGCGTCAAACACGTTTTTAAGCGTTACATTTCTGCCGAAGTCATATCTTGCCTTTATCTCGGCAAATGAGATAAATCCACTGTCCTTGAGCGTTAATATATCCCTGAACTCAGCACAGATAAAATCGCG
This sequence comes from Ruminococcaceae bacterium UBA6413, assembly GCA_002437415.1. Lineage (GTDB taxonomy): Bacteria > Bacillota > Clostridia > Oscillospirales > Ruminococcaceae > Ruminiclostridium_E. The sequence goes on along the minus strand of DJPL01000050.1, from coordinate 52,874 downwards.
GCTCAGCCGGCTTATAAATGTGTCAACAGCATTATTCTGCGCAAAGAAGAACTTATCACAGCCGCTTGACTTTATCACATCGATATTCTCCGCTATCTCCGTAAGCCATATTTCAGGGTCATATGAAAGCGCGTTTACAAAACTGCCCTTTCTGCCCGAGCAGATATTCTTTGCGATAAGTGAAATATTACTGCGGAACGACTCGTCACGGCAAACGGCATAGCTTCTGCCTCGCTTGTTTATGACACCCGGGTAATAACGTGATATATCAATTATCTTAGGTGAAACACGGTGTATCAGATAGTTCTCCATATCAAGCAAAAGCCTGAAATCGCACGAACGGTCGGAAGAACGTATATACCTGCCGTTTACATAGTAAAGCTTGGGGTCTGATACCCTGACAAGTATTATCCTGTCCGAAGCATATACTGCGGTCATGCTGTCAATAAACTTATCCAGAAGCGGCTTCCACACGGCTTCATCCTTTATATCAAGCTTTTTGAGCTTCTTTTTATTCTCATCGTAAAAGCGTGACTGCATAAACGCCTTGCCGCCGGAGTACAACACTCCGTCAAGCTGATATACAGGCGTTGCCGCCGCATAATAAAGATCCATTATTATGCAGTCCGATCTGTTATCCGAGAGATACTCGTCATATCCCTTTGAAAGATTGTAATACAGCGGCACTACACCGTCACGGAAGTATTTTTCATCTATGTCCGCGCGCTTACCGTTCATAGTAAGCTGAGATATGAACAGATGTGAACGGTCGGTTTCAACATCTTCATCCCCCTTGAAAAGCTCCGATATAAGCGCAGAGCCTAAAAGAGCGAACGACTGTTGCTCAGGCTTTACCGCATAGCGCGCAAGATCTATCTTATCGCCGAGAGCGTTTGCTATCTGTTTTTTGAACGATTCGTATGCCGACAGTCCGAAATAGTGCATATTATCGTCTGTCAAAAGCACAGCACGGTGCTCCGCTCCGTAATTCTTGAAAGCGTACGGAATATATCCGGAAAGATCATTGTTTACCTTGCCGCTGACTGTATCTCGCCTCAATCTTACGCACAGGAGCGCACCTATCTTTTCAAACCTTGTTACATAATCGGCAGGAATAAGCGAGCCGAGTGAATATGCAACAGGCACTTTTCTGCCGTCCGAGCATTCTATAACATCATACTCAGCAATCGCATTAAGTCCGTTGCCGACAATAAAGTCAGCGCCGCTTTCAGCCGCTTTTTTTGCCGCATTGCGCCATTTCGGCTTTACAACAGGGGTATGACGTTCATTCCACGAGCAAAAAAGGAATATGTACTCTGCTCCGCTCTTCCTGAGCTTTGATACATACTGCGAAACATCTTTATTTACCGTTGCCGAAATAAATCCGACATTTATATTATTGATATCGACTACGGAATACTTCACGCCGCCGAGTGTGCAGTCGCTTTCGGTAATAACTGTCAGCGGGTACTTTTCAAGCGACTGCGGTGCTCGCTGAAGAAGACCCGCGTTGACTGCAAGCGCGTCTATTCCGCTTTTGCACACCGCGTCGGCAACAGAGGACGGACAATTTACACTTCTGCTGTCCTCAAACGCATACGCTTTTTTATCGTTAAGATCTGTGTCAAGCATGGCAACGGAAAAATCAAATGAACCGAATATTCCGCCGAGCGAAGAAAACGCTTCGTCAAAGACAGGCATACCCGATGCCGCATTCTTCTGCATCTGAGCCGCAACGGTTATATCTCCGCCGATCATGATCGTGCATTTATGGTGACCGTTGCACAGCTTTCCGTCACTGCCTGCAAAACGCCTGTTATTGTAAACACCTGCGCTCTTTTTAACCGCCGAATGGTCAAGCTGAAGAGCTCTTACGCCCTTTGTTTTCGGAATAACAGCCACGGCGGGCGTGCAGGAAACGCTGAGCTTTTCCTCATGCTCTATCATCACAAAGCTGCGTACCGAAAATGAAACCTTGCCGCTCTTTGTAAAATTCTCAAGTCGGCAGGAGGTATCTCCGCTGTAGCAAACAAAGGTATACTTTCCGCTTTCGTTTGCATCTGCATATATCTTGTAACCGTCGCACTGCGAATTGTATCGCCACGACAATGTGCATATACCGTCCGAGCCTACGACCGCCGTCAGCCTGCGCGGTGTTTCAAGAGGACACGCCGCAACTATTTCCGACTCACCGAAAAAATTATCAGGTCCGTCCGCTATTCTGAACGCCTTTACCTTGTATTTGAGCGGCAGACCGTTAGTGCGTTTTTTTATAACCGCTCTCGGTTCTTTTACATTCATCACGCCTGTAAAGTGATTTTTTCCGAGCGGTGACGAAAACACACGGTAGCCGTCCGCATATTTTATCTTGTCCCATATCAGCTCGACAACTCCCTCGCCCGTCTTTACGGTAACAGGGAATTTCTGCTGTTGTTCACGCAACTGCTTAAAATTCATAAGCTTTACCTCTCATAGGGTCATATATTGCTGAGTATCCAGTTTACAAACGATGCGCGTTCGCTGTCCGCATCGGTATCATTCTGCGCCGTTTTCGGCTTGTCGGTGATTTCCTTATAATATTCATCAAGCTTGTCAAAGCTCCTGTAGAAATTATAGTAACCGCCGATATAGTGCTGAACATCATCTATTCTTATTCTGTAGCTGTCATGGCGTACGCAGAACGTATAAGCGACCGTTGACGGCACTTTCATATACATTGCGGTTTCGGGATACAGATAACCGCCGAGCATATAGTGTGCACGTCTGTAAATAGTGCGTATGAACGCTTCAAAGTTGAACTTCTGCATATATGACGCATATATCTTCTTTTCCTTTATACGCTCATAAAGGCTGAATGCCGCCATAAGAAGCTCAAGGAATGTATGGAATGTCGTATCTTGATTAAAAATCTTGCTGAGATTGTCGTTTGCGTTTTTAAGTCCGAAGTTGAGATATCGCTCTTTCGGCTCATAAATCGTGACCTCGTTTACCGCATATGCTATCCAGTGATCGCAAAAGCGCGTATAATCGTTTTTGATAAAGTAATCAAGCGCCCTTTCGGCGGCATCAAGATAACGTTTGTCTTGCGTCACACTGTAGGCTCTGGCAAGCGCAAATGTCGCCTCTCCGTCATAGTACACTATCCTGTCGCGCTCCTTACGTTCAAACCCGGGGAATGACAGAACGTGATAATAACTGCCGTCTGCTTCCTGCATATCCAGTATGGAATTTGCAAGCTGTGCTATCAATTTGTCATACTTATTACTGCCGAATACAGTGCCATAGGTAGACAGCGTTACTATCGCTATCGCATTACCGCCGAGCTTTATCTCATCAGCCTTGCGTTCAACAAGATAAGCGTGTTCGCTGTCGGAATACTCTATGCTCTGCATAAGAAAGTCTATCGTGCTCTCTATCTTCGGTATCAGCTTCTCGTCCTTCGTGGTATCATACTGCATGATAAGACTCCAGATCGTACCCGAATGACGCAGAATGTTATATGTAACAAAGTGAAAATCGTTGACGGGATTTATACCGTAGTCAAATTGTCCGTTATCCTTGACTGCGTTCGCAAGATAAACAGATGATGTTTCTATTACCTGCTTTATATCATCCTTTGTAAGCTCACCGATTATTCTTCTGCCGTAGTTTTCTTCATCGGTATAAAGCTTGTACAGCTTTTTGTTCTCATCGCAGATATAGCCTACCGTTGTAAATTCGATAAGCGTATCCGGGACAGAAGCAAGCTCAGTACCGCGCTCACCCAGATACCGCTTTATCTTATCGTCACTTAGTACTCCGAGCTTATAGTTTATAAGCCCGCAACAGTTTAGCTGTGCCTCAAGCAGAGCCGTTTCAAAGCCTGTATCAAAGCTTACGCCCTTCTTGAAGAAATACTCTCTTGCGCTTCGTATCTCTTCGGTAAATTCCACACGGCTGATTATCTTACTGCTGTTTACGCAGTCGACCTTAACCCACAGCGGGTCAATGTCGTTTTCCGCAACAAAGCTCTCGGCTTTTTTCATCGCGGCATCGAACGCCGATATAAAATCGGAATCGCAGGCACTGAATACCATAGCGGAAAAACTGCCGTCCGTAACCGATACAAAAACCACATCGTTGCGAAACAGCGTACCACGCTTATAATTTCCGAGGGAGCTGTCAAGGTAAGGATCGCCGAGAATAAAGCTCTTGAGCAGTTTTTTCTTGGCTCTGAACAGCTTGATATTTGTACTTATAGGGGTAGATGCACTCATTGGCTTTTCCTCCCTGAAATAAACGTTTATATTTAAATAAAGTATATCATATCACACAAAAAATGTCAAACAATTTTGTTGACCTCAGGACAGATTATGAGTATAATAATAGACATAAAACCAAAGGAAGTAATCAATATGGACAACTACAAAAAATTTGCAGAAGACAGAAAAAGTGATATCATTTCACTTTTATCAAAGCTTGTTGCGATCCCAAGCGTTATGGGAGAGGCAATGCCCGGTTATCCTTTCGGAGAAGCTCCCGCAAAAGCGCTTGAAACAATGCTTGATGCGGCAAAGAAACTCGGCTTTGCGGTAAATAACGTTGATAACTGTTACGGTACGGCAGACTATCTGCCCGACGGCGCTAGCACACCCGAGCTTGCAATTCTTTGTCACCTTGACGTAGTGCCCGAGGGCAAGGGCTGGACATACGAGCCATTCACCTGCACCGAAAAGGACGGCATTCTTTACGGCAGAGGCGTAACAGACGATAAAGGACCTGCTGTATCGGCACTCTATGCACTGTACAGTGTAAAACAGCTCGGAGCGAAGCTCACAAAGGGAGTAAGACTGATATTCGGAACAAATGAGGAAAACGGCTCGGCGGATATTGAGCATTATCTTAAAAACGATAAAATGCCGCCGATGGTCTTCACTCCCGATGCGTCATATCCGCTTATAAACTGCGAGAAAGGCATGGCGAGGATAAAGTACAGTGCCGATATGGATAATAACGATATAATCTCGATATGCGGCGGACAGGTCATAAACGCTGTTCCTGCCGAGTGCAGTGTCGTTGTTTCAGGTAAACACAAGGTTAAGATCTGTTTATATATCAGAAGCAATAAGAACGATTGCACTTTTGATATAGAATATGACAGCGACAATATAAAGGTAATCTGCAAGGGCGAATCCGCACACGCATCAACTCCCGAAAAAGGCAGAAACGCCATAACAGCTATGCTTGAAATGCTGATATCGCTTGATCTTGGCGACAATACGAAAAAGCTGTTATCGGATATTCTGAAACTCTACCCTTACGGCGAAACAGACGGTACTTCGCTCGGCATTTCGTGCTGTGACAAGTCGGGTGCGCTGACGTGTGTCTTAAGTCTTATCAATGCAGAAAACGGCACACTTACATTCAGCACCGATACAAGATTTCCTATAAGTATGACTGCCGCTCAGCTAAAGGAAAAAGCCGCGGCGGCGCTTTCCGACACAAATATAGTCATATCGGACTTTACTGGAACAAACGCACATTACGCTTCTCCCGACAGCTTCCTTGTCAAGACGCTTCTCAGCGTATACGAGGAGCAGACAGGCATAAAAGGCGAATGTATAGCTATCGGCGGCGGAACATACGTCCACGGGATCGAGGGCGGCGTTGCGTTCGGCGTTGAGCACCCCGACACCGATTACAGGATACACGGCGCAGACGAATTTGTTCCGATAAGCGAACTTATAGACAATACGGCTATGTTTGCAAACGCCATAGAAAAGCTCTGCAAGTAATTTTACGCCCGCCCTCGTCATAGAATGTACAAACTATGAAAGGGCGGGCGTATTATGTGCGGACTGATATTCAAAAAGAAAACCAAAGATCATAATTTCAGCGAAGCGGAGGAAATGCGCTCGCGGCTTGACTATCTGCAAAGCCGTCTTGAAAAGACAAGACAGCTGTTTGATATAGAAACCGAGCCTGAAAAGATCGAAGCGATCGTGTACGAGGAAAAGGCTATCCTGATACGGATAGACCACCTTATCAAAAACGCCAAACAGCGCAATATCACAATAAATTATTCGGACAGAACCGACAGAATCTGACTACTCCACTCCGCTGTCAGCCTTTCAAGGCTGTATGACGCATTTGCGGGGCTTGTAGACGGCAGTTTTACTGCTTCTATCCCAACTTTGTCGCGGCAATAGCGCTTGTACATATTATACGATGTTGCACCGTTTGTGAATATGCTTGTTATTGCCGTTTCGGTTACAAGTCCCGCGATATCGTTAGGTACTACCGAGCGTATTGAGGCATCGGACGAGCCTGTTATTTCACACGAGCCTATAACGTCCCACACGGCTATGTTATGAATTAACAGCATCGTCTTCTTCTCTTCTGTCGTTATCGGGCATACACAGCCGAGGACTGTGGACAGTACTTTCCAAAAGCGGTTTTGCGGATGACCGTAGAAGAACTGTGATTCCCGTGACTTCACAGACGGGAATGAGCCTAATATCAATATTTTACTGTTTTCGTCGTATACAGGCGGAATATTATGATACTGTGTCATTCCGTATCGCTCCTTGTTTGATTGATATCCTAAGCATATCACAAAAGCACAATTTGTGCAAGCAATATGCAGATTTAAAAAATCGCATCATTCTGCCGATAAAAAATAAGAACGCTATTTTTTGCAGAAATGCATGAGGAGAATATTATGAACATCGGAACGGAATATCAAAATACCGGATATCGGTATAACAATTATATAAATGAAAGTAGCGATAAGTCGGATATGAACAGCGGTTCATACCAACCGGTCACACCCGACATCCAAACCAAACGTAATACTGATGCATTTGTACGCTCTGCCTCTGCCGATTACTCATACTCACAGTCTGCATCGGGGTATAAGGCGAACATCACTGTAGCCCCCGAATATCTCGCTAAGACGGAAAACGACCCCGAGCTTAAAGCAAAATATCTGTCCGACATTGAAGACATAAAGCAGGCGGATATGATGTTCTCAAAACAGCAATCGGCAAACGGCATCAAAATCATCAGTCAGGGCTGGTATATCGACAAAAACGGCGATATCAGCTCATGGGTGATATCAAAGACAGAAAGAGGCAACGAGAAATCCTTTATGCAGCGTATGAACGAAAACCTTGATAAGATAAGAACCAAGAAAGCAAAGAAGAAAATCGAGGAAGAAAAGCGTAAGATCGCCATGCAGAAAAGGAAAATCGAGAACGAAAAGAGGCTGCTCGCTCTTAAGAAAAAGAAGAAGGTCGGCGCTACGGGAAAAATGTTCTGTAGTTACGCATAAATACACGCTTTTTCGCCGATAATCAATATTGGAACGGTAAAAGAGCCACAACGCAAAAATGCAAGAAAACGAATAAAAACCGCCGAAATCCCTACTTATTTGCATCACGCAAAAATAAAGTGAAATCACAAATGAGAAATAGAGAGAAACAGCGATATTTAAAGAGATTTAAAGAGAAATAGATATATATTTAGATTTTGATGCAAAAATTGTTTGACAAACGGGTTGTGATTGACTATAATATAGAACGTTGTGAAAATAATCAAACGAGGTAAAACCTCAAGAGTAATTGAAAGGAAAGAATCAGAATGTCAACATTTATGCCTAAAGCTGAAACAGTTGAACGTAAGTGGTATATTCTCGACGCAGCAGGAAAGCCCCTCGGCCGTGTTGCTGCAAAGGCTGCTCACATTCTCCGCGGTAAGCACAAGCCCACATACGCACCTCACTGCGACTGTGGCGATCATGTAATCGTAATTAACTGCGCAAAGGCAGTTTTAACAGGCAAGAAGCTTGAGAACAAGTACTACAGATGGCACACCGGCTACATCGGCGGTCTTAAGGAAACATCTTACCGTAAGCTCATGAGCACAAAGCCCGAATTCGCTATGGAACTCNNATACAGTACAGCAAGCTCATGAGCGAGAAGCCCGAAAAGGCTATGCAGCTCGCTATCGAGGGTATGCTCCCCAACAACACACTTGGTAGAAAAGCCGCTACAAGAATGCGTCTTTATGCAGGCGCTGAGCACAAGAACGGCGCTCAGAAGCCCGAAGAATTCAAATATTAAGGAGGGATAAAAATGTACGAATCAAAGCCTTATTACTACGGAACAGGTAGAAGAAAGCACTCAGTTGCCAGAGTACGTGTTTATCCCGGCAGCGGTGTTATAACAGTTAACGGTCGTGGCATCGACGACTATTTCGGTCTTGAAACTTTAAAGCTCATCGTTCGTCAGCCTCTCGCTCTGACAGGCACAACTGAGAAGTTCGATATCGTTTGCACAGTTGCAGGCGGCGGTGTTACAGGTCAGGCAGGCGCTATCCG
>DJPL01000050.1:26411-44438 GCA_002437415.1 Ruminococcaceae bacterium UBA6413 | reverse complement strand
AAGGAAAGAAAGAAGTACGGCTTAAAGGCTGCACGTCGCGCTCCCCAGTTCTCAAAGAGATAATCTCAGCCCTATACGCCGGATTATTTCAGGTGTGGGCTTATGGATTTACTCGTGTTTGTTACGAGGACAATATATGATAATAACCCTCTCTGATACTCGGAGAGGGTTTTATTTATGCTCTGTAATAGACGCCATAGAACCCGAATGCTCAAGAGCTCCAACCCAAAATAATATAGCCCCTGTTACATCTCTGCAACAGGGGCTATATAATCATTGTAACAAGTGTCAAAAGCTCCGACACATAAAGCCAAAATGTACCTGCATCGTAAACTTACGAAAGCTCTCAGTAAGTTACGCGCTCCAAATCCGTCACATTACGTCTATTACTTTATCGAGAATTTATACACGGTAGTAAAGTTGTACTGCTCCCCTGCCTTATACACGCAAGTGGGCTTGAACTGCGGCTTGTTTGGTGAGTCGGGGCAGAACTGGCTTTCAAGGCAGAAGCCCTGATTTTTGAACATTTCCTTGCCGCCCTTGCCTGTTTCGCCGCCGAGACCGCCGCTTATATAGAACTGGATAGCGGGCATATCGGTATAGGTCGTCATTACTCTGCCCGTCTTATCGGAATATACCTCTGCGGCTTTTCTCATTTCCTTGGTTTCACCTAAAACATAGTTATGATCATAACCGCCCGGGAGCTTGCCGTTGTCGATATCCTCGCCTATTCTCTTGGGTGAGGTGAAATCAAACGGTGTGCCCTTGACGCTTGCTATCTCGCCTGTAGGGATAAGCACGGAACTTACGGGTGTGTACTTATCAGCAAATATCTGCGCAATGTGATCCTTGATATTGCCTGCGTCTGTGCCGTTTAAGTTAAAGTATGAGTGGTTTGTGAAGTTCATCACCGTGTCCTTATCACTCACCGCGTTATAGCATATCTCTATGGAGTCGGCTGTCAGAGTGTACTTAACATCAAGTGTCAGCGTACCCGGGAAGCCCTCTTCGCCGTCAACACTTGTATATGAGAATACAACATAAGGAGCTCCGTCCTCGCCGTAATCCTTAACGTCCCATACCTTCTTATTGAAGCCGACATTACCGCCGTGGAGCGTGTTGCCGTTGTCGTTCTTTGCAAGAGTATATTCCTTACCGTTAAGCGTGAACTTAGCGCCGCCGATGCGGTTTGCGTATCTGCCGACCAGTGCACCCTGACTGCTTGTGCCTGCTACATAACCGTCAAGTGTATCATAACCCAGAAGTACGTCACCCTTGTTGCCATCCTTATCTGGTACTGTCAGCTTTACAAGCGAGCCTGCGTAATTTGTGATCTCGGCTTTCATATTGCCGTTTTCAAGTGTGAATAAGTAGCAATCCTTTCCGTCATGACTGCCCCAAAGTTTCTTTTCAATGCTCATAACATTTACCGTCCAAATTAAATTTGCGGTATCAGCCGCTCTTTTAATTTTATCATATCAAGTGCAAAATGTAAACCCATTTGTCGCATTTAAACTGCTAATAACTTATTTCTTTTTGATAAAAGCCTCTTTTATTATTCTTACCGACTGAATTAAAAATGTCGGTGCAAAACCAAGAAGCAACGATATTCCGAAATTCCCCGCATTCATAACCTGAGTGCCGAACAAGTCGGAAACCCCGGGAATGAATACCGCCAGACATAAAAGAACTATACCTGCAAAGAACGCAAGCAGCGAGAATTTATTGGTAGTAATTCCAAGGCTGAAAAGCGACTTATCTCCGCGGCAATTAAATCCGTGGAAAAGCCTTGCAATACACAGTGTAGTAAACGCCATAGCACACGCAAGTCCCGCAGATACGGCAGAGCCGATGAAGTACGCCGACATAACAGCGAGAGCTATAAGCACACCGCCCGCAACAATACGCAGTGACATAGCCTTTGTAAGAAATGATGATTTACTGTCGCGCGGCTTTTGCGAAAGTAGTGAACGATCGGCTTTTTCTGTGCTGATCGCAATTGCGGGTAGTGAGTCAGTAAGGAGATTTATAAACAGTAGCTGTACTGCGGTAAACGGTGCGGGAAGTCCGGGCACTGCCGTACAAAGCACAGCGATTATAGCTGCAAAATTACCCGAAAGCAGGAACTTCACGGCATTTTTGATGTTGGCATAGATCGCTCTGCCGTTTGCTACAGATTTAATTATAGTAGCAAAATTGTCGTCGGTCAGTATCATTGATGCGGCATCTTTAGAAACCTGTGTTCCTGTTATGCCCATAGCAACACCGACATCTGCTTTTTTCAGCGCTGGAGCGTCATTTACTCCGTCACCGGTCATGGCAACTATCTTACCCTTGCTCTGCCAACGGTCTACTATCCTTATCTTATTGTCAGGGGAAACACGCGCGTATACGGATACCTTATCGATTATGCCGTCCAACTCTTCGTCCGACATTCTATCAAGCTCCGTGCCGTCAAGGCTGATATCTCCGTCACGCATTATACCGATCTCTCTTGCTATCGCCGAGGCTGTAGTCTTATGATCGCCTGTTATCATAACAGGCTTTATACCCGCACTGATACAGTCGGCAACAGCCGCCTTGCTCTCGGAACGCGGCGGATCGGTCATAGCCGCAAGTCCTATGAATATATAGTTGTCTTCGGTATCATCAGAAGCTTTACCGATAACCTTATATGCAAATGCAAGCACCCTCATACCAAGACCCGAAAAACGTTCGTTAGCAACAGAGATTCCCACCTTATCGCTTTCGGTTATCGGACGAATTACGCCGTTGTCGCAAATTGAAACAAGACGCGGCAGTAGATTATCTGTTGCACCTTTTGTAAACATTGTACGTCTGCCGTCCAGCATATGGCAGGTGCTCATAAGCTTTCTGTCGCTGTCGAACGGTATTTCGGATATTCGGGGATACTCTGTTCTTATACGCTCATATTCTGTGCTGCCGATATAATCCGAAAGCGCCGTTTCTGTAGGATCGCCAATCACTTTGCCATCTGAATACACAGCGTCATTACATAGTGCCATAGCGTATTTAAGCATTGTTATATCATTATCACTGCACGCTATGTCGACGTTTTCCTGTCTGCCACAAAGATATACCTGTCTTACGGTCATTCTGTTCTGAGTCAATGTACCTGTCTTATCACTGCATATAACAGATACACAGCCGAGTCCCTCGACAGCTTTAAGGTCTTTTATAACAGCGTTCTGCTCTGCCATCTTTCTTGTGCCGATAGCAAGCGCTATCGTTACTATGGAGCTTAATGCTTCGGGTATTGCCGCTACCGCAAGAGCTACCGCAAACATCAGCGAATCAAGTATAGGAGTGCCTCTTACGATATAGAGTATCATAACTATAAGGCTCAGCACAGGGATAACTATCGACAGCTGCTTTGAAAACTTGTCTAAACTGCGCTGTAACGGTGTTTTCTTTCGTTCTGCGGTATTTATAAGCCCTGCTATCTTGCCAAGCTCTGTAGCCATTCCGGTTGCTGTTACGACGAACATTCCCCTGCCCGCTGTAACAAGCGAACCCGTGTAAACCATATTTTTTCTGTCACCGAGCGGTATGCTGTCGCCTGTCAGCATCTCGGTAAACTTTTCTATGCCGTTGCTTTCTCCCGTAAGCGAGCTTTCGTTTACCTGAAGAGATGCGGCTGAGATCACTCTTCCGTCAGCGGGAACGATATCGCCCTGCTCAATAATAACAATATCGCCAACGGTTATATCCGCCGCATCTATAACTCGGACATTACCGTCACGCATAACCTTAGCTGTCGGGGAGGACATAGACTTTAGTGCTTCGAGCGATTTTTCCGCCTTGAAATGCTGGATAGTTCCGAGCACGGCATTCATAGTTATAACGCAGATGATCACTATTGCGCTTTCGATACTGCCTGTAAAAACGGATATAAGCGCCGATACGATCAGAATGATGACAAGCAGATCGGCAAACTGCTCAGCAAATACCCGCAGTACGCCTTTTTTCTTCTTTTCCGCTATCTCGTTTTTGCCGTATCTGCTCTGTCTTTCGGCGGCTTCTCCGCTTGTCAGCCCGTCTGTACTTGTTTTCAGTTCCGACAGGACTTTTTCTGCTTCTTCGCTGTAGTAATTCATAATACCTTTCCTTTCTCGTTTGCGGAAAGGCATAAAAAAACAGACCTCTGCCGCAAAAATTTGCGACAAAAGTCTTGTCATAAGCTTATACTCAGTACGGCACGGATTTTTTCAGCTGAATGCTTTAAAAATCGTACTGACGACACCGTACAGGGATCTATACGATCCCCCGACTACTCCCTTTTATCATAACCGTATTGTAACACAATTTTTTACAACTGTCAATAAGAATAGCGCAAATTTATTCAAAAGCTTTCGACACGGCGGATAATGTCACTTATACAGTTCGTCGATAAGATGCTCTGTAGTAGCTATATCATTATCGGTCGGGTTTTCGTCATCATAACGCACCCTGTTGTAGCTGCCGGATAAATTGCTTATACTCTCTGTGCCGTGATACAGCTTATCGGATACATTTTTCTGCTGTTCAACCGTCATAGCAGAAATATTGTCGGTACTGCGCTCGGCAAGCCACATTATATACAGTCTGTAGCCCAGTCTGAACTTTTCGGTCTTATCCTTTGTTCTGCGATATTTCTTAAGGCAGTCCTTTTTTGTTTCTCTGACTATCCTTTCCTGCTTTATATCAAGCGCTTCGTAGCTGTCTTTATAGTCCTCGTATTCGTTTATCGTACTGTCATCGGCAGAATATTTGCCGAAAATGCGTTTGACCGCCTTTTTTATAAGTGCCCATATTTTCTTTCTGAACACGATAAGCAGAACGATTGCCGCAACGATTATAATATATGCAAATATATCCTTAGTACTCTGCTGTGCCTGTACAAAATCAATTTCGGGTATCTTCGCATCATCGCCTGTTATCGGATCGGTCTGCTGAAAGCGTATATTGAAAATCAGTGCATCGATTATTTTCAATGTCATCTGCACAAGCCAGGTAAGCCCCGTCGCCACATAGTCCTTTAAAAGCAATGCCGCAAGGATTATGCCGCCGACTATACCTATAAGCTTCGCGTTATATAGCTTAAGCCCCTTAGGCACTATAAGGTTTGTATTTCTTCTCCTGTCGATCTGCGACTGTATATTCGACTGATTTATCAGCAGGACGGTAAGCAGAGCAATCACCACAAGCAGTACCGATATCTTCGTTTTTGAGTCGTTGAGATATGCTTTATCCTCCGCCATAGCGCTACAGAAGATATAGCAAAAGAATGTTTCGACAATGTATATCCCGAGCCAGACAGGTGTAAACACTTCATCAAAGGTGTTCTTTCTGAGGCTCAGTCCGAGCAGATACCATACTATAACAGACGGCATAAGTCCAAGACACAGTGAAAACACAATAAAGCCGTTTTCACCGAGCGTGTTATTGACCGCCATTGATACCGCCGGGACTGCCGCAGTGAAAATAATACCGATAAATACAGTAAGCATATTTACTGCGAATATTGCTCTCGGCTTGTGTCGGCTTAACTTAAATGACATAAGAAAATAACCTGCTCCTGCCGTAATTCCCGCAACAGCATAATAAAGCAAATAGTGCCACAAAGTAAATCCGTCAAACGCGCTGACTTCAAATACAAACAGCATCGGAAGAGGCAGAAGAAGCATTGCCAGAGCGGCAACACATTTCATTATAAAATTCTTTTTCACTGTGCACCCTCCCCGTAATCCGCATTGAACGTGTACGAAAATTTCCTTGCGTGCAGATACTGACCGTCAGAGCCCTCAGGGATATTTCCTGTCGTATAGAACACAGTGCTTATATTCGAAGCAGTGAGCATATCGGCAAAGGCTGTCATCTCATCGTCGATATACGGTGTCAGTATAAACACATCGGTAAAGCTTCCGTAATTAAGAGCGTTCAGGAACTTTGAAAACTCAAATGTACAGCTGTCGGGCAACATTGCAAGCATTCTGAGAGTGCCCTCGCACTGCTCGTTTGTTCTTATAAAGCCCGAGGCTGTACCGCCTGCTTTACCGCCGTTTGTGGCAAATGCACAGCTACAGCCGCTGTCAACGCTGTCCCACATAAGCTTTACGGCAAGCTTGATAAATGCCTCTGTATCGCGTATATCGGCTGAAGCAACGGGAACAACGCCTTTTCTTTGCATATTGATAACGATAAGCGAATTTCTTGATGTGGTGAACTCGTTGTTCATAGCCATAAGCTTACCTGTTATTGCGGTGTACTTCCAGTTTATGCGGTTGAGCGGTTCTCTGCCCGTATACTCTTTTGAGCCCGATATCATAAACGGATCTTCATTTATAAATCGTCTTACAAGTATCTCTCCTATCGGCTCGTTGAAAGACAGCACGGCATCTTCTCCGTCGGACGCTGTAGGAAGTACGGTTATACTGATACCGACCTTTATGCTGTTCGATACTCTTACAAGTCCGAGCATATCTGTCGCGGTGACTACCGTATCGTCAAATGAGAACACGCCTCTTTTAAGGCACTTTATTCTTCTGACACGCGTGCACTTACTGCGCGGCTTTAACGAAAAGACTCCGGGTATGAACGTGTTGTCGCCGCCGCTTGTCTGTGCCGCAGAGTCCTTTCTGCTGAATGCAAGCCAACGTGAAGCGGAAAGCTCTGTCTTGATCCATGGCAATGCGACAAAGCGTCGGTTTTCAACGACCTCAGTCAGTTCAAGGGTATCGCCCTCGTAGACCTCGGTCTTGTTTACCGACGCACTGTAATATATTCCTTTAAGTGCGTATTTTCCGAAAATAAGCACCTCAGCGGCAATAACTGCCGCAATTACCACAAGAATTGCTGCAAGCTCCATTATATCTGCTCCGTAGGAACGGGAATATCCTTTATCATCTTATCGAGAATATCCAGCTTTACACTGTCCGGATCTCTCATAACCGTACTTTTACAAATTATTCTGTGTGCGCATACGAACGGTAATACCGCCTTTACATCATCGGGTGTAACAAACTCTCTGCCACGCAGTGCCGCTCTCGCCTGTGACATATTTTTCAGTGCGATAAGACCTCTCGTACTAAGTCCGAGCTTTATCTCGCTGTTATGACGACTGGCGTAGCCGATATCGGCTATATAGCCCCTTACGGCCTCGTTTACCTTGATGTTCTCTACTCTGTTCATCATTTCAAGAAGCTCCGCCTTATCAGTTACAGCTGTGAGCGACTCTACAGGGTGAACAGCTCTTGAGTTATCAAGTATCTCCATCTCGGATCTTCTGTCGGAATAGCCTATCGACAGCTTTATCATAAAGCGGTCAAGCTGTGCCTCGGGAAGAGGATAAGTGCCGGCGGTTTCAACGGGATTTTGCGTTGCAAGGACTATAAACGGCTTGTCGATAAAGAAAAATTCGCTGTCTATAGTAGCCTGCTTTTCTTCCATACACTGAAGCAAAGCCGACTGTGTTCTGGGAGTGGCACGGTTTATCTCGTCCGCAAGAAGAATATTTGTGAATATCGGTCCCGGACGGAACACAAACTCCTGCTCTTTCATATTGAAAAAGTGGATACCTGTAATGTCTGACGGTAGCAGATCGGGGGTAAACTGTATTCTTGAAAATCCTGCGTCAACACTTTTCGCAAGTGCCTTTGCAAGCACAGTCTTACCTGTTCCCGGAACATCGTCAAGCAGAACGTGTCCGCCGCATAAAAGCGCCATTATAACAAGATCGATCTTATCGTCCTTGCCTTTAATGATTTTTGATATGTTGCCGCTAAGCTTAACCGCATATTCCTGAACCGTCATATTTGTTCCTTCCGTTTATACAAGACTGGGTGAATAATATTTATCGTAATTTACAAGCTCATCAAGAAGCTGAGGCAGTTTTTCTTCTATATCCTCGTCCTTGAACTGGCAGGTTCCTACCGCTCTGTGACCTCCGCCGCCGTATTTCAGCATAAGTGAGCCTACGTCCACATTGCTTGTACGGTTTAGTATTGAGTAGCCTACCGCTACAGAACAGCCCTTGCCGCCCTTGCCGTTGACTATCCACGCAGAAATGTTCTGATGGGGATACAGGCTGTATATCATAAATCTGTTGCCTGTGTAAATGGGATCTACATTACGCATATCGGATATGATAACGTCACCCTCTACTCTTGTATGCTCAGCCACCATCTTCTTGAAAAGCTCTGTCTGCTCATTGTACAGCTTTATTCTTTCCTGGATATCCGGGAGCGCAAGTATCTCTTCAGTAGACATAGTTGCACAGCATACAAGCAGTTTCTCCATAAGCTGATAGTTGCTTATAGTGAAGTTTCTGAAGCGTCCCAGACCTGTACGGGGATCCATAAGGAAGCCTATAAGTATCCAGCCTGTGGGATTAAGTATCTCATCTGCCGTAAGATGACCGCTGTCTACCTTGTCAACTGCAAGCATAAGGTCGTCGAAGTTCGGGAAACGCTCCTTACCGCCGTAATACTCATAGATAATTCTTGCGGCACTGGGAGCTATTCTGCTCTCGCCCTTGAACTGACCCTTTATCTTGAGTCTTTCTTCTTCGCTGGAGTGGTGGTCAAACCACAGTCCGCAACCCGGGGCAAACGGAACGTTTGCAAGTACATCGTTTTCGGTTACGGGCACAAGTCCGTCCTGAATGTCCTTGGGGTGGGCAAATGTCCAGCTGTCGATAACCTTTGCCTCAAGCAATAATGCGCCGCAGGCAAGTCCGTCAAAATCAGATCTTGTAATAAGTCTCATATTATATTTCCTTTCTGCTTTGCAGATTTTACTTCTGTACTTATTATAGCAGATATCGCTTAAATTTACAACAATTATGTTTTCTTAACCGTCAAAGGGTGACCTTTAACCAAATACGCTTTACCTTTCCTGCATTTGCAAGCACAAGCTCATAAAGCTTCCTGGTATACGCATAAACCTCTGCGCGTTCGTCTTCGGAAATATCGCCTGCCGAGAACTCAGCCTTTTCGATTATTTTCATTACATCAACAAGGCTTATATCCATTCCGAGAGCGTTCAGACTTTCATCGGCACGGACAGCGAACGCCTCGGGAAGCTCTGTTCCCTCTGGTGCAATGTCCGTAACGTTAAACAGCTTCATAACAAATCCGTACATATCCTTTACCGCTCTCACGGTGTCCTTGGACTTGCGGAAAGAGCGCATACGCTTTTCGTTTTTGCGCTTGACAGAGTTTATAAACATCACAGTCGCCACAGCTATCAACGCAACTGCCAGTACTGCCGCTGTAACTTTAAGCAGGATCGAAAAATCAATACCGCTGTTGTTATTGTTGTCAGTGCCATTCGATGCACCGCTGTCGGGTGACACGGTAACAGGAGGTGTTGTCTGAGCTGTGTCAGACGGAACAGGCGTAGTTGTCTGTACTGTTGTAGTTGTTGTCGTGGTAGCGGGAGCTGTTGTAATCGGAGGAGTATCCGTCTGTGACGGATCTGCGCCATCTCCGAAATTACTGTTACCGCCGTATCCTGTCGGGTCAAACGGTATCCAGCCGAAGTCATCGCTGTATACTTCTACCCATGCATGAAGTGAGTTTTCGTGAATGGTTTTTTCGTATAATCCGGTAGATTCGTTGAAGTTCAGCTTACCTGTGGTAAATCCCGTGATATAACGCGCAGGTATTCCTTTTTCACGCAGAGCAAGCACCATAGTACTTGCATATAATGCACAGTGTCCTTGCTTTGTGTTGAATAAGAAGTTACCGAGCATGGTGTTACTGCGATCCGATGTATTATCAGCAGTAAGAGAATACTGATAGTGCGTTCTCAGGTATTCACACATTCCGTAGGCATAGAGGATTTTGTTATCAACAATGCCTGCATTGTCACCGTCTTCGCTTTCAAACTCGTCAATAAACCGCTTTATATTATCCTTTTCGCTCTCGGGAACCGAAGAATAAGTATCGTAAACGTAACGGTCGTACTCTTTTTTATCCTGTATGTATCTGTGTGCTTCGTCATATGTATATCCGACTGTCTGCAACAACGATATCTTTTCGTTATCATTGGAGTTATCAAGCGTGACTGCGAATAAGGCAGGGTTGACAGGCAGTGTCACATTGGATTCAAAGCTTTTCATCCAGTTTTTTCTGTCCGCTATCCTGATTACCGTATCACCGAAGAACTTGAAATTCTCGTTGCTCATATATGAGTTGTTGTCAGGCAGGAACGGCTTGAAAACGACATTAGTATTCTTGAGATACTCGATATTCACATTCTGTGAGCTGTACAGGAACACAGGCTCACCGTCAGGAATATTGCTTATCGCATCGATCGCCGCACGCATATCGGCATATTCGGACATTTCATAATGAGCATCGATATATTGAAATTCGTCACCTGACAGCATCCTTGCCGACAGCAGACCTGACATATTAAGATAGCGTGTCATCTGAACGATCTGCTCGGGTGAAAAGCTGTCGCTTATATTATATTCACCGCTGTAGAGCTCGTTCTGCGATGTTTTCCGCTGAACGCCGGTCCAGCTCCGACCGTCAAAATCCACACCGATATCACCGACAAGGTACATACCGTTCTCGCCTGTGGACTTGATGTTAAGCACAGGGTCGTTTGCAGACTGCGGCGGCGCATTCAGCTCTATGTTATTATTGATAAAGAAGTTATCGGACGAAAAGTATCCGCTGAAAAGGCCGCTTGTATTTCCTGAGAAAACAAGACTGAAATATTCGCCTATATCGGTAAAGAACTTTACCGTAGAATTGATAACCTCTTCAGTATCGATATAGTTCATATCCGGAAACAGCTTCTGTGAACCGAAAGCCGCTCCGAATGTTATCAGTGCGGCGAGTATACCGCAAAGACTGTTCCTTCCGTAGCGCGACAGCTCCGACTTTGCTGTCTGCACGGGATTTTTTTTCCTGATATTCCTGCGGAACGCTTTTTCGTCATTTCCGGCATCGTTTCTTTTACTGCCGATAACAGGTACTTTTGAGTAAAAGCTGTTCGATGAAGATATGGCATAAAGTCCGAAAAATGCGGTTATCGCAAGTAGGATATATACCGAATAATCCGCGTCTTCCGAAAGAAACGCAGGAATAAACATTATACACCATGTGATGATAAGAGGCAGTGCTCTGAACTTCTTATAACAGCAAAGCACGCAGATAAAGCAGACAATGCAGGTAATCATAAGCATTGCCATATTCATTCCGCTGGTAAAGTCCTGCGTCCTTGTCAAAAAGGCATGGGAATTTACCGGCACATACTGCAATGTCGACAGCAGTCTGCCGTCAAGCTGTATAAACAGATAGTCCTTGAACAACAAACACGCTTCGTTTATGTCGCTGTGAAAGAAGTAATATATCGCGCCTACTCCCAACGCTAGAACAGGGATCGCGTAGCGCTTTTTTATAAATATGAAAACCGGCATAAATGCCGTAACGAACAGCAGAACCTGAGCAATGGCAGAGCCTAACTCAAACGGAATATCATACATATCCATAAAGCTCATTACCGTTCCGACTGTCAGCATATAAGTCAGCATCAGCTTGACTGCTATCACAGGAAGCGGATTAACGTTCCTGCGATATGTATTGCCGACCAGAACGATCGCCTGCGCGGTATCGCGGCTGTCCTTTTTTCTAGTCTTTTTCTTCAAATCAGTTCTCCGTAGTAATTTTAAATGCTGTTATTTCTTTTTATGAAGTTCAATAGCTGCATTGAGCGAACGGACGATATCGTCCTTGTCGATTTTCCACAGCTCAAATCCCGATGTTACGGATATAGCACCGGCAAGCTCCCTCTGCTCGTCCGACTCAATAGGACTGCTTACAAGAAGTATTTTGACCTGCTTATTTCTGAAAAGCTCTATTTCGGTCATCTTGCCTATAAAGTCGCGTCTTAACTGCGATGTTATAAAATAAACCGCAGATGTATCGGCTGTAAATTCGGTGCAGCTGCTTGCGATCGTTTCGGGAAGGAAGGTTTCGCTCTGTCTTGGCAGCATACTCATCAGATCAAAAAGAAGCATATTCTCTTCTTCGGTCTTTACCGTATACTGCTCGCACTGCTTGTCCGCCGGAGAATACCACGCATTGACACAGCTCTGCTTCATTGAAATAAGCGACAGATTGAGTGCCAGGAGCACCTCAATTATGTTGTCGGCGGCTTCGGCATTGTCATCTTCAAACGGGAAATATTCATTTAGATCGGGAATTATCACACAGCTTCCGCCGATGCTTCGTTCCATCTGTTTTACCATGAGCTTGTCGTGCTTTGCCGACATAGCCCAGTGTACATTCTTTATCGAATCTTCGTTTCTGTACTCCCTTATACTTGCAAATGCATTTTTATCAAGTGAAAAGCTGTTCTGCGAAAGCGTTTCGCTGTCACCGTCGCCTGTATCAACGATAGGGTCGATAACAAGCTTACGCGGCAGGACTATAAACTTCTCGTATCGCTCGCATTTCTTTGTCATTTTGAACACTTTGAAAAGGTCATACATTACAAAGCTCTCCACACCCGAGCGGTATACTCCTCTGTACCTTATCGGTGAGTTAAAGCTGACCGTTATTGATGAAAACGGCGGTACGCTGACCATTATCTTCTGATATTCAAACTTTTCGCTGTTACGGTACGGAAAATATCCGATAAGCATACCGGGTGAAACCGGGACTAAAAATCTGTTTGTAACAGTAACGGAAATATCGGTATTCTCAAACTTCTCTGTCGAAAGCGTCCTGTATTCTATCCGCACCTTCAGCAGAAGTCTTGTCGTCAGAAGAAAAACGAATGACACTATCGGCAAAATGAAAGCTATCAGAAACAGTACCGATGTAAGCTTGCTTTTGTAAGCGAACATCAGTACCGTACTTACTATCAGAAATACCAAATAAAAGAACCTGTATCTAGCCATACAAAAGTTATCCCTTCGGTTTACTGATCATTGCCCTTGAACGGCGGTTTTACAGCCTTCATTATCTCGTTTATAACGTGATCCACTCCGATACGTTTTACCTTAGCCTCCTGGGTAAGATGAATTCTGTGTGGAAGGACATAGTTCACCATATGTGCAACATCTTCCGGAGTGACATAATTGCGGCCGTCCATGAATGCTATGCTCTGTGCCGCTCTCATAAGCGCTATTGATGCACGCGGACTTGCGCCGAGCGCCGCAAACGGGTGATTTCTCGTTGCCGCAACAATATCGACAATATATTTATAAATAGCGGCGTCTATATGTGTTTCTCTGACTGCGGCAATGCAGTTCTGAATGTCATCGGCACTGCAAACGGGCTCTACCGTTTCTATAGGGTCGCCGCTCTTCCTTCTGTAGAGGATCATAGCCTCATCTTCAGCTGTGGGATAGCCTACAGACAGCTTTATGAGGAAACGGTCGAGCTGAGCCTCGGGAAGAGGGTATGTACCGACATAACCAAATTCATTTTCGGTGGCTATTACCATAAACGGCTCGGGAAGCTTGTGTGCTGTACCGTCAACCGTTACCTTTTTTTCCTCCATCGCTTCAAGCAGAGCCGACTGTGTCTTAGGTGAGGTCCTGTTTATCTCATCGGCAATAAAGATATTGCTCATTACAAGACCCTCGCGGTATTCAAAGCGCTCGCTTTCCTTATTATACATAGTGAAGCCGGTTATATCCGATGCCATTACATCAGGAGTGAACTGCACTCTTCGGCAGGACAACGAAGTAGCCTTTGCAAGTGTCATTGCAAGCGTTGTCTTACCTGTACCGGGCACGTCCTCAATAAGCACATGACCTCCGGAAAGCAATGCCGCTACCAACATTTTGATAACCTCTCGCTTGCCGATTATTACCTTTTCTATCTGTTCAAATAATTTCGGGATAAATTCGTAATTTGTAAAACTTGTTGAAATGTTATTTTCCATATTCTATCCTTTAAACTTCTACGGGTATTTCCGTGTAAAATCGTATATCCGAGCTTTAAAAGCAAACGGATATATAAATAATTATACCAAAACAGAGCTTTAAAATCAATAGTTTTTGCAAATTGTAACCAAATTGACATAATTTCTTCTTTGCTGTAATAAAAATAACGGTTGCTTATTCGTAAAAGTTGTGGTAAGATAAAAGCGAAAGGATTGATGATATGCTTACAAAGATACTCAGCCGTGATTCGTGTGCCAAATGCCGCGTCTGTTGCGGCTTTGACAGAGACGATGTGTGGGAAATACCTGTTATATCACCCGAAACAGCCTCTTATATAAAGGATAATATCAATAAGAACGCAGAGCTTGAACCATATGAGGACGGCTACCGATTTGTTATGCACTTTACAGACGGTGAAGAGCTGTCATACTGCCCTATGCTTACAGATAAGGGTTGCATTCTCGGCGATAAGAAGCCGTTTGATTGCAGAGTATGGCCGTTCAGGGTAAACCGCATAGCGGACGGTATACTCGGCATTACTGTGTCGCCTGTGTGCAAAACGGTTTCCGCGCTCCCACTGTCAAAGCTCTCCGCTTTTCTGAACGAAAAATACAATGAGAGCAGCTCACTTGCCGATATAATGCTTGATTATGCGAAAAAGCACCCTTATATTATAAAACCGTATATTGATGATTATCCTGTTCTTAAGATCGTAAAAGAATGAACAAAAAATCCTGCAGCATTTTCACACCACAGGATTTTTATTATTTATATCTGTAAAGTGATATCTTTTCAAAACCGTCAAGTAGCTCATCTGTATAATTAAATGCCTTTGCAACGCCCTTTGCTACGCATTCTATAGCATCGTCCGCTACATAGCAGGGAGCGCCGACTGCCTCGGTCACAAGCTCAGGGAAGCCCTTGAGTAAAGCTCCGCCGCCTGTCAGCACAATACCGTTTGTCAGAATATCACCGACAAGCTCGGGAGGAGTCTGCTCAAACACTTCCTTTATCTTGTCAACGATCTCCATAACACTGTCATGCAGGAACTCGTACATATCCTTATCGGTTATCTCAACACTCTCGGGAAGCCCCTTTATAAGGTGTCTGCCCTTGACTGTTACCTTTTCGTTGCCTGTAGGGTTGAATACATTAGCTATCTCTTTCTTAGCCTGCTCGGCTGTCTTCTCACCGATAAGTATCTTATACTTCATAGTGACACCGCGGATAATAGCGGCATCAAACTTATTGCCTGCCATCTTAAGCGAACAGCTCTTTACGATACCGTTGAAGGATACTACAGCGATATCTGCCGTGCCGCCACCGACATCTACTACCATTGTGCCGTTTGGCTTTGAAATATCAATACCCGCGCCGAGAAGTGCAGCGATCGGTTCTTCGATTATGAATACCTTTCTTGCACCTGCGGAAAGTGCCGCTTCAACCACTGCTCTGTTCTCAACATCTGTAACAGAAGAAGGCACACAAAGAATAATTCTCGGCTTTACAATTCTGCCGATTACCTTTCTGATAAATTCGATTATCATTGCCTCTGTCATCTCATTGTCAGAGATAACACCGTCCTTAAGCGGTTTTACAGCTACAATATATTCAGGCGTTCTGCCTATCATCTTATACGCTTCATTGCCGACTGCAAGCACGCAATGCTTTTTCTTGTCATAAGCGACAACCGAGGGTTCATTTACAACTATACCCTTATCGCCGAGTGTAATTATAACATTCGCTGTTCCTAAATCAATTCCTATATCTGTAGCTGACATATCCTTTACCCTTTCCAATTACAAATAATTACTCTTTATCAATGTAAGCAAGCTATCCTTATCATTTTCACATTTTCCATCTATGACCTGTTCAAGCAGAAAGCTCAGCGCCTCACCGATCTCTCTTCCGGATATACCGAGCTTTGAAACGTCCGAGCCGTTGACTTTAAGCTGTTTCAGGCTCATTGGCGGCTCGTTTTCAAGATACTCTCTAGTATGCTTTTCTATGCTGTCAAACAGATCCTTTTCTCCAAAATACGCCGGTGCTTTTCCGCAGGTATCATAATAATGCACTCGTATCAGCTTTAAAAAGCGCTCCGCACCGTATCGCGCCAGTCCTCTTCTTATACTGCGTGTATCATCGTTAATAACTATACCATGATTTTGAATTAAAAACAATACCTCATCGGCAATTTTATTGCTAAATCGCAATCTTTCGATAATTTTAACGGCGATTTCGCGGCTGACATCGGCGTGTCCGTAGAAATGTCCCACTCCGTCCTTCATAAAATAACTTGCAGGCTTGCCTATGTCATGCAGGAGCATTGTAAGCCTTGCTTCAACTGTAGGTTCAGCCGCCGCAACAGTAGCAACTATATGACCGTATACCGTCTTATCGTGATATTTTGAGTGCTGCTCAAAACCGATGCAGGGATACATCTCGGGAATGATCTCACAGATAACATCGCAATAATTATAAAGTATATCACCGCAGTCACCTGTAAGTATACCGCAAAGCTCATTATTTATCCGTTCCGCCGATATGAATGACAGCAGATACCGCAGTCTGTGAACCGCGTCTGAAGTATTCTTATCAATCTTAAAGCCGTAGCGGGAAGCAAATCTGAGCGCACGCAGTATGCGCAATCCGTCCTCATCAAAGCGCTTCATCGGGTCGCCGACGCACCTTATGATCCCCGATTTAAGATCTTCCTGCCCTCCGAACGGGTCGATTATACCCTCCTTCGGACTATAAGCCATAGCGTTTATAGTCAGGTCGCGGCGAGCGAGGTCTTCTTCTAGACAAGGTGTAAAGCGAACCTCAGACGGGTGTCTGTGATCCTTATAATCACCGTCGACTCTGTATGTCGTAATCTCAACAGGCTTTTTATCGATTATAACTGTCACCGTACCGTGTTTAAGTCCCATGGTCAGTAGCTTATAGCCGTCAAATACCTTTATTATCTGTTCGGGCAATGCAGATGTTGTAATATCATAATCATCGGGGCATTGCCCGAGCAGATAATCTCTTACACAGCCGCCGACACAATACGCTTCATAACCGCTGTTATGCAGTTTATTAAGTACTTCACAAACATATCCGGGGAGCTGCATAAAATACCTCGCAAAAAATTTATATAAAAACAATATCCGCTCGTGAAAGCGGATATCGTCTTATATAAGATGTTAAAATCTCAATTATTCGTTGATAGCTGTAACTACGCCTGAACCAACTGTTCTGCCGCCTTCACGGATAGCGAAACGGAGACCTTCTTCAATAGCGATAGGAGTGATAAGCTCAACATCCATTGTTACGTTATCGCCGGGCATGCACATTTCCTTGTCAGCGGGAAGTGTGATAACGCCTGTAACGTCAGTTGTTCTGAAGAAGAACTGAGGTCTGTAGTTTGAGAAGAAAGGAGTATGACGTCCGCCTTCTTCTTTCTTTAATACGTAAACCTGACCCTTGAACTTCTTGTGGGGGTGGATTGAACCGGGCTTGCAGAGAACCTGACCACGCTCGATTTCGCTTCTCTGGATACCACGGAGAAGTGTACCGATGTTGTCACCTGCCTCAGCGAAGTCAAGGAGCTTACGGAACATTTCGATACCTGTTACAACTGTCTGCTTAGGCTCGTCTGTAAGACCTGTGATTTCAACTGTATCGTTGAGCTTGAGGATACCTCTCTCAACTCTACCTGTAGCAACTGTACCACGACCTGAAATTGTCATAGTATCTTCGACAGGCATAAGGAAGGGCTGATCAGCCTTACGATCAGGAGTAGGAATGTAGTTATCTACTGCATCCATAAGGTCGAGAATGCACTTGTATTCGGGAGCGTTGATGTCCTTGCTGGGGCAATCAAGAGCAACCTTAGCTGAACCACGGATAACGGGGATATCGTCGCCGGGGAAGTCGTGCTCTGAAAGTGTCTCACGGATATCCATTTCAACGAGGTCGAGAAGCTCGGGATCGTCAACGTCATCGCACTTGTTGATGAATACTACCATAGCGGGAACGCCTACCTGGTGAGCGAGAAGGATGTGCTCCTTAGTCTGAGCCATAGGACCGTCTGTACCTGCAACAACGAGGATAGCGCCGTCCATCTGAGC
>DJPL01000050.1:0-26347 GCA_002437415.1 Ruminococcaceae bacterium UBA6413 | reverse complement strand
TCAACGTGAGCATAGTGACGCTTGTCTGTCTCATACTCAACGTGAGCTGTGTTGATTGTGATACCACGTTCTCTCTCCTCGGGAGCCTTATCGATCATATCGTATGCTTCAAACTGAGCATAGCCCTTGAGTGAAAGAACCTTTGTGATAGCTGCTGTTAAAGTAGTCTTACCGTGGTCTACGTGACCGATTGTACCAATGTTTACGTGGGGCTTGGTACGTTCAAATTTCTGCTTTGCCATTGGAATTTTCCTCCTTTAATTATGTGTATTCCATACACTTGATATTTTATCAGATATTTTCCTAAAAAACAAGTACTTTTTGTCCATTTAGAAAAATTTTATTAGTCCTTTGATCTCTTGCTGATGATACCGTCTGCAATTGACTTAGGAACCTGAATGTAGTGGCTGGGTTCCATTACATACTGACCACGACCCTGTGACTTAGAACGCAGGTCGTTTGAGTAACCGAACATTTCTGACAGAGGAACGAAAGCATTGATCTGCTTAACACCGTTTCTGTCTTCCATACCCTGGATCTCACCACGACGTGAGCTTAAGTCGCCGATAACGTCGCCCATATATTCTTCGGGAACGGTTACAACTACCTTCATTATAGGTTCAAGGATTACGGGGTTTGCCTTACGGCAAGCTTCCTTGATAGCCATTGAACCTGCGATCTTGAATGCCATTTCAGAAGAGTCGACCTCGTGGTATGAACCGTCATAAAGCTCAACCTTAACGTCTACTGTCTGATAGCCTGCAAGAACACCGGACTGTAAAGCGCCCTGGATACCTGCGTCAACAGCGGGGATGTATTCCTTGGGGATAGCACCGCCGACAATTGCGTTGACGAACTCATAGCCCTTACCGGACTCGTTCGGGTAAACGTGGAGCTTAACGTGACCGTACTGACCCTTACCACCTGACTGACGTGCATACTTTGTATCAACATCAGCGTTAGTTGTAATTGTCTCTTTATATGCAACCTGAGGAGCACCGACATTAGCCTCAACCTTGAACTCACGGAGAAGTCTGTCTACGATGATTTCGAGGTGGAGCTCGCCCATTCCGGCGATGATAGTCTGACCAGTTTCCTCATTTGTGTAGGTTCTGAAAGTGGGGTCTTCCTCTGCAAGCTTTGCAAGAGCAATAGCCATCTTTTCCTGACCTGCCTTAGTCTTGGGTTCGATAGCGAGCGAAATAACGGGCTCAGGGAATTCCATAGACTCAAGGATTACGGGGTGATCTTCGTCACACAGTGTATCACCTGTTGTTGTGTTCTTAACACCAACAGCAGCTGCGATATCGCCGCAGTAGCAAACTTCAAGGTCTGCTCTGTGGTTTGCGTGCATCTGAAGAATACGTCCCATACGCTCCTTCTTGTCCTTTGTTGCGTTGAGGACTGTTGTGCCGGCAGCAACCGTACCTGAGTATACTCTGAAGAAGCAGAGCTTACCAACGAACGGGTCTGTAGCGATCTTGAAAGCGAGTGCAGAGAACGGCTGATCGTCGCCTGCGTGTCTTTCAACCTCTTCGCCTGTCTCAGGGTTAACACCCTTGATAGAAGGAACATCGAGAGGAGAGGGCATATAGTCAACGATAGCATCGAGAAGCTTCTGTACGCCCTTATTCTTATAAGAAGTACCGCAGGTTACAGGTACGATTTCGTTATCGATCGTAGCCTTTCTGAGTACTGCCTTTATTTCATCAACGGTGATCTCTTCACCTTCGAGGTACTTATTCATAAGTTCCTCGTCCTGCTCAGCAACCGCCTCGATGAGTGCATCGTGGTATTCCTGAGCCTTCTCCTTCATGTCGTCCGGAATTTCTTCCACACGCATGTCCTTACCGAGATCGTCGTAATATACGTCTGCGTTCATTTCGATAAGGTCTACGATTCCTCTGAATGTATCTTCAGAACCGATAGGGAGCTGTATCGGAACAGCATTACACTTCAGTCTGTCCTTCATCATGCTGACAACATTATAGAAGTCTGCACCCATGATATCCATCTTGTTGATGTATGCCATTCTCGGAACATGATACTTGTCTGCCTGACGCCATACAGTTTCTGACTGGGGCTCAACACCGCCCTTAGCACATAAAACCGTAACAGAACCGTCAAGAACTCGCAGCGAACGCTCAACTTCTACAGTGAAGTCAACGTGTCCGGGAGTATCGATAATATTGATTCTGTGCTTCTTCCAGTATGCAGTAGTAGCAGCAGAAGTAATTGTGATACCTCTTTCCTGCTCCTGCTCCATCCAGTCCATCGTAGCAGAACCGTCGTGGGTCTCACCGATCTTGTGGTTGATACCGGTGTAGAACAGGATACGTTCGGTCGTAGTTGTCTTACCTGCGTCGATGTGAGCCATGATACCAATATTACGGGTCATTTCAAGAGTTACGTCTCTAGCCATATTTCCTCCGTTTTATTGATTACCACTTGTAATGTGCGAAAGCTCTGTTAGCTTCAGCCATTCTGTGTGTATCATCGCGCTTCTTGCAAGCTCCGCCCTGACCGTTCATAGCGTCGAGGATCTCGTTTGCAAGTCTTTCCTTCATTGTCTTTTCGTTTCTCTGTCTAGCGTACAGAGTAATCCATCTCAAACCTAAGGTTCTTCTTCTTTCGGGACGAACTTCCATAGGAACCTGATATGTGGCACCGCCGACACGGCGAGCCTTTACCTCTAACTGAGGCATGATATTTTCCATAGCTTCTTCAAAAGCTTCAAGTGCGCCCTTACCTGACTTCTCGGCTACGATGTCAAATGCACCGTATACGATCTTCTGAGCAACACCCTTCTTGCCGTCGAGCATGATATTGTTTACGAGTCTTGTTACGAGCTCTGAGCCGTACATAGGATCGGGTAATACATCACGCTTAGGAACATTACCTCTTCTTGGCACTTTACTTCCCTCCTTCATAAAAAATGAAAATCATCGGTACTCGAAAGCGATTAACTCCCGCCGTCCAATTGCAGAGGTAATAATATATATTACTCCACAATAGTGGCTAAAAGTCATCAGTTACGCTTTTTTCGCACCAGCCTTCGGACGCTTAGCTCCGTACTTTGATCTGCCCTGCATTCTTCCGTCAACACCCTGAGCATCGAGTGTACCTCTGATGATGTGGTAACGTACACCGGGGAGATCCTTAACACGGCCGCCACGGATCAGTACAACGCTGTGTTCCTGCAGTTTGTGTCCGATACCCGGAATATAAGCAGTAACTTCATAACCGTTGGAAAGTCTTACTCTGGCAATCTTTCTCATAGCAGAGTTAGGCTTCTTGGGGGTAGCAGTACGAACAGCTGTGCATACGCCTCTCTTCTGGGGAGAAGACATATCTACTGTTTCCTTCTTAAGAGTGTTCATGCTCTTCTGCAGTGCGGGAGCCTTAGACTTCTTTTCTGCAACTGCTCTGCCCTTACGAACGAGCTGGTTAAAGGTTGGCAAATGTTACACCTCCTTGCAATATTATTAAAATTTTATGCCGCAGAATGGCGCTTTTACGCATTTATTCTGCACACATTTAAATATTATATACAAAAAAGCGGCGATTGTCAAGCTTTTTCGTTTTACCGTAAAAATTTTGTGACAATCGTCGCCTTTGAGTTTATTTATTGTTTAGTTTTGTGCAGTTTCGCCAACCTGCTCTTCGTCGAAATGAGTTTCTCCGACACCTGATTCGCTATAACCTTCAGATGCCTTCTCTCTTTCTTCCTTTTCCTTTTCCATAGCCTCAAGACCTGTACCTGCGGGTATTAACTTACCTATGATAACATTTTCCTTAAGGCCGAGCAACGGGTCAACCTTGCCGTGTATAGCGGCATCGGTAAGAACTCTCGTTGTTTCCTGGAATGATGCGGCTGACATAAAGCTGTCTGTTGCAAGAGATGCCTTTGTGATACCGAGCAGTACAGCTTCGCACTGAATGGGCTCGATCTGCTCACCGGCTTCCTTGCGCTCTTCAAGCTCCTTGTTTATCTTGACAAGCTCTGTCTTGTCGATAACCGAACCGGGAAGCAGATAGCTGCTGCCGGGATCTGTTACACGAACCTTTCTCATCATCTGACGAACAATGACTTCAATATGCTTATCGTTGATATCAACACCCTGTAAGCGGTAAACCTTCTGAACCTCAGCAATGATGTAGTTCTGAACTGCCTCTTCGCCCTTAACTTCAAGAACATCGTGAGGGTTTACACTGCCTTCTGTAAGTGTTTCACCGGCGCTGATAAAATCGCCGTCCTGTATTCTGAGCTTAAAGCCGAACGGTACGGGATAAGGATGCTCCTCTCCGTCTTCGCTCGTTATAATAACGTGTCTTGTCTTTTTGATCTCATCAATTCTCGTCTTACCGCTGTGCTTAGCCATAATAGCGGCATTCTTGGGACGACGTGACTCGAAAAGCTCTTCGACACGGGGAAGACCCTGTGTGATATCCTCGGCAGATGCGATACCGCCTGTATGGAACGTTCTCATCGTAAGCTGTGTACCGGGCTCACCGATCGACTGAGCGGCGATAATTCCGACAGCCTCACCGATTGTTATCTTCTTACCGTTTGCAAGTGATGAACCGTAACACTTAGCACAAACACCGTGCTCTGCGTGGCAGGTAAGAACCGAACGTATCTTAACTGTCTTGGCACCTGAAGCAACGATCAGCTTTGCGTCTGCTTCTGTCATCAGCTTATCCTTTGATACGATCACATTACCGTTATCATCAAGGAAGTCTTCTGCAAGGTATCTGCCTGTAAGACGCTCTTCAAGCGACTCAATAAGCTCCTTGCCCTCGCGTATCTCGTAGATATCGATACCGTCTGTAGTACCGCAGTCGTCTGTTCTTACGATAACCTCCTGAGATACGTCAACAAGACGTCTTGTAAGGTAACCCGAGTCAGCTGTTCTTAACGCTGTATCGGCAAGACCTTTTCTCGCACCTCTTGAAGAAATGAAGTATTCGAGGATGTTAAGACCTTCACGGTAGTTAGCTCTGATCGGGATCTCGATAGTTTCACCCGATGTGTTCGCGATAAGTCCACGCATACCTGCGAGCTGTCTTATCTGGTTTGTACTACCACGCGCTCCCGAGTCTGCCATCATATAGATGGGGTTGTAATCGTCAAGACCCTTTGTAAGTGCTGTAGTAACATCGGCTGTAGCCTGGTTCCATACGCTGAGTACAGCGGACTTTCTTTCTGCGTTCGAAATGAAGCCGTTGTTGAAGTATTCGTTGATTTCCTGTACCTTTTCGTCAGCCTCAGCGAGTATATCCTTCTTCTCGGGCGGGATAGTAGCATCACAAACGGCAACAGTGATAGCGGCCTTTGTCGAGTACTTGTAGCCCATAGCCTTTATCTTATCGAGTACCTGTGCTGTCATGGGAGTACCGTGAACCTTAAGGCACTTGTCAATGATCTGTCCGAGCTCTTTCTTTCTTACCTTAAAGCCGATTTCAAGATCGAACTTCTTATCAGGATCGGTTCTGTCTACAAATCCGAGATCCTGAGGAATGTGCTCATTAAATATGATACGACCTACAGTAGCATCTATAATTCTTGTTTCGGGGTGATCTCCGCCGACATCCTTGGTTACTCTTACCTTGATAGCAGAGTGGATAGTGATATCGCCCTCGTTGTAAGCCATAATAGCTTCATTGAAGTCACGGAACACCTTACCCTCGCCCTTTTCACCTGGCTTGTCGATCGTAAGGTAGTAAGAACCCAGCACCATATCCTGTGTAGGAACTGTAACAGGACGACCGTCAGAGGGCTTTAACAGGTTCTTTGCGGCAAGCATAAGTGTACGCGCTTCGTTCTGGGCTTCTTCCGACAGAGGAAGATGTACAGCCATCTGGTCGCCGTCGAAGTCGGCGTTGAACGCTGTACAAACCAGAGGGTGAAGCTTTATCGCACGACCCTCAACGAGTACCGGCATAAACGCCTGGATACCGAGTCTGTGCAGTGTAGGCGCACGGTTCAGCAGTACGGGGTGATCCTTGATAACTTCCTCAAGCACGTCCCATACAGCAGGATCCTTTGCCTGCTCTACCATTTTTCTTGCGCTCTTTATATTGTTAGCGATACCGCGCTTTGAAAGCTCCTTCATTACAAAGGGCTTGAACAGCTCGATAGCCATTTCCTTAGGAAGACCGCACTGATCCATCTTAAGGTCAGGACCAACAACGATAACAGAACGTCCTGAGTAGTCAACACGCTTACCGAGGAGGTTCTGACGGAAACGACCCTGCTTACCCTTTAACATATCGGAGAGCGACTTTAACGGACGGTTTGAAGGTCCTGTTACCGCTCTGCCGTGTCTGCCGTTGTCGATAAGTGCGTCAACAGCTTCCTGGAGCATTCTCTTTTCGTTTCTGATAATGATGTCGGGTGCGTGCAACTCCTTCATCTTTGTAAGACGGTTGTTTCTGTTGATAACACGTCTGTACAGATCGTTTAAGTCTGATGTCGCAAATCTGCCGCCGTCCAGCATAACCATAGGACGCAGATCCGGAGGAATTACGGGAATGCAGTCGAGTATCATCCATTCGGGACGGTTACCGCTGAGTCTGAACGCTTCGATAACGTCCAGCCTTTTCAGCAGCTTTACTCTCTTCTGTCCCTGCTGTGTATCCTCAAGCTCCTTCTTGAGCTCTTCGGAAAGCTTGTCAAGGTCGATCTCGCAAAGCAGTTCCTTGATAGCCTCAGCGCCCATCTCTGCTCTGAAATCGTCCTCATAACGCTCTCTCATATCAGCGTACTCTTTTTCTGTGAGTATCTGCTTCTTTGTGAGAACAGTGTCACCGGGATCTACAACTATATACTTAGTGAAGTAAAGTACTTCTTCAAGTCTTTTGGGTGATATGTCAAGCACCTGTCCGATACGGCTCGGTGTGCCCTTGAAATACCAGATGTGTGATACGGGAGCTGCAAGCTCGATATGGCCCATACGTTCACGTCTTACCTTGTTGCGGGTTACTTCAACGCCGCAACGCTCACATATCTTGCCTTTGAAGCGGATTCTCTTGTACTTACCGCAAGAGCACTCCCAGTCCTTCGTAGGTCCGAATATTCTTTCGCAGTACAGACCGCCTCTTTCGGGCTTCTGTGTTCTGTAGTTTATTGTTTCGGGACGCTCAACAACGCCGTAGCTCCATGCACGGATCTGATCCGGAGAAGCAAGACCGATCTTCATTGAATCAAATGTTTTATATGCCAATTTACAGACCTCAATTCTTTCTATAGAAGTTTATGTGTGTTTATGCACACGCTTTCCTGTCAATGCCTATACGCTTATTCACCGTCAAAGGTGTTGTCTGCGTCATTCTCGTTGAAGTCGATATCAAAATCGTCCTCTTCGTCCTTATCGGCATAGAAATCGCTGTCTTCGTCTATATCCTGTGTGATAAATCCGTCATCGAGCGAGCCTTCCTCGGCTACATAGTCAAATGTATCCTCACCGGCTGCCTGACCGTATTCATCGTCTTCTTCATAAGTCTGCTTAAGGTCGATCTCGTTCTTGTCGGCATCGAGTACCTTGATATCAAGACCGAGCGACTGGAGTTCCTTGAACAGAACCTTGAAGCTCTCGGGAACGCCTGCCTTAGGAACAGGATCGCCCTTTACAATTGCTTCGTAAGTCTTTACACGTCCTACGATATCATCAGACTTGACTGTCAGGATCTCCTGCAGTGTATAAGCCGCACCGTAAGCTTCAAGTGCCCAAACTTCCATTTCACCGAAACGCTGACCGCCGAACTGAGCCTTACCACCGAGAGGCTGCTGTGTTACCAGTGAGTAAGGACCTGTTGAACGTGCGTGGATCTTATCGTCAACGAGGTGGTGGAGCTTGAGGTAGTACATATAGCCTACCGTTACGGGGCTGTCGAACTTCTCACCTGTACGTCCATCTGTAAGCTGTGTCTTGCAGTCCTCGCGCATAGGGATCTTAGAGAAGTCGATCTTTGCCGTATCCTTGTCCTTGTAGTTTGCGCGCTCAGCTTCTGCCTTTTCAAAGCAAGCTCTGATATCGGCTTCGTGAGCACCGTCGAATACAGGGGTCATTATCTGCCAGTCAAGTGCCTTACAAGCATAACCGAGGTGAACTTCAAGTACCTGACCGATATTCATACGTGAAGGAACGCCGAGGGGGTTCAGTACTATATCAAGAGGAGTACCGTCGGGGAGGAAAGGCATATCTTCCTGCTTTAAGATACGCGAAACGACACCCTTGTTACCGTGACGACCCGCCATCTTATCGCCGACAGAGATCTTACGCTTCTGAGCGATATAGCATCTTACTACCATATTTACTCCGGGTGAAAGCTCATCGCAGTTCTGTCTGGTGAATACCTTGACATCAACTATGATACCGCTTTCGCCGTGAGGAACACGGAGCGAATTATCTCTTACTTCTCTTGCCTTGTCGCCGAAGATCGCACGGAGCAGTCTTTCTTCGGCTGTAAGCTCGGTCTCGCCCTTAGGTGTGACCTTACCTACCATGATATCGCCCGAGTGCACCTCAGCACCGATGCGGATAATACCGCGTTCGTCAAGATCCTTGAGAGCGTCTTCCGATACGTTCGGGATCTCTCTTGTGATCTCTTCCGGTCCGAGCTTTGTATCACGGCATTCAAGCTCATATTCTTCTATGTGGATCGATGTGTATACATCGTTATAAACAAGCTTTTCGTTGATGAGAACGGCGTCCTCGTAGTTGTAACCTTCCCATGTCATAAAGCCGATAAGAGCATTCTTACCGAGTGAAATTTCGCCCTGGCTTGTAGCAGGACCGTCGGCAAGAACATCGCCGACCTTTATCTCCATGCCCTTTGAAACAGCAGGACGCTGGTTTACGCAGGTGCCCTGGTTTGAACGCTTGAACTTGATAAGCTTGTATGAATGTTCAACGCCGTTGTTGTCTGTAACAACAATTTCATCTGCACTGCACTTTGTTACAACGCCGTCTTCCTTAGCAACCACAACAGCACCCGAGTCAACGGCTGCCTTGTATTCCATACCTGTGCCGACAATAGGATTCTGTGTTACCATCAGCGGAACTGCCTGACGCTGCATGTTCGCACCCATAAGAGCACGGTTCGCGTCATCGTTCTCAAGGAACGGGATCATTGCGGTAGCTACTGAAACAACCATCTTAGGAGATACGTCCATGTAGTCTACACGGTCGCGGTCAACTTCAAGGATCTCTTCGCGGAAACGCGCATTAACACGCTTTCTTGCAAATCTGCCCTGCTCGTCAAGAGGTTCGTTTGCCTGAGCGACAACGTAGTTATCCTCCATATCGGCAGTCATATAGGTTACTTCATCAAGTACAACGCCTGTTTCCTTGTCTACTTTACGGTAAGGAGCTTCAATAAAGCCGTACTTGTTTATCTTTGCAAATGATGCAAGGTAAGAGATAAGACCGATGTTAGGACCTTCAGGGGTTTCGATAGGACACATTCTGCCATAGTGCGAGTAGTGAACATCTCGTACCTCGAAGCTTGCACGGTCACGCGAAAGACCGCCGGGACCGAGGGCTGAAAGTCTTCTCTTATGAGTAAGCTCTGCAAGCGGGTTGTTCTGATCCATGAACTGTGAAAGCGGTGAAGAACCGAAGAACTCCTTGATAGCCGCTACAACAGGACGGATATTTATAAGAGCATTGGGTGTTACCTTGTCACCTTCCTGTGACTGAAGGCCCATACGCTCGCGGATAACTCTTTCCATTCTTGCAAAGCCGATTCTGAACTGGTTCTGTAACAGCTCGCCGACACTGCGGATTCTTCTGTTTCCGAGGTGGTCGATATCGTCAACCTCACCGACACCTTCACAAAGGTTGATGAAGTAGCTTACTGTTGCGAATATATCATCAAGAGTGATGTGCTTGGGGATAAGATCCTCAACTCTGTTTGAAAGCTCTTCTGTAAGCGCTTCAACATCGTCTCCGCACTTATCAAGTATTTCACGCAGTACCTTGAAGCAAACCTTCTCGTTGATACCGAGAGCCTCAGCGTTGATAGATTCGGGGATGTATCCTGCGATATCTACCATACCGTTGCCGAGAACCTTGGCGATCTTCTCTTCAGAGAAGATCACGCATTCCATAACGCCTGCCTGCTCGATCATCTTTGCCTTTTCAGCATTGATGAATTCGTTTTCGTCAACAAGAATTTCACCTGTTGTAGGATCTATAATAGGCTGAGCCGCCTTATGGCCCGCAATTCTCGATGCAACGCCGAGCTTCTTGTTGTACTTATAACGACCGAATCTAGCAAGGTCGTATCTCTTTGCGTCAAAGAACAGGTTGTTAAGATGTGTCTTAGCCGAGTCAACCGTGGGAGGTTCGCCGGGTCTTAACTTTCTATAAACTTCAAGAAGAGCCTCTTCAGTATTCTTCGTCGCGTCCTTTTCCTGAATAGTCTGAACTATTCTGGGGTCTTCGCCGAACAGATCAATGAGATCATCATCACTGCTGATACCGAGCGCACGGATAAATGTCGTTGCGGGTATCTTTCTGTTCTTATCTATACGGACGTAGTAAATATCATTCGAGTCCATCTCATATTCGAGCCATGCACCTCTGTTGGGGATAACGGTCGACTTGAATAACTTTTTACCCGTCTTATCGTAGTCAAAGCCATAATAAACACCGGGAGAACGAACGAGCTGTGAAACTATGACACGCTCCGCACCGTTGATAACGAATGTACCGCTGTCGGTCATTAAAGGGAAGTCACCCATGAATATCTCATTTTCAACAACTTCACCCGTTTCGGTGTTCCTGAGCTGTGCCTTTACTCTTAAGGGTGCGGCGTAAGTTGTGTCACGCTCCTTGCACTCTTCTATAGTATACTTCGGGGTCTCGTCGATACGGTAATCAACGAAGCTCAGTACCAGCTTGCCGTTAGCGTCGGTGATAGAAGAAATATCCTTGAATACTTCCTTTATACCCTCGTCCAAGAACCACTGATACGAGTCCTTCTGTATTTCAATGAGGTTCGGCATTTTCTGAACTTCATTGATCTTGGAAAAACTCATACGGGTATTTCTACCCAGTTTTACCTGCTTGACATTCACCATGGGCTTTACCACTCCTTAATTTATTCGTAGGAATTACTGCATCGGATTTTCCGCATAAGACTGAGCTTTTCGGCACTTTTCGACCTATGTCGCATTTAACCTCAACGCATATAAATCCATTATGATACATTTTAGTATTGTACCACATTCAAATGGCAAAGTCAATAGAAAAATCGCTTAACTTTTGTCTTTATTCTCATTTTCCTATCGTTGTTTTGACCGAAAATATGTCAAAATGCCGATTTTACCATATAAAATTTACATATGCATATTCCTTTTTGATATGGCTGCTCATATACTCACATTGCAGGCGCGGTTTTTCGACTATGATATTTCCGCCGACTGCATTTTCAGACGTGCAAGCAACAAAATAACGGTAAAGCAGGAGAAACGGCTACCCGAACGAGCAGCCGTTATACTTTTATACGAAGCGTTACATCAGTCAATTGCAGGCTCTATCTCAAACCAATCAAAGTCAAAGTCACAGCCCGGTAAGAAGCGGAACTCTACCTTGACTTTACCTCTAATATCGGGGAGTCTGTGCGATACAGTGATCGGCATACCGCTGCCCGGGAACTCGACTATCTCTTCTATCCTGCCGCTATTGGTGTGGAAATGGACGTGGATAGAATCGTTATCGTGGCGGGTCATTCCGTGGATACGGATAAGGCTTGTTCCCTTATCAAAATCCATATCGTCAAAGTCTAGGAATACATTGTTACCGATACCCTTGACGCTTGTTCCGTCAGCTGTGTAGGTGTCACCGTGGATAAGGTCGCAATCGGCACTGTTGAGCCGTTCGTAAGCCTTCTGACGCGGGGTGAACAGGAAGCCGCCAAAGTCAATACGCAGGTCGGTCTTGTCAAACTCAAAATAGATGTCCTTTTCGCCTGTCAGGAGGCTTGAGAGCTTATAATGATTATCCTTGTAGGTCTGCCACTCAAATACAGCCTGATAGGTAAACTCACCGATAAGTACGGAGCTTTCCGCGCCCGGATAGCCCTCCCACAGCCTGAAGCCGAAGGGACAGTCCTTGTGCCAGTTGATGATGCGGACAAAGAATTCGTCTGTGCCGTACTTGCCGAAGTCGGTCTTTTTAAAGCCGACTATGTTGTTGTCGGCGGTAATGCTGACACCGCCGCAACGTACCTCGTCCATAAGGGAGATACTGTCGGAATAAAGGCAGGCGGTAACGAATGTGTAAGGGTCGAAAATTGGCTGTCCGAAGCCGTTTGCTATGAATTCATACTCGGACAGGACCTGCGGAAACTCACTGCCGTTATCGGCACTGCAACGAAGTCTGAACGCTCCGTCACCGTTTGCATGAACTACCGCAGAATGATTATCGCCTTCTGTAACGGTCGCTAAATTCGTTTCAATTCCGCTTGCGGTTACTATGCTCCACTGTAATGTACCGTGGGTTGCATTTGCCGGGAAAATGGTATAAACAACGGTACAGTCGTTATTATCGGGAGTAAGCTCAATTCCGGTGCTTCTCTTAAGCTCGATTTTTCTTATCGGAACATCAGAGCCTATCATATATCCGTCGTTATCGGTAATATTTTCAAGTGTAGATATTCCGTTTCTGATATCAAACTTTATCTTCTTGATAATAATTACAGATTTTTCTAAATTTTCACCTGTTGCCGTAACTGTAATTTCACCCTCGGAAGTATCAGCCGAAATATACGCTACCGCTTTACCCGAGAAAAGTCTGCGGTTTGCCGACTTGTAATTATCATAGTCGGTGCTGTCGCCGTTATCAAAGCCTACAAGTCTTCCGCCGTCTACCGTCAGGAAGATCCTGTCCCTTGCATTCTCTACGGGGTTTCCGTCCTTATCAATTGTTGACACTGTTACGAAAGCCAGATCCTCACCGTCAGCCTTAACGGTATCGCTGTATGCCGTAAGCACTATCTTGGCGCTGTCGCCGAAAGAACGCTTTACATCTTCGTAAACCGTGCCGTCAGCAGCGGTTGCCTTAACCCGTATCTCGCCCTTTTCATAAGGGATCTGCCAGTTTACAGTGTATTCTTCGGGGTGCTTTACGCCACAGCTCCTGCCGTTTACAAACAGCTCGACATCGCCTATATTCGTGTATGCTACTACATCTATAAGCTGACCCTCGTTGAAATCCCAGTACGGCATAAGATGAAGTACTGGCTTATCTGTCCAGGCAGACTGATAGAGGTAGAAGCTGTCCTTACGCAGTCCTGCGGTATCGATACTGCCGTAGTAGGCATTCTTTGTGGAATAGGGTGACGGCTCGCCTATGTAGTCGCTACCCGTCCAGATGTACATTCCTGCGCAGACATCTATATCACGGTTCAAGGCGATTATCTTCTGAGCCGTGTCTGCCGATGCACCTGCACGACAGTTGCCGAGCGACGAACACTGCATATCGGGGTGGGTAAGGAACGCCGTGCCGAGCGGGAAATGATACACACCTCTGCTCTTCACTCCTGCTGTCGTTTCACTGCCGTATATCTTCCAGTCGGGGTGCTCCTTGTGGTGCGGCTCGTACAGTCTTTCAAGGTAGTTATAACCGACAAGGTCAACCTGCTCTGCGCAGTTCTGTGCACCCTCCCACGGCATATAGTTTGAGCCTATGGTCGTCGGTGCATTACAAAGCGGGTCACTCTTTCTGACTGCTGTATGTAACATCTTTGCCACTTCGCAGCCGCGCGGCGAAACGTGAGTATCGTAGATTTCGTTTCCGACGCTCCACATAATTACGCTCGGGTGATTTCTGTCGCGGCGTATCCATGAGGCAACGTCTTTCTCATACCATTCATCAAAGAACCTTGCATAGTCAAACTCGGTCTTAGGGCGCTCCCACATATCAAACGCTTCGCTGTCAACGAGCATACCCATCTCGTCACAAAGCTCCATAAACGCCTTTGCGGGCGGGTTGTGCGAGGTCCTGACAGAGTTTACGCCCATATCAAGCATACTCTGAAGCTGTCTTTTTGCCGCCGACTTGTTGAAAGCCGCGCCAAGACAACCTAAATCGTGATGCAGGCAGACACCGTTCAGCTTGATATGTCTGCCGTTGAGATAAAAGCCGCTGTCGGGCTTATATTCTATTTCACGTAGTCCGACCTTTTGTGTACTGCTGTCGATCACCTTACCGTCTTTTTTAAGCGCTACCGATAATGTCAGTAAATTCGGGCTGTCAATATCCCATATATGATCATCTGAAATGTCTGTCAGTGAAAAAGCGGTTTCGGTTACCGTTTTGGCGGGGATTTCGGCATTGTAAAGAATATCATCGTCCTTTGACAATGTAAATCCTATTGTCAACCCGTCAGGGTTTACAACTTCAGCCGACAGTTTCACGTCAAATCCGTCTGCGGTTTTATCGGTATGGAAGTATACGCCGTCTGTCGCAAGGTAGCTCTTCTCCGTAACGATAAGATAAATGTCACGGAAAATGCCTGCGCCCGAATACCAACGGCTGTTAGGACTGCGGTGTCTTACAAGCACCTTTATCTCATTTTCGCCGTCCCGGAGCTTATCGGTCAGGTCGACCTCAAAGGTGCTGTAGCCGTACTTGTTTTCACCTGCGACCTCTTCGTTTACATAAACGGTGCAATCCATATAAACGCCCTCAAAGTAAAGGCGTATGCTCTTATCGCTTACCTTGCCGAAATCAAAGGTCTTTACATAACGACCGAAAGATGTTTCGTAAAGGTCCTTTGCATTATAGATAAGCCAGTCGTGCGGAATGTCAACAGGCTTATAATCTGCATTCCAATCATTTTCGAGGCTGTCGTCCGCTTTGGTCTTCGCAAAGCTCCAGCCGTTATTAAAAAGCGTCTTCATATTCTCTCCTTTTATCTCAATACAAATCGGGAAGTGTATCTTTTGTTACGGCATATTCACTGTTATACACCTTTTTAAGCTGTTCGTGCGTGTTGAACTTTTCGGTAAGGCAGAACGGCTTTGACCATGTCATATAAGATGACCAGCCTACTTTTTCAGAAACCACAGCCTCGGGGCTTGGCAACGTGCCTGTTTCACCAATAATCGTTATCTTCTTTGCACTTGTGATCTCGCAGAGGTTATAGTACATATCGCTCTGTGAGGTGTGCTCATGCTCGGGCGGATACATATCTCTCGATATGATATCCACAACATCATCGCCGGGATAGCACTCCGGAACCTGTGAGTTCCACACCCAGATAAGATTATCAAGATGAAATTTATTTGTGTATCTGTCGTGCATAAGACGGAACAGCTTTTTTACTGTATCGGCACCCTTTGCACCCCACCAGAACCAATCGCCGTCACCCTCGTGGAACGGCCGCCATAAAATCGGAACACCCTTATCACAGAAAGGACGAAATATTCCTGCCATTGTATCCATATCGGAAAGCAGAGCCTTGTTTTCGGGAGTACCGTCAATCACAGCCTTGCTTGCGTCAAAGTCGGTATTTACGCTGAAAAACGATTTTGACCTGCCGTAAAGCGGAGAGAACCAGTGCCAGCACATAGTAATAAGCCCTTTCTTCTCTGCCCACTCCCACGCTCTTTTAAGTGTGCCGTAATTTTCGGCGACTTCGGTCATACATTCGTCATCGGTATCCGAATAGTTGATATTCGGCGAATATGAAAGCAGCTCAAAGCCGAGAAGCGCAGGCTGTTTTCCTGTGACCTCTTCTATAAGGTGAAGCTCCTCCTGTGCCATTGTCTGAGTATGCTGTCCGGTTATGATTTTTTCATAGGTTATGTCGGACAGGTATTTCAGCACATTGCGCACGCCCTGATGTGCACGCGGGTTTGAGGGGGTATATAATTTATCGCTCATAAAGCGTTCTCCTTTCGGTAAAGCTTTATGTAATGATAGCATAAATGAGGGTGAATGGCAAGGGGGTGAAAGAAGGAAAGCAAAGAAAAAAGGAAGCATCATGGTACTTCCTTTTTATTATTTGCAATTTAATTTTTTGGCAAGCTCCTTGTAAGCCTCAAAATTTTTTTCAATCAACTTCTTTGATGCACTCATCACATCTTCATTCGATGCTGTCTGCATTTTCTCAACTTCCGAAAATTCCATAACAATATAACGCGGAACGTTATTTTTGAGTATTA
Organism: Ruminococcaceae bacterium UBA6413; assembly: GCA_002437415.1. Lineage (GTDB taxonomy): Bacteria > Bacillota > Clostridia > Oscillospirales > Ruminococcaceae > Ruminiclostridium_E. The sequence goes on along the minus strand of DJPL01000050.1, from coordinate 10,167 downwards.
CAACAGAACCGTTTTCGTCAACAAGACGAGCTACTTTTGAAAAATTCTGATTTGCTTCGGTAATGGAAACCAATGTTTTTGTATTTACAGTCATAATAAATTCCTCCTTCATTTATATTATAGCAGAATTTTAGGATAAATTCAACCTATTTTTTATAATAAAACAAACATTAACAGCTAAGAGTTTCTTATAGAAAGAAGTCGAAAAATAAAATGTCAATCTTAATTGCTTGATGTTACGGCAAAGCATATCAGTAAAAAATATGAATTATGTTTTCCGTGTTCGTAGGGGAGCGGGCTTGCCCCTCCCGAAATATCGTTATAATTCATATGTGCTGTTTGTTAAGTGAGAAATACGTTGAATACTGCGATTTTAATTACTTTCTTCTTTTTACGGGAGGGGCAAGCCCCTCCCCTACGAAATGATTATTGTGTTATTCGTGCTTGATAAGGGTAAAATTAACGATTATCATATAAGATAGCCGGATTTGTAATGCGATAACATAGTTTACAGCTTGCGCAAGGACATAGTTTACAGTTTGCGCAAGGACATAGTTTACAGATTGTGCAATGACATATAAGAAAACCCGATTTATAATACAACAATATAAAAAATCCGCCGTTATGAAAACAGCGGATTTCTGGGTATTCGATTTATATTACGTGTCGTTCGAATGAGGTTACGCAAAGTGCTGACTTCCGTAACAGCAAATCTGTAACAACATTGCTACACCGCCGGTAACGTAGGTTACGCAGACCGCCAACCTCAAGAACGGCGAATTTGCTGTGCCGCATCGGCACGCCGCCTCAGGCGGTTTCTTCGGCGAAGTTGCCGGTGTAAAGGCTGTAGTACTTGCCCTTCTGAGCGATAAGCTCATCGTGAGTACCACGCTCAATAATTCTGCCCTGCTCAAGTACCATAATGCAGTCTGAGTTGCGGACTGTTGACAGTCTGTGAGCAATTACAAACGTTGTTCTTCCGTGCATAAGAGCGTCCATACCTGCCTGTACGAGCTTTTCTGTACGGGTATCTATTGACGATGTGGCCTCATCAAGAATAAGCACGGGCGGGTCTGCTACTGCGGCTCTTGCTATGGATAACAGCTGACGCTGACCCTGACTTAAGTTTGCGCCGTCACCTGTCAGCATTGTCTGATAGCCGTCAGGCAGTCTTCTTATAAAGCTGTCGGCATTTGCAAGCTTTGCGGCGGCTATGCACTCTTCATCTGTAGCGTCAAGCTTACCGTAGCGGATATTATCCATAACAGTGCCTGTGAACAGGTTGGTTTCCTGTAATACAACACCGAGCGACTTACGCAGTTCGGACTTCTTTATCTTGTTGATATTGATATCATCATATCTTATCTTACCGTCCTGAATGTCATAGAAACGGTTGATAAGGTTTGTTATAGTGGTCTTGCCTGCACCTGTCGAGCCTACAAATGCGATCTTCTGGCCGGGCTTTGCATAAAGCTTTATGTCGTGCAGTACCATCTTTTCATCGGTGTAACCGAAGTCAACACCGTCAAATACGATACCGCCCTCTTGCTTCTTATATGACACGGTACCGTCTGCCTGATGGGGGTGCTTCCATGCCCAGTTACCAGTACGGTGGTCCGCTTCGGTGATATTGCCGTTGTCATCAATTTCTGCATTGACAAGCTCAACATAACCCTCATCATGCTCAGGTCTCTGATCCATAAGGTCAAACAAACGCTGTGCACCGGCGGAAGCCATAATAATGAATGTCATCTGCTGGCTGAGCTGTGAGATGGGGTTTGTGAAATTTCTGTTCAATGTACAGAATGAAACGATAATACCGAGGGTAAGACCGCCGAAACCGTTTGTCGCAAGAACCGCACCCAGAATAGCACATAAAACATAGCTTATATTGCCTATGTTTGCGTTTATCGGCATCATAATGTTTGCGTACTTATTAGCCTTATACGCGCTGTTCCTAAGGTTATCGTTGATTTTTACGAAATCGTCAATGGCCTCCTGCTCGTGGCAGAACACCTTTACGACCTTCTGACCGTCAAGCATTTCTTCAATATAGCCGTCAACCTCGCCGAGGTCATGCTGCTGCTTGCCGAAATATTTGCCCGACTTTGCGGCAATTTTCTTTGTGACAACAAGCATTACAACTGCCATTCCCACAGCAAGTATTGTCATAGGTATACTCATTACTATCATCGAAACAAGGGTAATGATAACAGTAGTGCCACAGTTTATTACCTGGGGGATACTCTGACAGATAAACTGTCTGAAGGTATCGATATCGTTTGTGTAAACCGACATTATATCACCATGTTGGTGTGTATCGAAATACTTGATCGGGAGCTTCTCCATATTGGTGAACAGGTCGTTACGGAAGTTTCTGAGCGTACCCTGTCCAACGTTTACCATTATTCTGTTATATGCGTATGATGCCGCAAGTCCGACAATATAAACTATTGCAAGCCTGAGCATTGCGTACGCAAGCGGCGTGAAGTCTGTACTGCCTGTTTCAAGCATCGGCTTGATATAATCATCGATCAGCGACTGAATAAACAGCATACCCATAAGTGTGGTAACTGCCTGTACAAGTATGCAGACAACTACGCAGATACACGAAAACTTATAATGCTTCAGGGTATACTTTATAATTCTGCCGAGCAGCTTCACCTGATCCTTTGCGGATATGTCGGGACGCGGTCCCATTTTTCTCTTATCCATTATGTTACGCTCCCTTCCTTAATTCTGAGGGCGGTCAAAGTCGCCGCCGTCCTTTGTCTGAGATTCGTAAATATCTCTGTATATCTCGTTATTTGCAACAAGCTCATCGTGAGTGCCGACACCGTTTATTCTGCCATCGTCAAGGACAACTATGCGGTCGGCATCCTGAACGCTTGATACACGCTGTGCTATGATTATCTTAGTAGTACCGGGTATGCACTTTGCAAATGCCGTTCTTATCTTTGCGTCTGTTGCAGTATCTACTGCACTTGTCGAGTCATCAAGGATAAGTACTGCGGGCTTTTTGAGAAGCGCTCTTGCTATACATATACGCTGCTTCTGACCGCCCGATACATTTGTACCGCCACGCTCGATCATAGTATTGTACTTGTCGGGGAAACGTTCGATAAATTCATCTGCGCAAGCCCATTTGCAAGCCTCTATGCACTCTTCCTCGGTGGCGTTTTCGTTGCCCCAGCGGAGGTTATCAAGGATCGTGCCCGAGAACAGTACGTTCTTCTGAAGCACTACCGCTACCTGATCACGCAGGAACTTCATATCGTAGTCCTTGACATCGACACCGCCGACCTTTACACTGCCCTGCTGGACATCGTACAGACGGCTGATAAGGTTTACAAGGCTGGTCTTACCACAGCCCGTGCCGCCGATTATACCGATCGTTTCGCCGGATTTAATATGCAGGTTTATATCGGTGAGGACTTCTTCTTCGCTTGTCTCGTGATATCTGAAATGAACATTGTCAAAATCGATACTGCCGTTAGCAATGATCTCTACGGGAGCGGCAGGCTGTGCAAGGTCAGGTTCTTCGCGAAGAACCTCGGATATACGACGCATACTTGCCGTGCTCATGGTGATCATAACAAATATCATAGAGAGCATCATCAGTGACATAAGCGAACCCATAACATAGCTGAACAATGAGGTAAGCTCACCTATCTGTAATGTTCCGCCTACTATGAACTGAGCGCCGAACCAGCAGATTGCCATAATGCAAGCATAGATTACAAGCATCATTACGGGATTGTTGAAAGCAAGTGTGCTTTCTGCCTTCTTGAACATTTTATAAAGGTTGCCCGAGGCTTTCTTGAATTTTTCGTTCTCGTAATCCTCACGGACGTATGATTTAACTACTCTGATACCGGAGATATTCTCCTGTACGCTTGCGTTCAGGTCATCGTATTTTGTGAACGCTACATCAAATATCTTCATTGCCCTGAGCATAATTATCGCGAGGATAATCGCAAGGAAAATGATAGCGCCGAGGAAGATAAAGCTCATATCGGCATTGACTACAAAGCACATAACCATACTGCTTATCAGCATAAGAGGTGCTCTTACGGCAATTCTTATGATCATCTGATATGCGTTCTGTACGTTTGTTACGTCGGTCGTCATACGGGTCACAAGTCCCGCTGTGCTGAACTTGTCAATATTAGAGAATGAGAAGCGCTGTATGTTGCGGTACATTGCTTCACGCAGGTTGCAGGCAAAGCCTGTTGACGCACTTGCGGCATATTTACCTGCCATCATACCTGCAAACAGGCTTATCATGGCAAGAACTATCATAAGGGCACCGTATAATATGATTTTGTTCATATCGCCCTTCTCTACGCCCTCATCGATCAGCAACGCCATTACGAAGGGGATTATAACCTCCATAACAACTTCAAGTGCCGAATATACGGGAGCTAAGATAGAGTCTTTTTTGTATTGTTTAATTTGTCTTAAAAGCTCTTTCACTTAATCCGTCATCCTTTCCATTTTCAGTTTTTCTGTATTTATGTTGCTTATATTATTCAGCAGCTTTTTCTGAAGCCGCATAAGCTCTGACAGTTCTTCTTCCGTAAAGTTGCGGAATGCTTCGTGCTCGGTGTTATTCATATGCCGGGAAATCAGCAAAGCGGCTTTTTTCCCCTTTTCAGTCACGGCGAGGTTCTTGTAACGCTCATCGTTTTCACAGCCGGTGCAACAGATGTGTCCCGATTTTCTGAGCTTTTTAATAAGCGCGGACACAGAGGGCTTTGATATGCACAGGTGCTTGTGAAGATCAGCGGCGAATATTTCCTTGTCGGGGCAATTTGCAATGTACATAAGCACTCTGCCCTGCGCCGCCGTGATGTCAATATTTGCAAAAATCGCATTCAGACTGTTCTCGATACGCTGATTTATCGCCTTGTTGTCGATCATTATTGACTGGATATCGGTTTCAGTCATAACAGTTAACCTCCTTATCAGTAATGTGCTAACAGTTTAGCTCCTTGATAATAATACACCAAAAAGTCTTGAATGTAAAATACAAATATGTTATAATCGATAAAGAACTTTTATCGATAACTAAAAAAGGAGCTTGTTATGAATACTACTCAGCTTGAATGCTTCCTCGCGGTTGCGGAAACACTTAATTTTTCAAAGGCGGCAAGTATGGTCAATATCAGTCAGCCCGCTGTCAGCCATCAAATCTCATCGCTTGAGGCGGAGCTTGGGGTACGGCTGTTTCTGAGGACAAACAAGAGCGTTCAGCTTACCAAAGAGGGACTGAGCTTTATAGGTGATGCGGAAACTATCTTCAGAACTGCTATGAATTCAATACACAGGCTCAGCACGAATGCAAGCGAGAAAAAGCAGGCACTGGCTGTGGGCGTGCATAATCAGTTTGAGCTTGACACGCTAGTGCCGATACTTGAAATTATGGGAAAGATATACCCGAGCTTTGAGCCGGAAGTCACTATGATGCCGTTCAAGTCGCTTGATAATCTGCTTGAGGAAAACAAATTACAACTGATATTTGCAATAAAGGCAGATGATGAAATACCGAAAGCCGAATGCTTTACATCGCTTTGCGATTGCCCTGTAATGCTTATATGCCGTAAAGATGATGCACTCGCTAAAAAACAGGACGTCGGCATTGACGATATAAACGGCAGGCGTGTTATACTTATTAAAAGGCACAAATGTCCCGACGCTGCAATGTCGGGTTATATGAAGCTCGGTATGCCCAATAACAGCAACGTACTGCTTGCGGACGGCTGTGAGGCGGCATTTGCAATGGCAAAGGCAGGACTCGGTATCACGGCTTTCCCGATGATGCCGTATATGTATGACGATGAGCTGGAATATTTACCTATCGGTGGACTGCCGCCGGTAACGCTCGGTATTTACTCGAAAAAACTGATAAAAGGAGAACCTGCTTTTGAATTTGTACTTAATGCAAAGAAATTTTATAAAAATTATCCAAACCCTATTGACAAAACAAAAAACGTGTGATAAACTATAAACAGTTAGCAGAGGCTAACGCGGTTATCATACGACAACTCGATATTATAAACGGCAGTTAGCCGTTTATTTAAAAAGATATGGTTAGTTTAGACTAACGCGGTAATGAGCAACAGAAAGGATAAGATATATGAGCGTAGTAATAATCGGCGGTAACGAGCGAATGGAAACTCGTTATGCGGACATATGCAAGGCTTATGGCTATGACAAGGCTAAGGTATTTGTCAAGGAAAACAGCTCTCTTAAGAAGAAAGTCGGCACTCCCGACCTGCTGATACTGTTTACAAATACGGTATCGCACAAGATGATGCTGAGTGCCACACAGGAGGCAAAGCGCAACAGCGTTCCCGTGGCAAGAGTTCACTCGAGCAGTGTTGTAGCACTGTCACAGCTTTTAGCCGAAAGAAGCGCGGCAGTATGAAAGGGTGCTGTTTTGAGCAGTATCTGATCGACAACTGCTCCCCTACTCTGGCATCTCTCAAAACCGCTAATCTGTTCAATTGCAGATTTGGTGATGTAAGCGAGCTTGAGAATGCGGTCAGCCGCTGGAACAAAGAGCTGTCCGTCAAGGGCATCAGCGTGACGGTGCTGAGAAGGCGTGAAAACACGGCACTGATATATGTATACAGAGCGGAAAAGCTTGCCGAGGATCTCAGCCGTCCGGGCGTAGCGCGCTTTATGAAGCGTCACGGTTATGAAAATACCGATATCGGATACTGCATTGACATTCTCAGGGAAAAGCTTGTAAATAGCGAGGATTTCCCGCATGAGATAGGAATATTCTTAGGATATCCGCTTGGGGACGTTATAGGATTTATCGATAATGCGGGCAAGAACAGCCGGTGCACGGGCTGTTGGAAGGTTTACTGCAATGAGTGCGAGGCTATGCGCACCTTTGCGAGATTTGACAAGTGCAGAGCTGTCTACCAGAAAATGTGGGCAAACGGCAGGAGTATCGTGCAGCTTACAGTTGCATAATATAAAGAACATTTATGAAAGGATTTTTTATTATGAAAACAGCAGTAGTATATTGGAGCGGAACAGGCAACACCGAGGCTATGGCAGGCTCGGTTGCAGAGGGTGCAAAGAGCGCAGGCGCAGAAGTAAGCGTATTCACAGCGGCAGACTTCTCGGCAGATATGGTTGACCAGTTCGATTCTATCGCTTTCGGTTGTCCTTCAATGGGCAGCGAACAGCTCGAGGACAGCGAGTTTGAGCCTATGTTCAACGCTTGTGAAGCTAAGCTTTCAGGCAAGAAGGTAGGACTTTTCGGTTCTTATGGCTGGGGCGACGGCGAATGGATGAGAAACTGGGAAGAACAGTGTATCGCTGACGGCGCAGTTATGGCAGGCGAATGCGTTATCTGCAACGAAGCTCCCGATGATACAGCAACCGAGCAGTGCGTTGAACTCGGTAAGGCACTTGCTTCCTGAATTCCGGCAAACGACTTAAAGATAAACAAACATACTCCGTAAAAAACACCGCAGAGGGTAAAAGCTCTGCGGTGTTTTAATATTTATATGAATTTATCGGGATTGTGTATGCTGGAAATAAGCACATCAAGACTGCTTTTGATATTATGCGGAAGTGTACGCCACTGTCGCAGATGAGTAAGCTCCTGTTCGGAAAGATTATCGGGTGACCGGATAATAAGCGGTTCACGGATATTGGTATTTCCGATAAGATAATCAACCGACACATCGAAAATTTCAGCTAAGCGTATAAGGGTGGAGATGTCAGGTTCATTATCTGTCTTTTCGTACTTGAATATTGCCTGCTGTGTGATATTGAGCATTTCGGCAAGCTTTTGCTGAGAATATCCTTTTTCTTCTCTTAACAACCGTAAGTTTTTAACCATAACAACCTCCTGCATTTATTTTACCTTTATTGTACCAAAATAAAAGGAAAATTTAAAAAACTATTTTGTTGTTGACAACAACGTTAGGTTGTGATATAATGAAGTCGAAAAAAGTAAATGCGGTGATGATTATGTTGAAAGAATCATATATCCGTGTTTGGAAATGTTGGAGGGTTTTTAAATGAAGAAAATGTTAAAAAGCTTAGCTGCTATCTGTGTTATGGCAATTTTGACAGCATGTGCAAATACAGCGGATAATTCAAATACTAACCTTAACTCATCTGAAATCAATTCAGAAAGTTCATCAGCATACAGTTCCTATGCAGAAAACAGTTCATCATACAGCTATGCATACAGTTCTGAAGATGATTACTATAATGATGACAGTTGGGATGATGATTACTACAATGATGACAATTGGGATGATGATTATAGTGATGATACATATTATATCAGTAACCGTAATGTTCAGTATGATGAAGCAACGGGTAAAAATCAGGTTTTATGGTCTATAAGCAAAGGAACAACAGAAGGTGATTATATAGCAATTGATGCAACTGTTCATATCCGAGTAGTCAATAACAGCGGAGATACAGTACTGGATAAAGATTATGCAGTTACTTCAGATGAATATCACACCGGAACAAACACATTCGATCATACACCGATACTTTATGGTTGGCTTAATATAGATGAAGAAGATTATATCAAAGGTAACACCGATGAAGGTACACTATATTTAAGTGCTACGCTTGATAACGGTTCATCCTTCAGCGAAGCCGCATACTCAATTACCCATCTGCCACTAAAAAGCTTAAATATCAAACTTCCTGATTTGCCATTAACTATAAATAATTACTATTATGAAGAAACACCTCAGAGGATTATTCAAGTCATTAACGCAGATATCGAATATGTTAGTAATGATGACGCAAGTATCACAGCTGAACTTATTGTCAAGGCAACTATGACATACAATGCTGAAGGTGAGGGGCACAGCGATAGCACTTCAATAGGATATAAGCTCAAAGATTCAGAAGGAACAGTGGTAGATAGCGGAGAAATGTTTATTGATCCTATGTGCGTAGGTGAAACAGTTAAGGATAGTATGTCATTCTATGAACTGGACTTGAACGAATCTTATACGTTGGAATTTATCGATACTGATTGATCGGGAATTAACAAAGGAGTTGTAGCAAATTATGTACTGTTATAATCCGAGAACAAATAAATTACATTTAAGCAATTGTCGGTATGTCAAGAATAATGGCATAAATTTCAAGCAATACAAGACTGAAAACGACATGAATAACGACATCGGTCAAGATTATGTTTGGTGTAAAATTTGCAAAGAAGAAAGAGAAAAAATAATAAGTAAGGCAACAAAATAATTTTCGATATAAAAAGGAGAAGTGCTGATATGATGCTCATTATCGTAATTTTGGCGTTAGCGTCAATTATAGGAGTCGGATATTTTATTACTACTCTTGTCTTTTATTTAAAAAAAGACGAAAACGGAAACCGACTGGGAATCATGAAGTTTTTTGAGAACATGGTAGGCTTTCAAGGACTTTTATTATATTTAGGTATGTTCAGTATACCCGTACTGATTACGCTGATAGTCTTTGCCTGCTTGGGCATAGAAATATAACAAAAATAAATTAAACTTTATTGAAGGAGTTGATATTATGAAAGGCGGAAACGGACTAACTATAGGCGGTCTTATTGTTGCTATAGTTGCTGCACTGCTTATTGTAGCTTTTCTTTGATATGAAAATAACAAAGAATATTTGCAACGTACTTAAAAATGAGAAATTCAATTTATCATTAATAATCGTTTTTGGAGAACTGTATTTGATAAATAAAATTTTTCTGTCTGATCTGAACATACCTTATCTGAGCTATTTTCTGAGATGCTATTTCAATGATTTGATATGTCCGTTAGTATTCCTGCCAATCGTAAATATCATACTGGCTTTTGGAAAATACAAAGTAAGCAGATTTGTACATTTACTTTCTGTCGGATTTACAGCAGGTTTATTCTGGGAGTATGTTGCACCGTTATTTGTAGAGGATTCCGTAAGCGATCCGATAGATTTATGTTGCTATGTTTTAGGCACGATATTTTACTGGGTTGCATTAAAAACTTATAAAATTTAGGAGGATGTTATGGGAACATATTGTAAGAATTGCGGGGATGAGGACAGCGTTGAAGCAAAAGGCGAATTATTTGTATGCAATAAATGCGGTACTGAATATACAAAGGCTGAATTGCAAAAAATTTTTTCAGAATATATTTT
>DJPL01000041.1 GCA_002437415.1 Ruminococcaceae bacterium UBA6413 | reverse complement strand
CAACATTTATTATAGAGCCTAAATTCTGAAGTAGTCAACGCCACCCTTGAACAGGAGCTGATCCTTGTTGCCGTCAACGTTTACGCAGGTGTCGGAGCTGATACGCTCAGTGTGACCCATCTTACCGAGTACACGACCGTCGGGAGAGATGATACCCTCAATAGCGCACATTGAGCTGTTGGGATTGTATGCAAGATCCATTGTAGGCTCGCCGTTCAGGTCTACATATTGTGTAGCGACCTGTCCGTTTTCAATGAGCTTTGCGATAACCTCATCGCTTGCTACGAAACGACCTTCACCGTGTGAAATCGGGATATTGTAAACCTCGCCTACTTTACAGTGCATAAGCCACGGTGACTTGTTGGTGCAGATCTTTGTGAGTGCCAGCTGTGACTGGTGTCTGCCGATTGTGTTGTATGTCAGTGTGGGGCTTTCGCCTGACAGCGGAATTATCTTTCCAAAAGGCACAAGACCGAGCTTGATAAGGGCCTGGAAGCCGTTGCATATACCGATCATAAGACCGTCACGGGTGTAGAGCATATTCTCTACAGCGTCCTTGATCTTAGGATTACGGAAGAATGCGTTGATGAACTTAGCGGAACCCTCAGGTTCGTCACCGCCTGAGAAACCGCCGGGAACAGCGATCATCTGGCTGTCTTCGATTCTCTTGGCAAATTCGTTTACGCTGTCTTCCATATTCTTTGCAGAGAGGTTTCTGATAACGAATATCTCAGCTTCACCGCCATATCTGTTGAATGCGGCAGCCATATCGTATTCACAGTTTGTGCCGGGGAATACGGGGATAAGTACCTTGGGCTTTGCAATCTTTCCGGGAGCTTTGTTGATAAGTAAGTCACAGCCCTTGTCGTATGCTATTGATACGGGCTTCGGCATCTCGGGGAGTGAGTTCTTGAAGATAGGCTCGAGTACAGCGTCATACTTCTTTTCGAGCTCGGCGATATCAAGTGTAACATCGCCTGCTGTGATAGTATAATCGCTTACTGTTTCACCGATAAGCTCAGCACCTTCGATAGCACCCTTGGCTTCTATGATGAATGCACCATAGTGCAGACCAAACAGCTTTTCATCGTCCATAGCATTTAACTTCGCGCCTATTCTGTTGCCGAGCGACATCTTGAAGATACCCTCTGCGATACCGCCGTGAGCCACGGTCCATACCGAAAGGGCAGTGCCGTCCGCAATTGCCTTTTCTACTGTGGCAAATACCTTCTTTACGCTGTCAAAGTCGGGCATACCGTTCTCGTCATATGCAGGGTCAATGTAGTAGATATCACTGCAAGGAAGCTTGAATTCAGCCGAGATTATCTTGTCCGACTTAGCGGTTGAAACTGCGAATGAAACAAGCGTAGGCGGAACATCGATATGCTCGAATGTACCCGACATAGAATCCTTACCGCCGATAGCACCGCTTGAAAGTGCTATCTGCGCCTTGTACGCGCCGAGAAGTGCGGCAAAAGGCTTGCCCCAACGCTCAGGGTCGCCCTGTGTACGCTCAAAGTATTCCTGGAATGTAAGCCAGCACTTTTCGCTCTTACCGCCTGCGGCAACTACCTTTGCCATACTTTCCACTACTGCGAGAGCGGCGGCATGATAAGGTGACTGGCGGCTTACGAACGGATCAAAGCCCCATGCCATTATAGATGCTGTCTTTGTGTTGCCCGAAAGTACGGGAAGCTTTGCAGCCATAGCCTGTACAGGCGTCTGCTGTGTCTTACCCGAATAAGGCATAAGAACAGTACCTGCGCCGATCGTCGAGTCGAAACGCTGTACAAGACCCTTCTGTGAGCATACGTTAAGGTCGGTAACGAGCTTTTCCCATTCTTCCTTGGTGTTGTGTCTGCCTGTGGAATAGCTTACCGTGGGAGCGGGAACGTGTATATCAGTGTGCTTTTCAGCACCGTTTGAATTTAAGAATTCTCTTGAAATGTCGCAGATAGTCTTACCGTTCCAGTTCATCTTCAGTCTGGGGTTTTCGGTAACTACCGCAACGGGAGTAGCCTCAAGGTTTTCCTTGCCTGCAAGAGAAATGAACTTGTCAACATCGTTCTTGTCAACAACTACCGCCATTCTTTCCTGTGACTCTGAAATGGCAAGCTCTGTGCCGTCAAGACCGTCATACTTCTTCGGAACTGCGTTGAGGTCGATCTCAAGACCGTCTGCAAGCTCACCTATAGCAACGGAAACACCGCCTGCACCAAAGTCGTTGCAACGCTTGATAAGCTTTGTTGCGTTCTTGTCGCGGAATAATCTCTGGAGCTTTCTTTCCTCGGGAGCGTTACCCTTCTGAACCTCAGCACCGCAGGTTTCAAGCGATTCTACGCTGTGTGACTTTGATGAGCCTGTAGCACCGCCGCAACCGTCACGACCTGTTCTGCCGCCGAGCAGGATGATTATGTCTCCGGGTACGGGTCGCTCACGGACAACGTTCTCTGCGGGAGCGGCACCGATAACAGCGCCGATCTCCATACGCTTTGCCATATATCCGGGATCGTATATTTCGGCAACGTGACCTGTGGCAAGACCTATCTGGTTGCCGTATGATGAATAGCCCTGAGCGGCTGTTGTTGTTATCTTTCTCGGAGGAAGCTTACCGGGGATAGTCTTGTCAACAGGGAGCAGGGGATCCGATGCACCTGTTACACGCATAGCCTGGTAAACGTAAGAACGACCTGAAAGCGGATCTCTTATAGCACCGCCGAGGCAGGTAGCCGCACCACCGAAGGGTTCGATCTCAGTGGGGTGGTTGTGTGTTTCGTTCTTGAACATAAGAAGCCACTGCTCGTCCTTGCCGTCAACGTCAACGGTGATCTTTACCGAGCAGGCATTGATCTCTTCGCTCTCGTCAAGGTCGGGGAGCAGACCGTCTTTTTTCAGCTTTCTTACAGCCGCAGTCGCAATATCCATAAGGCATATGGGCTTTGCACTTCTGCCGAGCTCTTCCTTGTCGAGTTTGTATTCCTTGTATGTTTCGGCAATGTAGGGAGCGTCTATTGCCGCATTGTCGATTATTGTTCCGAATGTCGTATGACGGCAGTGATCCGACCAGTATGTATCTATCATTCTGATCTCGGTAAGGGTAGGATCTCTCTGTTCTTTCTTGAAATATTCCTGACAGAACTTGATATCACCGAGATCCATAGCAAGCGCATACTTCTTGATAAACTCGGCAAGCTCGTCTTCGGAAAGTCCGATAAATCCGTCAAGAACCGCAACGTCCTTAGGTATATCGTACTTTACATCAAGTGTTTCATACTGCTCAAATCCGCACTCTCTTGCCTCTACGGCGTTTATGAGATAGTGCTTTATTTTGGCAAAATCCTCATCGGAGATATCGCCCTTTAATATGTACAGCTTAGCGTATTTTACTGTGGGACGTTCGCCCTGACACAGCATCTGGATACACTGAGCGGCAGAGTCCGCTCTCTGGTCGAACTGACCGGGTAAGAACTCTGTTGCGAACATCTTTTCATCTGCCTTGATTTCGGGCAGCGAATAGTAAACATCGTCAACAGGCGGCTCTGAGAATACAGTGGGAGTAGCCTTTTCAAAGTTCTCCTTTGTGATACCCTCTGCATCATAACGGTTTACGATACGGACATCCTTGATGCCCTTGATCTGAAGTGCGGTCTTGAGATCGGAAAGAACTGCCTTTCCCTCAACTGCAAACTGCGGCTTCTTCTCCACATAAATGCGATAAACTGACATAAACTTCCTCCGTGTTTTATTGTAAGCGTGCCTGAGCACGAAACTATCAATACCTTTTAATTATACTACAATATGTGCCCGATTACAAGCATTTTATTTCTTTGCCGATACAAAAATCACTGCCCACAGCCTCGGTAATTTGTACAGTAATTATATTCTGTTTCTTTGCGTCACTGCCGTAGATACGCACAGGAACATACTGCGGAGTAAGTCCGTTTGCGTATTCCTCGCTTTCTCGGCGCTGGATAAGCACCTTTTCCGTTCTTCCGACACTTGAGCGGAAGTACTGTTCCTTAAGCTCTTTCGCAAGTGCGCTCATAGTGTGATATCTCTTTACCGCAACATCGTGCGCAATGTGGTCTGTGCGCTTTGCCGCCGCAGTGCCTTCTCTTACAGAATATGTGAAGACGTGCATTGCCGCAAAGCCGACTTTTCTTGCAAACTCGCACGACTCTTCAAATTCTTCGTCCGTTTCTCCCGCAAAGCCAACCATAATATCGGTGGTTATGGCACAGTCGGGGAAAGCTTTTCTCAGCCTTACGACTATATCGTAATATTCATCGGGCGTATAGTGCCTGTTCATACGCTTTAACGTAGCGGCGCTTCCCGACTGGAGCGATAGATGAAAATGCGGGCACAGCTTTTTCTGCGCCGCCATTCGTGCTATATCTTCATCGGTAAGAAGCTCGGGTTCGAGTGATGATAAGCGTACACGCTCCACCCCATCGACAGAGCATACCGCCTCAATCGCGTCCGCGAGCCTGAGACCGATATCCTGACCGTAGCAGGAAAGGTTGATGCCTACAAGCACCATTTCCTTATGACCGCAGGAAACCTGAAATCTTGTTTCATCAATTATATCTTGCAAAGGTCTTGACCTTACAGAGCCCCTTGCCGTGGGGATTATACAGTAACTGCAAAACCTGTCACAACCGTCCTCTATCTTGATAAAGGCTCTTGTCTTGCCCATATCGGCGTTCTTCTGCTTTTCGTACTGCTTTTTCACAGGTCGCGGCGGCACATCGATCTGTTTTATCTTGTTGCCCGTGAAAGCGTCTATCATATCGGCAAGGCTTTCCTTATGCTCCGTGCCTGTTACGATATCCGCAGACAGCTTCGCCGCAGTTTCGGGAAAAGCCTGCGGAAAGCAACCCGTAAGCGCTACTATCTTTAAAGGATCGCGGCTTTTTATCTTATTTATAAGCTGTTTTGCCTTCTTGTCGCTGTTTTCCGTTACCGAGCAGCTGTTTATTATAACGATATCCGCAGTGAAGATATCGTCTGTCTTTTCATATCCGTGTTCTTCCATGACCTTTGCTACAGAAGCACTTTCGTACTGGTTGACCTTGCACCCGAAGGTCTGTATAGCGTATCTGATAATATCACATCCGTGTTATATTATGGTAAGTTTCACTAAAAGTGAACCTCCGATAGCCTAATTATACTTTATTATTACGAAATTTGCAAGCTGCACCGCATTTTTGACAATAATACTCTTGACCGTACCGTGAAATGTGCTATTATATAGCTGTAAGGAGCGATAAGCACTTACAGATATAAGGCGGTAAAGGGAAATCAGGCTAACGGTTATCTTTCCGATTGAAAAATTTAAGTAAATTCAGTTAAAAAGTAATTGACAACCGCCTTACATTTTGGTAAAATGAAATCAATCGGACAGGAAAGCCGAAATATGAAAGGTAGGTTTTTTGTATGAAAACAGCTAATATCAGAATCAATACTATTGAAGACGTTAAGAATTTCGTAACTACAGTTACAAAGTGCAACTACGATGTTGATATCGTAAGCGGCAGATATGCTATTGATGCTAAGTCGATTATGGGTATATTCAGCTTAGATCTTTCTAAGCCCCTTGAGCTCCGCGTTCACAGTGATGACTGCGATGAGCTTCTGGCTGAGCTTGACAAGTATATCATCAAGTAAGCTTTAATTCTTAATAGCAAGAGCCGCCGTGCAGAAATGCACGGCGGCTTAGTTTTTACCTTATTCAGTTACGGTTATCGAGTTTGCGTACTTTATCTTGCAGAGAATTGTATTCTTATCGCCCGACAGCATTCCTATACGGCTTCCGTTAGAATAGATTATATCGCCGTTTTCAAGAAGTCTATAGTCCATTATACGCTTTTTTATAACGGTTTCGTTTCCGCTCTTGTCACGCTTTACAAGCTCCCAGTCGGACGGGATAACGCCGTCGTCCGCATTCCCGTTAAGCTGTTTTTCGGCTTTTATCATATTGCCCTCGATAAAAGCCTCGCGCTCATCGGCGGTCTTGCTCTTTGCGGGATTTTTACCGCCTGTGCGTAAAGGCTCTCCGCCGAATGCCATTGAGAACACGCTTAAAAATCCGCCGATAGCCTTGATTATCCTGACAGGGAACAACAGTATATCAACAAGCAGATTGCCTTTTTGCTTTGTGGCAACGTATTTTCTTCTTATGTAGTATATGTTTCCGTCAGTATCGTCCTGCGGCTTTATGCAGTCGTATCCGTCCTCGGATATAAACTCGTCTATAGTACCGCTCCGTGTATCGTAAAGGCATATCGTACACGGACTTTTTTCGGCAACATTTCCGCTTCTGTCAGTCGCAAAGCCCATTGCTGTATAGTAAATAATATCGTTATTTCTGCGTGAAATGAACGGGTGAGTTTCGCTGGTAAAGCCCTCTGTCAGCTGTTCAAAGCTACCGTTATCGGTGTTTACAAGCGCAATATGATTTTCGTAACGTCCGTTTCCTGCGCAGACTACACATTTTCCACCGCTGCAATCAATGCTGTTGATAATTTCCTCGCGGTTTGCAAAGATATAGGTTTCGCCCTCGCTGTCCTTGAAATACATTCCTCCGACATTATCCGCAAAGGTCGAATATATCAGCTTATCGCCGCAAGAACCTATGCCTTTCAACATATTGAAGGCTTCTTCCTCGCCGTATTCTTTGGGCTCAACGCCCATAAATTTTGCGCCCTTGCCTGTGGTTTTCCATTCATCGCGGGCTTTCATCTTACGCACGGCATCGCGGTAGCTTTCCACACGCTCGCAGGGAACACGCTGTTCCTTGCCGTTTTCGATGCGGTAAAGCTCTCCCTCGGATATGCAGTATATATTCATATTATTTCCCCCGAAGCTTTATTTCTGTCCGTAATATGCGTTAGCACCGTGCTTTCTGAGATAATGCTTGTCAAGAAGCTCCTGCTGCATAGGCTCGATATTCTTGTCAAGCAGAAGATTGAACATTGCCATCTTTGCAACGTTTTCAAGCACTACCGCATTGTGTACGGCTTCAGTCGCATCCTTGCCCCATGCAAAAGGACCGTGTGAGTGTACATTTACGGCAGGAACGGCATTCGGATCGATATTACGCTTTTTGAATGTGTCGATTATTATTGTGCCTGTTTCCTTTTCGTACTCGCCGCCGATAGCCTCGGGAGTCATCTTGTCGGTGCAGGGGATAGCTCCGTAGAAATAGTCGCCGTGAGTTGTTCCCAGTGCGGGGATATCAAGTCCGCTCTGCGCAAAGGTCGTGCTCCACTGTGAATGAGTGTGCACTATACCGCCGATATCGGGGAATGCCTTGTACAGCTCAAGGTGTGTCGGAGTGTCGCTTGACGGTCTTAAGTCGCCCTCGACCTGTTCACCGTCAAGAGTCAGGACAACAAGGTCGTCAACCGTCATATGATCGTATTCAACGCCCGACGGCTTTATTACAATAAGACCTCTTTCGCGGTCGATACCCGATACGTTGCCCCATGTAAATGTGATCAGTCCGTATTTCGGAAGTAAAAGGTTAGCTTCAAGCACCTGCTTTTTGAGTTTCTTTAACATATTTCCTGCCTTTCGTATTTGTGTTTATTTGCACTTTTTAATGAACCTGCCGTCCATTTTCTTTATAAAATAATTTCTCACATTCAGTGTTTCCTGCGGTGTCAGCTGATTTTTCGGCAGACAGAACGCAAGGTCGTATCTGAAATATATGATAAAGCATTTTTCGACTTCGTATATCTTGAAGATAGTATCCCACTGTGCGTTTATATCTGTTGCCGTTCTTCCGCCGAATACCCTTATCGATGCCGCATCGTAGCTGAAAGTACGCTTGGCGTTGAGTACTACCTTGCCGTACTTTATGCCGTCCTTGGCTTTTTTGGATATACGAAGGATATCGGCAAGAATTACAACAACGCAAATAACGCATACCGCCGCTGAAACATACAGCGGTATAATTCCCGCAAGTCCGATAATAAGCGATATCACGGCGAGTGCCGCCATGGCGATAAACAGTATGTTATTGGACTTTTTCAGCGTATATTCGGTAAAGCTTACCAATGTGCGGTAATCGTCCGCTGTAGTTGTTATTTCCTTAGAAAACATTTATTATTCTTCTTTCTGATTTTCATTAGCTTTGGTTTTTCTCTTTCTTACAAAGCTGTCGTTTCGTCTTTTCGGTTCGGGCGATTTATTGCTTTCCGGTTTTGTCGCAGGCTCGTTTTCTTCATCAAGGACTTTATATATCTCGTCCTTTTTCTGAACAAAAAGAAGCTCGTCCTCACCCGTGATTATATCCACCTTTTCGCCCGCCTCTATATCGGTGTGATATACAGGTATAGCGTCAAAGCGGTAGCTTCTTCCCTCATATTTCACTTTTACCTTGCCGTATCCGCTGCCGACTATATTCTCAAGCGCAATGGCTTCATATCCGGTAAGGTCATCGGGCTTCGGGGCTTTGCCGTTTACAAAGCGCTTTACGGCGGGGGAGAGAAAGTGTGTTCCTATAAAGTTCACGATAAGAGCCATCGCTATATCGGCAGGTACGATGAAGTACCACGGCAGTGACAGCGGCAACAGCATCAGCCCGAAATAGCCGAATACAGCCATAAACACCGTATAGCCGTATATTCCTTGCGGAATGAACTGCTCTATCGGTATCGTCTTGCCCTTCGGAAGCTTGAAGCCGAGATTTATTTTCAGCCTGAAGAACAGCAACAGTACAAGCAGACCGCATATCCCGACCGTGCCGAGTACAGCACAGACTATAAAAATGACACGCATATTATTCCTTGTCTTCGGGCTTCGGAAGAACCGTAAGGCGCACCTTTACTATTCTTCTTTCGCTTACCTTGAGCACTGTTATCCTGAAGTCCTCGGTCGTAACCATTTCGCCTGTTTCGGGTATCTTTCCAAACAGCTCAAGCACCCAGCCGCCGACAGTCTTGGCGCTTCCGTCAATCTTCGGGTAGTCGCCTGTTCTGTTGTGCCAGTAGCGTCTGAAAGCTGTAAGCGAAACATCGCCGTTTACGTTGAACTCGTTTTCGGAAACGAATGTAACAGGTGCTACTATCTCATCGTTTTCGTCCCATATTTCTCCGACAAGCTGTTCAAGTATATCTTCAAGCGTAACTATGCCGAGTGTGCCGCCGTACTGGTCGAGAACAACAGCCATATGCACCTTGTCCTTCTGCATCTGCTTCATTATATCGCTTATCTTCATCAGGTGTGGAACATAGTGTATTTCCTGCATTATATCACGCAGTAAGAAGGTTTCATCTTCTTTTTTGGTAAGGTATTTCTTGAAAAAGTCCTTCTGGCTTACAAAGCCTACGATATGGTCGATAGAGCCCTCGTAAACAGGCAGTCTTGAATATTCCTCGTTTATGAAGGTTTCCTTTACGGCTTCTATATCCTCATTTATATCGACTGCAATAACGTCTACGCGGTGTGTGATTATTTCATCAACTACCGTTTCGTCAAACTCAAGAGCGGATTTTACAAGGTCGCGCTCCTGTTCTTCAAGCACGCCCTCGTCCTCGATCTCATCGATTATAGCCATAAGCTCCTGCTCGGTCACGGTGACCTCCTTTTTGTTGCCGAACAGCTTGTTTGCAAGCTTTTTCAGCAGTATAAAAAGGGCTGAAAGGGGAGTGAAGATGAATGTAAGGAATGTGATTATTCCGCTTGTGGCAACTGTCATTCCCTCGGCGTGATCCTTAGCAAGGCTCTTGGGCATTACCTCGCCGAATGTGAGTATTACAAGCGTAAGCACAACTGTGGATACAAGTGCCGCATTATCAGATCCTACTATCGCGGTTGCAAGCACAGTTGCCAGCGAAGATGCTGTTATGTTTACTATGTTATTGCCTATAAGTATCGTTGTGATTACTTTGTCGTACTTGTCAAGCAGCTTGAGTGCCATCTTAGCGCCTCTTGAACCGCTTTCAGCCATACTTTTCAGTCGTATGCGGTTAGCGCCTGTAAGTGCCGTTTCGCTTGCCGAAAAGAACGCCGAACAGGCGATCATTACGATTATTATTATGAGTAGCTGTATTTCCATACGGTTAAATATACCTCTTCCGTTTTAATGGCAGTATTGCTCAACGCGAAACCACCTTAAATTATATACATATTTATATTACCATATCCGTGCCGCGCGGTCAATATTTTTATCCGAAATTTTACTTTTTCGCACTAATATGAACACTATTTTATAAAACTATTGAAATTTATTTGTCGATTTGATATAATTAACCTAAACGGATTAAATTCCGAAAAATTTAAGATTTAATTTAGGTTAATGAAAGGGTCTTAGCAATGAAGAGAATACTAGCGGCAGTTCTTGCCGTATCGCTGATTGTGTCTATGACAGCCTGCAACAGCGGTGACACATCAGGAAATACCGACAGCGGCAATGCCTCGGCTTCTGCCGACAACACATCATCAGGAAGCAACGATAATGAGCAGAAGCTCCGTTCAAATCCCATCGCCGTTGATGAAAACGGAAAGATAGATATGGACGTTGCGTTAAAATACGAAACGGATGTAGACGCGCTGATAAAAAAGCTTGAAGCGAAAACACCCGACGGCTCTAAGCCGGTTTCAGAGAACACCAACGAAGAAACGCTTGAGCTTTTCAACTATCTTAAGAGCGTTTACGGAAAGCAGATGATCTCGGGTCAGCAGTACTCCGACGCAAACCAGTTCGAAAATATAATGTATTACAATACAACAGGCGATATGCCCGCTATTATGGGCTTTGACTTCCTTTACGCTCAGGGAACAGACGAGCCCGACTACACACAGATAGAAGAAGCTATCAAGTGGCATAACGAGCAGAACGGTATAGTTGCATTCTGCTGGCACTGGAAGGTTCCTGTTGATATTGATGACGACTCCGTAAAGGGCAGAGCATTCTACAGTGACGAGATCAGAAATTTCAGCCTTGAAAATGCGGTAACGCCCGGCACTAAGGAATATAATGTTATTATAGAAGATATCGACACTATCGCACTTTACTTACAGCGCCTTGAAACAGCGGGTGTTCCCGTTATCTGGAGACCCCTTCATGAGGCAAGCGGAAGCTGGTTCTGGTGGGGTATGAAGGACAAGGAGACCTATAAGAAACAGCTTTATCAGAAGCTGTGGTATATGGTATATGACCGCCTTGAAAACTATCACAAGCTTACTAACCTTATCTGGGTATGGAACGGTCAGTCAAAGCTGACAACGGTCAATGCGAATACATATGACATTAGCGGTATTGATATATATCCCGACAGCGAAAACCATACCGAGCAGAAGGCAAAATATGCAGAGCTTGCAAAGATAACCGATACAAGCAAGATGACTACGCTTTCCGAGGTCGGATATATTCCCGATCCCGAGGCTGTGTTCGCATCTGACAGCACAGTACAGTGGCTTTACTATATACCCTGGTGCAAGGAGTTTGTTTGCGCCGCAAGCGGTTCGGGTGCGGTCATAACCAAGCTTGGCGGAACACCCTCCGTCAATACCGAGCGTATGAGCGAGGAGTTCCTGAAGAGTGTATTTGCAAGTGATAAGGTTATCACACTCAGCAAGCTTCCCGACTTCAAGGGTACGACAAAGAAGATACCCGACTTCATTAAAAACTGGAAGTTCAACAATCCTAATATCACTATAGAAAATGATAAGCTTACAGCTTATGAGCAGTAAGCATTGAGGTGCATATGACAACAGAGCTTAAAACAGGAAATTCATCGGCTGTAATTGCGTCAGAGGGCGCAGAACTCAAGTCGCTTATTATCGGCGGCAGAGAGATAATGTGGTGTGCCGATCCCGCCTTCTGGGGTAAGACCTCACCTGTGCTTTTCCCCGCAATAGGCAATGTGAAAAACAATAAAACAACTATCGGCGGCAAGGAGGTTTCACTTTCAAAGCACGGCTTTGCCCGCGATAATACGTTCTCGGTGATCGGTAAGAGCGGCAATTCGGTTATTCTTGCATACAATTATACTCCCGTAGAGGGAAAGTATCCGTACAGCGTTCAGCTTGCATTACAGTATAACTTGTTTGACGACAGGATAGAGATAAGCTACAGCGTGTACAATCCGGGCTATGACAGCATACCGTTCTGCATAGGCGCTCACCCGGCTATCGCCTGCAACAACCTCGACAACTGCACTGTCGTTTTTGAAAAGCGCGAAAAAGCGTCGACACCTGTTATGGATCTTGAAACAAGACTGTTCAGGAGCAAGGATCGCATACAGCGCCTTAACGGCTCGTCAAAGCTTCCGTTATCCTATGATATGTTCAATAACGATGTCGTTTATTTCGACAACATAAAGTCAAGAGCCGTAAAGCTCATTGAGGGCAGAAAGACAGTCGCTAAAATTGCCTTTGAGGGCTTTGAAACACTCGGACTGTGGACTCCCGCAGGAAAGCGTGCAGGCTTTATCTGCATTGAGCCTTGGTGTGGCAGTGACGACTATGACGATGACAGCGGAATTTTTGAAGAAAAGAAGGGTATACAGATACTTGACGGCAAAAGCTTCGCAAGATATAAGATGACAATCAGTGCACAGTAATCATTGAAAGTATGATAAAGAGCAGTATCGTTTTTCGGTACTGCTTTTACTTTCATACATATTTGTTATAGTCGGATTTTCAACAATGTTCAGGCAACCCGGCATAATTTATAATATTAAATGAACATTTATTCTGAACCGGATCGGAGAAGCAGATATGATAGTACATACACCGCTTTGGGATACAATGAAAAAGCGAGGGATCTCAACCTATGCGCTTATCAAATAAGTATAATATAAGCAGCAGTACGATAAACAGACTGCGGCATAATATGGGAGTTACCACTCAGCTTATTGATGATCTTTGTGTGATACTTGACTGTAAAGTCGAGGATATTATGAAATATGAGAATAACGATAAATAATAACCGCCCGAGGTTCAATACCCGGACGGTTGTTTTCTTATAAAGTAATTTTATTCCCCGTACTTCTCCCTCAGCATTTCCTCGATCCTGAAAGCCACCTTATATACATCGCCGCAACCGAGCGTGATTATCATATCTCCGCTTTCTGCGTTATCGGCAACGTACTGTGCGACCTCTTCAAAGGTCGGGAACCACTTACAGCCGGGGATTTTGGCGGCGAGGTCGGCAGAGTAGACATTGTATGTGTTCTTCTCACGGCTGCCCATTATCTCGGTCAGTACAACCTTATCCGCAATTTCAAGTGCGCTTGCAAAGTCGTCCATAAGTGTGTACGTCCTTGAATAGGTGAACGGCTGATGTACAGCCCATACACGCTTGAAGTCCTGCATCGCCTTTGCCGTTTTCAGCGTTGCGGCAACCTCGGCAGGGTGGTGCGCGTAGTCGTCAACTACCGTGATACCGCCGATAGTCGCAAGACGTTCAAATCTTCTTCCCGCGCCCCAGAATGTGCTGAGTCCCTTGTTGATGTTCTCGGGTGTAACACCTGTTGCCAGTGCGGCGGCACAGGCAGCAACCGCATTGAGCACATTATGCGCTCCCGGAACGTGTATTGAGATACGCTCGATCTTCTTGCCGTTTTCCATAAGGTCAAAGTCGGTCTGAAAATCTGATATACGTTCGATATTTTCGGGGTAATATCTGTTCTTGTCGCTCTTGCCGAATGTAATTATCTGCTTGTCAAAGCCCGATGCCCTGACCGCTTTCATTGTGTTTTCATCATCGCCGTTTATAACAAGGATATCCGTTGTATTGTCACAGAATTTCGTGAATGACGCTCTCAGGTTATCCATCGTCTTGAAGAAGTCAAGGTGGTCCGCGTCAATATTCAGTATTATAGAAATGTTCGGGAACAGGTGTAAGAACGTATTTGAAAACTCGCACGCCTCGCACACCATAACATCGCTCGAGCCCGCTCTTCCGCTTCCGCCTATAGCTTTCAGCTTGCCGCCGATAACAGTCGAAAGGTCAACGTTCTGAGCAAGATACATATGAGTCAGCATCGAGGACGTTGTAGTCTTGCCGTGCGTACCCGATACGCATACAGCCTTGTTGTACCAGCTTGTCACAAGTCCGAGAAGCTCACAGCGCTCTATAGTCTTCACACCGCTTGCCTTTGCGGCAATAAGCTCGGGGTTATCGCTCATTATAGCCGCCGTGTATACGATAAGATCCGCACCCTCAATATTCTCGGCTCTCTGTCCCATATATACGGGTATACCCATTTTACGCACCGCTTTAAGCGTTTCGGTTTCGTTATTGTCCGAGCCGGTAAGGTAATAACCCTTGCTGTGAAGTATCTGCGCAAGCGGATACATACCGCTTCCGCCTATTCCGATAAAATGAATGTGCTTCTTTCCTGTGAGGAAATCTTCCATTGTACTCCCGATCCTTTCAGTCTGACATTGTTATATTTTATGCCGAAAATCAGCCTAATATCATCTTGGCTTTGAGTAATGCAAGCTGTGTCTTGCCGTCCTCAATTTCACCGTTCATTACCATTTCAACGGCCTTGTCAAGCGGTATCTTCACAACCTCAAGGAATTCATCATCATCAAGGTTCTGCTTTCCGCCCTCAAGACCTGTAGCGAGGTACATATGCGTTATTTCCTGGCAGTATGCGGGGGTAGGGATCATATATCCCATATATCTGAACTCCTTGCAGGTACAGCCTGTTTCTTCCTGAAGCTCTCTTCTGCCTGCTTCTGCGTGATCTTCACCTGCGTTGAGCTTTCCTGCGGGGATCTCCATAAGAACCTTCTGGAAAGGATATCTGAACTGTCTTACAAACAGTACATCGCCCTCGTCAGTTATCGGAACAACGCCGACACCGCCGTTATGACGGATAACATCGCGTGAAACGACTGCGCCGTTTTCAAGCTCCGCCTTGTCTGAGCATACGGTCAGTATCTTGCCCTCGTACTTTACCTCGCTGTCAATTGTCTTTTCAAACAGATGCATAAAATCCTCTTTTCTGCGGTTTATTCCGCTTTTTCATTATCATTTTCAACATCGTATTCTTTATCATCATCAGATGCTGTAACACTTTCGTTATTTTCCGCCGAATCGTCTTCGGGCAGTTCAGCCTTCTTGTCGAGCTGTTCATCGACCGATCTTGTTATCGTCCTGATATATGCATTGTGGTTGATAACGGTAGTCAGTTGCTGCTCGCCGTACAGATGTACGTTAGGATTGGGCTTGTATCTGAATACCTTTTTCAGTACAATGTAGTAGATTATCAGGATAAATGCAGAGCCTATCGTGCAAACAACACCGATCTTAAGTCCGGGTGTAACGTAATTGAACTCAATGTCACACTGACCCGCGGGTACTTTTATACCCATAACTCCGCGGTTTACCTTTTCGATTTCTACGGGCTGTCCGTTTATTGTAGCACTCCAGCCGCTCTCCCACGGTACTGTGAATGTAACAAATCTGTCTGAGGTGAATGAAGACGTAGCGGTAAATCCGTTAGCAGTAGGAGTAAATGTATCGACTGCCGTCTTTGCAAGCTCCTCGGCATCTGCTTTGAATGTATCAAAATTGAAGTCCGAGTACCTGTCGGGGTCAAGCTCTGTCAGTATATCCCCGTACTTTTCTGCCTGCTCATCGGTGAGCACCACCGCACGCGCAAGCATATTGTCACGGTTGCTCTTTGCAACCTTTTCATACTCATCGTCTGTTATATAGTAGCTGTTTGAGTAGCCTATCGGGATATACGCGTTGTTTTTGAATATCGTAAATCCGTCCTGCTCGTCTATCTTCTCAAAGTTCTTGAGGTTTTCGAGCAGTGTCTTTGTATCGCTGTATTCAAGCTTGTAGCTCTGAATTATTAGATATTTTGTGGAGTTTATCGATCTCATGGCGTAATACGTTCCGTCAGGGTCGGTATTTACCGAGCGGTTAAATCCCATACCTTCATAGTATTCAAACGCAGAGCCGGGCAGAATACTGTGGAAGCTGCGGAAACCGTACATTCCCCACAGCATATTGGCGTTATTGGTAACGCCGTATGTTTCGACTCTGTAGAAGCTGTCGTCATCGAGCTCTATGGTAGCATTTACAATATTGTTGTAATCTCCGATCTTAGGACCTATCGCTCTTCCGTAGATAAGCGTGTAATACGAGAAGCACAGGCAGGCAACTATTGTAAAGCAGTACGCCTTGTGTAAAAATTTGTTCGGTCTTGCCTTGTGTTTTTTCCGTACCAGTATGAAGCATACGATTATTGCCGTTATCGCAAGTATTACCGATATCCAGAACGGTAGCTTTTCACCGGGCAGACTGAACAGCTCGGTTACCTTTGTGGTGGATTCTTCACCTGTTGCAATATCGACAACGTCCTTTGAAACCTCGGACGGAAGCACACCGACAAGCGATATAAGCACTACTGCAAATCCGCACCACTTAAGACCGTACTTCATATCGATCTCGTTGTTTTCAAGCGCATATGCGGTCATAAAGCACGCAACGAGTATCGGCATATAGAACCAGCGTGTATAGAAGTTATTGTTGAAAAGCACAAAGCTTGAGTTCAGCACGGGTACAAGCGCGAACAACAGGCATATCGGCATAAGCCACTTTGCCCAGTGCTTTTTCTTGAATTTAATAAACGAAATTACACCCGACATTGAGAACAGCGGCAGATAAGCGGCAACGCTTGCCCATCTTGCCGAAGAATCCGGGAAGAAATTTTGTCTTGCGGGGATATCGGCAGGGAAGAACAGGCTCTGTAATATTATGCCGTATCTCTGTGTCGGATTATGGAATACCAAATTCCAGCCGTTTAAGGTATTGCCCGATCTAGGGGTATCTATACAGGTTATGATCGCGGGAATGAACATAGCGCCTGCAAGCGCAACACCGATAACCGATTCAAACGCCAGTGCAAGGAATGTCTTTAACGTTACCTTGAATTTCGGGTCGGTAAGTCGGCAAAGGAAGTATATAACAAGGAATACGCATTCTCCTATGAAGAAGAAGTAGTTTACAAAGGCATTAAGTGCTACCGTCAGCGCAAAGAATACCCTTCTCTTATTTACAACAGCTTCTTCAAGCGCAATGAGCATGAGAGGGAATACGACCATTGCCTCATGGAAGTGGTTGAAAAATACGTTGTACATTGAAAAGCCCGAAAATGCGTATAACAGACCGCCGATAAGAGCGGATTTCGGCTTTCTTACAAAGCGTCTTATATACGCAAACGCAAACAGCGAACAGCATGATAATTTCAGTACCATGAGCGGTGCCATAAGATATTTTGCAAACTCTGCGGGAAACGGCATTGTAAGCCAGAAGAACGGGCTGCCAAGTGTATAGAACGAGTACGAGCCAATAAAGTTCGCACCGAGATCGGTCTGCCAGCTCCACATAAAGCTTCCGCTTTTGATAGCCTGGTTGCACAGTGTATAGAAAGGTATCTGCTGAGCGTTATAGTCGCCGTAATAGATGAAATATCCGCCGTCGATCAGAACAAACGGCAGGAAAAGTATAACACCCATTATCATCGCCATAAAGAACGCTTTGCGGTAATATTGCTTTTCCGATTTGTACATTTATAAAAATTCCTTCCGTGATGTAAACTTAAAAATTATACAGGCTCAATACAGCACGGCACCGTATTTTTCAGCCATAGCCTCGAGCTTTTCAGGCTCTATAAGTGATTTCTTGTCTATTATTGCTCTGCCCTGATACAGCATAAGCGCCATTTTAAGCGATATTTCATCGTCAGATAAGAACGCTACAGGCAGTGTTGCCATATGCATATTTCTTCCGAAATCGATAGCGTCATCGGGCGAGTTTATGCTTACAGTAAGTACATCGTAGCTTTCACTGCACATCTGCGCAATGTCGTCTTCCATATAAGGACCGCACTCGACTGCGGGTGAAAATTCCGTTGTTTCTGGGTCTAAGAAGAACATCTGATTTTCAGTCGCAAGCGCAAGAGAAGTATCCTGCTTTTCGACAGGCTTTATCTCCGAGCTGTCGATGGTTGTAAGCATTTCATGCAGAGCGGCTATATGCTCTTTTCCCGTGCCGCAACAACCGCCGACTATCTCTGCACCGTTTATTACGGATTTCTTCACCGCAAACGCAAATTCCTCGGGTGATATGCTTTGCTTTTCGCCGTCATTTTCATATACCGCGCTCGGCTTTACGATAAGCGGTATCTTTGCATACGGCGCGATCTCTTCTATTATATCGGGGCACAGATCGGCTGAGGTGCAGTTAAGACCGAATGCCGATATGCCCATTTCCTGAAGGACAAGCATAGTGCACAGTACGTTTGTGCCTATATCTGTGTCGCCGTCCTCGTCTACCTTCATGGTCGCTATAACGGGCTTGTTTTCCTTTTTGCAGGCAAGTACAGCCGCACGCATATTCCACAGTGCGGGTACTGTTTCTATTACAAACATATCACAGTATGGCGACAGTGCTTTTACCTGCTGTCTGTATACCGACATTATCTCGGTGAATGTGTAATCGCCGTAAGGCTCTATATATAGCCCTGTAGACGAAAGACAGCCTGCGATAAGCGCCTTGCCGTGAAAATTATCATAGGTTATCTTTGCGGCGGTGGCGTTGAGCTCTTCTGTCTTATCCTCGACACCGAAAGCCTTTAGGTTTTCGTGGTTTGCACCGTGTGTTGCGGTGTAGAGTATCTGCGAGCCTGCGTCGATAAAGCTCTGCTGGAGCTTTATCAGTGCCTCGGGGTGCTGACAGACGAACTGAGCCGTTGACATACTGTGGTCATAGCCGTATTTTTCAAGTCCTGTGCCGGTACCGCCGTCAAGCAGTATCGGCAATCGTATAGGTATATCCTGACTGACGGGATTGCTGTCCATATTTAGTCCTTTCTCGTAAATTACATTTTTTCGGGTGCGTCAACCTTAAGCAGGTCGAGCAGATTTTTGAATACTGTCTTTGTGGCAACGCAGAGAGAAAGTCTTGACCGGAGGGTATTCTCCTCCTCGCCCTTTATCTTGCAGTTGTCATAGAACTTGTGGAAAAGCTGTGCAAGGTCGCACAGATACTTTGTTATCTTTGAGGGGTTATAATCCTTTGCGGCTTCATTTATGCAGTTGGGTAGAGCGGCAATGTGACGAATAAGCGCAAGCTCAGCGGGGTGAGCGTAGTTAAGCTCGGTTACGGGTATGTTCTTATAGCCCGTGCCCTCTTCCTCCATACGGCGCAGAATACTGCATATTCTTGCGTGGGCGTACTGAACGTAGAATACAGGGTTATTTGAGCTTTCCTCAAGAGCAAGCTCAAGGTCAAATTCAAGGTGAGTGTTGGGATCTCTTAAGTTGAAGAAGAACCTTGCCGCATCTATCGGAACTTCATCAAGCAGGGTAGACAGTGTTATCGCCTTGCCCGAACGCTTTGAGAGCTTGACTGTTTCACCGTTTCTGACAAGCATAACCATCTGCATTATAACGATATCAAGCTTGCTTGCGTCAACGCCGAGCGCTGTCAGAGCGGCTTTCATTCTTGCTATATATCCGTGGTGATCTGCACCGAGGATATCTATCGCCTTGTCAAAGCCTCTTGTCACGAGCTTATTATAATGGTATGCAATATCGGGTACAAAGTAGGTCGGAATGCCGTTTGCACGGACAAGAACTCTGTCCTGATCATCGCCGAAATCGGAAGCCTTGAACCAGATAGCACCGTCCTTTTCGTATGTCTGACCCTTTTCGGTCAGCATATCAACTATCTGCTTTACTGCACCGTTCTTGTGAAGTGTGCTTTCTCTGAACCATGTGTCGTATACGATACGGTATTTCTTAAGATCTCTCTCAAGTCCGTCTATGTTGAGCGGCAGAGCGTATTCTACAAGCGCGGACTTGCGTGTTTCCTCGTCTGCCGATACAAACTTGTCACCGTTTATCTTGTAGAAATTATATGCGTGCTCGATTATGTCAACGCCCTTGTATACGTCCTCGGGCATAGGGAAGTTTTCTTCATCTTCAAATATCTTACGGCATACATCCTCATCGCCGAAAGCTGCGATAACGTCAGCCTTGTTGCCGTCTGCTATCTGCATATATCTTATAGAAAGCGACTTGCCGAACTTTTCGATCTGGTTGCCCGCGTCATTTACATAGAACTCACGCTCTACATCATAGCCCGCAAACTGTAATACAGAAGAAAGGCTGTCGCCGAGCGCGCCGCCTCTTGCATTGCCTATGTGCATAGGACCTGTGGGGTTTGCGGATACGAATTCGACAAGCACTCTCTTGCCCTTGCCAAGCTCTGTCTTACCGTAGTCGCTACCGCTTGAAATGACCTCGCCGACAGTTTCGTTGAACCATATAGGGCTTATAAAGAAGTTTAAAAATCCGGGTCCTGCAACCTCAATCTTTTCGAATACAGTGCCGTCAAGTATAGCGGCATCGGCTATCATCTGACCTATAGCTCTGGGGTTGTTCTTAAGAGCCTTTGCGCTTGCCATTGCGGCGTTGCATGAGAAGTCGCCGTGCGAAACATCGGCGGGACGCTCTACATTAAAAGCGGGCAGGGGAACTGCCTCTATCTTGCCCTCGGCAACCAGTCTGCCCAGTGCGTTCATTACCGTTTCCTTTACCTGCTGTTTAGCAAGCTCTATCATATTGTTCATCAGTTACACTCCTTGACGTTTATAAACATTTCATTTTCCGACATATAGCTTGAATTTATGTCGAGCGTGTATTTGAGGTAGATATCCCCGCCCGTTTCTTCAAGCTCATTTCTTATCTCATCGGTGCAGACTCCTATCATAAAGTCTCCGAACTCCGTGCCGTAGTGGCAGTGATGCTTCTTTCCGCGCTCGATAAACAGTGAGCTTATCGCCTTTCCGCTCCTTGTCATAGTAACCATATCATCGGTTACCTCAAGCGTTACCGAGCTTCCCTCAAAGCCCGTGGCTTCGCTCTCGTCATAGGACAGGCGATAGCCGTTTTCGGTCTGCTCCATCGCACCGAATGTGAACAGCTCTGTCGAGTCCTTATCCTGGTCGACAGTCTGCGTGCTTTTTATCGTAATGCATACGTTCTTTTTCACTTGATATGCTCTTCCTTTCAAAGACTAGTCGAGGTCTACCACAGCACCTATGAGCAGTCTTAGCAGCTCCTCATAGCTGTATGCGCTTTCTGTTACCAGCCTTGTGAATATGCTCTGTCTGTCAAGACCTGGTATTCCTCTTACACGTCTTACATAGACCTCTCCGTCATCACCGAGCACCATATCCACTCTTGCGAAGCACTTGCAGGAAAGCGCATCATATGCGGCTCTC
Source organism: Ruminococcaceae bacterium UBA6413 (assembly GCA_002437415.1). Classification (GTDB taxonomy): domain Bacteria; phylum Bacillota; class Clostridia; order Oscillospirales; family Ruminococcaceae; genus Ruminiclostridium_E. Next base: position 6,197 of record DJPL01000041.1, on the reverse strand, counting down.
GCGGTCTGCTTTATCTTATTCTGGGTAAGTCCGTCAAGCTTTGCGGGTACTTTAAGCTCAGATGTTGATGCAATATATTCTGAAAGCTTATCTATGCCGTCGTCCGTTCTCACAAGCTCGCCTATGGCTACACGCTCATCGTGGTGCTTAGCACCCAGTACCGCGCAGGTAAGCCTTCTGCCCTTGACGGCGCTCTCGGCTATGATATAGGGGTGGTGCGAAAAGCTTGTCTTTATAGCCTCTTCAAGCTCCTTTTCGTTTTCAGCTCTGCAAGCGCCGACCGATGTTGAACAGCTTGTGGGCGCTGTGTATATCGGGAAGCTCAGCCTGTCGGTTATCTTGCTTATAGCTTTTGCCATATCGTTCATTTCACTGCGGTGAAGCGTAACGTTTTCTATAACCTTTATGCCGCTGTCGGACAGAACAAGATCCATAATGCGTCTGTCGTTGCACAGTGCCGCCGCCGCAAAATCGTTGCCGATAATGGGCAGTCCTGCAAGCTTGCACAGACCCTGAACTCTGCCGTCCTCGCCGTATTTTCCGTGGAGCACGGGGAATACAGCGTCTACGCGGTGTATGGTGCTCTCACCGTCGGAGACTATCTTTATAACGCCCTTGTTGGTCATATCGGGGCTTATTATGCAGGAACAACAGTCGCTGTCCTGCTCCCAGCTGCCGTCCTTTATATTCTCATAGCTTCCGGGGTAAAACAGCCATCTGCCGGCTCTCGTAATGCCTATTGCGAGCGGCTCTATCTCCTTTGGCATAGCGCTCAGCACGCTGTATGCGGTGTGGAGTGAGGCGGCATGGTCAGCGGACGCACCGCCGAACAGTACGGCTATTCGTTTCTTTGCCATAGCTTTTCCTCTTCTTTCGTTCTTTTGCATTTACGCAATAATAAAATAAGTATATCACATTCGGCGGTCAAGTTCAAGTATTAACGTGTAAATTATATATAAAATAGTATCAGGGGAGCTTGCCGTCCTTATACTCCTTAGGGGTGACACCGACAGCCATGCTGAATGCGCGGCAGAAATGGCTCTGTGACGAGAAACCGAGCAGTGATGCGATATCGACGATGCTGTGGTCGCCGTCTCTCAGCATTCCTTTGGCGGCGTTTATGCGCACGGCACTTATGTACTCGTGTATCCCCATGCCGATCTCCGCCTTGAACAGGCGGTGCAGATGGGAGCGGTCGTAGCCTATGGTTTCGGCGATATGCTTTGCAGTAAGGTGCTTTCCGGTGTTCTCGTATATCATCTTGATGGCCTTGCGGACGGGCACGGAGAGCCGTTTCGCACGTCTGAGCCTGCGCATCCTTTCGGCGTAATCCATCACCATATTGTCGTTCAGCTCCATGACCTGTTTTACGGCAGTGCACTTGTCGGCGCGGCGGATATACAGGTCGCTGAGCGTGTAGGCGGTTTCCTCGGACATACCTGCGGCAATGCAGGCGCGGGCGGCAAGTGCAGCACATACCACCAAGTGGTATATTTGGTTGCGGAGCGGATGGTCGGAGAGCCGTCCTTTTCCGCTTTCGGGATCTGCGCCGTATTTGAGCTTATTTTCAAGTATCTTTTCGACCTCACCCGAGGCTACAAGCGCAAAGACGGTATTTTCATTTTCTACAGGCTCATGAAAAAAGTCCTGTGCCTGCTGTACATAAAGGAGCTTATCTGGCTCGGTATTTTCGTCTGTACCGGTGGTTGATACCATGGTACATTTTTCGGCGTTTTCGGGTGTATCCGACACGATTTTTTGTTCATCGGTGAATTTTGTAGATTTTGCCGTCATAATTTTCCTTCCTCGTGTGATTTTCGTGCGTTGTAAACATTATACAACATTTGTGCAAAAATAGCAACATTTTTAATATAACTAAAATTCGGTTTGTGCTAAGATAAAGCTGTGATAAAAAACGTAAGACGGGTGAATAACACCCTGACGGAAAAGGAGCTAATATGAAAGCAAGAGCACTCAAGGCAATAATAGCAGCGGTACTGGCTGTATCGATGCTGGCAGGCTGTGCAGGCAATACATCATCGGGCGGCTCATCACAGATATCGTCCGATACGGTATCATCTGACACGTTATCATCTGACACGGCAACATCTGACGCAACATCGTCCGAGGCGGTATCGTCATCGGATATTTCAGTCGATGAAAGCACATCTCAGGGCATTTCGGCGGAGGACAGCAGTAGCGAAAGCAGTACCGACAGCTCGGCGCAGAGCAATGAGGAGAGCACGGAGCAATCGGGTGAAGAGGAGAGCAGTAATGATACCTCAGAGCCTGCCGGAGAGAGCGAACCCGGAGTAATGCGCGACATTACTTCTCAGCAGCTTGTTGAGGATATGACATTCGGCTGGAATCTCGGCGATACGCTTGACGTTTGTCAGGCTGACCGTGACGGAGACGGTAAGGTAAACGAGCACGTTGAAGAGGGTGAGAAGGTTGACGAAACGCTGTGGGGCAATCCTAAGGCTACATATGAGCTGTTCGCTCAGCTGAAAAGTGACGGAATAAATGCGGTAAGAATACCTGTGACGTGGCGTGACCATATGGACGCTGACGGCAACATCGACAAGGAGTGGATGGACAGGGTTCAGCAGGTGGTCGACTATGCATACTCACAGGAAATGTATGTTATAATCAACGTTCACCATGACGGCGGCGGTGACCCTAAATTCGGCGCGTGGATAATCGAGGAGTCGCAGAAGGACTATGGCGCATTCCTTAAAAAGTATAAAAACGTGTGGGAACAGATCGCCGAGAGATTCAAAAACTACTCCGACTATCTGATATTCGAGTCGATGAACGAGGTAGGATTTGACAACCTTTACAACAAGAACAAGGCGGACGCATACGACCTGATAAACAAGATCAATCAGGACTTTGTTGACATAATCCGTGCGACAGGCGGAAACAACGCAAAGCGTCATCTGCTTATAGCGGGATATTACACCGATATAGAGCGTACCTGTGATTCACTCTACAAGATGCCCGAAGACTCCGAAAACAGATGTATTGTATCGGTACACTACTACACACCGTGGGATTTCTGCACCTGCGACATAAAGCACACATGGGGCACAAAGACGGAAGTAAGGCAGATGGAAACGCTTATCGGCAAGATGAAGACAAACTTTGTCGACAAGGGAATACCTGTAATAATCGGCGAATATGCGGCAAGCGGCAGCGACCTTTCTTCCTGCATATTTTTTATCGAAAAGCTGAACAAGCTGTGCAGTGATTACGGCATTGCGACATTCATCTGGGATAACGGCGGACAGATAAACAGAAACACCTATCAGTGGAGAACACCGCAGTACCTTGAGGCGCTGAAGCGTGCGACAAGCGGAGAAGACTATGAGGTAGTGAAGAGCTGAGAGGCGGCGGCTCGTAACAGATGTACATGACGGAAAGTTAATATTTATGACCCTGCTGTTTCGGGAACGGAACAGCGGGGTTTTTCTGGTAATGAAAAATGAAGAATGAAAAATGAAGAATGAAAAATGAAAAATTGTGGTGGCACCTATGGTGCAAATTTGGATTTTGGGTAGTGCTTGACGAGGGGTAGTGCGGGGGTGGCGGTGTTTGCGGAAGAGAAGATAATCGGGGCAATAGACGGTGGGTGTTTTGCACAAAAAAGCAGACGGTAATCTGTGCAAAACGGAGAAAATGTATAAAATTTCGGAAAATGATGTAAGGTTTTTGGGGGTTCATACGTTTATATTTATAGAAGGGAAAATCACAGACGATTTTGCTTTCTATGAATTTAATGCTTTATGCAGAAAGGAAAAAGTATGAAGAAAAGAGGTGTACTGTCGGCGGTGGTAGCGTTTGCACTGACTGTAAACGGTGCGGTAAGCGCTTATGCTCAGACAGAACAGGTAAACACGGCTAAGGTCGGAGCTTTTGCAGATTCCGCCAATGCGGAAGTAAGAGAAATCGCGGCGGATAACGAACCGGCTGAAGAGCAGATAGTAAAGACTGCTGTCAGTGAGGAAAATCTGCCGGACAGCCTTGACGCGGAAAGAATAATTGCCGACGGATATGTGGCGAGGCTTAACAGCGAGGAGCAGTCGCTGAGCGAAATTGTCCTTGAAAAGGAGGACGGCACAAGGTCGCTGTACCTGTTTGGGGAGAATGTAAAATATATTGACGAAAACGGCGAGGTCGCCGACAAGTCAAATAATGCGGTAAGACGCGGAAGAGCATATGTTAACGAGGGGAATGATGTTGAGGTCATTCTGCCTGCAACTCTGACGACGGGCATAGCGGTAACCAACGACGAGCTGAATATAACGATGAAGCCGCTTACAGGCAAAATCGGCAGGTCGCTTTCTACTGCTGTAAAGACGGCGGACGATACGGTAGTATACAGTGATGTATTTGACAACAGCACTGATATTGAATATACTTATACATACGGCGGAGTAAAAGAGAATATCATATTAGAAAGCTATAACGGCAGGAATTCATTTGACTATGAAATAACAACGGGCGGTCTTTCACTGTATGAGGATAAAGGCACTCTGTTACTTGCCGATGAAAGCGGCGACGTAAAGGCTACACTCGGCGAGGTCATAGTATTCTCGGCGGATAACAAGAACAATACGTTCGGAAAGTATAAGGTAGAGGAGCTCGAGAAAAACAACAGATATAAGGTAACGATGATCGTTGACAGGGCATATCTTACAGATCCCGATACCAAGTATCCTGTTAAAATTGATCCGGATGTTATAAATTCAACAGAAGATAATTTCAGCATACAGGATCTTCAGGTATTCAAAGGTAAGGACGGCAAGGGTACAAGTGAAACATCGCTCGGAACTTCAGGAGTTTCAAGAGTCGGTTGGACTGACTGGGGCGCTTGCAGGACTTTGATTAAAATGGGAAAAAATGTTACTATTGCAAACAATTTAACCGATTCATGGCAAGTTATCAGTGCTTATGTTGAAATAAGAGATCTGATGTGTCAGAGTGTATCTACGCCGATAGTTTGTGCACAGTTCAAAGGTAATAACTGGACTGAAAAAGATGTAAAAACGTGGAACAAATTAAATGCGGGAAGTGCCGGTTCTCCTGTCGAAATATACCGTCAAAGTGATACAAGCGATAAAAGCCATGCATATAATGTAAAAAGTGACGGCGGCGACAGTATCAGAACAAAAGTCGGGTATGGCAAACAGTGGTACGCGTGGAATATAACGCCTTTAGTTAAAAACTGGCTTAATAATTCATCAAATATGCAAAAAGGTCTGGTTTTCATGACTGCAAGTACTACTTTTGAAACAGCAAGTTATGCAAAGAATATGAAAACTTTCAGTTCTATGCAGGGAAATGCTGATTATAAGCCGTATTTTGTGATCAAATATAATAGTAATGGTTGCAGAGGTGCGGATACATTACCATTTACAAATGATCCTACAAAGAATTGTTTGATGTATGCGACTAATACTAATAAAACAATAAAATATACAACAATATATGGCAATAGCATTAGTGATACTTTTTCACATTTTATACTAACAGATAACGATATAACTAATATCACCAATTCAGGAAGTATATCAAATGCATATAATATAACAAAAAGCAGATTTGAAACATGGCTCAATAAATATTATAAAAACAAGTGGCGTGATGTGACTAGTGATGGATATAAAGCAGTTTTAAAAGACGATGAGTGGCTAATATGTATGAGAGCAGCGAACTATTATAACAAAGTCAATAAATCTTACAAATATGATTATCATTTTTGGTTTAGAGCGAATAATGGTAAATGGTATAATAAGCATGGTTGGTATTACGCTTCTGAATATATGGATGATATAGTAGATCCATCAAATGCAAGTGGAGCAAGCGGTTGGAGTTACGGTAAAATAGATGACTTTTACAGTAGCAAAACAGCATATTATGCAATTAAAAAGAATTGACAAAGGAGAATATATCATGAAAAACAAAAAACTGATTGCAATAATTATAACAGCATCGCTTATGCTTACTGCTTGTCAGAGCAGTAAGGCGAATATTGGTGCTTCTACGGAAGTGCCGGGAGATTCGACAAGTGTAACCGAAACTACTGTATCAACATCATCTGTTGAAACAAGCGAGGTTAGCACGGAAGAAAGCAAGGATGTAACTCTCAGTAACGAAGACAAGAGAAGAATAGAGCTTTTCGAGAGAGCAAGTAC
>DJPL01000037.1:28457-54723 GCA_002437415.1 Ruminococcaceae bacterium UBA6413 | reverse complement strand
CCAACATTTATTATAGAGCCTATTTATATTGAAAAAATTGTCCTTGAATGGTATAATTAAATTGATTTATGGAGATTTGGAGATTTTTATGACATAAGGAGCGTTTTGTGCACAAAACCAAAGAACAGATTTCATACAATATGCAACAAGTTAAGTCCAAAGATACAAAGATAGAAGTTATGCTTAGAAAAGAACTTTGGTCAAGAGGTTTGCGTTACAGAAAAAATTCTAAGAAAGTATTCGGAAAGCCTGATATTGTTTTTATCGGTAAAAAGGTTGCGGTATTTTGTGACAGTGAATTTTGGCACGGATATGATTGGGATAATTATCAATGCTATTATAAGTTAGGTGGTGGATAATTTTGAAGGTAAGAAACTGGACAAGAGAAGAAGAGATTATTGTATTTAATCTTTATTGCAAAATACCTTTCAAATCATCTTCAAAAAACCACCCGGATGTTATTGAAATAGCAAATTTAATCGGACGAACACCGAGTGCAGTTAATATGAAAATAGGTAATTTTGGTAGCTTTGACGATAATCTAAAAGCACAAGGAATAGTTGGTCTTTCAAATGCGAGTAGGCTTGATAAAGAAATTTTCTCCGAATTCAACAAAGATTGGGATAAATTGGCTTATGAAAGCGAAAAATTAGTTGCCGAATACAAAGGTTGTAAAAATTTCGAAGACTACATATTGCCGATTGGTACGGAAAAGGAAATGTCAATAAAACAAAGAGTTAATCAGGGGTTCTTTAGACAGGCTGTCCTAACCTCTTACAATAATGCTTGCTGTATGACAGGATTGTCAAACGGGGAATTGTTAGTTGCAAGTCATATTAAGCCTTGGAAAGATAGTGATGGTTGCGAAAAGACCGACCCAAGAAATGGACTTTGTTTGAATTCTTTACATGATAGAGCATTTGATCGTGGTTTTATAACTGTCTCTGACAGATATATGATAGTTGTTTCAAATGACATCAAAGATATTTACAACGGAGAAACTGTTGATAGATTTTTTAGTGTTTTCAATGGACAAAAAATTAGTTTACCAGAGAAATTTTTGCCGCAAAAAGAATATTTACAATATCACAATGATTGCATATTTGAGAATTGGAGGTAATTATATAAGTAATCTATTTCAACCAAATAAAAATGATGCGCTTTTTGGTGACATATATGCAAAAGAATTTTTGGGACTTTACATGGCTTTCCAATGTCATTTGTTTTTCCCGACATTCCGATAAAAAGCATGTATAAGCAGTGTGGCAATACGGTAGTAATAACTATTGTGAAAGAAATTGCACGAAATATAAAAATGCTATTGATAAACAGGAATGGATTAAATGGCTGAAAATGTTTAATTTGTGTAAATACGCCCTCGTGTGTTTGGGACGGGATTTTTTGCATAAGACATGAATAACTATTGTAAAAATGTCCAAAGCGCAAAATGCTGAAATAAAAAATGCGATTTTTCTCTAAAACTGCAAAATAAAAAATGCGATTTTTCCCTAAAACACCGAAATAAAAAATGCGGAAACTGATTTCAACGCAAATTTTCAATATTATTTACGTTGACACGTTGTTGAATTACAGGTATAATTATATAACCAAATAGTGAAAGGTTGCTGTTATGGAAATAAGAAAAGCACAAACAAAAGACCTCGACATTATAGTTGAAATGAAAATGGCTATGTTCAAGGAAATAGGCTCAATAACGTTGCTTCAGGACAATGCCGAAAGTAAAATATACGAAAAATACAAAGAGCTGTATACACAGGAAAAAGGCTGTCACTATCTCGTGTATGAAAACGGCAAGGCGGTTGCGTGCGGCGGTGCGGTTATCAAGGAAGATGTGCCGTTCTGCTTTTTCAAAACGCCGATGTACGGATATGTTATTGATGTGTATTGCGTTCCCGAAAAAAGACGAAACGGTTATGCTTCTCTGATAATGAAAGAGCTTATCGAATGGCTTAAAGACAAAGGCGTTCACACTGTACGGCTGAAGCCGTCGGCTGTCGGACGGAAGATGTACGAAAAGCTCGGATTTTGCGACAGCGGAGAAATGGAAATGTGGATCTAAAATATTACGGAGGCACAAAATGCAACACGAATGTAAAATAACTGTTCTTGACACAAAGGTATTCCCCGAATATCAGGAAAAATATCTCGCCGATCCGAAATCGGGACCGTGTCCGTTCTTCAAAAAAGGCGATACTTTTACGCTGAAAAGGACGAGTGAGCAGGACGACTTTTATCACCTTATGTACGGAAAATTCTGCGGTGAGGCGTGGGACGCTATAAGCAGATATGTATATACGGCGTTGCAGGGCGGATCTATCATGCACAAGTGGACGAATGGCGAACGTATGATGATTGCCTGTTGTAACGACGGCACACGACCTGTTGTATTTAAGATCGAGCGCATTGATATCCCCGAAAATGAGGAAGAGAAGCAGTGGCTTGAAAAGCAGGATTTCAAAAATACCGTTGATGACGCTTATACGGGATAAAGGCTTCCGCTCCGTGCTTTCGGGGCGGATTTTTGTTGACCGATGAGGAAAAATCTGTTATAATGTAATTAGCGATAACTAACATTTATAAACAGGAGTGAAAAACCATGCAGAAAGTAACCAATATGACAAAGGAAGAGCTTGTACATTACGGCACTCTTATCGGTGAAGCTTTTGCCGCAGAGGGCGACGGCATTGCCACCACAGCCCCTAAGCAAGATATAATCAAGGCGTTTGAGATAATGACCGAATATTTCTATAACTCAGGCGTTTTGTACACCACGTCCGACAATCACGAGGGTTTTCTTGCTTATTGGCGCAAAAGCACTAAAATCAAGCTGAAACCCGCATTACACATGGTTATAAGAATGTTAAGAGAAATGTCGTTTCGCAGTGTTAGAACTGTTGCGGCTTCAAGCGAAGAGCTTTACGGAAAGGTTTATAAAAAGGAAAAGGACTATGTTGCGGTGTCTATGGTAGTTGTTCTGCGTGAATATCAGGGAAAAGGGTATATGAAAAAGATACTTGCACACCCCTTTAGCGAAGCCGCCGAGGCAGGCATACCCTGCGTTCTTGACACCGACACTGAGCTTAAGGTAACGAAATATACAAAATGCGGAATGAGAAACACCGCCAAAAAGCAGCTTGAATCAGGAAAGTACCTGTATACGATGGAGTATAGGAAAGACTGAAAGAATTAAACATAGCACAGATCCTGTCCGCCCCGGAATGCCGGGGCGGATTTTTTGTTTGCTAAGCCTCATATTCCGGGAAGATTTAAATCATTTTTGTGCTGTTAACTCTTGACAAGAAAGCTAAAATAATGTACTATTATGTTAATATTATGTACAAAAACGTCAAAAAAGCGGTTTTTGAACAGGAAAGAGGAAGTAAATATGGAAAAGAAGAAATTTTCCCATCTCAGCAAAATAATATTTGCTTTGCTGATAGTGGCTTTTACGGTGTGCTGTATTATTGCGGCACCGATAACGGAGGCTAAGAGTACGCTGTGGTCGCTGTTCCCGCCGATAATAGCTATCGGACTGGCACTTATCACAAAGGAAGTATACTCTTCGCTGTTTGTCGGAATATTGTCGGGCGGTATAATCTACGCAGTGGCAAACGGAACAGGATTTGAGGGTACATTCCAAGCCGTTGTGCAGGACGGATTTATCGGCAGCCTTTCAGACGCATACAATGTCGGAATACTGATATTCCTTGTTGTGCTCGGTGTAATAGTAGTGCTTATGAACAAGGCGGGCGGAAGCCGTGCCTACGGCGAATGGGCAGCGAATCATATCAAGGGCAGACGAGGTGCTACGCTTTCGACCTTTTTCCTCGGCGTGCTGATATTCGTTGATGATTATTTCAACTGTCTGACAGTAGGCTCGGTAATGCGTCCCATAACCGACAAGCATAACATATCGCGTTCAAAGCTTGCCTATCTTATAGACGCTACTGCAGCTCCTATCTGCATTATTGCGCCTATATCATCATGGGCGGCGGCAGTAAGCGGTACAGTCGAGGGAGTAAACGGAATTGCACTGTTTATAAATACAATTCCGTATAACCTCTATGCGTTACTTACAATAATTATGGTTATTTTCATAGCTGTAAGCGATACCGACTACGGCCCTATGAAAAAGCATGAAGATAATGCTAAAAACGGCGACATCTTTACCACAAGAAATAAGGAATATGAGCAGGATCATCAGCCTGTGACCGAAAGAGGCAAGGTAATAGACCTCGTACTGCCGGTTGCGATACTTATCGTATTATGCGTTATCGGTATGATCTATACCGGAGGATTTTTCTCGGGTACAGACTTTGTAACGGCTTTCGCAGGCTGTGACGCGGCTTACGGTCTGTCACTCGGATCTATCGCGGCACTTATTGTGATAATAGCTTACTATATGATCCGCCGTGTGCTGAAGTTTACGGAGTGTATGGATTCTATCGCCGCAGGCTTTAAGCAGATGGTGCCTGCGATACTGATACTGACCTTCGCATGGACACTTAAAACAATGACAAATCACCTTGAAGCGGGCGAATTTGTTTCGGGAATTGTACAGAACGCAACAGCACTGAGCGTGCTTCTGCCTGTAATTCTGTTCGTGGTGGCTGTCGGACTTTCGTTTGCGACAGGTACGTCATGGGGTACATTCGGAATACTTATCCCGATCGTTACAAGTGTGTTTGAGTCTGAGCTTGCAAATGTGTCACAGACAGGCGAAATTCCGTCAATGGTTATTATCTGCATTTCAGCGTGCCTTGCGGGTGCGGTATGCGGCGACCACTGCTCGCCTATATCGGATACCACGATCATGGCATCGACCGGTGCACAATGCGACCATGTAAATCACGTTTCTACACAGCTTCCTTACGCACTGACTGTTGCGGCGGTATGCGTTTTCGGCTATCTGCTGTCAGGCTTTGTACACAATGTATTTGCTGTACTCGGCTTCTCGGTGGTGCTTATGCTGGCGGTTCTGTTTGCAATAAGATATTTTGTGAAGAGAAAAGAAAGCAAAAGCTGAAAAATCGGATAGGTTCACAATTTAGAGCTTATTGACCGGATCACAACTGTGGGTTACATCTGTGCAACCGCAAGTTGCTTGCAATTCCCTCAGAAAATGCTATAATAACCGTATAATATCTTTGATAGAGGTGAAATAGCATGATAAGACATATTCTGTTCTGGAACTATACCGATAAGGTAAAGCAGGAGCATAAGAAAGACGAGATGCTGGAATTTATGCAAAGGTCGGTCGATACTATGAACGGCAATATCGATGGACTTATCAAAGCTGAGATCGGCAGAAATATCGCCGGAGGATATGACCTTGTGTTCTATGCGGAGTTTGACGATGAGCAGTCGCTGAAATCGTTTATGGTTCACCCTCTGCACGTTGCTCACAGAGAGCGCTGTAAGGATATAGTGACCGACAGACTTTGCGGAGATATAGAGGTATAAATGGCAACATCACAGGAATATATAGAATTTGTCTGCGAACAGCTTGTCGGCACGGAAAACGTGCGATATAAAAAGATGTTCGGCGAATATATGGTTTATGTTAATGATAAGCCGGTACTGCTTGTCTGCGACAATACGGTATTCGTAAAGAAGCTGCCCGAGATCGGGGAGCTTATGTCGGGAGCGGAATGCGGCTTACCATATGAAGGCACAAAGGAGCATTATATTCTCGATATCGAGAACAAGGAGCTTACGGCAAAGGTAATTGAGATCCTCGAACAGGTCACCCCTGTACCGAAAAAGAGAACCAAGAAGAAATAATATTGAAATCCGCTTGTCACATGGCAGGCGGATTTGTTTATTTCCTATATTGACACAAACGAGTTAGTCGTGTATAATCAAAATCGGAGTAAACAAGAAGGAGGAAGAAAATATGCTGATACTTAAGCTGGTTATAGAAATTCTTATCCTGTGGGTATGGTTTGCGCTTTTCATGCTTGCACTTGTCGGCAGAAAAGGCCCTGTAGGCGGAATTATATTCTACCCTAAGGTAATGCAGGAAAGAGTTGTGGAAATGGGTCTTACGACCGCTGAGAAAATAAAGCAGCGCACTGTCGTTTCAATGACACTGCTTTTGATCGGGGATCTGATATTCCCTATAGCTATGATACTCTTTATAAACGGAGCAAGAGGATATTTTGAATGCGCATGGCAGTATTACGTCCTGTTTTACGGAATGGAGTTCTTCGACTGGTTCTTCGTTGACTATCTTTGGGTAGCAAAGTCGAAATGGTGGATAATCCCCGGCACGGAGGACTTGCTTGATACATGGCACGACCCTAAGTACAAGTCTACAAAAATGCTGAAGCTGCTTATTATGACAATACCTGTTGCGGCTCTGGCAGGACTTATCGCATGGGCAATAGGACTGGCTTTGTAAAAAATATCGGCTAATGCTGTACCGCAGGGTTAGCCGGACTTAACTTAAAAGGGAGGAAATTATGATATTCGCACTTATTTTCATTGAGAGTCTGGCGGCAAGCTTTATTCTGCTTCTGGGCTGTGTTGTCGGCATTGCAAAAAACAATGTCAATCTCGTCTGCTTTTATGAAAAGCCGGTATGGGACAGGGTAATTGAAAAAGGCCTTATCACCAAAAAGCAGATCATAAAGAACGCAAACCTGTTCAAGCTTTTCTCGGTTTTGCCGCTACTTGTAGTTACGCTTTTCTGCGTATATTACATAAACGGTGCGAGGGGCTTTCTCGAAGGCTTCTGGCAGATCACCGCGATACTGATAATATCGGGATTGTTTGACAGATTTTTCATTGATACCTACTGGGTAGGTCACACAAATGCGTGGATCATTCCCGGTACGGAGGATCTGATGCCGTATATCCATAAAAATACGATGATCAAAAAGTGGCTGTTGACGCTTGTCGGATTTCCTGCGATATCGGCGATACTGTCGGCTGTAATGATGATATTTGTACAGTAAAAACAGTAATAAAAAACCGCTGTGTGCGAGCACGGCGGTTTTTTGTTTATTTCTGTTTTTCGTGTTTCTGATTAAAGTCCGAGTGAACTTACCCAGTCGGTCACATCGCTTTCAGCCGCCGATGAGGAAAACCTCATACCGTCCTGCCATATACCGCCGTTTGCGGATTTAGCAAGCTCGGACGCACTGCTTCCGAGCCCTGATGACGCAGAGGTGCAGAAAGGAATAACGGTCTTGCCGTCAAAGTCGTTGGCTTTCACAAAGCTTGTCGTGACCCATGATGCTTCGCCCCACCAGATAGGATATCCCACGAATACCGTGTCGTAATCCGACCAGTTGTCTGGTGTTGCATTGCTGAGCTCTACTGTTCTGTCGGCTGAGTCGTGTTCCTTGCATACGCGGCTGTCGCCGTTGTTGTAATTTAAGTCCTCCGATGTGTAGGGCGTTGCGGGGGTTATCTCGAAAATATCTCCGCCTGTCGCTGTGGCAATGTACTCTGCTACAGCTTTTGTACTGCCTGTGGCGGAGTAGTATGCCACAAGTACTTTTTTACTGTCAGTGCTGTTGCCTGTATTGTCTGCTGTGCTGTCCGATGAAACCTCTTCAGAGCTGTCGGAAGATACGTCGCTGTTGTCGGCGGAGCTTTCACTGCTGTTATCAGCAGAAGAGCTTGCAGTATCCGATGAACCGCTTTGTGCGGCAGAGCCGCTGTCTGCCGAAGACGTATTTGTATCGGCGCAGGCGCAGAGTGAAAGCGCACCTGCGAGAATGAATGATGTAAGTATTAGCTTTTTCATCTTTTTCTCCTGTTATTTAATATTTTTTATCCAGCCTTCAAGCTTTGATTTATCGGTGACGAGCTTTGCACCGTTGAAGTGCAGATCAAGACCGTCCTTTACATTAGCACCCTTGCACTGAGCGGCGATATCCTTTAATGTATGGCCGAGCCAGCCGCCGTTTGTTGCAAATGGGTAAATTGTCTTTCCCGAAAGGTCGCTGTTTTCGATAAATGTCTTTACTGCGGGTGCGAATGTGTACCACCATACCGGCGTGCCGAGTATTATTGTGTCATACTGTGAGAGATCGGCGTTTATCGGCTTTATCGGGGGCTTGTAGCCTCTTCTTATCTCGTCCTGACCCTGATCGACAACGGCGTTGTAATCGCCCTCGTAAGGTGTGACAGTATCAATGACCGCTGTGTCGGCGTTTAACTCTTTTGCTGTATGCTCGGCTATATTTTTGGTGTTTCCCGAATAAGAATAATATACAACAAGAGCTTTCATATCACTTATCCTCGGAATAGATTTCCTTGGCGTAGTTGAAAGCCGCCCACGCCTTTGGCCAGCCTGCATAGAACGCGATATGTGTTATGGCTTCTGCCATTTCCTCTGCCGTAACGCCGTTTTCCTTTGCGTGCATAATGTGATATTTCAGCGAGCTGTCAAGAATACCGCTTCCCATAAGAGCGGCAACCGTTACAAGGCTTCTGTCGCGGGGCGATAGCTTGTCCTCGCGTGACCATACCTCGCCAAATAATACGTCGTCGTTAAGCTCTGCAAATTTCGGTGCAAATTCACCGAGTGCATCTCTTCCTGCTGTCTGCTTTTTCATAATAAAGATCCTCCTTTGACTTACGGATCAGCCGAGAATGTGACCTCGATATTGTCTGTGTCTCCGGCTGACAGAATGTTTTTAATTTCACTTTCGGTAAGACCTTTTACCTTACCGAGCCGCTTGAAGCTCCAGCTGTTCGTGTCATAGTATATTGTGACGGAATTTCCCTGATAGAGTATTACATCACCTGCCGAAACCGAGATCTGTTCATCATTTCGCGGCAGAGTGGCATCAAGCTGACCAACCTTTTCAAAGCCGCCGTAGTCGTGCATTTCTATTGTAAGTCCGTTGCTTACAAGCTTACGGAACGCGTCTGCCGAGCTGTTGTCGCAAAGCTCTATCGGCAGAACATTTCCGCCTATGTGTGCGTATATCATATTTTCTTCCTCGGACTTGCTTGCTATGTCGGTTGTGCTTGTCGGTATATCATTTTCCGTAACCGAAGCGACAGTCTGTGAAACGTTACTGTCGGTTGAGGCAGTTGAAATAATTGAGTTTTCTGATATAACAGGTTGACTGCTGTTTGTTGCCGAACACGAACAAAGCAACATTGCCGACATAATGACTAAGGCTTTAAAGCTTATTGTATTCTTCATCGGTTACAGGCTCGCACCATTCGTTCGAGCACTCCTCACCGGGCATTTCAGCCGCTATATGCGAGAACCAGCTGTCCTTCTTTGCGCCATGCCAGTGCTTTACGCCTTCAGGGATAACGATGACCGTACCGGGTACAAGGCTCACTGCGTCCTTGCCGTATTCCTGATACCAGCCCTCGCCCGCGGTGCAGATAAGAAGCTGTCCGCCACCCTTCTTTGCGTGGTGGATATGCCAGTTGTTGCGACAGCCCGGCTCAAAGGTCACATTTGCAAGGAATAAGCCGTCCTCGGGCTTTGTCAGGGGATTTAAGAATGACTCTCCTACAAAGTATTTTGCGAATGCCGTGTTGGGCGTGCCTGTGCCGAACACGTTGAGCTTTTTAAATTCTTCTTTTGATAATGTTTTCATCTGTAGTTTCTCCTGTTTATGGCTTTTTTGACTGTGGCTATATTGTACAACCTGGAGTTTACTCCATGTCAAGAGGATAGAAAAACTTTCACGAAATTTTCACATTTGGTAAATCGGCGGGGGTAACGATCAAATTCACGGTTAATCCCGACTTTTCGCATTTTTTCTTGACTACACGCGCTAATTAGTGTAAAATAAAATTAAGTATAATTCGATCAACAGGAATGAATTCGGAGGGTATAATTTATGCTTTTACATCAGGTAAAGCTGCCGCACTTCAAGCATTCCGCCGAGAGTGAAACGGTAACGCTCCCACTGCCCGACAAGGTAGTGATAAGCATGGCTCAGCACCTCGGTGCACCATGTACCCCGACAGTAAAGGTCGGCGACAAGGTGAAGATAGGCGATGTGATAGGCAGCAGTGAGGCGGCTATGTCCGCTCCTGTGCACAGCAGTATATCGGGAACAGTCACGGCTATCACCAATGTCCTGCACATATCGGGCAGAAATATGCAGTCGGTGGTCATAGAAAATGACGGACTTGAAGAAATCAGCGACAGCGTCTGTCCCCCTACTGTAGAAAACAGGGAGCAGTTTTTACAGGCGGTAAGAAACAGCGGCTCCATAGGTCTTGGCGGCGCGGGATTTCCCACAGCGCTGAAGCTCGGCTTTGACCCTAAAGAAAAACAGCCCGACTTTCTTATAATAAACGGCGCGGAGTGTGAGCCATATATCACCTCCGACTACCGTTGCTTTATGGAAGAGGGAGAGGACGTACTTGAGGGTGTACTGCTTATATTAAAATACCTCGGGATACCGAAGTGTGTTATCGGCATTGAAAAAAATAAGCCGAAGGCTATCGAGAAGATGACGAAGCTTTGCGAGAAGTATGACAATATCACAGTAAAGGCGCTTAAGTCAAGCTATCCGCAGGGCGCTGAAAAAACACTTATTTTCAGCACGACCGGACGTATAGTAAAAGAGGGTACGTTGCCTCTCACAAGCGGCTGTATAGTGGTAAACTCGTCTACTGCGGCGTTTATCGCACAGTACATAAAAACAGGTATGCCGCTTGTAAAAAGAAGAATTACCGTTGACGGAAATATAGTAAAGAAGCCGTCTAACTTTATCGTTCCCGTCGGAATGTCGATAGGCGAGATAGTGTATTATGCCGAGCTTTCCGATAAGCCCGACAGGATAATACTCGGCGGACCTATGATGGGTGCGTGTGCATTCGACCCCGATTATCCGCTTTCCAAAACCAATAATGCCGTACTGATGTTCGCAGACAGCCCCGTATATGAGCCGTCTGCCTGCATACGTTGCGGCAAGTGCGTTAGAGCGTGCAGTATGAATCTTCTGCCGACAGAGCTTGAGCACGCATTTGATATGAAAGACGCAGACAGACTTGAAAAGCTGAAGGTAAACCTCTGCGTCAACTGCGGCGCGTGCAGCTACGTCTGTCCCGCAAAGCGCAACCTTGCAGAGAAAAATCAGCTTGCAAAGGCATTTCTGCGCGAGCAGTCAACGAGGAAAGGAAAGTAAGGGTATAATATATGTCTAAACTTATAATAGAGCCGTCACCGCATATAAAGTCCGGTGTCACGACTCAGAAGATAATGCTGAGCGTTATTATAGCACTGCTCCCCGCGCTTGTTGCGTCTGTGTGGATCTTTGGTCTGAGAGCGCTCATAATGGTAGTAATATGCTGTACGTCCTGCGTGATTTTCGAATGGGCATGCAGAAAGATAATGAAGAGAAGTAACACGATAAGTGATCTGTCCGCCGTGGTGACAGGTATGCTCCTTGCGTTCAACCTGCCGGTAACACTGCCGTTTTATATGGCGATAATAGGCTGTTTTGCAGCTATAGTTATAGTAAAGCAGTTCTTCGGCGGTATCGGTCAGAACTTTGCAAACCCTGCGATAACGGGCAGAATTGTGCTTATGCTGTCGTTCACGTCATATATGACAACATGGGCAGAGCCGTTCTACTATCGTAACACAGGGGAGATAGTAACTACATCTACTCCTCTTGTAAGCGAAACTCCCGCATCGCTCACAGACCTGTTTTTAGGAACGACAGGCGGCTGTATCGGTGAGACCTGCGCATTGGCACTGCTTATCGGCGGGATTTTCTTAGTTGCGATACGCGTTATATCGCCTGTAACGCCGCTGTGCTTTATCGGTACGGTGTTCGTGCTGTCGATATTCTCGACAGGAAGCCTTGAGGGCGCGCTTGCATCTGTGCTGTCGGGCGGACTTCTGCTCGGTGCGATATTTATGGCTACCGACTATGCAACAACTCCTATCACCACAAAGGGCAGGATAATATTCGGTATCGGTTGCGGACTTGTGACAATGCTTATACGTTGCTTTGGCAGTATGCCCGAGGGCGTGTCGTACTCGATACTGCTTATGAATATCCTCTCTCCGCTGATCGACCGCTTCACAGTACCTAAGGCATTCGGTACGGTAAGTGAGCAGAAAGGCGGCAAGAAATGAGTGTACTGAAAAAAATAAAGCCTGTTCTTGTATTGTCGGTTATCTGTACGCTTATCTGCGCACTGCTGATAGTTACATATAATCTGACTTATGTAGATACCTCGGGTGTGCTTACCGATGACCTTAAAGCGGGCTGTATCGCCGCAGACGGCGAGGGCGAATATGCGCTTATCACCGATAGGGCTGCCGCAAAGCTTGACGGCGAAGAGTTCGACAATATCTCAAAGATAGTAAAGAACAAGACAAAGGGCACATTTCTTTTTGAAACCGTCGTTGACGGCTATGCGGCAGACGGTATAGACGCTGTGATAGCGATAGATGAAAACGGTGCGGTAAGCGGTATCAGTATTATTGCACTCGGCGAAACTCCGGGTCTTGGCTCAAAGATAAACGACGACGCATTTCTACAGAGGTTTTACGGCGTTAAGTCGGATATATCAATAGTCAAGTCAGAACCGAAAAACGAAAACGAGGTGCAGGGCATTACAGGCTCTACGCTTTCTTCAAAGGGTATGGCAAAAGCCGTAAACCTTGCCGTAAAGGCATACTCGGTGATGGATAAGGAGGTACAGCCGAATGAGTAACTGGAAAGAGTTTACCAAAGGACTCATAAAAGAGAACCCGAATATGGTAATGCTTCTCGGTATGTGTCCGACACTTGCCATTACAACAATGGCGGCAAACGGCGTTGGAATGGGGCTTTCCACAACGTTTGTACTTGTATGTTCAAATATAGTGATTTCATTGCTTAAAAAAGTTATCCCCGATACGGTAAGACTTCCTGCGTACATAGTTATTGTAGCGGGATTTGTAACGTTCGTAAGCCTTATGCTACAGGCGTTTGCCCCCGATGTGTATTCAAGCCTCGGTATGTATTTGAGCCTTATTACAGTAAACTGTATCATTCTCGGAAGAGCGGAAATGTTCGCATCTAAGAACAAGGTGCTCCCGTCAATAATGGACGGACTTGGAATGGGACTCGGATTTACGCTGACGCTTGTGCTTGTAGGCTCTGTGCGTGAGATATTCGGCTCGGGACAGTGGTTCGGCATTACGATAATGCCCGATGTATTAGAGCCTATGACGCTGTTTATTCTCCCCGCAGGCGGTTTTTTCGTGCTCGGTGTCGTTATAGCTGTAGTAAACCGCCTTATGAAGAAAAAGCCGCATGAGATCGGCTGTCATAACTGCCCCAATGCGGAAGGCTGCCCGGGTAACTGCGACAAGGCACAGAGTAACGGAGGTGAGCAGTAATGGAGATCGCAAAAAATCTGATGATAATACTGCTGACAGGCATACTTACCGAAAACTTCGTATTATCGAAATTCCTCGGTATCTGCCCGTTCCTCGGCGTATCTAAGAAGCTCGACAGCTCGATAGGTATGGGTGCGGCGGTAACATTCGTAATGGTGTGCGCAAGCCTTGTTACTTATCCTATCTATTACGGTATACTTGTTCCGCTCGGAATAGAGTATATGAACACGATAGCGTTTATCCTTATCATTGCCGTGTTCGTTCAGCTCGTTGAAATGGTGCTGAAGAAATATATGCCGCCGCTTTACAAGTCGCTCGGCGTATATCTTCCGCTTATCACGACAAACTGTGCCGTGCTCGGCGTTACACTGCTCAACCTTACAAAGGACTACAACCTTTTAGAGAGCGTTGTAAACTCGTTCGGCGCGGGTCTTGGCTTTATGATAGCTATGATAATATTCTCGGGCGTTCGCTCAAGACTTGAACGCTGTGATATACCCAAGGCGCTTCAGGGTGCGCCGATAACCCTTATGGCAGCTTCGATAGTATCGCTTGCCTTTATAGGCTTCGGCGGTGTTGTAGACGGAATTTTCGGCGGTTAAGCGAAAGGAAAGACGATGAAAGAATATATTTTACCTATACTTATATTTCTCGGCTTCGGCGCACTTTCGGGTATACTGCTGCTGATAGCGTCAAAGGTGCTTGCCGTAAAGACGGACGAAACCGAGGAGAAGATAACCGAGGTGCTCCCGGGTGCAAACTGCGGCGGTTGCGGTTATTCGGGCTGTGCGGGCTATGCCGCCGCCGTAGCTCATAACGGCGCACCGACCAATCTTTGTAAGCCGGGCGGCGCAGAGGTTATGAAGAAGATAAACGAGATAATGGGCGCTGAGGGCGGAGAGTTTGTCCGCGAGGTGGCTTTTGTACGCTGTAACGGCTGTGAAGAGGCTACAAAGGACAGATTTACATTCACCGGTACAAAATCATGCGCCGCTGTCGAGAAGTTCTACAACGGCAAGGGTGAATGCCGCTTCGGCTGTGCCGGATACGGCGACTGCGCGGCGGTTTGCGGTAACGATGCGATCACGATAACAGACGGCGTTGCCGTTGTTGATCCTGCAAAATGCGGAGGCTGCGGAAAGTGCGTTACCGCCTGTCCGAACCACCTTATCTTTCTCAGAAAGGAAACAAGTACAGTCGCTCTGCGTTGTTCGTCAAAGGACAGCGGCAAGGTCACAAGAACGGTATGTACCAATGGTTGTATCGGCTGTAAGATATGCGAGAAAAAGTGTCCCGAGGGCGCTGTAGTCGTTGCGGATAACCATGCCGTTATCGACTATGACAAGTGTACCTCGTGCGGAACGTGCGTATCAGTCTGTCCGAGAAAGTGCCTTGTTAATGTGACCTGTGCACACTCCGTAAAGGCTGAAACAGCCGTTGCGGCGGATAAATAATCCTGTTTTCAGGCAAACGAAAGGAATCCGACAAGAGATGTCAAAAGCAAAGAAGAAGAACAGCTCGTACAAGAAAGAGCCGAAAAAGCCGATCGTTAAAAACCGCAGTGACAGAATACGCTATGCAAATCAGAAGCTGTATGACTGCCCGTTGTCGATAACATGGTTTCGGATATTCAAGACCGTGATCACGGTACTGCAAGCCACTATGTCGGGCTACTCGGCTATAGTGTGCGTTGTATCGATATTTGCGTCATTCAGCGAGAGCGTGCAGAAAAGTGCAAATGCCGCCGCGATACCCGGCTTTGTAGCTTATAATATCGTAATGGCGGTACTGCTTGCGGCTGTTATCCCGCTTTGCGTGATAATGTTCAGAAGGCTCTCGGAGCTGACGACAAGGGCTTACGGCTTCCTTAAATTTTTCCTTATCTATACCTCTGCGGTAAACGCAGTCAGCACCTCGGCAAGCGAGCTTTTCAGATTTGTGCTGTTTAACGGTATTGAAGGGTATGAGGTCAGCATAACAAATATACTTTTCGCAATTTTCTCAGTAGTATTTATGGCAGTATGGCTCACTTTGAATTTGAGATATTTCAAAAACAGAAAGAGCCTTTTCAGTGATTGAAAGGACGTAGCAAAATGGAAAACACAAACGTAAACAACGAAAAAGCTTCAAGAAAAGATATGGTGCGCCGCAGAATGGAATATTATCCTCTGCCGCTGAGATGGTTCAAATTTTTCAGATATGTGTCGATGATACTCAATATAATCTTCGGCATATTTTCAGTGATAAATATTATTTCAGTTATAATTGCAATGGCAAACCCCGAAATCATGAACGCTGTACAGCAGAATTTCCCCGATGCGGCAGGAATGATCGTTCCTTCAGTAATAATGGAAATGATAATGACAGTTTATATTCTGGTGCTGTGTGCGCTTGTGTTTATAAAGATGGGCGAGCTTACGACATCGGCTTATAAGCTGATAATAACATTCCTTATATCATTCACCGTTATCAAAGGAATTGACGAATACATGAACGGAATGCTCAACCTTGCGATGTATCCTGATGTACAGAGAAACATTATCGCTAATGTTATTCTCACTGTTGCCGTATCCGGCGCGGTTTCACTGCTGAACTATATCTATTTCAGAAAGCGTAAGAGTCTGTTTACGGATAACCTTGAAATTGAGATTCATACGGCTGATGACGGAAGCGTTCAGCTTGCGCACTATGATGAGTGTCCGTTCTGCCACGCAAAGATAAACGGAAATTCGTCCTTCTGCGAGCATTGCGGAAGAAATTTCACCGAACCGACAAGTAGTAACGGTGAGGATAATTCCCGAAAGGAATAATAAATAATGAAAGTAACAGAGTTGTTTTCACTCGGAGCAAATGAAATAAAGAACCGTCTGCCTATGGCGACTGCGGCGAAGTTTTCCGCTCAGAAGATAGAGGGAAAGAGCGGAAAAAGCCTGCTTGACGCTTGCATATCGCGCTATAACTGCCGCATTATACCGATAGCGGCGCTGATAATGATATTGTGTACGTTCCTCTCGGTCGTGTTTGAGGGGATCATCACGGACGGCGGCTCGGCGGAGATAGCGGGAGAGATACTTATACTGTTCACTGCGGTGTGCGGTGTTGGCTTCGGATTTTATTTCAGCGGAAAATATCCGTCATATTATCCTTATGTCTTTTGGGGGCTGTATCTTATATCCTACTGCATAAAGGTTACGGGGTGCGCCGTGGGAGCGTCGGGATTGTCGCAGACGGCGGTGACGATAATGGTATTTGCCGCAGTTCCGGTGTTTGCGCCTGCCGCGTCGGCATTCTTTCTCGGAATTATCCCGATATGGTACACGATACTCTGTTGTATGAATGATGTATCGGGCTACTATCCCTTTACCGTGTGGGGGCTTGCTCTCCTCGGATTTTTCATCTCATGCTCGATGTACAGCCTTTATACGGCGAGAATGATAAACTCAAAGCGCATCAAGGACGACAGACAGAGAATGAAGATGTCCGCGGTCATGGACAGCCGCACCGATCTGTATAACAGGGCGTACGGCATAGAAAAGGCAACAGAGCTATTAAGGACGGGAAACAGTGTTGCACTGCTCCTTGTCGATATAGACAGCTTTGCGGAGTACAACAGACTGTACGGCACTGAAAAGTCGGACGAGGTGCTGTCGAATGTGGCAAACTGCGTCAAGATAATATCGAAATCGCGCACGGATATAACCTGCCGTTACGAAAGTGACAAGATACTTGTTTGTTTGCCTGTGAAGACCGATAAAGAAGCGATAGTGCTCTGCGAAGAGATAAGAAGCGCCATAAGGGATATGAAGATACCGTTCCCCGAGGCACAGCGCTATCACAGCATTACGGTCACGGTAAGTGCCGCAAGAGGTATGCCGGGCGATACATATGACGATATATATGAAAGGGCTATGCGCTCGCAGAATGCGGCAAAGCGTATAGGAGGAAACTGTATAGCGTTCAAGGAGCATACGTTCAGACCCGATGGGGAGAAGTGATAATAAGAAAACCGATGCCAAAAGCGGCATCGGTTATTTTTATGTCCGTGCGAATACGGCAAAGTCGACTGCCGCAGGGTCGCAGTTTTCTATTGTGTGATATATCTCGGCAAGTGTTGAACCTGTTGTGGTCACATCGTCTATTACAAGAACGTGCTTGCCTTTAAGAGCGCTCTCATCGGTAACGGCAAAGCAACCTTTAAGATTTGTGAGACGCTTTTCTCTGCCGAGGGATTTTTGCTGAGCGGTCTTTTTGATCTTTGAAACCGCGGTCACTGTCGGTACGCCCGTAAGCTCGGTTATCTCGCGGCATAGCTTTTCGGTATGGCAGTAGCCCTTTCTCACTTTATCTGTGCGGTATATCGGCACAGGGAGAATAATATCGGGGAGTGTGTCAAAGCTTTCTGTTATCTTCCGCATAAGCGTATACGCCATAAAGCTTATCTTACCGCCGTCACGGTTTCGCTTTGCGCCTAAGACTATCGGTTCGGTATTGCCGTTATATCTGCACACGGCGATAAGTCTGCCGCCGCATAGCGTTTCTTCCTTGCCGATGTATTGAAGCTTGTCCGTGCAGTCGTTACAGATATAGTCCATTCTGCCTATGACCTTATTGCACACGGGACAGCGGTTAGGAAAGAAGAAATCAAGCAGTATCCTTTTAAGCTCGTATTTATTCATCATCATTTTCGTCTATGAACGGATTGCGTATCTTTGTCGGCTTTATTATGCCGTCAAGCAGGCGCTTTGCTGTACTTCTGCTTACTGCGCTGTCCGAACGTCTGCGCTTGTCCGAGCCCGGTATATCCTCGCTGTCGGTAAGGTCGTCTATGCTCGGCGCGTCAAGCTTTATGACGGGTGCGGCGTGACCGGGTTGCTCACGCTTCGGCTCGGGGAGCTTTATTTCGGCAGGCTTTTCTGCCTTTTCGGATATCTCCGGGAGCGGCGATGACGGAAGTATGTCAAAGTCGTCCGAGGTCAGGCGCTCGCCGTCACTGCGTATTTCGGGGTACAGCTCTGTAAGGTCGTCGGACTGCTCGGACTGCGTTGTTTCGACTGTGTGTCTGTACATATTTGCGGCATAGCTGCTTTTTGGAGTAGCTGTTTTTCTGATATTATAGTCCGCTTTTGCAAATTCACCCGCAAAGCCGGTATCTACCGCCGCCTTGCTTTTCCTGTCGGGAGCAGGCTTGTTATATGCATTGCTGTCTGTATCTGTATGCGGTGTATCAGCTTCGGGTTCGTCAAAGGAGCCAAAGCTGAAAATATCGTCAAGAGGCTTGAAGTCGTGATTTGATGTGACCTTTTCAAGCTTTGATATCTCTTCTTCAAACGCGCCGTCAAACGGATTGTCAAACACGGTCACATCAAGGCTTTCCGCTTCTTCCGCTTTCATAACGTGCACAGGCTGTTTCGGCGTTGTATCGGGTATCTGATCGGGCGGCTGTGCCGACATTCTTTCCTGTTCGCGTTCGAGCATTTCACGCTCCTGCTCCTGCTTTCTGCGGCGCTTTTCCTGCTCGTAAAGCACACTGCGGTCTACACGCTCAAATACGAACGGCTTTACCTTGGGCTGCTTTTGAGCGTTGCCTTGTTTATCGTCAGTCGCTGTCTGAGATTGTTTTTCAACGGCAGGCTCGGGCGGCTTTACAGGCGCGAAGTGCAGGTCGTGAGAATAGTTCTCAAACTCGCGGAATTCCGCTACGCTCAGCGTATTGTGCAGTATGCTTTCCTTTATCGCCATAAAGCTCTGATACCATTCGGCAAAGTCGCGCTGTGTCAGGTCAACATTTATGCGCTTTGACATATATGTGTACAGCTCTTTTGTCATATCCTCAAGCTGTTTTATCTCTTCTGCCGTCCTCGGCGGGGTAGCGGTGCTCAGCTCAAGACAGGTACGTCCGCCCGGCTGAGCCTTATCGCAGTAATCGTGATCATAGTCCTTGTCGCGCAGGTAGTATTCGCCGCAACGCGCACAGTGCTGTAATATTCCTCCGCTTTCAAGCAGGAGGTCGATCTCAAGGTCGATGACTGCTTTAAGGCTGTCGGAAACATATACCTTTTTCGGCAGAGAACGCATTGTTGTTATGATGGTGTTAAGCACTGAGTCGGGCTTTTCCGGGATATAATTCTTGATCTTAGCGAACACGTCCATCGCTTCGCTGTCGGAGTGCATCGATGAAAAAGGACGGTGTACCGCATCGTCATAATCGATCTCGGGCAGAGCAGAGCCTGCTATAGCCTTTGAGATATTGGAGGTTATAAACGGTGCCGAGGGCAGTCTGCCGACTGTGTATACCTTTGCGGCTGTAAAGCACTCCGAGGGGTACCCCATCTCGTTTGCGGCTACGCTGAAGGTAAGGTCGAAATAATCACGCTTTGCGTATGCCTGCTCAAGCGTTACCTTTTCACCGAATACAAAATCTATCTTACGTTTCGCATATTCCTGAAGCTGAAGAAGGCTCACCCAACGGTTTACCGCCTTGTTGTGACGGTATTCGGTAAGCCTTGTGAATATAAGCTTTTCAAAGGGATTTTTTGCGTTTATCAGCTCGTTCCACAGCGAGGATATGCCAAGACCCTTTTCTCTGCAAATGTACTCGATGAACAGATCCTGCACAGCCTTTTCGTATACGCCGTGGATATTTGCCTCTACATATTTGTAGCACGCGCCGAGAGAGTTACGCAGTGCGACTATATCCTCAAGGCGGTATTCACCGCTTGCCATACAGCGCTTGCAGTAGTCCGTGCAACGCTTTATAAAGCCCGAAAAGTCGTAATCTGCAAACCTCAGGACAGACTGCGGATAGCTAAGCGTATATATTTTGCTTGAATTTATGCCTGTCAGGTTTACTGTACGTCTTATGCTCATATCCGCATATCCTTTCTTTTTTTGTTCCGATCAATAGTCTTCTTCTGCGGTCGTATCGTCTGCGACTGCGTCGAAGTTAAATTCGCGCTTTCTTCCGTCAACATAGAGAGTGTGCTTGTCTTTCCACGTTACATCGGCGGGCTTGTTGTAGTCCGAGGTGATTATGTGAAGTGCGTTCATAGCGTTTCTGCATTCAAGGAACGGAAGGCTGATATCGCCGTCAGTCTGTTCAAGATAGAAGGATACGGAACGGCTTGCGTCACTCTCGGGGTCAACATAAAGCACTATTCTGTACTGCTTGTCGGGGGAGTAGCGGTAGCTTGTGCTTCTTCTTGAAAGGTCTACGTCCATAAGTGTGATGTTTCCGAACAGCATCTTGAACGTGAGGTATACAAGTATACCGACAACATACATTATAAGATAGATAGTGCCGAGGACTATCTTAGTGGTTTCGCCCATACCGGAAAGGAAGAAGATAAGTACACTTACAACGATCGGCGGTATAGCCGCAAACCAGTTACCGAAGCCGAACAGCAGTATCGCAAAGGCGATAAACGGCGATATCATTGCGACTATCCTTGTTATTATCTGCTTTCTTGTGAACAGCATAAGTCCGAAGAATATAAGGTTTATGAAGATATATGTTGTTACAAGCGCGCCCTGATGTGTAGGCTCAAGATAATAGCCCATCATAAGCCATGCCACAAATCCGAGGAATACCGGGTAGCCGAGCGACAGCACGGACACGCCGAGCTTAAACCATCTATTTGTTAAAAAGTTGATTACTTTTTCCATTTGCTTTCCTTTCAGTTTTGCAAAACGCAAACGTTTATTTTACAGCATTACTTATTATATTTTATACTAAATCGCCGTAAATTTCAAGACTTATTTCGATATAGGGACGTTTTTTAGGGCAGAAAACGGGTTTTGTATGTAATTCTTTGCAAAAAACAAGGGCGGTAATCAAAAGCGTTTCGGAAAAATGTGAAAAATCACGCCGAAAATCAAGGAATTTTGTGAAAATATAGCTTAAAAACGGCGGAATTTTGTGAAATTCGGGCTTGAAAACAGCGGAATTTTGTGAAATAGTATCTGCGAACCCGCATAAACACAAGACCCGACAGGTTTTATCCTGTCGGGTCAGATTTGCTATAGTGCTTAGTTATATTATTATGCTATCGACCATGTGCTTCCCTTAAGCTGTTTATCCACCATTTCGGTATAGATACCGCCGTTTTTGTAAAGCTCATCGGGCGAGCCCTGCTCGGCGACTGTGCCGTCTGCAAGAACGACTATCTTGTCAGCGCCCGCAACGGTCCTCATACGGTGGGCAATTACAAGAACGGTCTTATCCTTGATAAGGCGGGATAATGCCGACTGGATAAGCGTTTCGTTTTCAACGTCGAGCGAAGCGGTAGCCTCGTCAAGAAGTATTATCGGAGAATTTTTAAGGAACGCTCTTGCTATCGATATACGTTGACGTTCGCCGCCCGACAGCTCACAGCCGTTTTCGCCTATCATACTGTTCCACTTGTCGGGGAGCTTATCTGCAAATTCATCGCAGTTTGCGAGCTTTGCGGCGGCGATCACTTCTTCGTCGGTCGCGTCCTTTCTGCCTATACGGATATTTTCAAGTATCGTGTTATCAAACAGCGTAACGTCCTGGAATACTATTGAGTAAAGCGAAAGCAGTGTTTCGGGGTCGACCTTTGAAACGTCCATACCGCCGACTGTGACCTTGCCGTTATCAGCATCCCAGAAGCGTGCGGCAAGTCTTGAAACGGTGGTTTTACCGCCGCCCGAGGGTCCTACAAGAGCGGTCACCTCGCCCTGCTTTGCGGTGAAGCTTACGTTATGCAGTATGCTTTCGCCGTCCTTATACGAGAAGCTTACATCATCGAAACGGATATCACAGCCGTTGTTTGTGAGCTTATCTGTGCCCTTCTGTTCGTCGTGCAGGAGAATTTCGTTCATTCGTGCTATATTTGTATCGGCGCTGATTACTGCGGCAAGGTTCTGCAAAGCTCCCTGTAACGGTTCATAAAGACGTGATGCGACAAGTAAGAACATAAAGAATGTCAGCAGGTTGATCTCTCCTCCTGCTATCAGCATACCGCCTGTAAGAGCGACAGTGCCTATGCCAAGCTTAAGCACGGTGAAAGAAGAGGTAACAAAGGACGCTGTAGTAAACTCAGCCATTGTTGTGCTGTGTTCTACGGCTTTTATCTTTTCCTTTACGCCCTCGAGGTATTTATCCTCCGCATTGTTTGCCTTGAGGTCGGTGATCGTTTCGATACACTCCTGAATGCCGTCTGCACAGTCGAGCTTTGATTTCATAGTCCTGCGGGCAGCATTTTTCTGTAGCTTCTTTGACGAAATGACTATGATGAACGAAACGGGAACGACCCAGAATGCCGCCAGAGCCATTCTCCAGTCGAATATAAACAGTGAAAGTGCGATAAGTGCGGTTGAGATCAACGAGCCGAAAAGCTCGGGTATGAAGTGCGAGAACGCCGTTTCAAGGAAAGCGCAGTCCGCCATAAATGCCGAGCTTAGATCGGCAAGGTCACGCTTTGCAAAGAATGAGAGGGGAAGCTTTCTGAGCTTTTCGGCAAGCGTTATTCTTCTTACTCCGCTCTCTGTATATGTTGCAAAGTATGTGCTGTTATACTGTATTACCGTTGCGAATGCGATAAACGCAAGGCAGAGCACTATGCCGATAATATAGAACCATATTCTTCCTCCCGTTATCGTGCCTGCCATAAGGTCACTTACCATAAAATAAAGCAGTGCGACAGGCGGCATAAATGAAAGATATTGTAATACGCAGGCAAGACAGCCTTTTATAAGGTCTTTAGCGCCCTGCCTTGAAAGCGCGTATTTTCTCATAAGCTTCTCTATCATACGTTTGCCTCCTTTACCTTCCAGTCAGCCGATGTTTCATACTCGCTCAGCATATCGGCAAACATTCCGCCGCTTGCGGTAAGCTCTGCGGCAGTACCGCTTTCGGCGATTTTTCCGTCGCTGAGTACGAATATCTTGTCCGCACCGAGTACGGTCGTCAGTCTGTGGGCAATCATTATAACGGTTTTGCCCTCGGACAGCTTGCTCATAGCCTGCTGTACCCTGACCTCGTTATCGGGGTCGGCGAATGCCGTTGCTTCGTCCATTATTACAACAGGTGCATTTTTCAGCATTACTCTTGCTATCGCTATTCGCTGTTGCTCACCGCCCGAAAGATATATGCCGTTTGTGCCGATCACGGTATTTTCTCTGTCGGGGAGCTTTTCGATTATATCCATACACTGCGCGTTTGCGAGTGCCGCCATGACCTCCTCGTGTGAAGCGAAAGGACGACCCATAAGCACGTTTTCGTAGATAGTGCCCTTAATAAGCCTGCTGTTCTGGAATACAAAGGAAACCGTATCCATAAGCGTGTTTTTAGGTATATCCTTTACGTTACTGCCGCCGACAAGCACCTCGCCCTTATCCGTGTCAAAGAAGCGCACAATGAGCTCGGCAAGTGTTGTCTTGCCGCTGCCTGACGGTCCGACAAACGCAACCGTCTGTCCCGGCTCGACTTTAAGCGAAACGCCTTTTATCACATCGTTTTTCTTATCATACGAGAATGTGACATCTTTAAATTCTACCGAGCTGTCGGCGGGAGCTGTGCCCGAGCCCTCGGAAAGCGGCTTTTCGTTGAAAATTATATCAATTCTGCTGAAAGCGTCGGCTACTATCATCTCGTTTTCGCTTGACATCATTATCTTTGTGAGCGTTGTCGCGATTATCGGGGTGAAGATAATGTAGAATATCAGGTTGAGCAGGAATGTACCTTCAACTCCGCCCTGCGTGAAGATTATGCCTGCAAGGATAAGCAAAGCGAATATGCCGTTTATTACGGTGGTGTAGAATATCATAGGTAAGCGCATCTGCTTTGTGTACGCAATTACCCATTCACCGTAGCGGTCAATAGACGCCTTGAACTTTTTGAATGAGAACACGGTCTGTCCGAAGGTCTTTACGACCGGGATACCTCTTATGTACTCTACCGCCTCGTTTGACATATCATCAAGCGCATTCTGATACTCTTTCATTTTTCTCTGCATTTCCTTACCGGTCATACTCATCATTATAAGGAATGAGGCAACTACCGGTATAAGGCTTATAAGACCGAGCCGCCAGTCGAATATGAACAGGAAAACAAGCATTACAACAGGTGTTGCTATTGAGCCCGCCTTGTCGGGAAGCTGGTGCGCAAGGTAGGTTTCCGAAGCGCCGGGAGCTTCGTTTATTGTTTTTCTGAGCTTACCGCTTCCTATCTTCTCAATAGTGCCGATCGGAAGCTTGGTAAGGTGGGTCAGAACCGCTGTTCTGAGGTTCGTGGCTACCCTGAATGCGCCGAGGTGAGAACACATAAGAGCACATATGTAGATAAGCATTGAGCCGATAGCCCATAACACAGCCGCCCAGCCGTTAGCAGCAATGTCGGTTGCCTTGGAGAAGTCGGGGTTTACCTCAATAAGCTGTTTTACTATCAGCCACAGATGAATAAACGGCATAAGTGCCATTGCCGCGCTTATTGCCGACAGTATCCACGAAAGGTACAGCAGTATCTTTCGGCTACCGGCATAAGCCGTCAGTCTTGAAAGGTTTGATTGCTTTTTCAAAATGATCCCTCCGAAAAAGAAAATTTAGAAATTTCAGTTAGAAAACGCTAACTGCATATCGTAATTAAACGCATAAAAGCAAAGCTCCTATGCGTATTACTTGTTATGCTCAGGACTGCCCCATTATTTTAAGCCAGCCTGCCGTGTAGAAATCGCGCATTTCCTTAAGATAGATCTCAGCCTCGTTAAAAGGCATATCGTGTACTACCAGCTCAAAGAAAGTGTTGAACATTCCCGTTGCGATAATATGCTCAAGGTGCAGGTCGACACTGTGCATGGTATAGCCCGCTTTTTCGGCGGTCTGCTGATAGGCGTGCGTTGCCTGTACCTCCATTTCCGCCATTTCGTCCACCATACCCGCGTATTTTGTACCTGCACTGTGGACAAGTATAAGTCGCATTTCGTCAAGGTGAGCATAGCAATATTCGAGAATGTCATGAAGACAGTCGCCAGATGCCTCTCCGACGCTGTTATGCTGAACATCGGCAGGCAAGTCGCGGAACTCTGTCTGGGTTTTTATGTATCTGTTCATAACAAACTCGTAATGAGGCTTTACAATAGCGTCAAATAATCCCGCCTTGTCACCGAAACGGACGTAGATCGAATTTGTACTTGTATCGGCATCCTTTGCTATAGTGCGCAGGGAAGCGTCAGTGAAGCCTTTTTCGAGAAACTCCGCTTTTGCACACTCTATCAGCTTATCGTATACGCCTTCTATCTGCTTTGCCATACTCTTACCTCATATTCATAACACTGTTTCATAACGCTGTTATGATTTTAGCACAACGTTTTTTGAATGTCAATAGGCAGGCTGAAAATTTTTTTGGGTGCGGAATATAATTTTCGTACGACTGCATTGTCACCGAAACTTTCAAAAGACGCACTATCCTGAGAATGTGTAGCTTCGTGCATAACTTTTCGTAGGGGAGGGGCTTGCCCCTCCCGAAATATCGATGTGATTATCGGTAGCAATTTAAAAGGAATTTACATCATAATAGTTTTTCATTACAGTAGATATTTGATAGATTAAAAAGTTTGATAAATAGTCAGAGGTCGGTGTAACGGGCGGGGTAAGCCACCGCCCCTACGAAAAGAGAAGATGATAGTAACTATATCAAATTGTTAGAGTTGATAAAAACAATGCGGCAGTACAATGAAATACAGCTAACATCGCTGAAAACAGTTTCCGCACAGCCAAGGTATTGATAATTTCGTGAGTGTATCTGTGCAACTGCACTGTCACCGAAACTTCCAAAAAACGCACTATCCTGAGATATCTGTACAGCCCCCTGGGTCGAACAGAGCGGAGCGTCCCGCTTACGGCGGCTTTTTAAACGCAATCGTTTGTGTGTCTTATCGCCAACACCCCTTT
>DJPL01000037.1:28275-28419 GCA_002437415.1 Ruminococcaceae bacterium UBA6413 | reverse complement strand
AGAGAGGTCAGGAAAGTGGGATGAGTGACTGAGCATTGCAAAAGCAATGCTCCCGCTCCTCTCGTTGCTCAAGAGGAATAACTGATTAGGGAGAAAACCTAAGGGGAGAGGGGAAAGCGCCTTTGGAGCGCCTTCCTCTCTTCC
>DJPL01000037.1:0-28266 GCA_002437415.1 Ruminococcaceae bacterium UBA6413 | reverse complement strand
TCCCTCACACATAGTAGCAACGTCATCAAATGGAATAGCGAACCCGAGAAGTGCTATCTGACAAAAGGCACTATCGGTAGCCTGCTAACAATGTAAATTACTAAAACAGTATAACAGAAGCACACTAAAGCCAGACTTTCTCCACATACTAAAAAATGAGCCGTGCGCACTTTTATAAAATAGTTTTTTACAAGCCGACTAAAGATTTTTACCTTAACTTTACATTCTGCATTTACCTGTATATGCAACACTTGTAAATCCTGTTTCGGGAAAATACACAAATCGGCGGTTAGATAGTGCTAACGATTTAAGTTAGAATAAACAAACTTTTTGTAATCCGCTTTAGCATTATCAATTTTGCTTGACAAATTGCCCGAGGGTGAGTAAAATATTTTTTGTTAGCAAGTGCTAACCTTTTATTTAATAGTGAGGTTAGTACATTCTAATCCGATTAGCACCTGCTAATCGGATCAGAATTTACTTTTTAGTCCGAGCAAAAGAGAGGATGACGTTCTATGATGCCGCTGGTACTCGCATCTGAAGGAGAAGAAAACATCATAAAGAAGATCGGCGGAAGTCCCGAGGTCAAGAAGCATCTTGAAAACTTAGGCTTTGTAGTCGGCGGTAACGTAAAGG
Source organism: Ruminococcaceae bacterium UBA6413 (assembly GCA_002437415.1). GTDB lineage: Bacteria > Bacillota > Clostridia > Oscillospirales > Ruminococcaceae > Ruminiclostridium_E. Next base: position 27,630 of record DJPL01000037.1, on the reverse strand, counting down.
TCGTTACAACAGTAAACGGAAATCTTATCGTAAACGTAAAAGAAGCAAGAGTTGCGATAAGCAAGGAAATGGCACAAAGAATCATGATATGATTCTTATGATAGAGGATAGAGGAGGAAAACTGATGAAGACATTAAAGCAGGCAACTGTCGGCGAAACCGTCAAGGTGGTTAAGCTGCACGGTGAAGGCGCGATCAAGCGCAGAATTATGGATATGGGTCTTACAAAGGGTGTTGAGGTTTACATTCGTAAGGTAGCACCTTTAGGCGATCCCGTTGAAGTAACCGTAAGAGGCTACGAGCTTTCACTCAGAAAGGCCGATGCCGAAATGGTTGAGGTTGAATAAGCCTACGACCTGAATTTAAACGCTTAACAAAATGGGTTAGCGCAAGCTAAGCCGTTTACAGAAAGAGAGGAACAATCTTAATGAGTCTTAAGATCGCGCTCGCAGGTAACCCTAACTGCGGCAAAACCACATTGTTCAACGCTCTCACAGGTTCAAACCAGTTCGTTGGTAACTGGCCCGGTGTTACCGTTGAAAAGAAAGAGGGTAAGCTCAAGAAGAGCGACGGCGTAGTAATCACCGACTTACCCGGTATTTATTCACTGTCACCCTACACACTTGAAGAAGTAGTTGCAAGAAACTATCTTATCGAAGAGCGCCCCGATGCTATCCTGAATATCATCGACGGTACTAACCTCGAAAGAAACCTTTACCTTACAACACAGCTGACAGAGCTCGGCATTCCTGTTGTAATTGCCATCAATATGATGGATATCGTAAAGAAGAACGGCGATAAGATAAACATTGAAGAGCTTTCAAGAGAGCTCGGATGCAAGGTAGTTGAAATTTCTGCTCTTAAGGGCACAGGCATCAAGGAAGCTGCCGACGCAGCAGTTGAAGCCGCAAAGAACGGCAAGACAGTTCCTATGCACACATTCTCAGGCCCCGTAGAGCACACTATCGCACATATCGAAGAAGCCGCTGTACACTCAATGCCCGAAGAGCAGCAGAGATGGTACGCAATCAAGCTCTTTGAGCGTGACGATAAGGTTATCGAAAAGCTGAACCTTGACAGCTCGGTAATGGCTCACATTGACGAAGACATCAAGAACGTTGAAAAAGAGCTTGACGATGACGCAGAAAGCATTATCACAAACGAAAGATACGTTTACATAGCAGAGATCATCAAGGGCTGCTACAAGAAGAAATCGGCAGGTCAGCTGACAACCTCGGATAAGATCGATAAGGTCGTTACAAACCGTTTTGCGGCTCTCCCGATATTCGCAGTAATTATGTTCCTCGTTTACTATATCTCAATGGTAACAGTTGGTACTGCTGCTACAGACTGGGCAAACGACGGACTGTTCGGTGACGGCTGGCACTTATTCAGCATAGGTTCTGCCGATTATGAAGACGCATCAGGCGCTTACTCAGACGCTATGAGCGCAATTGACGGTTTCGTTACATTTGAAGCTACAAATGATGACGGCGAAACAGAAGAAGTAAGCCTTGCAGACAAGATCGAAGCTGACGGCGACGACTTTGACGCTGCTGCCGCTCTGGCAACACTCAAGGCATACAAGCCCGAAGGCGAAAACCCCTCAGTTCAGATCGACGTTGAAGATGAGGAAACACTTGAAGTAAGCCAGCTTACAGTTTACTACAGTGAGATCCCCGCAGATGCCGATGAAGATTCAACACTCGGTATCACTTATCTTGACGCTGTTAAGTATTTCGAAGACGGCGGCGAAGAAGCATTTGAAGAGCCCGATCCCGCAAACTACGGTGTTTGGGTACCCGGTATCCCCGTACTTGTTGAACAGGGTCTTGACGCTGTAAACTGCGTTGACTGGTTAAAGGGTCTTATCCTTGACGGTATCATCGCCGGTGTAGGTGCAGTCCTCGGCTTCGTTCCTCAGATGCTCGTACTGTTCATTCTGCTTGCTATCCTTGAAGCTTGCGGTTATATGGCTCGTATCGCATTTGTACTTGACCGTATCTTCAGAAAGTTCGGTCTTTCAGGCAAGTCATTCATACCGATCCTTGTCGGTACAGGTTGTGGTATCCCCGGCATCATGGCATCAAGAACAATTGAAAACGAACGTGACCGTCGTATGACGATCATGACAACAACTTTTATCCCCTGCGGCGCTAAGCAGCCGTTCATAGCAATGATTGCAGGTGCTATCTTCGGCGGTTCTCCCTGGATCGCAACAGGCGCATACTTCCTCGGTATGGCGGCAATCATTGTTTCAGGTATCATTCTTAAGAAGACAAAGATGTTTGCAGGCGATCCTGCTCCGTTCGTTATGGAGCTTCCCGCTTACCACATTCCTACAGTAGGCAATGTACTCCGTTCAATGTGGGAGCGTGGCTGGTCATTCATCAAGAAGGCAGGTACAATCATCCTCCTTTCAACTATCGTAGTTTGGTTCACATCATTCTTCGGCTGGGTAGACGGTACATTCCAGATGCTCTCTGAAGAACAGATGGATTGCAGTATCTTAGCTAATATCGGTAAGGCTATCTGCTGGATATTCGCTCCTCTTGGCTGGGGCGATTGGCAGGCAACTGTTGCGACTGTTACAGGTCTTGTTGCAAAGGAAAACATCGTTGCAACAATGGGTATCCTCTACGGAAGCGGCGACGCTACTGTATGGCAGACACTTGCTGCAAGCTTCACAACAGTAACCGGTATGTCATTCCTCGTATTCAACCTCCTCTGCGCTCCTTGCTTCGCAGCTATGGGTGCTATCAAACGTGAAATGAACAACGCTAAGTGGTTCTGGTTCGCAATCGGTTATGAGTGCGGTTTCGCTTATGTAATCGCTCTTATGATCAACTACTTCGGTAAGCTCTTCACAGGTGCTCTTGCAGGTGCCGGCGATATCATCGGTCTTATCGTTGCAGTTCTTCTCCTTGCCGCTCTTATCTACCTTCTCGTTCGTCCTTACAAGGAGAGCAAGAAGCTCGGCGTTAAGGTTAAGGTTTCAAAGTAAGATCTTATTTCAGAAATAAAAAGGAGTGATCTTTATGGATCCTATCATAGGTTCAATAATCGTAGCGGTAATTTTACTTGCAGTGGTCATACTGATCATTCACAAGCTTGTAAGTGACAAGAAAAAGGGCAAGTTCACCTGTGGCGGCTGTGTAGGCGGTTGCAGCGGACACTGTGCCCAGTGCCACGGATGCAGTTCAGCTCCTCAGGCGGCGTCACAAAACAAGACAAAGAAATAAAGATCAAAGCGGAGCGCTTCGGCGCTCCGCTTTTGTGTATATCTAAGCCAGTACATTATCATTCAGTTAATAAACGAAAATCCCAGTACGACCACGCCTAAGATCACAAGTATAATGCCTGTAACACGGTTAAGCGTCCGTGCGCTTGCCTTGTTGGCGATCTTTGCGGCTATCCTTGCAAATATCAGCGTGAATATAATGCACAGGACAAACGGCAGTACATCGGGCATACCGCCTATCGCAAAGTGCGATATCGAGCCTGTCAGTGCTGTAAACGTCATAATGAATACGCTTGTGCCGACTGCGGTTTTCAGTTCATAGCCCATAGCCGATGTAAGCAGCAGAAGCATCATCATTCCGCCGCCGGCTCCGATAAAGCCGCAGATAAAGCCCACTATAGTTCCGCATACTATGGATTTTATGATCCTCGACCTTGCCGACACAGCTGCCATATCGGCTTTTGTGGTCATAACGGGCTTTACAATGAATTTTATACCGAGGATAAGGGTCATAAACACGGAGAAGTTACCCATTGTGACCGACGGCACAAGGCTTGAAACATAGCTTCCGACAACCGTGAAAATAAGCACCGTTACCATCATTACAATGCCGTTTTTAATGTCGAGGTTCTTGTTTTTGCCGTAAGTATATGCGGAAATCGCACTCGCAAGGACATCGGACGCAAGCGCTATGCCGACCGCAGTGTAAGGCTCAATGCCGAGAAACGTTACAAGCAGTGGGGTTATCACAGCCGCCGCGCTCATACCCGCAAAACCTGTGCCGAGCCCCGCGCCGATACCTGCAAACAGGCACACCAAAACGGTAATTACATATTCCATATTCACTGCTCCTTTATTCTTTTGATGTTGTCGGCTATTTTTATATGTAGCTTTTCAAATTCTGTCTTTTCTTCTTCAGTAAATCCCGAAAAGAGCAGAGCCGCAAATTCACCCTGCACCGTTTTTCCGTATTCCGCGACCGATAATGCGCTTTCTGATAAGCTCAGATGTATGCTTTTGCGGTTGTTGTCTTTGTAGTCGGTATGCAGATAGCCTTTTTCACACAGCGATTTTACCGAGGTCGATACCTGCGACTTCGGTATTTTTCGTATCCTTGAGATATCCGCGGCGGTATCATACTGCGGGTTGTTTGACAGGAACATAAGTATATCCGTTTCTGCCGCCGACAGGGAAAACCTGTTCATGATTTTTTTGCGGTACGAGATGTATTCTTTCTCAAGCAGGAGGATAAATTCCCAAAATTGATTTATAGTCATATAAAGCTCCTTTAGTTCTATTTTGAACAATTTTATTATAGTTCAAAATAGAACAAATGTCAAGGCAAAAAAATAACGGCATCTAAGATGCCGTTACACGTGCTATCATTTTTATGAAACGTACTCCGTTTTGACAGTCAGGTCAGAGGTTACGGGGTTAGGTACAGGGTCGATCATATTATCTACATACGTTACGCCATACACGAGATAATCCATCGCGAGTATCTGCATATCGTCAAGTGTTGCACCTGCACCTACTCTCGCAAGACCGTCCTTATCGCGTATCTCGCCCTCAAATATCTTCGCCTTGCCTTTCTTTACATAGTCGTAAAGGGTGTCGGCTATAGTCAGCGTTTCCTTTTTGCAGGCGGCAGAGTACGGTGTGAGCTTTACAAAGGCTTCGCTGAAGCCGCCTATGTAATCTTCCGCTATATAGTTGTCGTTTATGCAGGTTCTGACCGTGTCGGTGATGTATGTCGCCCAGTTGAGGTAGTAGCCGACAAGTCCGTATTTCGGGGCTGAATAAGCCATATCACTTGTAAAGCCTATTGATTTCATACCGATCGAATCACAATAGTACATACAGTGATCGTTTGACTGGTATGAGAAGATCACATCACAGCCCTTGCCCTCAAGCGTGTTTACAGCCTGCTCTGTCTGTGCCTTTGTTTCGGCATAGATTATTTCAACATCGGTCTCTCGCTCCTTGTATATCTGCTGAATGCCGAGAATAAATGCATTGATAACGCCGTTTGAGCAGTACATAAGGTCGTCTGCTACTATTCCTATCTTGTGCGAGGTAGAGTTCCATGCCGCCACAGTGCCGCAGATGAATGACGGCTGGTAGAGCTTAGGACGGAAAGTGGTTAGATTTGTAAGCGATGCCGTGCCGCCGTAGCTCAGCATATATACTTCCTTATCTTTTTTCGCATAGCTCAGAGCTGAGTTTGCAAAAACATGAGAAGCGGAAACGATAATCTTACAACCCTCGTTTTTAAGTGCCTTTACCGCATCTTCAAACTGTGATACCGCAACGCCGTCAACATAGCAGGTTTCAAGTCCGAGGGCATTTTCAATATCCTTACGGCTCTTTTCAAACATATATGTCATATTGTCGTGCGAAACCTCTTCATTATAGACATATCCGACCTTTGCGGAAGTGTCCTGTACATATTCCGGCACAGAAGAAGCGTCCGACGAGCTTGAATTATCGCCGGAGCAGGCGCATAGCGTAATTACCGCCGCCATGCCAAGTGCGAGAAGTTTTATGTATTTAGAAAGCTTTTTCAACTGTTTGTACCTCCAATGAATTCTTGAGATAAATGCGCGTCAGCACAGTGATCTCATCATATTCGATATAAGTATAACACATTTTCACAGAAAATTCACCCTCTTTTTTGAAAAATTGTTTTGATTTTTTTTAAATTTGTGATATACTTATATAGATACAGCAGTACGTTATGCAATTTACACAAATATCCTACTGCGTAAAATAAGGAAGGATCGTATAAAAATGAAGAAAAGAACAGCAGCGGTTGCTGCAATACTCGCGTGTGCGATGATATTCACCGGTTGCAGTGACAGCATTCTTACATCGTCGGGCAGTGATAACACTACAAGTACGGAAAATATATGGACTGCAAGCGATGATGATATCGTGGCGTGGACTACAGTCGATTCGCTTTCGGACGAGGACAAGGAATATTATCAGATAAAGTTCAAGGATTTCTATTCCGAATACTCTTTTACTATCACCAATTACGGACTTGATGAAACAAACTCCGCGTATGCTTCATATGTTCAGTACTACAGACAGAACATAATAGATATGCTGACAAATGAGAAGCTCATAATGAAAAAGGCGAGCGAGCTCGGACTGGATCAGCTTTCCGAAGAAGAAATGAAAACCGTTGAGGAGACATATCTTAAAAATCTTGAAGACTGGTACGCTTCTTTTGAAACAAAGGCAAAGGAGGCTCTCGGTATAAGCACCGATGAAACATCGACGGTAGACAGTGCTAATGACGAAAAGATACTTGAAAAGGAAAAAGAGCTTTTCAATGAGTATATTTCGGGCTTCGGACTGACGGAGGAAATATTTCTCAAGTGGCAGACAAATACCGCTATCCAGAAGAAGGTAAACGATTATCTTGTAAAGGATATCACCGTTACGGACGCTGAGGTCGAGGATTATATCACAAAGCTCACGAAGGAAGCCAAGGAAACTTATGAAAAGAGTGCATCCGATTACGCGAACGACTCAGAGTATCAGAAGGTCTGGATACCCGATGACGCAAGAAGAATAAAATATATCGTAGTTTCTATCCCTTCATCGGATTATGCCGAAATAAATGCCGCCAGAAACGAGAGCGGTGCGGACGATGCCGAGATCGACAAGATGCGTGACGAAAAGCTTGCCGAGATAAAGAGCAAGGCTGAAACTGCACTGGAAAAGGCTACAGCCGACGGTGCGGATTTTGACGCGGTAATCAAGGAATACAGCAGTGCCTACAGTGAGGATACGGCAGGTCAGACGACCCTTGTTCTGAACAACAAAGAGGGACTTTCCGAGGAGCTTTACAACGGTGTATTTGATCTTAAAAATCCCGGTGATGTGAGCGGACTTATCCCCACAGACGGCGGATATTATATCATCAAGTATGACAGCAAGGCGACTGTTACGGATGAAGAGCTTACCGAGTACAAGGCTACGGTAAAGGACGAACTGCTTTCATCACGTCAGAGCGAAACGACCAACAGCGCTATTGAAGAATGGCGCAACGCCGTAGGATATGAATATGACTACGATAAGCTGAATATCACAAAGGAAGAGGATACCTCATCGACTGAGGAATCGGGCACATCATCGGATACAGCCGATGAAAGCTCAGCAGAGTCGAAGACGGAAAGTGATACTTCTGCCGAAAGCTCTTCCGATACAACTACATCGGAATAACAGCAACTAAACATTATAACCGCCCCTCAGCCGGGGCGGTTTTTTAAGGGAGAAATTCATATGCCGCTGTCTTCATGTACATTATGCCCGAGAAACTGCCGCATTGACCGTGAAAAATCTGTCGGTGCGTGTTCGGTGAAAGGACTAAAAATCGCCAAGGCTTCACTTCATTTCGGCGAAGAGCCGTGCATATCGGGAACTGACGGAAGAGGCGCGGGTACGATATTCTTTTCGGGCTGTCCGCTTAAGTGTATATTCTGTCAGAATATGCCGATAAGCCGCGACGGTTACGGTAAAGAAATATCGCCCGAGCGTCTTGGAGAGATAATGCTTGAGCTTCAGGAAAAGGGCGCTCATAATATAGACCTTGTTACACCTACCCACTATACCGATATAATAGCAGACGTGCTCCGAAAGGTGAAGCCGAAGCTTAAAATTCCCGTAGTATACAACTGCGGGGGTTATGAGAAGGTCGAAACGCTGAAAATGCTTGACGGGCTTGTTGATATTTATCTGCCGGATTTCAAATACGCTTCTTCCGGACTTGCGGGAGAGTATTCCTCTGCCCCGGATTATCTCGATATAGCGGCAAAGGCTATCGCAGAGATGTATCGTCAGCGCGGCAGTGCTTTGTTTGACGACAGCGGTATGATGAAAAGCGGAGTGCTTGTCCGACATCTTGTTCTGCCGGGTTGTCGGCATGACAGTATTAAAGTGCTTGATATACTGAGCGGCATTGTGCCGCCCGCAGATATACGCATAAGCCTTATGCGCCAGTACACGCCCTGCGGAAAGGCGCTTGAGATAAAGAACCTTTCAAGACGGCTCACGACATTTGAATACAACTCCGTCACCAATTATGCCGCCGAGCTCGGCTTTGACGGATATACTCAGGAAAAGGAGAGCGCAACGTTTGAATATACTCCCGAGTGGGATCTTGAGGGTGTCTGATAGGTTTTAGGGTATATAAATGGGGTTGTGATACAACCCGAAAAAGGAAAAGTGAGTCGAAGCGCAAAGATAGTGCGCACGGCTCACTTTTTTGATAAAGAAAACAAAGGAAAAAGTAAACAACTGCTGAGCAATTACAATCCCACCGTCACGGCTCGGAAATGTCGGAGATATATTAAAGTCCGATTTTCTGAACTTATATATTAAAAAACAATGAACTTGTATCAGCCGCGCCACCTCCCCTTTTTCGGGGGAGGCAAGTGTGGTAGTGATTCAAATACCAATCGATTGCGTTTAAAAGCCGTTGTAAGCGAGCGCTCTGCAATTTCAATGAAATTTGGAAAAATTAAGAAGCTGTGACGAAATGCAAAAATTTCATCACAACTTCTTTTGTATCTTATGTTATTCCGTCAGCCTTACTTCCTGCGCTTGCCCGAAACGGCAAGTACAGCCGCTGTCAGTGCAACTATCATAACTGTAGGTACTGCGACCGGCATACCCGAGTCGGGGTTTGCGGGAGTGCCCGAACTGCTTCCGGGAACTACCGGTGACGGAGCAGTCGTATTATCGGTTGCCGCGGGAACGGTAGTTCCTGCTGTGGCTACAGCGGGAGCAGCAGTTTCTGCTGTTGTTGCGGCAGGTGTAGTGGTTTCTGCGGGAAGTGTTGTGGAAGGTGTTTTCGCAGGGATCGTTTTGGTTTCTTCGTTTCCGCATACCGCGCAGACGCGCTTCATAACGCCTTCTTCGGTGTATGTTGCGTCATTTACTGTCGTCCATTCGCCGTAGCTGTGACCTGTAGCCTCTATAGCTTCGGTGATATATTCCGCACCGCGCAGATATGTTATCGAACCGTCCTTATCGCAGGTCGGCTCTGTTTTCTCGGTGTAAAGACGTATTCTTTTCTGACCGTAGGGGTCTGTATAGGCGCTGTCTGCCGCAATATTGCCGTCGAGATAATCAGTGATATAGGTTATAAGAGCTTCATAGTCAAGTACTGTTTCGTCCTTTACTATTTTGCAGTTTTCAAGCATTGTAAATCCGCCGCCGCAGGATTTGAGCAGGTAGTTGTGAGATGCTACCGTGTAGATTTTTTCGGGGTCGATAGGCTCGCCGCCTACCATAACGTTGTTTACTCTTCTCTTACCGTCAATCCTTACGAAAAGTCCGTTTTCGTCTGTTACTATAGGCGACGGTACAGTTGTATCAACGTCAAAGGTAATACCCGCAACGTGCTGGAAACTACCCGACTCATATGTGAGGTCGCCCGCATACTGTACGGACATTTCAAGCAGGTCAAGTACAGTCTGACCGCTCAGCTCGGCGGTGCAGAGAAGATTTCCGAACGGGTGAGCGGATATAAGGTCGCCGATCGTAATATCGCCCTTTGTGATATCTGCTCTCAGTCCGCCGCCGTTGATAAATGCGATATCGGCGTCCATAACGTTTAAGTATGCGTCTGCACAGAAGTCACCGAGGTTTGTTTCCTGCTGGCGTACAAGACGGTTTCCCGTTTCGGGGTCGTTCATACATAAAGTCACATCGGAGCTTGCAACGACCTTATCCGAGGTTTTGCTGATGTTGTCGGAAATTTCATTTATAAATGACAGCATTTCGGGATCCTGCTCGGGGCAGTGCGCCCTGTCCTCCATTACAACAGCCGCTACTTCCGATGTTGTATGGTCGTTATCGTATTCCTCAATATACATTGTGCCGTAGTGCTCGAATTTAGAGCCTGTCGAAGCGGGAGCGATCTCTTTTCCGTCCTTGTCCGTATATTTATCGGTGGGCATATATGTGTGAGAATGACCGTCAATATATCCGTCAAGACCCGATACGTTGGCAATTATTTCACCTGTTGTCCAGGGGGTGCTTGAGGGATCTATGCCGGTATGCGCAACCGCGATTATGATATCGGCACCTGCGGCTTTTGCGTCATCTATCGTATCCTGCACGCGCTTGTACAGCTCCTGTCCGTTATCGCCTCCGCAGAAGCTGTATATATCATTGCCGTTTTCATCTCTGAAATAGTTTTGATTTGACATTTTGTAGGCTTCGGGAGTGGTTATTCCGATAAAAGCAATATTTGTGTCGAATTTTTTGATCATCTTATACGGCATAAATACCGTTTCACCTGTTCTGAGGTCGATGAAATTACAGCTGACATAATCATATGAAACACTGTCAGCTATCTCAAGAAAACGCTCGACACCGAAGTCGAATTCGTGGTTTCCGGGAACTGCTACGTCATATCCCATCTTGTCCATTATTTCAGCGGGCCACATACCCTTTGACAGCGCGCCTATTATTCCGCCCTGAATTGAGTCGCCTGCATCTACAAGTATCGTTTCAACATTTTCATCATTTTGATAGTTTTTGATATCTGCGGCGAGCGAAGCATATCCTATTGCGGTATCCGTCTGCTCATAAGCGTTATGTACATCGTTTGTAAAGTATACGAAAATGTCTTTTTCCGTTTCTTCATCGTAATTGTCGTCGGCAAAAGCGGTGATTCCCGCCGTCACAAACAAAATTGACGACAGGAGCAATGCGGTTGCCTTTTTAAATAGTCCCATTGGCTTCTCCTTTGTTATAAAATTTTGCTAATGGTATTTTATCACATTTTTCTGCATTATGCAACCGTTCACGGTCATTTTCAGTAACTGCACAAAAAGCTGTCTTGTTTTTGCTGTTCCGATGTGTTATACTTCTTTTATAGCCGCCAAAACGGCGGTATATCGGCTGATGCCGCATTGAGAGGATAGCATATGGATATACTGAAAACAAAAAATGATATAGCAAACGGAAAAACGGCGCTCGGAATAGAGTTCGGCTCGACAAGGATCAAGGCTGTGCTTATCGGAAGTGACAATTCACCTGCGGCGACGGGCTCGCATGAGTGGGAAAACAGATTTGAAAACGGCATATGGACGTACAGCGAAAATGATATTATCACAGGAATGCAGGACTGTTATGCGTCGCTTGTAAAGGATATCGAGTCAAAGTGCGGCATAGTGCCCACGACCTACGGCTCTGTAGGAATAAGCGCTATGATGCACGGATATATGGCGTTTGACAAAGACGACAAACTGCTGACCCCTTTCAGGACATGGCGCAATACTATGACGGAGCAGGCAAGCGATGAGCTGACGGAGCTTTTCGGCTTCCACGTGCCGCAGAGATGGAGTGCGGCACATCTGTATCAGTGTATACTCGGCGATGAAGAGCACCTTGCGCATCTGGATCATCTTACGACCCTTGCGGGATATATTCATTATCTGCTGACAGGAAAGCGCGTACTCGGAATAGGCGAAGCGTCGGGAATGTTCCCTGTAGACTCTTCCGCACTTACATATAATAGTCAGATGGCGGAAAAGTTTGATAATGCCGCACGTTCACACGGCTTTACAAAGCCTGTTCTGTCGCTTCTCCCCGATGTGCTTACCGCGGGAAATAATGCGGGAACGCTCACCGAAAGCGGCGCAAAGCTGCTTGACGTATCCGGTAGCCTTAAGGCGGGGATACCCTTCTGTCCGCCCGAGGGTGATGCGGGAACAGGTATGGTAGCTACTGACAGTGTCGCACCTAGAACAGGCAATGTTTCTGCGGGCACATCGGTATTTGCAATGGTAGTTCTGGAAAAGCCCCTTGCAAAGCTTCATAAACAGATAGATATGGTGACTACCCCCTCGGGTGAAGCGGTCGCTATGGTGCATTGCAACAACTGTACCTCTGAGCTTAACGCATGGGCGGGTATGTTCAAGGAATTTGCGGCTGCGGCAGGCTTTGATATTGACAGCGGAGTTCTTTATGAGCTGCTGTTCAAAAAGGCACTTGAGGGAAAAAAGGACTGCGACGGTATGATAGCCTATAATTATCTTTCGGGTGAGCACGTTACGGGCTTTGAGCAGGGAAGACCGCTTTTCGCAAGACGGCCCGATGCTCATCTTGGTCTGGCTGATTTTATGCGTACTCAGCTTTATACCTCGCTCGGCGCGCTCAAGACAGGTCTTGATATACTTACTAAGGAAGAGCACGTGCCGATAGACAGCGTAACGGGTCACGGAGGCTTCTTCAAGACGGAAAAGGTCGGACAGTCGATACTTGCCGCCGCTGTAAATGCGCCTGTCACCGTAATGAGTACCGCAGGAGAGGGCGGAGCATGGGGTATGGCACTGCTTGCGGCATATATGTCCGATAAATCGGATAAAACGCTTGGCGACTGGCTTGCCGACAATGTATTTGCGTCCGTGCAGACAACCGTTATAGCGCCCGACCCTGAAGATGTCAAGGGCTTTGATAGGTTTATGGAAAGCTATACAAAGTGCCTTGCCGTTGAACGCTCGGCTGTGGACAATCTCTGATCATATGCACTATTGACTTTACATCAAGGGGGGTGTATAATATAAATGCATCTGCGTGATTTGCAGATAATTAAAGAGGTATAGAATATATCAGGAGGAAATTGATATGCCATTTTGTCCTAAATGCGGATCAGAATATCAGGAAGGAGTCAAGTTCTGCGCAAAGTGCGGCGGAAATCTTGACGGATCGGTAGCACCCGTTCCTGTAAATCAGAGTCCAGGATTTTTTCAGAAAATACTCGACACAAAGGATATAACAGCTACATTTGACGCGGCTGATATAAACGCCGGAAAGTCAATGGCTGTGCTTGCTTACTGCGCACTGCTCGCATACATACTCGTAGGCTGGATCTTCGGCGGCTTCCTTGCACTCATCGTATGCGCGGGAATGCTTGTTGCTCCCTGCATAATCGCCAAGAAGTCGAAATTCTTACAGTATCATCTTTCGATGATCTTCCCTGCGCTTCTCGGTGTTATGGCAGTGAATGTAATTGATGGCTTCTTATCATCAAAACTTTTCTGGTTTGTGTATACTGCAATATATACAGGAACATGGAATAATTTTGCGGCAGAATTCGTAGGAGTTATACTGGCGTGGTTCGTACATATCGTATTTATGGCTGTGCCTGTGCTGATACTGATAGTCGGTCTTGTAAATACTATTAAGGGTAAGGCTAAGGATCTTCCGCTTATTGGCAGATTTAAGCTTACTTTTACGAAGTAATTTTAACATTGATATGAAGACAGCCCACGAGAGATCGTGGGCTGTCTTTTATATTCACGGTAGTGACATATTGTGCAAAAGTTGTGGTATGTACCGCGGTTCGGATTGTATAAAAAGTTTGTTTTTTTGAAAAACTTAACTTATTCTCAATCCCTATCCCCAAACCCCTTTCCCCGGGAAAGGGACTAAATTACTGGGGCTACCGCCCCTAGCCCCTGTTGGGGGCTACGCCCCTCAACCCCATTTTTACAGCAAATATAGAGGTTTATCAATAGTCTGAGACACTATGGTTCAGGCGGGGCTTATTTATCGTTATATCCGATAATTTTTATCAGTCTGATATTTGTATATCCGTATGCACTCATCGGATAGTCTACTCTGTCGGTGGTGTTGCTGTTGATAAGCAAGTCAATAACATTACCGTTGTCATCATATATCACCTTTGAAACAATGACGCTGTGGTGTGCCCAGCCGTCAACGACATATTGGATAACGTCACCGGGCTGTGCGCTGAAGATGTTACCGTCGGTTTCGGCGACTAAGCCCTTGCCGGTATTCTTGTTGCAGTATTCGTAGAAATACTCCGTACCCGACCATGAGCCGGATCTGCCGGTGGGGTATTCGGAAAGGTCGCTTTCATCGTCAAACCATTTCCACTGCTCGTCACCGCTCCAGTCCATCGGTATACCCGATGCGTAAAGCGCCTGTGAAACGTAGTTTTGGCAGTTGCCGCCGTAGATCGAATAATCGTTGTAGTCGGGGTTTCTTATGACCTTTTCGCCGTCGACCCATTTATAAGAATACGCAACGGCTTTGTCGCGGTCGTATTCGTGCTTTGCGGTTTTGGTAGGCTTAAAGCTGTCGGGGTTTGCGTTATAGTCCGAAAGCATCTTCTCCTGCTCGGTTATGTTGGTTTCGGCATCAGCTTTAAGCGACTGAAGTATACCCGCGTACATTTTGTCCGCGTTAAGGTTGTCGGGTATCTTCATATCTTTGAGATAATACTCGTCATAATCGTAACCGAGGTAGTCCATAACACGCTCTTCTATAAGCAGATTTACGTCGGTATCCTCGGCGAGAATATCAAACTTATAGCTGCCGTCAGTTCCTTTTGAGATCTGCGCTTCGACCTCCATTCCGCAGGACTCGGCGGGGGTATCGCTTATTGCGAACGTTATCTTTTCGCTGATAGTGTAGTTGACTGTGTAAACGCCCGATTTGACGCTCGCTTTTTCAACGTTTATGACAAACGAGGCTTCGTCATAGCTTAAATTTGCACTGCGGCTCTGTCTTGCAAATATCAGGTACTGCAAAGAGGTGTTGCAGAAACCCGCGTACAGCTTGCCGTATGTCTTGTCGGTGTTGAAATACTTTGACAGCGACTTGTATTCTAGCTCGCCTGTATACTCATATTTGTCCGATGTGTAGTCAAGCAGAAGCTGTTTTATCTCATCGGGGAGTTTTACCTTATTCCCGGCGGTCACCTCACCGCTGACAAGCGTTATCTTTTCGGGCTCGGCTGTGTCGGCGACAGGCAGTGTTTCAACGTCCGAGGATGTTTCTTCCTGCTCTTGTGCGATGTCAATATCCGAAGAGGTACCGCTCTCGTTGCCATGCTTTACAAAGCCCAGCAGTGCCAGAAATGCGCCTATTACAACCGCCGCCGAAATGCCTATCACGGCAAGCTTTTTCAGCTTTGTGTTTTTGCGTCTGTATCGTCTTCTTCTGTACAATGTTCTTCTCCTGTTTTTGTCTTTCGTCATATCTATTATATCGTTTATTGCGGCGGATTGCAAGGTACAATACGTCGTTTATGACTATATAATATACCGTCAACCTTAAACCGACCTTAGCGGACGACATTTTTTATTTGTCAAAGTGCATAGGCAAAATTCCGATTTTAATGGAATGTGCACAAAACTAAAGATATTTAATTGACTTTGATATACAAATGTGATAAAATCAATACAAAAGGCAGCCGTTACAAACGAGTTACCAAATAAATACATAATCAGGAGCAAACCAATGAATTACTGGAACAAAGAAATTGAATGTGCACCGAGAAGTGAGATAGAGGCGTTGCAATCCTACAGACTTTCACGCACGATAAGACGTGTTTATGAAAATGTCGCACCTTACCGCAATAAGATGGACGAGGCGGGAGTAAAGCCCGAAGATATAAAGTCTATAGCAGATTTGTCGAAGCTGCCGTTTACGACAAAGCAGGATCTGAGAAACAACTATCCTTACGGTATGTTTGCTGTTCCGAGCTCAGAGGTCGTAAGAATACACGCATCATCGGGAACTACAGGTAAGCAGACGGTCGTTGGCTATACGGCTCACGACATAGATGTATGGGCTGAATGTGCGGCAAGAGCGCTTACAAATATCGGCGGCACAAAGGACGACTATGTTCAGGTATGTTACGGCTACGGTCTGTTCACGGGAGGACTCGGTATGCACTACGGAGCTGAAAAGCTCGGCGCTACTGCTATCCCCGCATCGGCAGGAAACAGCTTACGTCAGCTCGAAATGTTCAGGGATTTCGGCACATCGATAATCTGTATGACACCGTCATATGCTATAAGCCTTATAGAGCTTATGCACGAAAAGGGCTTCAAGAAGGAGGACTTCAAGCTTAAGGCGGGTCTGTTCGGCGCTGAGCCGTGGACGGAGGAAATGAGAAAGCAGATTGAAGAGGGACTGGGAATAAAGGCTTATGATATCTACGGACTGTCCGAGATAATGGGACCGAGCGTATCTACAGAGTGCGAGTGCCAGTGCGGTATGCATATCTGTGAGGATCACTTCATAGCTGAGGTCATCGACCCCGATACGCTTGAGGTGTTACCCGCAGGTCAGCAGGGCGAGCTTGTATTCACCTGTATCACAAAGGAAGCGTTACCGCTGATAAGATACAGGACAAGAGATATTGCTACTCTCGTTTACGATAAGTGCGAATGCGGAAGAACTAATGTAAGGATGCTCAAGCCTCAGGGCAGAACAGACGATATGCTTATCATAAGAGGTGTAAATGTATTCCCGTCACAGATCGAGTCGGCTCTGCTCTCGGTAGACGAAAAGGCTACAAACTATCTGCTGGTCGTTGACAGAGTGAATAACCTTGATACTCTTGAAATTCAGCTTGAAACACGCCCCGATATGTTCGGCGACGGTGTAAAGACGCTTGAAGCGTACAGAAAGAAGGTAAAGACGGCGATAGATTCCGCTATCGGCGTAGGTATAAACGTAAAGCTCCTTGAGCCCAAGACCCTTGCACGCTCAATGGGCAAGGCTGTAAGAGTTCAGGATAACAGAGCCATAAAGAATAAGTTTGAAAAGAAATAATCAGAGGAGGTACAGTATGTATATTGATCAGATTTCGGTTTTCGTAGAAAACAAGACAGGCAGACTTGCTGGTATCATGGAGGTGCTCAATAAGGCGGGCATCGACATAAGGGCAATGACTATCGCGGATACGGCTGATTTCGGCATTCTGCGTATGATAGTAGACGACACCGACAAGGCTATCGAGGCGCTTAAGGCAGACGGCTGTACAGCCGCTGTTACCAAGGTGATAGCATTTACAATTCCCGACGTATCGGGCGCGTTATACAACGTTATGGGCAAGATACACGACTGCGGCTTAAACGTTGAATATATGTACTCGGTAATGGGTAAGGTCGCAGGCAGAGCGGATATAGTTATACGCGTTGAAGATGTTGAGAAGGCATCTAAGGTGCTTATCGACAACGGCGTGACGCTTATCGAAAAGAAGGATCTCTGCAAGTAAGCGGTAAACAAGAACAGCTTTCCGCCCCGGTGTACATAGCATCGGGGCGGATTTTATATGAAAGGGGTAAATATGAGCGAATATATTATAAAGCACAACGAGCTTACCGCAGAGCAGTTTTTGTATCTGTGGGAAAGCGTATGGGGAGAAGGACCGTCACCTGAGCAGACAAAACTCGCAATGGAGCATACGCTGTTGCGTATCTCGGTATTTGACGGCGATAAGATAATAGGAATGGCGAGAATGATAGGCGATATGGGGCTTGATTATTACATCAAGGATGTTGTTGTGATACCCGGATATCAGGGCAGAGGTATCGGACGTATGATGGTAAACGAGCTTCTTGATTTTATAAAGCACAACGGTGTAGACGGTACAGGCATATTTGTCGAGCTGTGCGCCGCTCCCGACAAAGTGCCGTTCTATGAGAAGCTGGGATTTGATTATAATGACGCAAGACGTATGAAGATGATGTGCACGGCGGAGAAATGAGGCTCTGCAGACAGTGCAAGGGAAAATTTGTTATATAAATTTTATATCGCGACTATTGACAAAAGTATATAGCTGTGATATACTCAAATCATAGGAACGACAGTTGCCGCTGACGGATAACCGTGAATTGACACGGGTGCTGTAGCTGTCTGTCCGCAGATAAAGCGGACACCTTATGCCGACCGTCTGGGCAGTCCGAACAGGGCTGCTTTTTGTTTGTACGGAAAAATATTCCGAAAAAAGCAGCAAACGTGTATTGCGGCAGAGCCGCAGGAAGGAAAGGTAAGACTATGGAAAACACAACTGACCTCAGCGTTCGCTTTAAGGAGTACTGGGACGGCTTTAAGCCCGGTGCATGGCAGGAGGGTATAAATACCCGCGACTTTATAATGACAAACTTTACGCCGTACTCGGGCGGTCCGGAGTTTCTGTGTGGTCCGACTGAGCGTACAAAAGCGCTTAACGCAAAGCTCGGAGAGCTTTTCAAAAAAGAGCGCGAAAACGGCGGTGTACTGGATATAAATACAGAGGTGGTTTCATCTCTTTGCAACTACCCCGCGGCATATCTTGACAAGGAAAACGAGCTTATAGTAGGCTACCAGACTGACGCTCCGCTTCGCAGAGGCGTAAATCCTTTCGGCGGTATCAGAATGGCGAGAGGTGCGTGCGAGGCTTACGGCTACAAGCTGTCACAGAGCGTGGAAGAACACTTCGAGTACAGAACGACACACAATGACGGCGTATTCAGAGTATACACGGACGAGATGAAGCTTGCACGTCATATAGGTATTATCACGGGTCTTCCCGACGCATACGGCAGAGGTAGAATAATCGGCGATTACCGCAGAGTAGCGCTCTACGGCGTTGACTATCTTATAGAGCAGAAGAAGCTCGATAAGAAAAAGGTCGGCGAAAATATAATGGACGTTGATACCATACGCCTTTCCGAAGAGCTTTTCCAGCAGATAAACTTCCTCGGTAAGATGAAAGAAATGGCGGCTATGTACGGCTATGATATCAGTATGCCCGCAAGGAACACAAGAGAGGCTATACAGTGGACGTATTTTGCATATCTTGCGTCTATCAAGGAGCAGAACGGCGCGGCTATGTCGCTCGGCAGAACATCGACCTTCTTTGATATCTATGTCAACCGCGATATGGAAAGAGGTATTCTGACAGAAGAGCAGGCGCAGGAGCTTATTGACGACTTTGTAATGAAGTTGCGCAGTGCAAGACATCTGCGTACACCCGAATACAACGAGCTTTTCGGCGGCGATCCTATGTGGATAACCGAGAGCGTAGGCGGCGTCAACAACAGCGGTGTTCCGCTTGTAACAAAGGGAAGCTACAGAATGTTGAACACCCTTTACAACCTCGGCTCTTCACCCGAGCCCAACCTTACTATCCTGTGGTCGGAAAGACTGCCCGAGCCCTTCAAGAAGTTCTGCGCAAAGCTGTCTATCGATACAGATTCGATCCAGTACGAGAATGACGATCTTATGCGTATGGAATACGGCGATGATTACGCTATTGCCTGCTGTGTATCGGCTATGAAGGTCGGCAAGCAGATGCAGTTCTTCGGTGCAAGATTTAACCTGCCAAAGCTCCTGCTCCTTGCGATAAACGGCGGTTATGACAATGTAACCGGTATGAAGATAGGTCCGCAGATGAAGCCTTTACAGGGCGATAAGCTCGACTATTATGAAGTAAGAGGCAGACTTGACGTTTACCGTGAGTGGCTTAGCAAGCTGTATGTAAATACAATGAACGTTATCCACTATATGCATGACAAGTACGCTTACGAAAAGACACAGATGGCTCTGCACGATACGGACGTTGACAGAATGATGGCGTTCGGCATTGCGGGACTGTCGGTAATGGCTGACTCGCTCAGCACTATAAAATATGCCGAGGTAAAGCCTATACGCGATGAAAACGGTTATATCGTTGATTTTGATACAAAGGGCGACTTTCCTAAATTCGGCAATGACGACAACAGAGTTGACAAGATAGCTCAGAATATTATTCAGAGGGTATCTACAGAGCTTCGCAAGAACCCGACTTACAGAAATGCACGTCACACACTTTCCGCGCTTACGATCACGTCAAATGTTGTATACGGCAAGAAGACAGGTTCTACACCCGACGGCAGAAAGAAGGGCGAACCGTTCGCTCCCGGTGCTAACCCCATGCACAACCGCGAAACGAACGGTGCGATAGCATCACTGAACTCTGTTTCAAAGCTTCAGTACGATTATTGCCGTGACGGTATTTCAAATACATTCTCGATAGTTCCCGATGCGCTCGGAAAGACCGATGAGCAGAGAGTAGCAAACCTTGTGACGGTGCTTGACGGCTACTTTGCAAATTACGCGCACCACCTCAATGTAAATGTTCTGAACAAGGAAACGCTTATTGAGGCTTATGAGAACCCCGAGGCATATCCGAACCTTACTATCCGTGTATCGGGCTATGCTGTAAACTTCCATAAGCTTACAAAGGAGCAGCAGAGAGAGGTCATCAGCAGAACATTCCACACGGTAATGTGATATGGAGTGCAGATACAGCGCCATACAGACGCTCGGCACGCTTGACGGTCCTGGAGTGCGATTTGTACTTTTCTTACAGGGCTGTCCTCTTCACTGCGGATATTGTCACAATCCCGAAACAAGAGATGTAAGCGGCGGAAGCACGGCGACCGTCAGTGATATCATGCGGCGCTTACTGAGATGCCGCAGTTATTACGGAAAGGACGGCGGTATCACGGTATCGGGCGGAGAACCGCTCATGCAGGCAAGATTTGTTACAGAGCTTTTCACGCAGTGCAAAAGACAGGGGATAAATACCTGCCTTGACACATCGGGTTGTATTATGAACGATGATGTTATAGAGCTTTTAAAGGTCACAGATCTGTGTATGCTTGATATCAAGATGACAAACGATGAGGACTACAGGAAGTATATCGGCTGTTCTTTTGATGCGCCGTTGAAATTTCTTGATAAGCTTACGGAAATGAATATCACAACGTGGATACGTCAGGTGACTGTCTGCGGTATCAATGACGATAATGTCAATATCGGACGACTGAACGATATAGCAAATAAGCATTCTAATGTCACGCTTGCGGAGCTATTGCCGTTCAGAAAGCTGTGTAAGACAAAGTATGATGATATGGGCATAGAGTTTCCGTTTGATCGCTATCCCGAAACGGGGCAGGAGGTTATAGAGCGGCTTAAGCCATCGGTGGATAAGTTTAAATTCTGAAAAATACCCATCTTTCACAAAACAGGAAAGATGGGTATTTTGAATATTTTTTTGGCAGAAACACGATTTATGTTGACTTTTCCACAACAATATAGTAAAATTAAAACAGCCTGTATGGTCAATTACGATATATCTTAGCAAGCAAGGGGGGACTGCGTGTATGAGTAAAACCGTATTATTTGTGGCATCGGTAACAAAAAAGCATATATTGCAGTTCCATCTGCCTTATATGAAATGGCTCAAGGATCACGGATACAATGTACACGTTTGCGCGGGTGACGATTTTGAACCCGACGAGCCTAAGAATATACCGTATTGTGACAAATACTATATAATCCCGTTTTACCGTTCGCCTTTTGCAACGCAGAATTTCCGCTCATACAGGGAGCTGAGAAAGCTGATAGATGAAAACGAGTATGAGCTTGTACACTGCCATACTCCTGTTGCGGCGGCGATAGCGCGCTATGCGTTCAGGACGGCAAGAAAAAAGCACGGCACGAAGGTGCTCTATACGGCACACGGATTTCACTTCTATAAGGGTGCGCCGAAAATAAGCAGGTTGTACTATATTGCCGAAAAGGCACTGATAAGGTATACGGACGGAATTATCACGATAAACGAGGAAGATCATATAGCGGCAAAGAAAATGTGCCGCGGCAAGAAATGTAAAGCGTTCAAGATACCCGGAATAGGTATTGATCTAAACCGCGTCAGAAATTCCATAAGGACGCGGGAGGATATCCGTGAGGAGTTCGGAATACCGGGTGATGCGTTTCTTGTGATGTCTAATTCGGAGATAAACGAAAATAAGAATGTCGAGTGCTCGATTACCGCTGTAGCCGCAAATAAAGGCGTGTATATGCTGATATGCGGTACGGGAAAGAGTGCAGATAAGTGCAAGGCTCTGGTTAAGGAGCTGGGCTGCGGCGACAGGATAATTTTCGCAGGGTACAGATATGACGCTAAGGAGCTACTCCACGGCGCGGACGCTTTCATATTTCCGAGCCGCCGCGAAGGGCTCGGACTTGCGGCGATAGAGGCTATGGCTGCGGCTCTGCCGCTTATCGTATCGGATAACAGGGGTACGAGAGAGTATGCTGTAAACGGCGAGAATGCGATAGTCTGCGAGTATGACAATATATCGCAGTTCATAGACGCGGTGCGGCTTTTAAGCTCTGACAGGGAGCTTTGTAAAAAGCTCGGTCATAACGGATATCATACCGCCGAAAGGTACGGACTTGATAATTCGATAGCCGAAATGGCGGCAATATACCGCGACTACCTTGAAATTCCCTCAGAAAACAAAACGGAAGTGTTATCAGGTGAAAATCAGCAAGTATAAAAAGATACTCGGCAGCTGTCCTCAGCTGCTTTCGGCGGCAGAAAATACCGCGTCGGACAGTAAAGATAAATTAGCACAGGGGTCGGCGTACGTCACAGCACCTGTGCTGTTTTGCTATGTCGACTATATAGTTGAAAGCGCTGTCAGACAGAAAACGGAACGTATTTATTTTCTGGCGCGTGACGGATATATAATGAAGGCAATAGCCGATGTGATAATTAAAAGCAGAAAGCTTAAAATAGAAACGTGCTATCTTTATGTTTCGCGTTATGCGCTGAGAAATGCGTTGTATTTCAAATGTGACACGGTGCAGGACTTTGAAAATGCGGGCTTCTTCGGTCACTGTGCGGTGCAGAGCGCAGAAAACACGCTTAAAAGAGCAGGAATTGAGGATAGTAAACGTGCGGAGGTTTACAGTAAAATCGGCTTTGACGGCGACGAAAAAAGAATAATGGGCGACGCGGAATATGATGAGTTCTGCAAGCTGTTAAAAGCGGGCGGAGAATTATTTTCGGATATCAAAAATAATTCGCGGGAGAAATACGAAAATATTATCGGATATTTCGAGCAGAGCGGTCTGCTTGAAAATAAAAGAATTGCGCTTGTTGACAGCGGGTGGCTCGGCTCTGTGCAGAGAACGCTTACTGAGCTTATCAAGGATAAAACGGATATCGACAGGATAACCGGGTACTATTTCGGGCTTTACAGGAAAAAGAGCGACAGCTACAGGTCTTTTCTGTTTGATATATCGGACGCTTATAAGTATGTGCCGACATTCTGCAACAATCTGTTTGAGTGCTTCTGCTCTGCACCTCACGGTATGACGATCGGCTATGAAAGAAGCGAAAACGGCATACAACCTGTGACGGCGGAGGTAAACGGCTATATAGCCGATGTTGCCGCAAAGCAGACAGATTTCGCCGTGAGATTTACCGCGTATGCCTGTGAGGGCGATTACGTAATTTCCGATGAACAGCGCAAGAAGATTTCGGCGGGGCTTATAAAGTCACTGATGTATAAGCCCGATAAAGAGGAAGCCGAAATTTACGGCACGTTTCCTTTTTGCGATGACGCTACAGAAATATCTGTACAGCCGCTTGCATGTGACTGTGGAAAAAGCATAAGCAATATTCTGCTTTTGAACAGAATACTGCGGAAGAGAAAAGGACAGAGCATATATCCGGATAGTGGTATGTTCTGGCTCTACGGAAGTATAAGGTTGACACGGTGTAAACCTATGTGGGTTTACGGGAGTAGCGTCAGGATATGGGAAAAATTAAGACTTATCAAGGAAAAGAGGAAGCAATGCCGCTGATATCGGTTATAATGGGTGTATATAACAGCGATCCGACCAAGCTCACGGCGGCTGTAGGCTCGGTGCTGAATCAATCGGTGAGAGATATTGAGCTTATAATATACAATGACGGCTCGGATAACGAAACGGACAGGATACTAAGCAGCTTTACCGACAGCCGCATAAGGCTTATCGGCTCGGGCGAAAACAAAGGGCTTGCGGCGGCGCTCAATGCCTGCATAGATAAGGCTAAGGGAAAATATATTGCAAGACAGGATGACGATGATATAAGCCTTGACGGCAGGTTTGAAAAGCAAGTGAAATATCTTGAAGAGCATAAGGATACAGACTTTATCGGTACGGCGTGTGAGCTTTATTCGGACAGTGAAGGCGTTTACGGAGAGCGTATAATGCCTGAGAGCATCGACAGGAAAAGCTTTCTGTTCAATTCGCCATTTATACACGGAAGTATGATGTTCAGGCGCGAGGTGTTTGACCGCTATCGCTACAGAACGCTCGGTAAGAACCGTAAGTATGAGGATTACGACTTGTTTATGAGGCTTTGCGCAGACGGATATAAGTCGGCAAATCTCAGAGAAAAGCTGTATTGCTTTTACTATGATAAGTCGACCAGAGCGGTTTCGTTTTCCATGCGGCGAGATGAATATGCAGTCCGCATGAGCGGCTTTAAAAGGCTCGGACTTATGCCGAAGGGATTTATTTATGCGCTCAAGCCCGTAATTCTGGGTATTATTCCCCGCGGAGCGGCTATGAAGATAAAAGAGAAAGCAAACAGGGTGTAACCTTTTTATGTTAATATACTGACGCATTTTGCATAACTAGCTGTTGTGTTCCTTTTGTTCTTTGGTATATTTGCATATTGTAAAGACAGTCGAAATGTGTTAAAATAAGTTGATATTTTGGTTGACAGAATAAGCTATAAAACAGCGAAAGAGAGTTGAATATACAATTGAGCGATAAATTCAGTATTGATGATATATTGGCTGAATTCAGCGAAGATAAAAACGAAAAAAATACACAAAAGCCGCAGGTCGGCAATGACAATATAAAGACTCCAAAGCAGCCATCGGGCGCTACGATGATCCTTCGTTCCATTGACGAAAAGAAAAATTCGGAAAAGAGCAGGTCCGATACCAAGGAGATAAAGCAGCAAAGCGCAGCAGCGGCAAAATCTGCCGTTTCACATAATACGGTCAAAAGTACTTCAGCGGGAAAAAAGGGCGTTTCCGATACGCCTGCTGTCCGTAAGCCCGCCGCTTATAAGAGCCTTAGCGAGTTTGAGGAAAAGAAAGCGCCTGTAAACAGCAGACCTGCTCAGACAACGGCGTCGAAGAAAGCCGAGGGCAAGCCGCACAGTTCCGTTTCGGCGAACGCGGGCGGAAATGTAAAGAAAAGAACCTCCGTTTCCGATACTCCTGTGAAGAAGACAGGCAAATCAAGACCCGCCGTAAATACGGCAAGCAAGACAAAGCATAAAGCAGACGGCGCTAAGGTGTCTATAAATTCGTCATCGAATATGAGCTTTGCCGATAAGATAAAGCAGCACAGATTTCTTTTTGAAGAGCTTACCAAAAGAGATTTCAAGAAGAAGTACAAGCGCACGGTGCTTGGTATATTATGGAGCGTAATTTCTCCGTTTCTGACATTTACGATACAGTATTTTGTATTCGGTTACATTTTCAACCGTCTTGATTCGGGATTTGTTGTGTATCTGCTTACAGGTACTCTTATGTATACATTCTTCAGCAATGCGACCACGGCGGGAATGTTCTCAATGTATTCAAACGGTGCTATACTTTCAAAGGTAAAAGTGCCGAAGGCGTTGTTTGTGCTTTCGTCAAACTCCGCCGCGACCTTCAATTTCCTGCTCACGCTGGTAGTTTACTTCGTATTTATGATAGCCTGCGGCATAAGCTTCGGTCCGCATCTTTTTATGATGCTGTACCCGATAATCTGCCTTATTATATTCAACATCGGTATGAGCTATATTCTGTCGACTCTTTTCGTATTTTTCAAGGATATCCAGTATCTTTATCAGATATTTACGATGTTGCTTACCTATCTCTCGGCGCTTTTCTATGATATCAGATCGTTCCCTGAGAATATGCAATTCATATTCCGCATAAATCCGATATATCAGTATATATCCTATATGAGAGAGCTTGTTATGCAGTCGACCGTTCCGAGCTTGACGCATCACCTTATATGCCTTTCATTTTCGCTCGGAATGTTGGGAATAGGCGTGTTTATTCATAAAAAAACAGAACAGAAGTTCGTTTACTATTATTGATATGAGGGATGCAAATGGTTATTGATGTAAAGAACATTACGGTTCAGTATACAGTCAACAATTTCCGTGAGATCGGACTGAAAGAATATCTGATCAAAAAGGTCAAGAGGGATATCAACACAGAGCATTTTACGGCAGTTGACGATGTATCTTTCAGTCTTGAGGAAGGCGACTTTCTCGGTATAATCGGCACGAACGGTGCGGGTAAGTCAACACTTCTCAAGGTAATATCGGGCATTATCAAGCCTGTAAAGGGCAGTGTTACCGTCAACGGAAAAATAGCGGCACTTCTTGAACTTGGCTCGGGCTTTGACCCTGACCTTACTCTTAAGGAAAATATTTTTCTCAGAGGCGCTATGCTCGGCTATACAAAAGAGCTCGTAACCGAAAAATACAGAAGCATACTCGAATATGCCGAGCTTACGGAGTTTGAAAACAGGGCATACAAACAGCTGTCCTCAGGTATGAAGTCAAGACTTGCGTTTGCGATATCCTGTCTTATGGAGCCTGAGATACTGATACTCGATGAGGTTCTGTCGGTCGGTGACGCGGCATTCAGAGCCAAGAGTGAAGCCACTATGATGAATATCATCAAGAACGGCTGCTGTACGCTTTTCGTTTCGCACTCTCTTCCGCAGGTAAGAAGACTGTGCAACAAGGTGCTGTGGCTCGATAAGGGCAAGCAGATAGCGTTCGGAGATGTGAATACGGTCTGCGATAAGTATGACAGATACATTCAGACCGTTACCAATATGCAGAAGCTGAAGTAACGGATATCGGAGTAATATGGCTATATATCTCATAGATTTCGAAAATGTGCACTCTGACGGACTTAAGGGAATAGAACAGCTTGACCGTAAGGACGAGTGCTATATCTTTTACAGCGAGCACGCAGGCGTACTGACTTTCAATATGCACAAGAAGATAACCGAGAGCTGTGCTAAGATCTATTATGTCGAGGCACAGGTAGGTATGAAGAATGCGCTTGATTTTCAGCTTGTTTCCTATCTCGGATATATGCTGAGAGAAAAGCCGGAGGAAACGTATTGCATTATTTCAAACGACAAGGCTTTTGAGCTTGTATCGAAATTCTGGCAGGAGAAGGGCGTGAATGTTACGTCTGCGGTTTCTCTTGAAAAGGCGGCAAACACGGCGCACTACAGTAAAATAAGCGTTGAGCTTGAAAAGCTGCTTTCTGACAGGAGCGAGCGTGAGTTTGTCGAAAAGTGCATAAATGAGCTTTCCACAAAATCAGGTATAAACAACCGTATAGTGAAGAAATACGGAACGACAAGAGCAGGCGAAATATATAAGCTTATAAAGCCGCTTCTGTCCGATAAAAAGGGCGATATGAGGCAGGTTTAATTACGGATTTAAAAGGGGCTGTGATGAAATACAAAAATTTCATCACAGCTTTTCTGTTTATCATAATTTCGTTGAAATTGCAGTGCAACATATTGTAAAAAGTCAGAGCAATAAATATACAGTCAACAACGCTGAAAACATCTTTCGTGCCGATAAGGTGTTAATAATTTCGTGAGTATATCGGTGCAACTGCGCTAACATTAACCTTTCAAAAAAACGCTACTAACCTGAGATATATGTACTAAAACTGCGGACGTGTA
>DJPL01000034.1 GCA_002437415.1 Ruminococcaceae bacterium UBA6413 | reverse complement strand
CGCATCAGGCGTACCAAAAAACTGCATCGCAGTCAACCGTATTTGACTGCGGTGCTTGTTTTTTGCTGTTAGCCTTGCGAGGAGAACGCACAGGTGCGTCTCAAATCGCATCAGGCGTACCAAAAAACTGCATCAAACGTATCACTTAAAAATATCGCCGGGTTCGTCCGCTCACGTTTATTTGTTAAAACTGCACAAATGCAAATGGAAATATTGTGCAACATTTCCAACACATATAATTCTTGGGTGACATTTTGTACATATCGCCTATTGAAAGCGTAGTTTTTATAATGGTATACTGATATGTGAAAACGATTTCTTTTACTACGGAGGAGATGCAATGAACAAGACTTTCAAGACAGGCAAAAAATTACTGTCGTTTATGCTCAGCATAGCGATAGCTGTTTCTGTGCTTACAGGACTTACTTTTACCTCGGCGAGTGCCGAAAGCTATCCCGATGCATGGACAATAACCGCAGATATGAAAATAGGCTGGAATCTCGGTAATTCGCTTGACAGCACTTACTGGTCGGATTCACCCACACCACAGCAGAGTGTTACGGCATGGGGAAATCCCGAGCCGACGCAGGAGCTTATCGATAAGGTAAAATCCCTCGGCTTCAATACTGTAAGAATACCGACAACATGGTATCAGCACCTTACATACGATCAGTCAACAGACTTTTATTCAGTAGATGCCGACTGGATGGCTTATGTCAAAAAGACCGTTGATTATGCGTACAATAACGATATGTACGTTATCCTGAATGCGCACCATGAAAATTGGCTCAATGTAGAGCGCTTCACCGACTCTACCCTTGCCACTGCCAAAAAGAAGCTCGGCGATATATGGTCACAGATAAGCGAGCAGTTTGCGGAATATGACTATCACCTCATCTTTGAGGCAATGAACGAGCCCCGTCAGACATATGACAGCTCTGTTGAGTGGGGTAACGGCGACAGCTATTCATGGAGCTACATAAATCAGCTCAATGAAGTGTTTGTCGATACAGTAAGAGGAAGTACTGCCGAAAACAACAAGAACCGCCTTATTATGATACCGGGATACCACGCCTCCGACAGCTATGAAGCTCTCAGTGCCGTAGAAATTCCCGACAACGCAGGTAATGTTGCTCTTTCAGTTCACGCTTATGAGCCTTACTCATTCACGATGGACACAACGGAATCGCACATATACAAGTCAAACAACAAGTACGGCGGATATAATCCCACAACACTTGCAAACATAATGAGCGACCTTAAAACCATACAGACAAGTAAGAACGTTCCTATAATAATAGGTGAATTCGGCGCTTCTGACTTCAATAACACAAGCGAGCGCGTCTTATGGGCAAAGGATTATATCAAGCAGGCAAAAAATGCGGGCTTTGTCAGCGTTCTTTGGGATAACAACGCCTCAAACAGCGGAACAAGCGAAAGCTTCGGATTTATAAACCGTTCAACCAACGAGCTGTACGCAAATTCCGAAAAAGTAATAACCGCTATGATGAATGCCATTGACGGTATCGATGACGGCGACGACAGCGATGACAGCGATACCCCTACCGAGGAAGTAATTGCTCAATGGGGCTCAACAGTATTATTCACAAACAACGCCTATGCCGACGGCAAGCACGACATAGTGATAACCTATACTGCCGACAGCGCACCGAGAGTTATCCTTGAGAAAAAGGGCGACTACAGCTGGGACGCGGCGGTTGAGGCAGATCGTATCGAAAACGGAAAAGCATACTATACAGCCGCATCGATAACCGCCGCTCTTGAAGAGAACAGTATGACGCAGGCAGATGTCAATAAGATCTGTATGCTTGCTACGGCAACCACCAAATACGTTGGCGTTGAAGCTGTAGAAACCTCCGGCGACAGCGGCGATGATGATACCGATGACGGCGAAAAGCTCGACGCATGGAGCGGAAAATCATTATTTGAGGGAAATCTTTACGCCGACGGCAACTATAATATCATAATTTCATATAAGGGCGATTCAGCTCCACAGCTTATACTCGAAAGAGGTTCGGATTACAGCTGGGATGCACGCGTTAATGCAAGCCGTACCGAAGACGGAAAAGCCTACTATACGGCATCGGATATAATCGCAGCCCTTGAAAGCAACGATATGACGCAGTCAGATGTAAGTAAGATCTGTATGCTTACGACCTGCGAAACAGTATATTACGGTGCTCAGGCAGTTGAAAACGTAACCAAGAAACGCCCCGATAATACAACCAACTTCAGAATGACCGCGCGCACGGCAAGCTCTGTAACATTCTCATGGGACAGAAACACAACTGCGGACGGATATATCCTTGAGGTTGCGGATAACGGCACTTGGAAAACAGCCGCGATCAAGGAAGGTAACGGCAGTGTATCACACAAATTTACCGATCTCAAAGCCGCAACATGGTACAGATTTCGTCTGAAGACATACGTTGTAAGCAACGGCGAAAAGCTTTACAGCACCGAATATCCCGTTATCGCGGAAATGACAGCCCCCGAAACCATCACAGGCGTTTCGCTCGGTGCAAGAACATCATCTACAATATCGCTCAAATGGGATAAGAACACGACCTCATCGGGTTGTATCATAGAGCAGTACATAAACGGCGCTTGGAAAATAATCGTGACTAAAAATACGCAAAGTGCAGTTTCGCACAAGATAACAGGTCTTACATCGTCCACGGAATATAAGTTCCGTCTGCGTTCATTCCGTGTCAGCGGCGAAAAAAGAGTGTACGGAAGCTACAGTGACATAATCACAGTTGCTACTTCTCCAAAGGACGTTGTAAATTTCCGCACAGCTATTTCAGCATCGACCGCTATACGACTCAACTGGAATAAAGCGACCGATGCGGACGGCTTTGACATATATATGTACAAAAACGGCAAATGGGTGCGTGACGCAAGGGTTGCAGGAACTGCCGTAGCCTACGCAAAGACAGGTCTTACTCCTAAAACCGCATATAAATTCGCTATACGTCCGTATAAGATTATCGGTTCAGCGACCGTATACGGAAGTTATGCATATCTTGATTCGTCAACAAAATAACAGCGGAACATCTTTAGTATCTTAAAAACTAAACAGCCCACAGGCATTTTTAACCTGTGGGCTGAGTTTTATTCTTAAGGCTTTATGATAATCTTGCATAATTTTATTTGTCCTTTTTATCGTACACGCCCTATGCTAAAATAATTACAATAGCTGATCAGATTTAGTATAGGATACGGACTCAACAGCTTAACACCGGTATACCGCTACTAAAAATGAAACTATTATATGTTCACAGCAATTCAGTTGAGAAAGGAATTAAATATGACGTGTAATTACACTGATAATGCTTCCGCAACAACTGTACAGAATGTCAGCGGAAAAGCATTTCAAGGCGAGATATGGCTCGCAGACCTTGGCGAAAAAATAGGAAGTATCGAGTATGGAATAAGACCGGTGCTTATAATCCAGAACAATATCGGCAATCATTTCAGTACAACTACTATCGTTGCTCCGCTTACGGCACGATATAAAAAACAACTCCCGGTTCACTTTAATCTAAACAGCAATTGTGGGCTTATGTTCGACAGCATAGTACTCATGGAACAGATAACCACTATCAATCAGGCGCAGCTTATTGTCAGAATAGGTCGCATCAATAAAGAAAATTACTCTGTAGTGCGTAAATCAATAACAGAATCTTTCAAAGGAATATTTGAATAGATGTGAAAGGAGCGCTATTATGTTTGACTGGAACAACAACGGCAAGCACGACTTATACGATGATTTATTCACCCTCGGACTTATTCAGCATATGACAGACGAAAGCAAGGAAGATAAACAGCCGCCTGTGCAGAATAATCGCAGGGGGATTTATCGTCACTTTGACAATACCGACACCCGCAGTGAAGCGGTAAAATGCTTGTGGATCCTTTTCGGAATTGCTATTATGATCGGCGGCGTTGCTCTGACAATTTGCTTTATTGAAAATAAACTCTTGGCAATTCTCGCTCTGCTCGTTACAGTGATAGTAGGCTTTATCGTAGCATCACAAGGCAACGACAGAGATGCTTAACATAAAGCAACAGCCCACGGACACTTTGATGTGCCTGTGGGCTGAGTTTTATTTATACACTCACTGTTTCTGCTGTAACAACGGCGTTTGCCGTATTTGCCGCGCATACCGGACAAACGTTTTCGGTTTCACCTGCGATGAATTTCATCGCCTTGTCGGTGCTCCAGAAGAAACGCTCCTCGCCGTATGTTTCGATAAGTCCGCAACGGTGGAACATTTCATCAACGGCAGGCTGTACACACGAGAAGTATATTTCAATCTTTCTTGCGGAAAGGCTGTCGCAAAGCTCCTTCATAGCCTGCACGCCCGAGATATCCGCAATAGGCACACCTCGCATTGAGAATATCAGCTTGCCGCCGTCCTCGACCTCAAGGTGTGAAAGCTTTTCGGACAGCTTGTTCGATGTTCCGAAATAAAGCGGACCTGTGACATATACGACCTTTGTGCCGTGGAGCTTTCCGTCCTTGTCGGCTATATCGATCTTTGCCGGGTCAACATCGGCAACGTTTACCGTCATATCCGACACCTTGAGCACGAACATGATGACTGAGAAAAGAATACCGATTATAATTGCAACCGTGAGGTCGAATATTACCGTTGCCGCCATAGTTATAAGATACTGGAACATTGCGGTCTTTATCTTTCTGCCGAATATGTCCTTTATTACCGCAAACTCGTTCATTCTCCACGCGGTTACTATAAGCACGCCTGCAAGCGCCGCCATAGGTATCTTTGACATTACGCCGCCGAGCAGGAACATTGAAGCTAACAGCACCAGTGAGTGAACTACACCCGCAATTCTTGTCTGCGCGCCGCTCTTTATAGCAACGCTTGTTCTTGCAATTGCCGCTGTAGCAGGCACACCGCCGAAGAACGGTATCAGCATATTGCCTATGCCCTGCGCAACAAGCTCCTGATCGCTGTCAAGCTTTTCGTTCTTCATTCTGCCTGCACTTGCCCCGCATAAAAGACTCTCGATAAGCCCGAGCGCCGCAATGCTTATTGCAGGGAATATAAGATTTTTGACCGTGTCAAAATCTATCGCCGTAATATCAAGTCTGTCGTTGAGTAACAACGTCTGCGGTATCTCGCCGACAATGCCGACATCGAAATTGAATATGAAGTTCAGCGCCGTAGCGATTATGATCGACATAAGCGATGACGGCACTATCGCATTGAGCTTTTTGGGGTAAATAAGCATAAATACTATAACGCACACACCGATCGCTATTGCCTCGAAATTCAGCGACTGAGGTGTATTGAAGTAGCTTACTATCTTATCTATAGTGGACGCGCCCTCGCACTTAAGTCCCGTGAGGTTATTTATCTGACCGAATGCTATGATAATTGCTATACCCGATGTAAAGCCTGTGATAACAGGTGTCGGTATGAACTGCACCAGTCCGCCGAGCTTGAATATTCCGCATAGCAGGAGTATAACACCCGACATAAAGCAGGCAATAAATACGCCTTGAATATGATATGAAGCCACAAGCGAGCAAAGTATAGCCGCCATAGCTCCCGTAGGACCCGATATCTGATATGACGCACCCGAAAGCAGTCCTATTACAACGCCCGCAATAAGCGCCGTGATAAGTCCTGCGGCGGCAGTCGCACCGCTCGATATACCGAATGCAAGCGCAAGCGGAAGTGCCACAGCCGCAACTGTAATACCCGCAAGCACATCTTTTCCGAATTTCCCCGCATTATAGCCTGTAAATTCTGTCTTTAAACGTTTGAAATAACGCTTTATCATTTCTCTCCCTCTTTCTGTTCCTTTGCCCCGCGGACAAAAAGCAACCTCTATATTTTATACCCGAAAGAGAAATTTGTATATATCAAAACTCAACAAAGATTTGTTCACAATGGATAAATTTTAAGTGACATATTCAAAATATAAAAGCTCCTTTCCGAACATTTTCTGTCCGGAAAAGAGCCTGTCGTTTTCAATAATATCAGATCTGTCCGTAAATCAGAGCATATTTATTCCTCACGCTCTCAGATACAACCCATATTCATAACTATCCCCCTGATATTCCTCGCTGATTTTACCGATCAACTGCGTAAATCCGAGCTTAAAATATATGTGCTCAGCTGTTTCATTATCATCTTCGACACCGATCGTAAATTCAGAATAACCTTTTTGCGAAAGCATGGAAATCACCCCGTTCAACAAAAATTGTCCGTATCCCCTGCCCTGAAAATCCTTATGAATGCGGAAAGCAAAAAGATAAACACGCTTGTTTCTTACGGCAAATCTTTCATCGTTATGGACATAAGCGGCGTGTATCTCTCCTATCAGTCTGTTCTCCCGGAACAAGCCGAATATATCGATTTTTCCCTCGTTAATATCTACTGTATTTTCAGCTATCATTTCATCGGGATCGTTATAGTCAAAGAGCTGAAACAGCAGATTTAATTCACTTGTGTTCAAAGTTCTGATATTCACTGTTTTGTTTCCTTTTCAAAGTTTATTATATAATACCATAAAAAACAACATAATTCAACGCAACCGACATAATAAACGGCATTTTCGTGAGCCTGCAATTTCTGCGACCGAAAAAGCTTTCTTGACATCACATAAATACTGTGCTAAAATCAGAAAAACGGCGAAACGGAGGGTATCACATGGAAAGAAGCTCATTTGACGTATTCAAAAGCAACATCTGCCACCTTGTAAAAGACAAGGGCGAGCTTTCCTTTATCCGTGATATGCTGTGCGGTGACAAAGTAATCAAGCTATACGAGCGCCGGTGGTACGCCGAATGTCTTTACCTGCTCGCGATGATCGATTACCTCAGCCGCAAGAACGATATCCCGCTGTATAACGGCTACAATAAGCTGAGAACAGGCAAGCTTGACAAGGTGCTTTATCCCTCAGGAATAATAGCAATGTACACCCTCTCAGGCGATGAAAGCATACTAAAAAAGAGCTTTGAAAACTCCATACCCGAATTCAAGCGGTTCAACATAGTAGAAAACAATATTGAAAATGTCGTATAGATATAAAAACGACCTACAGGCTCTACCCTGTAGGTCATCTCTTTATTCACTCTTAATATCACTATGCTCGTGCGTACTTTCCTTAGCTATATCCCTGAGCTTCTTTCTGTCCTCTTTTGCAATAGTTTCATTGTGCAACCACATCTTAATAAGCGCCACCGCATAAAGAATACCCGAAAGGAGCATTGCTCCGATACAGATAAGTATCAGTATTGACGATGCAGGCGAACCCTCGGGGAAAACTCCCGGGAAGAACAGCAAAGCCAGTACCGCAACATAAATAATAGCGGTGCAGACCTTTCCGTACCAGCGTGCGCCGTCAAGCTTTGTCTGCTTAGTCTTTAAAAGCACAAGTCCCATAATTGCCATAAAGCCGTCCTTTAAAAGCCAGATAGCAAGCAGTATCCACATAAGCGGATAGTTTATCGCTATGTATAAGAACAGCGTTCCCTGCGTCAGCTTGTCGGCAAGCGGGTCAAGGAATTTGCCGAATTCGGTTATCATATTACAGCGGCGGGCGATCTGTCCGTCGAGAAAATCGGTAATACCCGATGCAACTACAACAGCGGCGGCAAGATAATATTCACCGCTTGTGCCTGCGGTAAGATACAGCCATGCAAATAACGGGATAAGCAATATTCGTATAAAGCTCAGTATGTTCGGTATTGAAAATATATCTTTTTTCATCGACTCACCCCTTACATTTTGTCGGAAAAAGTACAGAAAAAACGACTTTTCCCGCAGTTTAA
The DNA here is from genome assembly GCA_002437415.1 of Ruminococcaceae bacterium UBA6413. Lineage (GTDB taxonomy): Bacteria > Bacillota > Clostridia > Oscillospirales > Ruminococcaceae > Ruminiclostridium_E. Next base: position 6,860 of record DJPL01000034.1, on the reverse strand, counting down.
CGCTATAATTATACTACAGCAAGCCGAAAAAATCCATATTTGCGGACTAACTTTGTAGGATTAAACGAAACTTGGTAATAAATTCACGATTATGTGTGATTTTTGCTTAAATAATTACAACCATTTTACATCCACAAGGATTATTTTCCCGAAATCAGCGAGTAATATACCTTGTACAGCTCCTGCGTGGAATTCTCAAGAAAATAATAGTGACCTATGTACGGCACAAGCAGTACAAGCAGAAGCACCGACAGTGCAAGAAAATATATATTTATCGACACCAGTATCAGCGACAGCAAAAAGAACACCCCGAAGCTCATGGTAACTATAAGATGTATCAGTCTTTCGTGCTGATAAAAGCCTATTCTGACAAGAAGCCGCCGCGCAAGCTCTTCCTTATCCGTATCGGGGTCTGCCGCCTGCTTTTTAATGTATTCCTTATATTCTTTGATTTCGTTTTTCATAAGATTGCCTTCTTTCGGGCTTATTACAGTGCACTGTAATAGTCGCGCATTCTTACTGCAAGCTTATCACAGCGTTCGTTTTCGGGGTGACCTGCGTGCCCCTTTATCCATCTGAACTCAACATCGTGAGTATCAAGAAGCGGCAGTAACCGCTCCCACAGATCAACATTCAGCGCGGGGGTATTGTCGGATTTTTTCCACCCTCTGCGCTTCCAGCCATTGACCCAGCCCTTTGTGACCGAATCGACCACATACTTGCTGTCGGTAGTCAGGATCACCTTGCACGGATATTTCAGTGCCGACAGCGCCTCAATAACACCGGTGAGCTCCATGCGGTTGTTTGTTGTATGCTTTTCGCCGCCGCTGATCTCTTTTTCTTTTCCATTCCAGCGCAGTATCGCGCCGTAGCCGCCCGGTCCGGGATTACCACTGCACGCGCCGTCGCTGAATATCTCAACCTTAGTTTCCGGCATTTTTCTTTTCCTTTCTTGCCCTTCTCTTTGCGGACAGCTTAACAAACACACCCCTCCAGTATATCTGGAATGCAAGCAGATTGTTTGTTATATGCCGCTCAAATACCGATGACAGCGCCGCCATTATAACGGTCGCGCCAACCAGTATCGCCGTCATTATTACCATCTCAACGCACATAGGCTTAAGATCCAGCAGGAAGTCGCGCAGTATAAACAGATCCGCCGCGAAGCCGCTTATCAGCAGTACCATCAGACCGATTTTCCACGGCTTAAACGGTACGCATACCTTGAACAGGATAACAAACGCCGCGAAGCCTATACAGATCGTAGCCATAGTTTCAATACTGTAGTCAAATGTTTCTCTCGGGACAATATGCATCCAGCCCGAAATATACCGCATAAGCACTATGCCTATAAAGTTGAACGTTATCAGCAGTCCGTGCATTATCGATTTCGGCAATACGTTTTCAATAAACTCGCCCTTGACGCGGTTGAAATTCGGCTCCATTGCAAGTAAGAACGACGGTATGCCGTTTGTGAACATATTTATCTGCGTAAGCTGTATCGCCTGAAGCGGATACCCCATCGGCACAAAGCAGAACATAAGCGCCGCCAGAAATGAATACACGGTCTTGTAAAGGAACAGCACGCTTGAACGCTCAATATTGTTTATAGAGCGTCTGCCCTCGCCTACTATCTTCGGCATAGATGCAAAGTTGCTGTCAAGTAAAACGATATTCGATACGTTTCTTGCCGCATCGCTTCCCGACTGCATAGCTATCGAGCAATCCGACTCCTTCAGCGCAAGAACATCATTTACACCGTCGCCCGTCATAGCGACCGTATGACCCTTTGATTTCAGCGCCTTTACAAGCTCAAGCTTCTGATACGGTGTCACACGTCCGAATATCTTATATTTATCAGCCGCCGCCCACAGCTCTTCATCGGTGGCAAGCGTTGACGCGTCTATATAATTGTCATAATGCTCAAGTCCGGCGCGCTGTGCAACACCCGATACGGTGATCGGACTGTCACCCGAAATTATCCTTATATCAACGTCCTGCTGTGCAAAGTATTTAAGCGTTGCGGGAGCTTCCTTTCGTATGCAGTCCGTGATCTTCACAAGTGCCACGGGAGCTATATTTTCGGGCAGTGCGCCGCCCTCGGCCTCAGGAGGCATATTATCGCTGTGAGCAAACAGTACAACTCTGTACCCGCCCTCGGACTCAGTCTTTATCTGCTCCCTCAGCTCGTCTGTCATAGCAGAGCCTAAGATAAATTCAGCCGCACCGAGAATATATGTTCCGTTATCCTCAAACGCCGCAAGGCTCCACTTCTTCGCACTCGAAAAATGTATCGCCGTCTTAGCCGACCATTCGCGGCTTGGCAAAGAACCGTTTATTTTATATCTGTCCATTACCGCAAGCGCAGTGGGATTATTGTCGCCGAGCGCATATATCATCTCGCAAAGACCCTTTTCGTGATCTTCTCCGTCAAGCGATATCACATCGGATACTTCCATTCTGCCCTCGGTAATTGTACCTGTCTTGTCAAGGCAGAGCACATCTACCCTTGCAAGCGTTTCAACGCAGTACAGATCCTGCGCCAGCGTCTTATTTGTCGCAAGCCTTATGACGCTTACCGCAAGCACCATACTTGCCATAAGCACAAGTCCCTCGGGTATCATACCGATTATCGCCGATACCGTATTTACCACAGCCTCAGGGAATGTGCTGTGCGCAAGCACCATTTCCTTGCCGAACATAAGGAGGATCATCGGGATAATGCAGATAGAGATTATCTTCAATATATAGTTTATGCTTGCAAGCATCTTTGAGTTATTCTTCTTGATGTATTTTGCACCGCTTGTTATCTTATTTGCGTAGTTGTCCGCGCCTATGCGGATAACCTGTGCCTTCGCGTTGCCGCTTATAAGGAACGAGCCTGAAAGTATCTCATCGCCCTTATGCTTTACGATAGGGTCGCTCTCGCCTGTAATAAGGCTCTCGTTTACCTCGCAGTCGCCCTCGACCGCTATGCAGTCCGAGCACACCTGTCTGCCCGCCGATAAGATCATAATATCGTCAAGAACTATGTCCTTTACTGCGATAGTCTGTACTTCGCCGTCTCTCAGTACATCTGCCTTGGGCGCAGAAATAAGAGCCAGCTTGTCAATGGCTCTCTTTGAGCGTATTTCCTGAAAAATGCCTATTGCCGTGTTGCAGATGATAACGCCTAAAAACAGACAGTTTTTGAACGAACCGACCGCAACGACAAAAGCCGCAAGTATTACATTTATAAGGTTGAAGAATGTCAGGCAGTTATCCTTGAATATCTGCTTTACCGATTTGCTTGGTATATTGAAATCTCCGTTGACCTTGCCGCAGGCTACACGCTCGCTTACCTCCTGTGAGGTAAGTCCGCGCATTGCGTCTGTGGCATTTTCAAGAGAATTAGGCATATATAAGTTGTCCTTCCGTAATTATTCGTTCTGCGTTGTGCTATCCTGTGAAGTACTGTCGGAATTATCCCCGGTCTGTGTATCCGTATTTTTAATATAGCTTACATAGTCCTTAAGCTCCTGCGATATTCCCTTATCACTATAAATATCGGCTGTAAGATGCTCGCCGAACTCCCAGAATCTTGTCATCTCGGCACTATTGGGCACAGTGTATGAAAATTCAAGCTGATCTACAAAGCCGTCAAGCTTTTCGTTTACGTCGATATTTGTCGCAGGGAGCGTTCCTGTTATCTCGGTTCTCAGAGTCTGCATATCGGAACTGAGTAGATATTTTGCAAAAGCGTCTGCCTCAGCGGGGTGCTCACTTTTTGAATAAACATACATAGTTCTCACGCCGGCAAGAGAATAGGTGTTGCTTCCGTTGCCAAAATCGGGCAACGGCACTATGCCGTAGTCAATGCCCGATGCATCTGCCTTTGCGATAAACCACGGACCGTTCACGGTCATAGCCGCATCGCCGTTTAAGAACAGATCGTCATAATCGTCATAGCTGTAATCCGTAACATTCTCCGGGAATATATCCTGCATCTGTTTCAGCAGAGTAAGCCCATAGCTTGCTCTTGAATTCAGCAGACCGTAGTCACTGCCAAACATAAGCCTGTTTTTGCCGGAGCTCATAAGCATAGATATATAATATACCGTATCTGTGTGGAATATAAATCCGTATTTACCCGGATAGAGCTTACCGAAAGCATCACTCCATGTGATAAGGCTCTCCCAGGTATTGGGTATATCCTTTCCTTCAACAAACTTCTTGTTATAGAACAGTGCATATGTTTCACATGAGGTCGGATAGCCGTACATCACGTCATTGTATACGATAGCCTTTCTGGCAAGAGTCAGTGCTGTAGTGTTGACAAAAGTCGTATCCACAGTAGGAAGTATCAGCCCGTTTTCCGCAAGCTCACCCATCATATCGCACGGTGCGGCGAACACATCGGGTCTTTTCACCGTGCTTTTTGTGTCAAGGAGCTCCTTTGTTGTTTCTGTCAGCTCAACATTGACATATTCTATATGAATGTTGGGGTAAAGCGAATTGAAGCTCTCGCCCGCTTTTTTGATCCACTCATCGGGACCGTCCTTCGACTCCCAGACAGTGAGTGTTATATCTTCTTTTGTAAGACTGTCATCGGTCTTATACGGTTTTGAGTCGCTGACACCGTCCGTACGCGATGTATGCTGCGTAATTATTACATGGCTTCCGCCGCCGGAACAACCTGCCGGTACAACACACATAAGTACAGCAAGCAATGCGGCTGCCGTTCTTTTATATTTCATATTTCCTCCGCCGGATAATAAAGACTGTATTTATACTGTAATAATTGTACAACAACTACCCGATTTTGTCAACAGCGGACATACTTGCAAATACCCCCGTGTTATGATATAATTACAGTAATTACCGCAAAAACCGATACGATGGGGGCTTACAGCTCCGCACTGTACGAAAGGACAAAAAATGAATTCCGATAACAAAAACGAAACAAGCAGCATAGACGATATCAAAGCGCTTTTTGAAAACAGAAAAGAAGAGGATATAATCCCCCCCGACTCATTCGTTCAAAACAAAAAATCTGATGCAGTCGAAGCATCACCACTGAACGCCGCAAAAAGAACATCGGCAGAACCTGTAAAAAACAGAAAACGAAACCGCACGATAGCGAACATTATGATATACAGCGGCATCGGACTTCTGATAGCGGCGTGTGCCATACTTGTTGTAGTCATCTTTACCGGCAATAACGGCAACAGCATAAAGAGCCTTGATATCACAAACGAAGGCGAGATAACTCTGCGCGTAGGTCACTCCGAGCAGATAAAAGTAAAGACCGAGCCGTCAGACACCGAATATGCACTGTCGTATGCCAGTGCCGATACATCAATAGCCACAGTTTCGCTTGACGGTAAGGTGACCGCCGTAAAAAACGGCAAAACAGAGATCACCGTAAGCAGCGGCGAGCTTTCCGACGCAATAATAGTAAACGTCAAGAAGGATATTATAGAGTCGCTTGATGTTTCTCTTGCGGCATTATCGCTTGACGGCGGAGAAGAACAGAAGGTAGAAGCAAAATATTCTCCCGCCGATGCAAAGGACGTAAAGCTCAGCTGGAAGAGTGCAGACAGCGAGGTCGCGACCGTTGATAAAAACGGCACTATAAAAGGCGTAAACACAGGTGAAACAACCGTTACAGTCACCGACTCCGTAACAGGTCTTACAAAGGATATCGCTGTTACCGTCAACGGTCTTGAGCTTCCCGAATCGATGGAATTTGACAAGGACAGCGTAACTCTCGAGGTCGGAGAGGTATATAATGCAGTTTTAAAATTCACCCCCGAGGATATTACCTACACAGGCGCCATATACTATACCGGTGACGCAACAATCGCCTCTGTCACAAACGAAGGTGTCATCACGGCAAAAGCGGCAGGAACCTGCACTATTGAGGCGTATTACGAAAATAATTATAACCTTGTAGCAACTATGGAGGTGATAGTTATAGATTCTTTCCCGATAATAAGCGAAGAAACTACCGCTCCCGAAACAGAGCCTACTCCCGAAACAGAGCCAGAGACCGAAGCTCCGACCGACACGCCCGCTTCTTCCTCAACTCCCGACTCCACGCCCGAATATACAGGCTCACACAAGAAGGAAGTAATAGACGGCATTACTTATTTTGACGGTGTAATGATAGCAAACAAGACCTATACTCTTCCCAGAAGCTATGACCCCGGTGTTCAGCCCGAGGCTATGGACGCATTCTACGATATGCAGGCCGCCGCCGCATCGGAGGGCATTTCACTCTGGATACTGTCAAGCTACCGTTCGTATGACGACCAGGAAGTGATCTACAACCGTTATGTGGCACAGGACGGCAGAGATGCCGCTGATACATATTCGTCACGTCCGGGTCACTCGGATCATCAGACCGGCTACACCTTTGATCTGAACTCCCTTGAGCAGGATTTCCAGTACGACCCCGCAGGTCAGTGGCTTGACAAGAACTGCTACAAGTACGGCTTCATTATCCGCTATCCCAAGGGCAAGGAAGCCTCGACAGGTTATATATACGAGCCGTGGCATGTAAGATACATAGGCGTTGACCTTGCGACAAAGGTAACTCAGAGCGGACTTTCGCTGGAAGAATATTTTGGTATAACATCGCAGTATCAGGATTAAATTCAAAACAAGTACATAGCAGAAAGGGGTTGTGACCACAACCCGGAAAAGAAAAAGTGAGCCAAAGCGCAAAAGATAGTGCGCACGGCTCACTTTTTTTGATATAGTACACTTCTGTTATACCGTTTTAGTATTTAGCTTGATAGCAGGCTACCGATAGTGCCTTTTGCGGGATAGCACTTCTCGGGTTCGCTATTCCACTTAATAACGTTGCTGCTATTCAC
>DJPL01000048.1 GCA_002437415.1 Ruminococcaceae bacterium UBA6413 | reverse complement strand
AGCCGCCCGCCGGTAACGCAAGTCACACATACCGCCGACATTCAGAACAGCGAATTTGAGGCGGGTCACACCCGCAACGGCGAATTGTCAGCGGCTCACAGCCGCCCGCCGGTAACGCAAGTTACGCAAACCGCCGACATTCAGAACGGCGAACTTGCCGCGGCTCACAGCCGCTCACTCGGAGAATACACCGATTTTGCGGAACTTTTTGTAACGGTTGTCGAGAAGTGTCGGGATATCAAACTTTGACAGCCTTTCAACCGCACTTATAAGATACTCCGAAATATTATCCGCCGTCTGCGCAGGGTCGGTATGAGCACCGCCCACAGGCTCGGGGATTATCTTGTCACATACACCGAAGCTGTACAGATCGTCTGCGGTGATCTTCATAAGATCCGCCGCTTCCTTTTCTCTTGAAGGGTCTTTCCACAGTATAGACGCAAAGCCTCTCGGCGAAATTACCGAGTATAAAGCGTGCTCAAGCATCGCTAGCTCGTCGCATACCGCAAGAGCCAGCGCGCCGCCGCTGCCGCCTTCGCCGAGCACTACCGATATAACGGGCGTTTTAAGCGTCATAAACTCGGCAATGTTCTTAGCTATAGCCTCGCCCTGACCTCTCTTTTCCGCCTCTACGCCGCAGAATGCACCGGGCGTATCTACAAAGCAGATAACAGGTCTGTGGAACTTCTCCGCCTGATATGCAAGCCTGAGTGCCTTTCTGTAGCCCTCGGGGTGCGGCATTGAGAAATTCGACTTCTTGTTTTCTTCTAGGTTTCTGCCCTTTACCTGCGCTATGACCGTAACAGGTGTGCTGTTAAGCGTTGCTATACCCGACATTATAGCCGCATCGTCACCGTAGTGACGGTCGCCGTGGAACTCGGTAAAATGATTGAATATAGCGGGTATATAATCATTCACCGTCGGACGGTTCTTTTCTCTTATTATCTCAAGATGCTGTGTAGCAGTCATATTCGACATTGTTTTTTACCGTCCTTTCAACCGTGCTGCCAGTTAGCACCGATTTTTTTATAGTTATGCAGTCTCAGTATATTCGACAGTGTCTTCCGCATAGAACGTCTGTCTGCTATCGCGTCTACAAAGCCGCTTTCAAGCAAAAATTCTGCCGTCTGGAAGTCGTCGGGCAGCTTCTGCTTTATCGTATCCTGTATAACACGTCTGCCCGCAAATCCTACCAGCACCTTAGGCTCGGCAAGGATTATATCGCCAAGACTCGCAAACGATGCCGTAACGCCGCCTGTCGTGGGGTCGGTAAGCACCGTGATATAAAGTCCGCCCGCGTCACTGTGACGCTTTACCGCACCGCTCGTCTTTGCCATCTGCATAAGGGAGATTATACCCTCCTGCATTCTCGCACCGCCCGATGCCGTAAACAGTATGACAGGGAGCTTATGCTCTGTGGCATACTCAAACGCTCTTGTTATCTTCTCGCCTACAACACTGCCCATGCTCGCCATCATGAAGTTTGAGTCCATAATGCCGATGACCGCACGGTAGCCTCTTATCGTGCACTCGCCCGTAACAACAGCGTCCTTAAGTCCGGTGTTGTCCTGCATACCCTTTATCTTCTTCTCATAATCGGGGAAGCCGATGGGGTTTAATGACACCATGTTTTCGTCAAACGGCTTGAAGCTGTCCTTGTCGACCGTTATATCAAGACGCTCCTTAGCGGAAAGTCTTGCGTGATAGTTGCACACGGGACAGGTCTTTTTGCGCTTTTCAAACTCGTCCATGTAAAACACGTTCTGACAGCGCGGACATTTGAACAGCAGGTCCTTGGGTATTTCGGGGGCAGGAGTCTGCGCCTCGTCCTTCTGCTCCTCGTTAAAACGGTCCTTGACCATTTTAAACAGATCTTCTAACAATTAAAGCACCGCCTTTTCGTTTGCTTGTGGCATTATCAATAATTCGTCAGATCCTTGCGGTTGAGGAAGCCTATATCGAAATTACCGCTTTCAACGTCCTCGTCACGCAAGAGATTAAGCTGAAAATCAATGTTTGTGTTTATACCCTCAATGAGAAATTCGGAAAGTGCGACCTTCATCTTCTGTATAGCCTCTTTCCTGTCCTCACCCTTTACAAGCACCTTTGCTATCATGCTGTCATAGTAAGGAGGTATCTCATAGCCCTGATATACCGCCGTATCGATACGCACGCCGAAACCGCCGGGCATATGGATAGACTTTATCTTACCGGGGCAGGGGCGGAAGTTGTTCTTGGGCTCTTCCGCATTTATACGGCACTCGATAACATGACCTGTGAGCTTTATGTCCTCCTGCTTATACTGCAAAGGAAGTCCTGCGGCAATGTTTATCTGTGCCTTTACAAGGTCAACGCCTGTCACCATTTCGGTAACGGGGTGCTCGACCTGTATTCTCGCGTTCATCTCCATAAAGTAGAAGTTCAGATCCTTATCAACAAGGAATTCTACCGTACCCGCATTTGCATAACCGCAAGCCTTTGCCGCTCTTACCGCAGCCTCACCCATTCTCTTGCGGAGCTCTTCCGTCATTATGGGGCTGGGGCTTTCTTCGAGCACCTTCTGGTTACGGCGCTGTAACGAGCAGTCACGCTCGCCGAGATAAATTACATTTCCGTGCTCGTCCGCAAGGAGCTGTATCTCAACGTGTCGGGGGTTTACTATGAACTTCTCGATATATATGTCATCGTTTGCAAAGAACTGTTTAGCCTCCTGCTTTGCGGCAGTCATTGCCGCTTCAAGCTCTTCGGGCTTTTCTACAAGTCTTATGCCGCGTCCGCCGCCGCCCGCGCTCGCCTTTACCATTATCGGATAACCGATCCTTGCGGCGATCTCCTGAGCCTCTTCAAGCGTTTCAACAACACCGTCCGAGCCGGGGACTACGGGAACGTCATTTTCTATCATCGTTTTCTTTGCGTTTGCCTTGTCGCCCATAGCGTCCATAGCGTCAGCGCCCGGACCTATGAATTTAATTCCGCACTTGTCGCAAAGACGTACAAAGTGGCTGTTTTCGGAAAGGAAACCGAAGCCGGGGTGTATTGCCTGTGCGCCTGTTATCTCGCAGGCGGCAAGCAGTGCCTTTGAATTAAGATAGCTGTCCTTTGACGGAGCCGGTCCTATACATACCGCCTCGTCGGCTATCTGCGCATGGAGCGCCGTTTTATCGGCTGTAGAATATACCGCGACAGTCTTTACACCAAGCTCTCTGCAAGCACGGATTATTCTGATAGCGATCTCGCCTCTGTTGGCGATGAGTATCTTATTGAACATACAGCGTTTGCCTTCCGTTACTTGATAGCAAAGGTGATCTCTGCGGATACCGCTTTTTCACCGTTTACCGTTGCAAGTGCCTTGCCGACACCGATAGGACCTTTTACCTTTATTATCTCGACTTCGAGCTTTAAAAGGTCGCCGGGTACTACCTGCCTTCTGAACTTTGCGTCCTTGACGCCGCCGAACAGACCTATCTTGCCCTTGTTTTCGGGGAGTGCAAGCATTGCCACTGCACCTGCCTGAGCAAGCATCTCAAGCATAAGTACACCGGGAACTACCGGGTATCCGGGAAAGTGCCCCTTGAACCAGAACTCGTCCTCTTTCATATACTTTGTGGCAACCACACGCTGACCGGGTTCCATCTCTTCGATAGTATCTATAAGCAGGAACGGATCTCTGTGAGGGATTATCTCCATTATCTGCTCTTTATTCATAAGTGACATATACAGTCCTCCGTTATTCTATTATGATGAGCGGCTGACCGAACTCAACAGCCTCTCCGTCCTTTACCGCGATTGACTTTACAGTACCCGAAATATCAGCCTGTATCTCGTTCATTACCTTCATGCTCTCAACGATGCAGACCGTGTCACCCTCGTTTACCTTATCTCCGACCTTTACAAAAGGCGGCTTTGTGGGCGAGGGAGCAGAGTAGAATGTACCCACGATAGGGCTCTTGATGCTCTTGCCTGTATCGGCAGGTGCTGCCGCGGGAGCTGTCTGCGGTGCAGTTGCGGGCGCTGCGGGAGCGGCCGCCATAGCCATAGGAGGCATTGCGGGCATCACAGGAGGTGCGGGAGGGGGATTTTTCTGACCGAGCTCGATCTCGAACTTGTCGTTCTTTACATACATATAGGACAGACCGCTGTCCTTCATAATACCGATGAACTCCTTTACGGCGTCGGTAAGCGAATTAGTTTCAAACTGCATATTATGTCAACCTTTCTCTCAGTCCTCTACGGGAGCAAATGCTATACAAGCGTTGTGACCGCCGAAGCCGAGCGAGTTGCTGAGCGCGCCTGTTATCTTCATATCTCTTGTGCCCTCGGGAACATAGTCGAGGTCGCATTCGGGGTCTGCCACCTTTAAGCCTAATGTACGGTGTACCTTGCTGTTCTTTATCTGAAGAGCGCAGGCTACCGCTTCAACACCGCCTGCCGCACCTAAGAGGTGACCTGTCATTGACTTTGTGGAGTTGATGACCATTTCCTTAGCGTGTTCGCCGAACACCAGCTTTACGGCGGCTGTTTCGGTCTTATCATTCATCGGAGTTGATGTGCCGTGTGCGTTTACATAGTTGAAGGTTTCGGGCGCTCTGCCTGATTCCTTTACCGCAAACTCCATAGCCTTTGCGCCGCCTCTGCCCTCGGGATCGGGGCTTGTTTCGTGGTAAGCGTCACAAGTTGCACCGTAGCCTGTAATCTCGGCATAGATATTAGCGCCTCTTGCCTTTGCGTGCTCATATTCTTCAAGTACTACGATACCGCTGCCGTCGCCGAGAACAAAACCGCTTCTCTCCGCGTCAAAGGGAATGCTTGCCCTGTCAACGTCTGTCGACTTTGTAACGGCGTGCATATTGTTAAATCCCGCATAAGCAAAACCGATCGAGCACTTCTCAGTACCGCCTGCTATCGCAACGTCCATATAGCCGTTTTTTATAGCGTGGAACGCTTCGCCTATAGCGTGTGTACCGCTGGCGCAAGCGGATACTGTACAGTAGTTTATGCCCTTGAAGCCTGTACGGATAGCTACCGTACCTGCCGCCATATTACCTATCATCTTAGGGATAGTGAATACGGAAACTCTCTTGTTGCCCTTGTTGTGATATGCAAGGAGCTCTTCCTGTGTTGTTTCCATACCGCCGATACCCGAGCCGATTATAACACCGCATCTGTAAGGATCGAGATCCTTGAAGTCGCTTCCTGCGTCCTTTAATGCCTTGTCAGCGGCATATACGGCATACTGTGTGATGATATCTGTACGGCGAAGCTCCTTCTTGTCGAAAAGCCCCTCTGCACTGAAGTCCTTTACAGAAGCCTTTACGTTAAGCTCTTCGCTCTGACCGGGGAACCACTGCTCCAGTGTAAAGCCGTGCTTGCCCTCCATAAGGCTGTTCCAGAATTCTTCCTTGGTGTTTCCTATAGGGCTTACCACGCCCACACCGGTAATTACAACTCTGCTCATTTTTTGTATTTCCTTTCGTGGCTTGTCTTTTTACATTGATAAGCCGCCGCTTATCTCTATTACCTGACCTGTTACATAGCTTGCGTCCTTCGATGCAAGGAACGATACAACGCCTGCTATCTCTTCGACCTCGCCGCATCTGCCCATAGCTATCTGCTTTACCATAGCGGCTCTGAGCTCTTCGGAAAGAGCGTCCGTCATAGCCGTGTGGATAAAGCCGGGAGCTACCGCGTTACAGGTAACGTTTCTCGGACCGAGCTCCTTGGCGGTGGTCTTTGTCATACCTATGATAGCCGCCTTGGTAGCGGAATAGTTCATCTGACCGGGGTTGCCGTAAAGACCCGCTACGCTTGCAAGGTTTATAATCCTGCCGCTGCGCTGTTTCATCATAACCGAGCCTGCGAACTTTGTCATATTGAATACGCTCTTCTGATTTACCGCAACAACGAGGTCGTAATTCTCTTCGCTCATTCTTACAAGCAGACCGTCGCGTGTGATGCCCGCGTTGTTGACAAGCACGTCAACACTGCCGAAATCAGCCTTTACGCTCTTTACAAAAGCCTCGCACTGATCGTACTTTGATACGTCTGCGATGTACTTTTCGCACTTTACGCCCTCTGCTTTTATCTTATCCATAATATCGTTGTTTTCAAAGCAGCTCTCGGCGATGTCATTGAGCGCTATGTCATATCCGTCCTTTGCAAGACGCAGAGCTATTGCTGCACCTATTCCTCTTGCAGATCCTGTTATGATAGCAGTTGCCATTTATTTTCTCCTTTATTTTTATCTTACTTGTTCAGAAGCTTCTCGGCTTCTGCAAACATTTCTTCAACTATTTCCTTTGCGGGCTGTACCTTCTTTACCATACCCGCGATAGCTCCGCATAAGAACGAGCCCTCTTCAAGGTTGCCGTCCTGTACTGCCTTACGCAGTGAACCGAGTGTTATCTGCTCAAACTCATCGGGAGTGATCGTACCGTTCATCTCTCCGCTTGCAAGCTTCTTTGAGAACTTTGTCTTTACGTTACGGCAGGGGTGACCTGTTGTTCTGCCTGTTACTATGCTGTCCGTATCCTTAGCGTCAACGACAAGCTGTTTATATGTCGGGTGGATCTGACACTCCTCAGCGGCTAAGAATCTTGTACCTACCTGTACACCCTCGGCACCGAGCATAAAGCTTGCGGCAATTCCTCTGCCGTCCGCGATACCGCCTGCGGCGATAACAGGGATCGATACAGCGTCAACTACCTGCGGAACAAGACACATTGTAGTGTTTTCACCGATGTGACCGCCCGACTCCGTGCCCTCTGCTATAACAGCCGCCGCACCGCTTCTTTCCATTCTCTTTGCAAGCGCAACACTGGGTACTACGGGGATAACCTTGATACCTGCGTTGTTCCACGCCTCCATAAACTTACCGGGGTTGCCCGCGCCCGTTGTTATCATGGGAACCTTCTCATCGATAACGAGCTGTGCGAGATCCTCCGCGTTGGGGCTCATAAGCATAATGTTTACGCCGAAGGGCTTATCCGTCAGCGACTTAGCTCTTCTTATCTGATCTCTCAGATAGTCGATAGGAGCAGAACCGCCCGCAATTATGCCTACGCCGCCTGCATTCGATACAGCCGCCGCGAGTGTGCTTTCGGCGATCCACGCCATACCGCCCTGTAATATGGGATACTTTATACCGAGTAATTTTGTGATCCTTGTTTCCATTCTTTTTATCCTTTCAGTCGTGACTTAATATTCAAAAATCGTCGCACCGTAGGTAAGACCCGCACCGAAGCCGACAAGACATATCTTCATACCGCGCTTCAGTCTGCCCTGACGGTCAAGCTCCGCAAGACACATAGGAATGCATGAGCTTGATGTGTTGCCGTGTTTTTCAAGGTTTGTGAACACCTTGTCAAGGTCAACATTCATCTTCTTGAGCGCCGACTGGATTATTCTTATATTCGCCTGATGAGGAATGACCAGATCTATATCGTCAAGCGATACTCCCGAGTGCTCGCATACATATTCGACCGCATTCGCCATAGCGTCAACAGCAAACTTGTATACCGCCTTTCCGTCCATCTGTAAATAGCGTTCCTTGTTCGGAGTGTCGATAATATCCTTCAGGCAGTCGTCACCCGTAAAATAAGGGTTGTTTCTGTCGTAGAAGTTCTTGCAGTAAAGGCTTTGGAGCATATCTCCCTCAGCGCCCGAGTGGCTGTAGTACTCCTTGTCCTCGCCCTTTTCGAGCACGACTGCACCCGCGCCGTCACCGAAGAGTATACAGCTTGCTCTGTCGGTGTAGTCTATCTGACTTGTAAGACGTTCGCTTGCGACAATAAGTATCGTCTTGTAGGTGTCGTTCGCAAGAAAGTTTCTCGCGATGTCAACGGCTGTTATAAAGCCTGTGCAGGCTGTGTTTACGTCCATGCAGGCACAGGGCTGTGCACCGATGAGGTTCTGCACAAGGCAAGCCGTGTTCGGATAGTAAAAGTCGGGCGAGCAGGTAGATACGATCAGGCAGTCAATATCCTTGGCTGTCTTTCCCGCACTTTCGAGTGCCGCCTTTGCCGCCTCTGCCGCCATCATAAAGTTAGGCTTATCGGGGCTCATGCGTCTTTCACGGATACCGGTCCTTGTGGTTATCCATTCGTCTGTAGTATCAATGAACTTTGTGAACATTTCATTGGTTACTACGGTTTCGGGAGTGTATTCTCCCGTACCCAGTATAGTTATACCGTTCATATTCATTTCCTTCCGTGCGGCGTCCTGACTGCCGTATTATATATTATTTATAGTTGATTTTATTCTCTTTTTGTTGTATAATAAATCAGTAACTGCGGAGATTATCGTCCGCAGGGCATAGTTACCCCGTAAAGGTAAACGTGCTTATATTTCATTTTACTCTATTTCGGTACTGTTTGTCAACATTTATTTGAGTATTTGTACCGTGAAGCAGTAATTTATAACAGTATATTTCAGAATTTCTGCAATATATAACAAATTATGTCACATTCGTGACGTGAAATCATTATTCAGGATATAAAGAAGTTTTATTTATCAAAATACGGTGAATTGTTCCGGCTATTTGTAGAAAAGCCTGTTTTCATAAAAAATAGAGCGAATTCTCAATCCCTATCCCCAAACCCCTTCCCCACGGGAAGGGGCTGAATGTGGGGCTGGCGCCCTCACCAAGCAAGAACGCTTGCAGTCAGTCGCACACAGTCGCTGCACGATGCAGCGACACAAACGACTGACAACCTGCATTGAGGCTACGCCAAAGCAAGGACGCTTTGGTTGCTTGCCAAAAGTTTTGCACGACGCAAAACCAACGGAGCAAGCAACACCAAACCCCATTTTTGACAAATTCAACTTTTATCACATTCTGACCAATCTAAACAATAAAACCACAAGGAGAAACAAAAATGGCTGACAAGACAAAAACAATATTCCTTTTTTCAGGACAGGGCTCACAGTATAAAGGTATGGGCAAGGACTTTTACGATATGATACCCGAATGCAAAAAAGTACTCGAGCTCGGCAGTGATATCCTCGGCTTTGACCTTGCCGCTAAGATATTCGACGGCGACGAAAAGGAGCTTTCCCGTACGATAATCTCACAGCCCGCTATACTCGCGATGTCGCTTATGGTGCTAGAAGCCGCAAAGTCAAAGGGCATAGAAGCGCCAGCCGTTGCAGGTCACTCTCTCGGCGAATATGCGGCAATGGCGGCAAGCGGTATGCTGACATACGAAAACGCATTCCTAGCTATCAAGTACCGTAGTGAAGCTATGGATAAGGCGGCTCAGGCTAACCCCGGCGGTATGGCGGCTGTTCTCGGTCTTAAGGCTGACGTTATAGAGCAGGCGTGCAAGGAAATAGAGGACGGCGGCGAGTACGTTACCCCCGTAAACTACAATTCCCCCATTCAGACCGTTATCGCAGGCACTGCGGCAGGTATCGAAAAGGCTAAAGAAGTACTTTCCGCAAAGGGCGCAAAGCGTATAGTTCCGCTTGCGGTTTCCGCCGCTTTCCACTCAAAGCTTATGGCAAGCGCATCCGAAGAATTTGCCGAAAAGGCAAAGGATATCCCCTTCAGCGCACCCTCGATAAAGTTCTACTGCAACGTGTACGGAAGCGAGCTTACCGATTTCTCCGACATGCCCGCTTATCTTGCAAAGCATATCTGCTCACCCGTAAGGTTTACCTCCGAGCTTGACGCTATCTCAAAGGACGGCTACGATACTTATATCGAGCTCGGTCCGGGCAAGGTGCTCACAGGACTTGTAAAGAAGACGCTTGACGGTGTTACCGCCGTAAACGTTGAAAACCCCGACACACTTGAAAAGGCGGCAGCACTCTGATGTTATTTGAAAGTATAACGGCACTCGACCTGTCGATACTGGATTTTATCCATAACACGCTTTCAAATCCCGTTATGGATGTTATAATGACCTGCCTTACCTACAGTATAGAGTTCGGCGCAATGGCAATTCTCGTGTTCATAATTATGATGTGCATAAAGAATATGCGTAAAACAGGCTTTGCGGTCATGGGCGCAACGCTTTCCGTACTGCTGTTCGGCGAGCTTATTATAAAGCATCTTGTCGCCAGACCGCGACCCTTTGTGATAAACGGCGCGATAGAGCTTATTATAAAAGAACCGTCGGGATTTTCGTTCCCGTCCAGCCACACCGCGACCTGCTTTGCTATGGCAACGGCGATATACCTGTTTCATAAACGGCTCGGTATTATCGCATATATCTATGCGGCACTGGTCGCGTTTTCAAGAATGTACCACTATGTGCATTATCCGTCCGACGTTATCGGAGGAATTGCGCTCGGCATAGGTTGCGGCATAGGTGCGGTGGCACTCGTAAAGCTGATATATAAAAAGATCGATAAGCATAAAGAGCTTAAAGCAGAACAAAAGGAGCAAGAAATATGACGGAAAACAAAAACGTATTCGGTATACTGGGACACCCTCTCGGTCATACCCTCTCACCTCAGATACACACAAGACTTTTTGAAATATCGGGCGAACAGGCGGAGTATAAAATACTCGACACGCCCCCCGAAAAGCTGACAGAAAGCTTTGATTATTTCAAGAGTCTTGCCGGCTTCAACATTACGATCCCTTACAAGATAGATATAATAAAGATGTGCGACAAGCTTGACGACACAGCAAAGCGCTACAACAGCGTAAACTGCATAGCCAACGTAAACGGCGTTTCGACAGGCTACAACACAGACTGCACAGGCTTTACAAAGGCTGTCGGCGCAATGGGTATGACTCTTACAAACAAGGTTTTACTTCTCGGTTGCGGCGGTGTCGGCAGAATGATGGCTATCGAAGCTGTCCGCGAGGGCGGCGAGCTGACTATAGCCGTAAGAGAAGCCGATGTCCCCGTAGCAACGGCTTTATGCGAAGAAATAAAGCAGACTTACAACAACGCAAAGGTAAGCCACTGCCTTTTGGCAGACGTAAAGGGCGATTTTGACCTTATGGTAAACGCCACTCCCGTAGGTATGTACCCCAACGTTGACGCAAGCCCGCTCACACAGCAGGCACTTGATAACATAACCCTTAACGGCTTCTTTGACGCTATATACAACCCGCGCGAAACAAAGCTGATGAAAATGGTTTCCGACAAGGGCGTGACAAAGGTCAGCGGCGGTATGCAGATGCTCGTATGGCAGGCGGCTGTAGCGCACACAATATGGAGCGGTGCAGAATACACAACAGAGCAGGTACAGGCTATCTCCGATGAAATGATGAGGCTTGTGTAATGCGCCCCGTATATCTCTGCGGCTTTATGGGCTGCGGCAAAAGCCATATAGGAAGAATGCTCGCAAAAGAATGTACAGCCGTGTTCATCGACCTTGACAGGTACATAGTAAATAACCGGAATATGACTATCCCCGAGATATTCGCCAAGAAAGGCGAGCCGTATTTCAGAGATCTTGAAGCGCAGTATATAAAGAACTTCAAGGGTAGGACTATCGTTGCCACAGGCGGCGGAGCGATCCTCCGTGACGAAACGGCAGAGTTTGCAAGAGAAAAGGGCATAGTAATATTCCTCAACGCAAGCTTTGACACCTGCTACAGCCGCATAAGCGGCGACACAAACCGCCCGCTTGTAGTAAACAATACAAAAGAACAGTTAAAAGCAATATACGACACACGTCTTCCGATATACAGGAAAAACAGCACCTACGAGGTAAACGCCAACACGTCCGACAGGATAATCGCAGGTGAAATTATGAAGCTCATCGAGCTTGACGCAAAAACGCACAAAAGGCTGAAAGGATAAATATGTACATTTATAACGCTACTGTCATTACTATGGCGGATAAAAACTACGAAAACGGATTTATCCTTATAGAAAACGACAAAATAAAGGCTGTGGGCGATATGTCCCGGCTTGAAAACTTCACCCCCTCCGAGGGCGATATCAATGCAAAGGGCAAAACAGTCTATCCCGGCTTTATAGACGCTCATTCGCACATAGGCGCATGGGAGGACGGACTGGCATTTGAGGGCGACGACGGAAACGAGGACACCGACCCCTCGACCCCAAATCTGCGTGCAATAGATATGATAAACCCGCTCGATCACTGCTTTGAAGAAGCGGCTCAGGCGGGCGTTACCTCCGTAGTATGCGGAATGGGCAGCGCAAACCCCATCGGCGGCACATTCCTTGCAATGAAGACCGCAGGCTCAAAGAGAATTGACAAGAGGATAATCAAAAATCCCGTTGCGGTAAAATTCGCTCTCGGCGAAAATCCCAAGAACGTATACAAGGATAAGGATACCGCTCCCGTTACCCGTATGGCGACTGCCGCTATAATCCGCGAACAGCTCTACAAGGCTAAGCGCTATCTTGACGATATGATAGACTATGAGAGCTCGATAGGCACAGACGATGAGGGCGACCGCCCCGAGTATGACGCAAAGTGCGAAGCGCTTATGCCGCTTTTAAAGCACGAGATACCCGCGCATTTCCACGCCCACAGAGCAGACGATATATTCACGGCGATAAGACTTGCGAAAGAATTTGACATAGATTATGTCATTATCCACGCAACAGAAGGACACCTTATAGCAGACGAGCTTCTTGAAGACGGCGCGCGCACGATAGTAGGACCTATAATCAGCGAGCGCTGTAAGCCCGAGCTTCGCAACCATACGATAGAAACGGCAGGCGTGCTGAATAAGGCGGGCGTACCGATGTGCATCTGCACCGACCACCCCGTTGTACCCGAGCAGTATTTGCCGCTGTCGGCAGGACTTGCGGTAAGAGGCGGTCTTGACAGAGAAGAAGCGCTGAAAGCTATAACGATATACCCCGCACAGATAACAGGCATAGCCGACAGAGTAGGCAGTATCGAGCCGGGCAAGGACGCAGATATAGTTATCTTCTCGGGCGATCCGCTGTCGGTATGTGACACACCCGACACAGTGATCGTAAACGGCAAAGTAATATAAACGGAGGGAATATATATGCGCGAGATAAGCGTTGAGCTTGTTAAAAAGACAGTTGAAGAGCTTTGCGTAAAGGCAAACCTTTATCTGCCCGACGGTATGAAGGAGAAGATAAATTCATGTATCGGCTGTGAGAAAAGCCCGCTGTCAAAGCAGGTGCTCGGCGATATCGTAAGAAATATCGACTGCGCCAAAGAGCTTGAAGTGCCGATATGTCAGGATACAGGAATGGCGATAATATTCCTTGAAATAGGTCAGGACGTGCATTTCACAGGCGGAGATCTCACCGATGCGATAAACAAGGGCGTTGCAAGCGGATATGTAAACGGCAAGCTCCGCTTATCGGTAGTAGAAGACCCGCTGGAGCGCAAAAACACAAACAACAACACCCCCGCGATAGTGCATACTACTATTGTTCCCGGCAACAAGGTACATATTATGGTTGCCCCCAAGGGCTTCGGCAGTGAGAATATGAGTGCGCTTAAGATGTTCACCCCCTCCGCGACAAGAGAAGATATCGTAAGCTTTGTCGTTGACACCGTATCAAAGGCAGGAAGCAACCCGTGTCCGCCTATAACGGTGGGTGTCGGCATCGGCGGCGACTTTGAGCTGTCCGCCATACTTGCCAAAAAGGCTCTCTGCCGCGACCTGAAGGTCAGAAATCCCAAACCGCTTTATGCCGATATGGAGAGCGAGATGCTCGAAAGGATAAACAAGCTCGGTATAGGTCCTCAGGGCTTCGGCGGTACGGTAACGGCGCTGTATGTAAATATCGAACAGCACCCGACACATATCGCAGGACTCCCCGTAGCGGTAAATATAGGCTGTCATGTCACACGTCACGCCGAGGCTGAGCTATAATGGGTAAGGGTAAGGTTATCGGTGCGGTAGCGGCGGCAGTTGCAGTCCCCGCGGCAGTGGTTATCGGTGCTATATACGTACTGCCGATGCTTGGCATATCGTCAAGCAATACGCTGTACTACTTCGGCAACGATATTTCAATCTCCGCAGACGGCACAATATCGCTCGGAAAAGAAGAAGTACTCGACTACAGCTCAAAATACTCCGATACAATGTCGGGTTATTTTAAGGAACAGCTTGACGAGAACGAAACGTATATCTACAACGCGTTTATGTACGCAAGCGAAAACGGCTACAGCGACATATTCCTGCCCGAAGAGGTGTTCGGTAACGGCAGTTACGACAAATTGCAGGAGCTTGAATTTGTAATTACATTTTTAAGCTGTGACAGTCCGTTCGTGGCGCACAATTACACAACAAGCAACAAACTGGTCGGAAGCATCGAGCAGTTTGCGGGAAAAAGCTATCATCATATACAGCTTGAAACGCTCGGCGAGGAATATCTTTCCCGCCGTGAAGCGGCTTATGAAAAGGCAAGATCGGTAGTAGCGTCAATTCCGTCCGACTGCAATACAGATAAACAGAAAGCGCAGTATCTGTATAATTACGTCGCGGAAAACTCGGTATATGTTACCGACGGCTACAGCACAAAAAATGTCCCGGTAGCGGATCTGCTTATTGACGGCAAGGCAATTTGTGACGGATACGCGGATACGCTCACAATGCTTTTCAATATGGCAGGGATTGAAACCGCATCGGCAAACGGCACAAACACCCGAAAAAATGAGGGTCACACAATAAATTTCGCAAAGCTTGACGGCGAATATTATTACTTTGACGCAAGCGCAGACAGCATAATAAACGAAAAGGGCTTCAGACCTGCTTTCTATTTCGGTATGTCGTGGGAGGAGGCTTCCGACAGCTTTACCTTTGCCGACGCATTTGCAAACAGATGCCCGAGATCCGAAAACAGCCTGCTTTCCGACAGCATAGACATTGTTATAGTCGATAATTCCGATACAACGACAGAAAAAGCGGCAGAGTTTATAAAGTCGGGCGAAGATACGGGTATAATCGCAAAGTTTGACGAAAGTATTTCTGACGAAGAACGTAAGAATATAACAAGCAGCATCGCAGGAAAGGTCGGAGAACAGCTCATATCTTTACCGGCGGCAAACAGACTGTACGGCATAAAGATCTATAAGGAATGATTTTTTAATGGAACTTAATATAGTACTCGTTGAGCCGCAGATACCGCAGAACACGGGCAACATAGCCCGCACCTGCGCGGTAACGGGCGCAAGACTGCATATAGTAAAGCCTATGGGCTTTCACGTAGACGATAAAAAGCTGAAGCACGCAGGTCTTGACTATTGGCATTATCTCGACATAACCTATTATGACGGGCTCGACGACTTTTTTGAAAAGAATAAAGACGGTGAATTTTTCTACTTCACCACCAAGGGCACAAATACCTACTGCGATGCACAGTATAAGGATAAAACATATATAGTGTTCGGCAGAGAAGACAAGGGACTGCCCGAGGAGCTGTTATTCCATAACAAACAGCACTGCGTGCGCATACCTATGGCAAACGAAATGAGAAGCCTCAACCTCTCAAACAGCGTAGCTATAGGCGCATACGAGGTACTGCGGCAGTGGAGCTTCCCCGAGCTCCAAAATTACGGCTCACTCACAAGATTTAATTGGAGCAACGCCGAATGATCCGATATGAAAAGACAGACGAAAGGAAACAAAAACGATGAAAGTAAAACTTATCACCGACAGTGCAAGCGACATCACCCTCGAGGACGAAAAGCTGTACGACATTGATGTAATGCCGTTTGAGATAACCCTCGGCAACGAGAGCCTTAGAGAGCGTGTAGACTTTACCGCTCCCGAATTTCTCGATATGATAGACAAGTCCGAATATCTCCCCAAGACCGCACAGATAACCTCAATGCGCTTTGAGGAGAAGTTCGAGCATTATTTCAACGAGGGCTATGACGCTCTTATCGTAGTACTTATAAACTCGACAGGTTCAAAGACATACGAGAACGCACTTCTTGCAAAGAAAAACCTGCTTGAAGAGCACCCCGAAATGGCGAAAATGCGCATAGAGATAATCGACAGCCATTGCTACTCCCTCGGCTACGGTTACCCTGTCGTAGAGTCCGCAAAGAAGCTTTTAGCCGGTCAGAGTGTCGATAATGTAGTCGCATATCTTACCGATATGTTCAACAACTGCGAAATTTATATCATAGGCTTTAATCTCCGCCATATGAAAAAGTCGGGCAGAATAAATGCCGCCGCCGCTTTCTTAGGCGAGCTTATGGGACTTAAGCCGCTGATATCGCTTATCGACGGCGAAAGCGAGGTAGTAAAGAAGAGCCGCGGCGAAAAGAACGCCATAGCCGATGCCGTTCAGTATATTGCAGGCAGAGCGATCCCCGAAACACCGTGGGAGATACTGCGCACAAGCGTAACAAGCCTTGAGGACGAATTTATAAAACAGTACAGCGCAAAGGTCGGCAGACCCCCCGAGATGCAGAGCATAGCCGGCGCGGCTGTCGCCAGCAACACAGGTCCTTATATAATAGGTGTTATTATAAGAGGTAACGCGAGAAGATAACAGGATAGAAAAGTAGCAAAATTAAAATAGGCGGAATCCGAATAATTCCGCCTATTTTTGGACAGGGCGTAAGACAAAAAATAAAAGCAAAAATATATAAATGAGGAGTGATAAACGGTGGCAAATATAATTAACGCAATAATGCAGCTTGTCACAAATCCTAAGTTCGAATTAAAAGCATATTCAGAAAGTCATAACAGAGCGAACAATATGGGCGAGGCATTAGAGGAATATATTAAAGACATTTTTGCCGGAACAGTAAACGAAAAAGATGAAAACACAAGAAATCAAAAGCTGTCAGAGGTATTCAGCTATTTAGGAAACCAAAACAATCCACCAGATTCTATGTTACGGGGCGGTGATGCTATCGAAGTAAAAAAAATAGAGTCAAACGATGCATCTTTAGCACTCAACAGTAGTTACCCAAAAGCTAAGCTTTATTGTGACAGTCCAATGATTAAAAAAGCCTGCAAAACTTGCGAAGACTGGAATGTTAAAGATATGATTTATGCTGTCGGCGTAGTTGATACCAATAATCTTAAATCTTTGGCTTTAGTATATGGCGATGATTACTGTGCCGAAAAATCTGTTTATGAACAAATAAAAAGCGTTATCAAAAACGGAGTAGAAAGTATATCAGGTGTGGAGTTCTCTGAAACAAAAGAATTAGGCAGAGTAAACAGAGTTGACCCATTAGGAATTACATATTTGCGCGTCCGTGGTATGTGGGGCATTGAAAACCCATTTAGCGTTTTCAACTATATTTATAAACGTGACTTTTCAAAGAAATTCAATTTCATGGCTCTCATAAACGAGGAAAAATATTATTCATTTGATAATCATAATGAATTAGAGCAATTATGTGATAGTATTAAGAACTTGCATTTCAAAAATGCAAAAATTAAGAACCCAAACAATCCGGCGCAACTTAAAAGTGCAAAATTGATCACATTTACTGTATAGGAGAATTTCAATGAATATTATAAGTTTATTTTCCGGTGCAGGCGGGTTGGATTTAGGATTTCAAAAAGCGGGTTTTAATATATTGTGGGCAAATGAATATGACAAAACAATCTGGAAAACATATGAAAAAAATCACAGCACCCCCCTTGATAAAAGAGATATAAGAAACATTCCGTCAAGTGACATTCCGGATTGTGACGGCATTATCGGCGGACCTCCTTGTCAGAGTTGGAGTGAAGCCGGCGCAGGTCGAGGAATTGATGACAGTCGTGGAAAATTATTTTATGAGTTCATCCGAATACTTAACGATAAACATCCAAAATTTTTTGTGGCTGAAAACGTTTCAGGTATGCTTGCGGATTTGCATAAGGAAGCAGTAAAGAATATATTGGCTCATTTTGAAGAAGCAGGATATAGTATCTCTATCAATTTGGTAAACGCTGCAAATTATGATGTACCACAGGATAGAAAAAGAGTTTTTTATATTGGATTCAGAAAAGATTTAAATGTAAATTATAAATTCCCTGAACCGCTGAATTACAAAATCACATTAAAGGACTCAATATGGGACTTAAAAGATACCGCAATTAAAGCACAGGATAAAAACAAGACAAACGGAAATAAATGTATAATTCCAAATCACGAGTATATGAATGGCGGCTTTTCGACAATTTATATGTCAAGAAACAGGGTTCGCGGTTGGGACGAGCAATCATTTACAATTCAAGCCGGAGGTCGACACGCTCCCATTCACCCACAAGCACCAAAAATGATATTTGTAGAAAAGAACAAAAGAATATTTGTACCGGGTATGGAAAGCTTATATCGTCGCTTATCTGTTCGAGAATGTGCAAGAATACAAACTTTTCCCGATGATTTTATATTTTATTATACTGATATTGCCGATGGATATAAAATGGTTGGAAATGCCGTTCCGGTTATGCTTGCATATCATGTTGCGAAAAGTATAAAAATAACGAGTTAATGTATAGTGCCTTGTTGGTTTTGAATCTTGAAAACCGCATAAAACAAAGTTTTCTTGACCGATGAATATTGAAAAACAGGGTTTGTCACATCAGATAACCTCGCATACTTATAAAAACACGCACACCACTCTAAAAGTGATATGCGTGTTTTTTGCAACTGTGTTTAACAATCTGCAAATGAAAATATTTTATCAAAGACTGTTAAGCCTACCTCATTTGCAGTATCCTCTTATTTATATCTGAATATGCTGTAGCACATTGCCGCCCGCCGGTAACGCAACTGTCGCCTATCGGCAACAGTCAGAACGGCGAATTGTCAGCGGCGACCCGCCGCCACTAGTTGTTAGAAGAGCAGATAAGACCCTTTTCCGCGTCTAACGTAACCGTTACACCGCTCTTTAAAATATTTGAAGCGTTCTCCGCACCGTAAATTACCGGTATATCAAGTGCCTGACCTACAACAGCCGCATGACAGTCGGGGTTGTTGTCCTCAACTACAATACCTGCCGCACTCTTCAGTACAGCCATTATATTGTTGCTTGTCTTCGGGATAACCAGTATATCGCCCGAATGGCAGAGCTTTATAGCGTCCTCTTCATTCTTGCATACGCATACAGGCGCAGTCACCGATTTTGCAGTCGCACCCTTACCCTTAAGCAGAACATCACCCACAATATGGACCTTCATCATATTTGTAGTACCGGATACGCCGAGCGGAAGTCCCGCAGTAATTACTATAAGATCGCCGTCCTTTAGAAGTCCCTCTTCCATAGCTCTTGTGACCGCATGATCAAACAGCGAATCACTGTCGCTCATCTCCTCGGACTTTATCGGGATAACACCCCACGAAAGATTAAGCTGGCGCTGTGCCCTCTCACTTGTGGTAGCCGCGATTATAGGGCAGGTAGGACGGAACTTTGATAAAGTCCTTGCTGTACGTCCTCCCTTTGTTACTGTAAGTATAGCGGTAGCACCGAGGTCTATCGATGTCGTAACCGTTGCGTGCGCTATTGCGTTTGTTACGTTCGGCACGCCCTCGCTTTCTCTTGTGAAGAAGCGCTTGCGGTAATCTATATCCTGCTCGGTTTTTACCGCGATAGCCTTCATAGTCTTTACAGAGTCAATAGGATATGCGCCTGCGGCGGTTTCACCCGAAAGCATTATCGCACTTGTGCCGTCATATATGGCGTTTGCTACGTCTGTCGTTTCCGCTCTTGTCGGGCGGGGATTTTTTATCATGGAGTCGAGCATCTGCGTTGCGGTTATTACCTGCTTGCCCGCGTTGTAGCCCTTGTGGATAAGCTCCTTCTGTATTCTCGGTATCTCAACGAACGGGATCTCAACACCCATATCGCCTCTTGCAACCATTATGCCGTCGGCAACACGCAGAATATCATCAATATTGTCAACGCCGTCCTGGTTCTCGATCTTCGCAATTATGCTTATATCCTTGCCGCCGTTCTCGTCAAGCAGCTTTCTTATCTGGATAATATCCTCGTCGCGCGTTACAAAGCTTGCGGCTACTATGTCAAAGCCTGTCTTTATACCGAACAGCAGATCGCTCTTGTCGCGCTCGCTGAGGTACGGCATAGAAAGATGTATGCCGGGGAAGTTACAGCTCTTGTTAGGTTTCAGTGTACCGCCGTGGATAACCTTACAACGGATATCATCGCCGCTTTCCTTGCGGTCGATCTCTGTGACCTTAAGCTCAAGAAGTCCGTCATCTATAAGTATTGTTACACCCGTTTCAATATCGCTTGCAAGGTTGGGATAATTGATAGCGGCTCTCTTTTCGTCACCTACAACGTCCTCTGTCGTGAGTGTATACTCACTGCCCGCCTTAAGCTCAACAGGCTTATCGTCCTTAAAGCTCTTTATTCTTACCTCCGGACCTTTCGTATCAAGAATGGTGGGGATAGGAAGCTTGAGCTCATTTCTTATTCTTTCAACCTGCTCATAGCGCTTCTTATGATCGTCATGAGTACCGTGCGAGAAGTTGAAACGTGCACAGTCCATACCGCTCTTTATAAGCTCACGCAGTACGTTGTCGTCATCTGTCGCAGGACCTAAGGTACATACTATCTTTGTCTTTTTCATAAAAATCCTTTCTTCACAGCGAGATCCGGCTTTGCCGGCTATACTTAATATATATACCGTCCGACTGTCGTCTTATTATTTCAGAACGGTCATAATAAGTATAACATTTTTTGGCTGTAATAGCAACAGAAAAAGAGCATACAGCGATATTTTTTACTGATTCTTTACAAAAAGTCCCCCAATTAAATTATCCCGGTCAGCAAAAGCACCGCCGACACTATCCCCGCACCGACCGTACCTATAACCGCACCTATTATAAAAGGCAGCTTATTTCTGTGTCGGTGCTTTTTCGGCGTTTCAAGGCTGATACCGTTAAGATATATCTGCGCCTGATTTCCGAGCTTACTGTTGCATGACATTTCGGGGCGGACGTAGAAAATCGCCTTCTCAAAATATTCGTTCTCTGTGTTATTTATCTCGAGTACCAGCTTGTTCACCGCTTTTACCAATTTACACACTCCTTTTTTTCAACTTTTGCAGATTACAAAGTGTATTATAGGAAAATTATGTATAATTATACGCTGTGGATATTAGTTTTCAACAGAAAAGTGTGGAAAACTGCCTTGTTTTCAACTCGTCCGAGTGAAATTGCGTCAAAATCGGTGGAAAATCCCGTTGAAACTGTTAAAACTTCCGATAAAAACGAATTTCGAACATTTTAAGGTAGGTGGTTGAAATTGAAAAATCAGTTTTACAAATAATGTTATATGATGGCATATTAAGGAAAATAAACGAGAATAATTTTTATCTTGCAAAAATCATATTGTCATACAGTATATTGTAACGGTTACACAAGACAACCATGTTGATAACGTAGCGTATAATGCACCGAAATGCCCGCTTTTCAACAGGTGGAGCGGTTGAAAATGTTGAAAACTGCCTGTTTTCCACCTTATAACGGTGCAAATATGCCTGTTTTCGTTGAAAACTCCGTTGAATATGTGAATAACTCGGCTTAAAATGGGCTTGTACGGGTGTTTATAAGAAGAAAAACAATTTTAAACCGCAGGTTTAAAATCGAATTTACACACAGCTTAATTTCCATTTACATTGGAGAGTTTACCGGTCGTTTGGGTATTTTTTATGTTGCCAATCTCGTACTATCCCTTCTTCTTGGCTTATGAACGCTCTTCCACGCACTAATTCCTGGCTCCCTTGCCAAAGGGAGCTGTCTTGCGGCAAGGCTTGCTTATTTCAAATGCAAGTATATTCAACGACACTTACACCGTTTAAATTATACAAATCCTATCTGCCGTCAAGACTGAGGGATCTCCTGCATCGAACTTTCCGCTTCCACCATCACCTCCGCTGACAATCCCTCAAGAATTGACTGAACTTGACTTAATCAACCAAAGCTCAGTTTACACAAGGAAACTCCCTTGTGATACTTCTGTTTTCTATGTTGCCAAGCTCCCGATAGTTCTATTCGTCGGACAGCACTTCTCGGGTTCGCTATTCCATTTAATAACGTTGCTGCTATGTGTGAGGGAGACAACCCAAGGGAAGAGAGGAAGGCGCTCCAAAGGCGCTTTCCCCTCTCCCCTTAGGTTTTCTCCCAAATCAGTTATTCCTCTTGAG
>DJPL01000002.1 GCA_002437415.1 Ruminococcaceae bacterium UBA6413 | reverse complement strand
TTCTATTATATGAAAGCCTGCTATCCTTATCTTAAGGAAACCAAGGGAAGTATCATAAACTTTGCATCGGGTGCGGGTCTGTTCGGCAACTACGGTCAGTGTGCCTATGCAGCCGCTAAGGAAGGCATAAGAGGTCTTTCGCGTGTAGCCGCTACAGAATGGGCAAAGGATGGTATCAACACGAACGTTGTCTGCCCTCTCGCATGGACAAGTCAGCTTGAGAACTTCAAGAATGCTTATCCCGAGGCTTTTGCCGCAAATGTTAAAATGCCGCCGGCAGGTCACTACGGCAATGTCGAAACAGAAATAGGCAGAGTATGCGTACAGATCGCATCTCCCGACTTCAAATATATGAACGGCGAAACTATCACCCTTGAGGGCGGTATGGGTCAAAGACCTTAACCGCGATATTATCTTTATAAACTACCGCCGCAGATACAGCTTATGCCGTTTTCTGCGGCGGTTTTATTTCACTTTCTTTTCAGATAATCTTATTGACAATTTCCGCTCAGGGTACTATAATCAAGGTAATAAACGGCACGCTTCACTGCAAGCGATGTCGCAACACAGGAGGATAACAAAATGGCTAAGAATAAGTACGCAGGTACACAGACAGAAAAAAATCTTCAGGCAGCCTTTGCGGGCGAATCTCAGGCAAGAAACAAGTATACATACTTCGCGTCGGTCGCAAAGAAAGAGGGATATGAGCAGATGTCGGCTTTATTCCTTAAAACAGCCGACAACGAAAAGGAACACGCTAAGATGTGGTTCAAGGAGCTTGCAGGAATAGGCGATACAAAGGCAAATCTTGAAGCCGCCGCAGACGGCGAAAACTACGAATGGACGGATATGTACGAAAGCTTTGCCAAGACAGCCGAGGAAGAGGGCTTCCCCGAGCTTGCCGCTAAGTTCAGAGCGGTAGGTGAGATCGAAAAGCACCACGAGGAAAGGTATCGTGCGCTGTTAAAGAACATAGAAACGGCAAAGGTATTCGAAAAGAGCGAGGTCAAGGTATGGGAGTGCCGTAACTGCGGTCATATCGTAGTAGGCACAAAGGCTCCCGATGTATGTCCTGTATGTAATCATCCGCAGAGCTACTTTGAAGTACACGCAGAGAATTATTGATATTTTCGGCGGCACTTGACCTCATATGCATAACTTCTGCTTACGGCTATAACACTACCGCAGGCGGAAGTTTTGTTTTCGGATACTTGTTAAACAAGAACACGGAATAATATACCCGGAGGAAGAATAATATGGACAGATGCGAAAAACTGCGTGATAACCTGTACAGCGCCGAGTTGCTCACAGGTTCGATCACTCCGCATAAGGAGCACTTGGCGGAGATATTCTATATAGTAAACCGCACCGCCGACATCGAGTTTATCGAAAAAGAAGCATTGCAGATGATAACTCAGTTTGGTAAAACTGTTTATCATTTCTGCGGCGGGCAAAGCGAATCATGGCAAAAAGCCTTTCGTGATACGGCACAGAAAATTTACCCTGAGGACAGCGAAAAGGTTGTTATCCGCGGGTATGAAAGCGCGGAGAAATTTGCGGATAAGCTGAACTCGGCGCTACAGGAGCGATACTTTGTTCCGACCGACTTCTACCTTATTTATGACGACGAAGAAATGTATAAGCAGGTTGCAAAAATGCTGAAATGACAGGGAGAGTAAAATGATCGCGGAAACATCACGACTTATTCTGCGTGAAATGATGCAGGACGACTTCTCTGCCCTCTACGCCGTACTCGCCGACAGTGATATTATGTGCCACTATCCGTATACTTTTGACGATAACAGAGTCAGAAACTGGATAAACTGCAACATTGAACGGTATAACACCTTCGGGTTCGGACTGTGGGCGGTTTGCCTTAAAGACAGCGGAGAGATGATAGGCGACTGCGGACTTACAATGCAGAATATAAACGGAAGTATAAAGCCCGAGATCGGCTATCATATAAGAGCCGACAAGCAACGTCAGGGATATGCAAAAGAAGCGGCAATTGCCGTAAGGGATTGGGTGTTTGAAAACACACCGTTCAACAGGATATATTCATATATGAAAAGCACTAACCTGCCATCTCAGAAAACGGCAACAGCATACGGCTGTCACAAGCTGTGTGAGTTCACCGACAGCGAGAATGAAAGTACAGCGGTGTACGAAATAACACGGCAGGATCGGGAGAAAATCGTTCGGTAAATTTTGCCTTGACTAACACGGCTCAAGGTGATATAATCTGTATCGCAATTTTTTGCACATTTATTTGAAGGAGCGAATTTTAATGAAGGTTTTAATGCTTAACGGAAGCCCTAAGGCAAACGGCAACACAAACGCCGCACTGCTTGAAGTCGGCAGGACGCTTGAAAGCGAGGGCATTTCATATGAAATTTTTCAGATGGGCGGAAAGCCTGTCAGAGATTGCATAGGCTGTGGACAATGCAGTGAAAAAGGCTGTGTTTTCGCAGACGATGATGTAAATGAATTTATAGCAAAGGCGAAAGAAGCGGACGGATTTGTGTTCGGTACGCCGGTGTACTACGCTCACCCGAGCGGACGTATCCTGTCGTTCCTTGACAGAGCATTCTATGCGGGCGGTGCGGCTTTCAAATTCAAGCCGGGCGCATCGGTCGCGGTAGCAAGACGCGGCGGAAGCTCTGCATCGTTCGACTGTCTGAACAAGTATTTCGGCATAGCTCAGATGCCGGTTGTCGGCTCTACCTACTGGAATATGGTGTACGGCAGAGTGCCCGGTGAAGCCGAGCAGGATCTTGAGGGTATGCAGACAATGCAGAACCTCGCAAAGAATATGGCGTGGATGATGAAGTGCTTTGAGCTCGGAAAGAAGAACGGTATCGCACTGCCGGATACAAGCGCGGCGGTAAAAACGAATTTTATAAGATAACTTAATATTCATAATGTAATTATAAACAGGGCTGAACTGCAATCAAGCAAGTTCAGCCCTTTATCTTATTCTCTTACTCTCAGCTCTCTGAATGCGACTGCCGCCGCCGCGCCGACATTGAGCGAATCGACACCGTGGTACATCGGGATCTTTACCGTATAGTCACAGCCGTCTATAGTTTTCTGTGACAGACCGTAGCCCTCAGAGCCGAGTATTATCGCAAGCCGCTCCTCGCTCTGTAACGTCTTGTCGTCTATACTTACCGAGTTATCGGTGAGTGCCATTGCCGCTGTCTTGAAGCCGAGTGAATTAAGATATGCAGGTCCGTGCGACTGCCACCAATGCTCGTCCTCTCCGATATATCCCCACGGGATAAGAAATACCGTTCCCATGCTGACCCTTATTGCTCTTCTGCAAAGCGGATCACAGCAGGACGGGGTTATCAGTACGGCATCTATTCCGAGTGCCGCCGCAGAGCGTATTATAGCCCCCGCGTTGCTGACATCGGCTATGTTTTCAAGTACCGCAATTCTGCGCGCGTCCTTGCAAAGCTCCTCTACCCTCTTAGGCACGGGGCGTTCCATGGCGCAGAGCATTCCGCGGGTGAGCTCATAGCCTGTAAGCTGTGACATCAGCTTGCTGTCGGCGGTGTACACCGGGATATCTCCGCACCGCTCTATTATGCCGTTTGCGCGGTCGTTTATATATTTTCTGTCGGTGAACATCGAGATCGGCTTACAGCCTGCATCTAAAGCTACTTCAATGACTGTCTGACTTTCGGCTATGAATATTCCGTGTTCGTACTCGTACACCTTGCGCAGTCTTGCATCTGTAAGGTGCGTGTATATTTCAAGCTCGGGGATATTTATATCGGTAACGTCAATAATTTCTGCCATATCGTTTACAGATCCTTTCGGGAACGGACTTCTTTTCTTGTTGCAAATAGCTTGCAAAAGTGATAAAATAATATCAGATTATGTTTGCTTATCGCACTGAATATTATAGCGTATGAGCTGTCGATTGTCAAACGCGGCAACAAGAATAATCGGCACGATTTATTTAAAAAAGGTTGGGTTTTATGGAATACTTATATAAAATCACAGTGGAAATAGACGATGAAAAAGTACTTAGCTTACAACAGCACGATTTAAACGCTGTATACAAGACAGTCAGAGAAGCGTTCGCAGACTGTCATTTCAAGGAGCAGTCAACAGATAATAAACAGCTTGTTTTTGTTATTGAAGACGGCAACGATTCTTTCAGTGAAGTCGGAATTGTCACAAATGCGCTTCACGACAGCTGGCTCGGCAAGTATCTTAAGAAAATGGAATGGTACGATATGAGCGACGGCAGTGCCGAGGACGTGCTGAAAGAAATAAGAGATTTCGACAACGAATACGGTAAATAATTACGGAGAACGAAATGAAAACAGGACTTATGCTTGAAGGCGGTGCAATGCGCGGAATGTACACGGCAGGCGCACTTGACGTACTTCTTGAAAACGATATAAATTTTGACGGAATAATCGGAACATCGGCAGGCGCGGTGTTCGGGGTAAACTTTCTGTCAAAGCAAAACGGCAGGGTTATCCGCTACAACTGCCGCTTCAACGGCGATAAGAATTATATGGGAATAAAGCCGCTCCTTAAAAACGGCGACTTTTTCAACACGGAATACGCATATTACAAAGTTCCGAACGAGCTTGACATATTTGACGATGAAACGTATATAAATTCGGGCGTGCCGTTTTATGCGACTGTCACCGATGTCAGAACGGGTAAGCCCGAGTATTTAGAGGTCAAAAGCGTACTTCGGGATATGGAAATGCTCCGCGCTTCCGCTTCTATGCCGTTTATATCAAAGCCTGTAATAATCGGCGGCAGAGCTTATCTTGACGGCGGAATTTCCGACAGCATACCGTTTAAGCATTTTGCCGACATGGGCTACAAAAAGCAGGTCGTAATTCTCACCCGCGATATGAGCTACCGCAAAAAGCCGATGAACAAAGTGCTGATACGCTCGTTCTACGGCAAATTTCCCGACTTCTGCAAGGCGCTTGAAAACCGCCACAATGTCTACAACGAAAGCATAGATAAGCTCCGTGAGCTTGAACAAAGCGGCGAGATATTTGTTATCCGCCCGTCCGAACCGATAACGATAAGTCGCACAGAGAGAAACCCTAAAAAACTGAAAAGCGTTTATGAGCTCGGCAGAAAAGATGCGGAGATGTATCTTGAAAGCCTTAAGGAATTTTTAAATAAATAGTAAGGATAGTAAAATGACAAACAAAAAATGTCCTGTTTCCAAAAAGTGCAGTGGGTGTCAGCTGTCTAATATGACATATGAACAGCAGCTTGAATGGAAACAGAAGGATACAGAAAAACTGCTCGGCAGCTTCGGTAAGGTATCGCCGATAATCGGCGCTGACGATCCGTATAACTATAGAAATAAGGTGCAGGCTGTTTTCCGCTCCGACAGAAGCGGCAGGATAATTTCGGGCGTGTATCAATCGTCCAGAAACGGTATAGTCGGAATTGACAGCTGTATGCTTGACGACAAGCGCGCCGATGAGATAATAGTCGGTATAAGGGCTTTGCTCAAATCGTTTAAATTACAGCCGTATGACGAGGGCACGGAACGCGGATTTTTACGCCATGTGCTTATCCGTATCGGAAAGAACACCGGCGAAATACTTGTGACTCTGGTCGGCGGAAACTCAATGTTCCCTAAAAAGCACGACTTTGTAAAGGCACTTGTAAAGCAGTTTCCCTATATCACGACCGTGACATTCTCGGTAAACCGTACTCCCGAAATGCTAACCCTCGGAAATAATAACGAGGTACTTTACGGCGTAGGATACATAACCGATATTCTCTGCGGCAAGAAGTTCAGAATTTCCCCTCAGTCATTCTATCAGATAAATCACGCACAGACCGAAAAGCTGTACGACTATGCGATCAAGGCGGCAAAGCTTACGAAAAACGACATACTGCTTGACGCTTACAGCGGTATAGGCACTATAGGTATAATCGCATCGGACTATGTAAAGCAGGTGCAAGGCATAGAATACAATGCCGCCGCTGTCCGTGACGCGGTGAAAAACTGCCACGATAACGGACTTACGCGCAATATTGCTTTCAACCGCGGTGACGCAGGCGAGTTTTTGGAGAAAAAGGCAAAGCTCGGCACGCATTACAACGCGGTGATCCTCGACCCGGCAAGAGCGGGAGCAGACAGAAAGTTTCTGCAATCGCTTTTGAAAATCGCCCCGGAGAGGATAGTTTATATTTCGTGTAATCCGGCGACTCAGGCGAGGGATCTGAAAACGCTTGTGAAAAAATACAGGGTAATTGATATTCAGCCGTTTGATATGTTCCCGCATACGAGGCACGTTGAGTGCGTGGTTGCGATGTCAAGGAAAGCGGAGTAGATTGGGACAGATGGCTTAACGGTGCGGTTTGTGCGTGTTAGGCAGACTGTACTGTTTTGGTTGAATATGGCGATTTGGCGTATAGGGGAATATTTCTGCGGTGACAGCAGTTTCGCAGCGATACACGAGGCGTGGGTCGGGTGTGCGGAAGTGGTGTGGTAGTGGGCGGGAAAGATGTAGTCGAAACACTATATCACAAATGGAAATGGAGTAACAAAAATGTATGCAATTATAAAGCAGGCAAACGGACAATCATATACATCAATGGTTTTCGGATATTATTGCCCCATACAATCTCAAGATGATTATGAACGCTATATTGAAAATATTTACAATCAATTCTATATTGTGCTTAACAAAGCAAAAACACAATTTGTTAAACTCTATGTTTTTGCATCGGGAGAAAAATCCCTAAACCCGCAAATTCTGATCACAGACACAAATCAAGATGACTGGACGCTCGATGATAATAATCACGGATGCGCAAATATTCTTCTTGGAGTCAACATAGACACAATTGAAACAGACATTTCCAAAGAGATTTTACAAAAGTGTGTACAACTTGATTCTGCATACAACTATGTAGAATACCCCGAAATAACAAGTAAAAACGATATAGATAACCTTATGATGGCGGCGGGCGATTTCCACGATGCGAAAATTAAAAATATGAAAACGAATGATGACGGAGTTTTGTATATTTTGTTCGATGTATGGGGCTGTGAAATAGAGATGTGGCTTGAAGATGATGTAACATACAGTACAGAAAGTCGAAATCCCGAGTATGAAGACCCTTACTGGTTTGATTCGTCAATGGTTATCGAAGATGGTTTTATCTACTTCTACGATTGTGACGGTATTAGTCCCTCAGAACTCAGTGACAGCTATTGCTGGTTTAAAGCAAGAAAAATCAAATACCACATTATCCCGATTTTCAAATAATGGCACCCCCTCTCGACCGTAATGGTAGAGAGGGGGTAAATATATAAAATCACATTTCATTCTCAATAATAACCCCTGACCTCAACTCCACCGAAAACCTATCGACCCAGACGACAATCTCCTTCCTTTCATAAAATGGGCATAAGAAAAGCACCTGCCATTGCTGACAGATGCTTAACAATTATTCTGTTGTGTTATATAAACTTTTTCATCACGCGAGTATAATCTCTCTTTGCGTTGAAAACCGCATTAACGTATACCGTGTTTTCTTCCTTGACATAATAATAAAACATAAGGTAATTATCATGAATGAAAAAACGATATCCGTTACTCACAAGAACCCTGTCCTTTGGTAGCGAGCCGCTTTCCGGCAGTATTTCGAGATTTTTGCATTTTTCTCTTAGCTTGTTTACAAAACGGATCGCAATATTCTTATCCTTTGACTGATTTGCAATATAAAAGGCTATATCACGAAGATCAGCTTCTATCGTATCAGTGAATATTACTCTGCAATTCATACATCAAGGTTCTCCAGGTCGTTTAATAAATCGTTGAATACATCATCGGCGCTATGAACTCTTCCAAGCCTTATATCATCCATGCTTTGCGCAAGGTGAGCATACAGAGCAAGTTTTTCTTCAAGCTCGGAAATATAGTGCATGGTCTGTTGATAATCCTCATGGCTAAGAAGTACAGTATCCTCCTTGCCGTTAACCGTGATTGCTACCGGATTATCCCTTGTAAGTGCGGAAATCTGAGCGTAATTAGTGCGAATGTCCTTTGACGGCCTTATTGAAATAGAGTTTGTCATAAAAAACACCTCCTATGTTGGTAGTCATATTATATCACAATTATGCTACTTTGTCAATAAGATTATACGCATCAGATAAAAAGTATTCCTCTTTCATCATACACACTCGCTCCGTGATCATTTCTACCCGGATAAACCGTATCATCACTCTCGCCAATATTGAGATCCGTCGCTCAATCTGCCAATAAGCCCGTGGATAAACATTTCTCTGCGAATAAGCTCGATATCAGAAAAGGATATATTCTGCCTTATTATTTCGTTGACCTCTTTTTCGGTGTATTTTTTGTCTTTTTCAAAATGATCCGCTATTTTCGTGAGCACCGTTATTCTCAGAGTGTTTCTGCGCGGATATTGTTTCAGACGACCGCTCAAATCATAAAATACCGATGTTTTCTTTTCCTCGGTCATCTTTAATGCAAGCTCGTGAAGCTTATCATTAAGCTCATCTATATGCTTTTCAAACCATACAAGAAGCTTAGCCGACATTTCAGCCTGCTTTAAATAAATGTATCTGTTTTTTGAAATTGAGTCGTAATATTGACCGTAAAAATTGCAGACCGCGAGAAAATAATAAAACAGCTTTCCTGCGTTTTCTATATCATAAGCATTCAGCGGGGCTATCCTTGTATAGCTTTTGATATATTGAAGCAATCCGTCAATATTCAGCTCTCCCCTACCTATCTCGGGTGCCATAAAGACATACGATCTGACTATCTCCCATATATACGGGTGCTTGCAGGCACAAGTCCAGTCGATAATTGCGACAGGTTTTTCATTTTCCCATATCATCTGGGAAATCATATAATCGCCGTGAGTGTTTCCGCAGCTGAATTTGCTTATATCAAACTGATAATCGGGCATTGAAGCTACAATACGCATATTGGAACGTACCGCGTCCGCTATTTCATCATCGCCGTTGTGCACAGCCTGATTTAATGTGTCGGCATAGCCATTATGCATATGCTCGGGTTTTCTGTACTTGAAGAAATCTTGCCCTATACCTGTCGGAATATCCTCTGCATTTTTGATGGCAATGTGTATATTCGCAAGCAGCTCTGCCGATTGCTTCAGCATATTTTCGGACGCTTCGTTATAGTCATAGGTGCAGCCCTCATAAAAATGCTGAACGGTAAATCTTCTTCCGTTTTCGTCCGAAGAGAGCATTTTGCCCTGCTTATTGCGAATGAATTTGCAGGCGGGAATACCATTCTGCAAGAGTACTTCACAAACCCTTATCTCGGTTTCGGGGTGATTCATTTCGTTATCGGACGGATATTTAACAACATATTTTTTGCTGTCGGAAGTCACAAAATAAGTGAGTCCGCCCGCACCGTTTTCACAGGGCTTCATCGTTTCTATTTCAATATCGTAAAGCTTGTATAAACGCATACGAAGCTGCTCAAATTCCAATTGTCTGACAAGATCAAGCCGTGACCTGTCCAGCATTTCAAGAATTTCGGTTATGGGGATAATTTCACCCGCAAGCAGTTCGTTTACGGTTATTCCGAGTATCCTGCACAAAGCCTCCATGTATACGACCTCCGGCAAACCGTTGCCGCATTCCCACTTTGAAACCGTTTTTTCGCTTATCCCTAATTTTGCGGCAATGTCCTTTTGCAACAATCCGCATTCTTTTCTGCGAGCGGCTATGAATTTTCCTATTTTGATCTGATCCATCTCAATTCTCCGTTCATAGTTTCGTATGACAATTTCTTATATGATTATTATACCACCCGGCGGTATGAATTGAAACCCACGCTCCGTAGGATTTGATATTTCGGTAGATATCAGCACACCACGTTATCCCAAACAATATTTTGATATAAAAATGACCCTCGTTATTTTAATAACCGGGGTCATTTCTTCTTAATTCAGTTCATTATATCTTCCAGTCGGACAGCTGTATCGACATCATTATATACCTGTTTTTCAAGTTCTGCGCTATATTCAAGGTAGATATCCCTGTACTCACGTGCGTCCGCTATAGCTTTAAGACAGGCAGGTTCTTCTTCGGATAATCCCGCTTTCAGGCAATCGGAAAAGCTGTTTATTGCTTTTATATATGTGCGGTCTTTCTTGTCGTCCGTGTCGCAGATAAGCGGCTCAGCCTTTTCAAGATATATCGGTCTTATATGCGTATGATCCCACATACCATGCTTGTCAAGCATGAGTACGGGAACGCCGAAATAACTGAAATATGATTCGTCGGAAGGGGCTTTGCTGAAATCCGCATCACCGGCTATAACAGCGAGAGAGTTGTCGGTTACATCTCTCACGATTGTACCGCAAGAGA
Organism: Ruminococcaceae bacterium UBA6413; assembly: GCA_002437415.1. Classification (GTDB taxonomy): domain Bacteria; phylum Bacillota; class Clostridia; order Oscillospirales; family Ruminococcaceae; genus Ruminiclostridium_E. Next base: position 9,692 of record DJPL01000002.1, on the reverse strand, counting down.
ATTTTATCGGAATTGCAAAGCAGTTTTGCTCGAATCTGTCTTTCCTGTATTCGTATGTATCGTATTCCTCTTCTGCACTCATCTCGCCGCAATAAAGGTAAGAAATATTCCCTTTTTCATCAAACCGTATCTCCGATATCGGCAGATTGTAATAGTTGATATCAGTCAGCTTTACGGATTTACCGGGCAGATGCAAGTGGGCGTTTACATCTGATTCATCATTGCTGCTTACAAGCCTTTTTTTATATATACTACAAGGAGCATGGCGCTTGGATATACACTTGAGTGCATAGTGCAGGGCTGTTTCGTAATCTGTAAAATAACCCTTAAACATTACGAATTCATCTTCTTCAAAAACATATATAAATTTACCTGAAAAATTGTCCTTGATGCGTTCAAGTTTTTTGCTCTCATAGTCTAATCTCTGTCCGATCTGCTTTTTCAGAAGGCTGTCACTTGTACTGTCGCACAGCTTTTGTAATTCCGATAACTTTTCGGCATAGGAAAGCTGTTCGTCATTCCAGATCATAGTCGTTTTGTTGACATCGCTTAGCTGAAAGCCGTTTTTGTTGAGTTCATCTCTTATATAACGGCTCGGTATGAGTTTTTCTGTTTCTATAAGTTCCATTAAATTCACCTCAACTATCTTAAGTACATTGGTTCGCCGTTTACAGCAACCGATTCAGTGATGATTCCTTTTCTGACCGCTTCGTCAAGACCTTTCATGAGCTCTGTTTCGGAAAACTGAGCCAGCTCGTGTTTTATCTCAGTAAGAGAGTAGTACTCTCCTCCTTCACGGAAGAGATTCTCAAAGAGCGCAATTTCAACTTTTGTGAATTCATTAAGTACATTCATTATTCATCGTCCTCCTCATCATCCTCATTGTTGGTCGGTGGTGCATCGTATACGCATATACCTCGTTTATTTACCTGCTCTACTTTTTTCATTGCTTCCTTTAGAGTCATTTCCCCTGTGGCAACGCCGAAAATAGCCGGCGCCAAAGCATCCAGATACAGCGGGATCAGTCTGACGATCATCTGAATAGTTTCAGCGGGGAAGTGTTCCAGCGTATGATTCATCACTATGAGTGTGTATTTGATATCAAGATTGTCGTCAACTGTCATGACCGGAGAAAATATTGCTTCCTGAGGTTCTTCTTCGAAACCGTTAGTGTATGATTTTGCGATTAAACGGTCTATCTCTTCATTTATGTAATTTATTAGCCGGAGCAAAGCAGGAAACCGCTCGGGATTTAATGAGAGAATTTTTTCAGCCATAATGCTATAGTACGAAAGAGATACTATGTAGGTATCGCAGAATTCAATCGCTGTTTCTACGAATTGTCCCGGGCTGTTTTTCATTCCTTCGGTAGTAAAAAACAGTTCTTCGGTCGGTGTGGGGATCCACCTGTAGCTTACTTTAAAATCATCTAAATACTGTGTGAAGATTTCGATTATTTCTTCTTTGTCCATAGTGCGCCTCCTTAAAACCATACGCTTATGCTTTTCAGTCATATTGTACCGCGAAAAAAGTCCAATGTCAATAGGCAATTGTGAAATTTCAGATATTTTTAGAGGATTTATGGAGTTTATAAAAACATTATTCATTGACATATGCCGAAAAAAACGTTATAATTAAGATAAAATCAGTATCGGAACCGGAGAGGGATATTGTTATGACAACGTATATGTTTAAATCATTTCCTGCCAATCGCAGTTGTAATGTCAATCTTGCCGAGATAGAAAAGCAGTACCATATTTTCAGCACTGCGGTAGATAAGTGCAATGCGGGTATCACATTCAGAAAAGACGGTAAGAAATTCAGTGTTTACGCAATTAACGAATCCAGCGTAACACTTGTACTTACATCGGAAACGGAGCTTTCTTCGCCTGCAAGAACAATGTCCGCTTTCAGCAGAGAACTGCTCAGGCTGAACACGGAACTCAAAAAAGAAAAGAATGAAGCAAAAATCATTGACGATATGGTTTATAACCATTCTCTTTTCAGAACCGAAATGATAGATAAGAATGCCGCTCCCGTTCTGACTATCGACAACATAAGCTCAACCGAGCTTGTAAAAGCCATTGTGGATCTGCTGTTTTCTTCCGATACAAGCTACAGCACAAATCAGAAGAAAGAAACTATTGATGAGCTTAAAAAAATCATGCTCCCGTATATAAAATAAAACGGACTATTATAAGCTATACAGCGAAAGCCCCCGCCTTGTCGGCGGGGGCTTTCGCTGTGAAGCATAAAAAATAATCCCGACTGAAACCAGTCGGGATTTGCATGGCGGAGAGGAAGGGATTCGAACCCATAAAGGTAAAATTTAGTCGAAAATTGTATCCATACTCTCTGCTAATAATGATTTATACTGTTGCATAGCCGATGGAAAGACATGTTGATAAACACGTTCAATCATATTTGTTGATGAATGTCCCATTAATTCGGCTATGTATTTCTGCGGTATTCCCATTAGCAGGCACTTTGAAGCATAATAGTGACGCAATGCGTAAAATTTGAAATAATACAAATCAGTATTTACGTCAAAGAACTTACGCCATTGATCACCTATTTCTTTTGCAGTCATGCCACTGCATATCGACTGTTTTCTGTTGTTAATATTTTTAAGAAGTACTTTTTCCATTTGATTTGATATTGGAATTGACCGATAGCCAGCGTAGGTTTTAGGTGCTTTTCGTATAGGATTTCCTTGATGATCCAATACGATTGCTGCTTTTATCTCAATTTGTCCTTTACAGATACAATCACCACTCAGAGCAGAGATTTCAGAAGGACGTAAACCGCATTGGCTGGCAAGTAAAAAAGGCTTAACCAAATTTGATTTTGATTGTATTATTCGACTATAAATTGTGTCGATTTCTGCTTTTTCAGGAATGTAAAATGAAGTTTTTGCTTTCTGCGGTTTCGTCACATATAATTTAGATCGTATTTCCGGCGCAAACATCTTGATGGCGGCATTCACAAGACCCACGGCATTGCTGACGGATTTAGGAGAATATTTTAATGTATCGCTATTGATGGCACTTTGATATAGTTCTGAATTTAAATCCGATAGCTTAATCTCCATTAAATTCTGTAGCTGGTTACGCCTAACAATCATGTAGCCTTTTACAGTTGATGGGGACAGAACAGCATATTTACTTTTAATGTAGCGGTCGATTGCTTCAGAAACAGTCATATTAGTAATTTGCACATTATTGCTCCTTTGTAGAAAATTTGATTCATAATTAAATTATATCATATTTTGTCGAGATTTACCATACAAATTTATTTAAAATTAATTGTCGCCAGTGGCGACAATTAAATATAAACTCATTGCACAGCTTGTCTGTGCATTTTTTATTTGCCAAATATGGCGGAAAGGAATAAAAATGGATACAATCATTTATTTAAATGCAACAATCAAATTACACTTTGGCGGACTTGCAATTTATGAATGTGAGAACGGATTTATAGGTTTTTGCGATGCAAGGTGCGGCGACATCGGAGATAATCCTATGATTTCCGATAAATCTGAAATGATAAGCATTGACAGATTACCATTCAAGTGGCGTGAGAAAATAAAGGAGGAGTTGAAAAATGCCGAAAACTTATGATAAGAAAGCATGGCTGGAACAGAAAGAATTGACCAAAGAAGAAAATTTAAAGATTATACAGAATATAGTCAATAACTTTAAAGAAGATCCTGAAAAAATTCTTGAATTTATTGATTTCCAGTCACATTTTTATAATTACAGCACACGTAATACCATGCTTATTTACGCTCAAAATCCCGGTGCGTCATTCGTCGGTTCTTTTGCCGCCCTCAAGAAGATCACAGATGAGCTTGCCAAAGAACACAAACTTCCAAACGGAGAGCTGCCGTATTACGGAATAAAAAAAGGCGCAAAAGCCATTAAAATTTTTGTACCGCAACAAATCACATATTTGAAAAATGAGAACGGCGATTGGATCCAGTTGTCGAAAGCCGACAAGCAATTGCAACTGGAATATAAAAAGGGTAACATTGAAAGCTACCAAAGGCTTGGATTTGGTATAGGAAATGTATTTGATATATCGCAGACAAATTTACCGATTCAGTTATATCCGACCGTTATCAGCGAAGGATTTGGAGAAGAAAGTGAAGTACATAAACAGTTTGCCGAGTATATAACGGATTTCTGTAAGCAACACAATATCGAAGTTAGGGATATGAACGAGGAAACGGTTACAATACGTGGACTTGCGAGAAATGACAATATTATAGAGCTTAATCCGCTTTTAAACGATACCGGAAGGCTTTCGACATTGCTCCATGAGGTTGGGCATGAATTACTTCATTTTTCCGTTGAAAGCAATATAATGCCAGTTTCACAGAGGGAAGTTGAAGCTGATATTTACAGTATGCTGATGTTACGAAGATATGGTTTTGAAATACCGAATAGCCGCAGTAAGCATTTCATAGACAATTATAACAATCTGAATGATAAGGACGGAAAACTTCTTCAGGAGTCATTCGATCATGTAATGAAAGAATACAGTAAAACTGTTCAATTAATTTCGACTGAATTTGCTGAGGAAATGCAAACAGCAGAAGAAGTCAGCAATCAGATAGCAATGGTTATGGGATGATTTAATTGTCGCCAGTGGCGACAATTAAAAAGGCTGTCGTTCAGGCAGCCTGTGTATGAGAGCGCAAGTACAGCCAGTGCAACTCCGGCAGCTCTCTGAGAACAACATTAAGAGGTAGCATATGTATTAAAGCATACTTATGATGGGAATTGTGATAATGTTGTTCTCTAGCAACGGACAGTGATAGCTACACTGTAGGACGGAAAAGTAAGCCTGCCGTCCTTTTCCGTTGCTTTTTAATTTAAAAAGGCTTAAATTTGACAGCTGCTTTATGCGGCAGAAAGAGGTTTACCATGAGAAAAACAAAAATTATTACAATCGCTAATCAGAAAGGCGGAGTCGGCAAAACAACAACCGTTGTAAATCTTGCGGCTAATCTCAAGCGTGAAGGATACAACGTTCTTTGCATTGACCTTGACGGACAGGGTAATTTGTCAGACTATCTCGGCTTTTCGGGCGAAAACGAAGAAATAGTAATAACTGACCTGCTTACCGCAGAAATGTCACGTAAGCTTTCAGATGAGGTCATAGAACAGGCAATCCTTACAAGCAATGCTGACAATATCGACTACATTCCGTCTGACATAACGCTTTCAACTGCGGATATGTTTCTTGCCACAGCCATAGGACGTGAGATGATACTCCGCAGACTGCTTCTTCACAAGGTGTTTGACAGATATGACTATATCCTGATAGATTGTCTGCCATCGCTCGGTGTACTGGTAGTAAACGCACTGGTAGCCGCAGACGGCGTATTGATACCGGTACAGACGCAAAAATTTGCGCTCAACGGCATTGTTCAGTTTGAAGAAATAATGACACTTGCAAAAGAACTCAACCCTGCGCTGACACTGTACGGAGTTATCGAAACAATGACAGATAACACACGAATGACAAAAGCAGTTGATGAAGCGTTGACCGAAAGATACGGGGATCTTGTTTTCGGCAGCCGTTTATCAAAAAGCGTTGTGGCAAGCAATAGTACCGCAGAACAAAGAGCAATGACTATAACCTCAAAGCTCGGCAGTCAATATGCAGATCTTACAAACGAACTTATAGAGAGGTGCAAATAAAATGGCTTTTGATTTTTCCAACATAAAAGCAAAAGGAAAGCTCAACGGGCTTTCCTTTTATTCCTCGGTATCAGATAACGACAGTGTACATGAGATACCCTTAGATCTTATAGACAGCTTTGAAGGACATCCGTTTTCAGTTGTTGATGACGATGATATGGTACAGCTCACAGAAAGCGTAAAGCACAATGGTATTATGAATCCGGCGATAGTTCGTGAAAAAGGCAACGGCAGGTATGAACTAATAAGCGGTCACCGACGCAAAAGAGCCTGTGAGCTTGCCGGGCTTGAAACACTCAAAGCGTATGTAAAGCAGCTAACAGACGAAGAAGCAACTATCATAATGGTTGACAGCAACCTACAGCGTGAAAAAATACTGCCAAGTGAAAAAGCATTTGCTTACAAAATGAAATACGATGTACTTAAAAAAAGTGTTGGCAGACCCGCAACCGATAAATTGTCGCCACTGGCGACAAAAAACGGTCGCACCGATGAACAAATCGGAGATATGTTCGGAGAGAGTAAGGACACCGTTCGCAGATACATTCGGCTAACATATCTTATCAAAGAAATCCGTGATATGGTTGATAATGATAAGCTGTCAATCAGAGCCGCAGTTGAAATATCTTATATCGAACCGGCGAAGCAGACCATACTTTTACCGTTTATGCAGAAATACGATGTGACAATCAATAAAGCCACCGAGCTCAGAGAATGGTCTGATAACGGCGGTTTAACGGATAACGAAACTGTCACTTCCCTTTTCACTGAAAAATCAGCAAAAAAGGAATCTTCACATAAACCGCCGAATGTTATTAAATATAAGCAGATAAAATCGTACATACCCGATTCCGTACTTAAAGAAGACTATCAGAGTTATGTTATAAAAGCGCTACTCTTCTACAAAGAAAACAGCGAAGATATTTGAATGTACGATAAAATATTACGTGAAAAGACAAATAAGGAGTACATTTGACATCTGCAGTCAAATATGATAGAATGGAGAAAAATATGATATTGTTTACTGTAACATTAATTGCTTACATTTTCAATACAGTTTTTAATTTGCTGGCATTATTCAAGGCGAAAAATAAAAAACAAACAATCAAATCTGATACGACTGACACTCCGCTTTATATTTTAATGATTGTAAATTTTCTTTTGGTGCCTGATACCATGTTTAATGTCATAATTATGATAATAAATCTGATGAATATTCTCCTTGATACATTCAGATTTATACGCAACCCACTCAATAAAGAGAGCCTTCTTATCAACGTTATGATTAACATAGGTTACATTCTTCTAAGTTTTCTGTTATTGGGTGTATGTATACAAAAATAAGGTGAATTATGAAATTTATTGAATTTATCAAGTCAATGCAAAAGAGGATCATTAAACTTAACAGAAAAGAAGTTCAAAAGAAAATCGGTAAATTTCAATTTTTTCTTTTTATTGGACTTCTAGTATTTACATCTTTAGATGCAAAAATAGAAAGTTCAACAAACGATATAATTAGAATTTTTTGTTACATTTTTATAATTGCAATATTGACTACAGTACTAATAAATACAAATGTTGATGTTCTATTTTCCGCCAAATCTTTCTTTTGGGCGTCAATGAAAAACTCGTTTATTTTGATTGTTTTTATGTCATGTATATCGGCAGTTATTTTGGAAAACGACCAAATAATAGATTATTGTGCGATTGTGATTTGTTTTACTGTGGTATGGTGTTTTCTCAGTTTATTTACGCATAATAGAGTTGGCGCTTATGTTAACGCAGTTTGCGCAATTGTACTTCAACTCGTATTCACAATTGCCAATACATTTATATCGCTACTCCCGGATGATTACAAGTTGGATTTTTTCATTAAAACCAGTATTTATAATTCATATAACTCAACCAGAGATATTCTGAATAATATGGTAAATTTGTTTATTTTACCGCTTCTTATTTCTAATTCACTTGCAACTGTGGCTTGTTTAATAAAGAAATATTACTTTGAAACAAAGATAGGAGATATAGATACGCTCGATCTAATTCAAAAAGAAAGCGAAGAAGAAAACGAAAAAGAAAATGATGATAAAAACAAGAAAGAAATTGTAGAAGAAAATAAGCATAAGTGTAAAGTTAAAAAAGTCAGTATCAAATGCAACAAACAATTCCATAAATAGTAAATTGTTGTTCAACAAAAAAGGGGACATATATGGACGAAGTTAAATACCTTTTAAAATTCGGCCAAAAACAATACCTCGATTCTTTTGCAAATGGAAACCTTTATTTTTCAAATGCAGAGACATTTCAGAATATAGAAAACAAGCAACAAAATAAAGGGCAAGGTGATATTCTTCTTGAGATAATTGCTTGACTTTTTATCCAAGAGTGGTATAATAAAAACAAAGAGGGAACCATAGGCGGTCGCTCCCTTTGGGTAATAAAAATAATCGCCTTTAGTTAGCCGACCACAAGGCGATTATTTCTTTTTTGTTGTATGTCAATAATTGAATATTGATAAGAGCTTTGATTATTCAAGGCTCTTTTTTTGATATTGTTAAAGCCATTTGACAAGCTTTTGATTTCACGATATAATAAGGAGTGTAAATATGAATTTTGCATTTTATTCAATTCTTGTACCGAATATGGTTTATTGGATTACGTATTTTGTGATATGCGAGGTGTTAAAAATAGATTCCTTAGTAGGTGCTATTATCGGTTCAGCCGCAACGATATTCGCCGGTATATTAGGTTTGATAGGCGTTTGTATAAATAACGGAAGAAAAAGCAAAAAATTAAATGATAATCTTGTTAAATTACAGGATTGCCAAATAGGAGTAAAAGACGGTGAACTCTCTATAGCAAACCGGCTCGGTGTAACAAACGGAGAAGGAACAAATCTTACTACACAACATAAAACACTTATGGAAGATCACGCAGATATTAAAAAAATCTTAAACGATGAGATCAAGAAAAGCATTAACAGCGTTGCTGATAGCGCAAAGGATACATACACTTTCATTATGAACGAGAGCAATATGAAGAAACAAAGAGAACAGCTACTGGAGAATAATGATAACAGGTGGTCGCAAGCCATTGACGATTTAACTTTGTTTAAAAACATATTAGAAGAAAAGAATCAACTGATTGCTAATTTGTACCAAGAAAAATATGAGTTAATAGAAGAAAACAAGGAACTTAATAAAGTAGTTGAGGCACAAGCCCAACAGATAGAAGAACTGAATGCTAAACTTTATCCTGATACGCAAAGCTACTCTCAGGAGCAGAGAATGTACCCGACACTTTAATTATATAGATTTGAGCGACTGAGTTCAGCTGCTTTATTAGGTGTAAGTAAGAACTACAAAAACTAAAACCTACAAATTGTCGCCACCGGCGGCAATTTTCTTTTTTCCGAGCAGAACTTTCAACAGTTGTGATAATTACCAATATAATGGATTAAGATTTGTTTGTATTTTCGCTGAGAATATGTTTACTATCAAACCAAAATATGATATACTAAAGATAGTAAACAGCGAAAGAAGAAAAGGAGGACACCAAAATGAAACGTACCCACACCCTACTCGCAACAATAACCCTGTCAGCTATAATCCTGACCAGCGCTTGCACGGCAGGCAGTGCGAACACCTCCGCAACGTCCTCTGCACCCGAAACGGCAGTTACCACAACTACCGCTCCGGCAGTGACGGGAACAGTGATAGATAAGCTCGACGAGCCGAAAGCCGAAACGACTACAGCTCAGACAACTGCTACCACAGTAGCTACTACAAAGCCACAGGAAACAAAAGTGACCGAAACAACTGTAGTGACTACCACTGCACAGTCACAAGAAACAAAAGCAGCTGAAACAACCGCCGCTCAGACTACCACAACAGCTACAACGACGACAACGACAACCGCCGCTACAACAAAGCCCGCGCCCGAATGGACGGAAACAAAGGCAAGCGGTACAAAGTACGTCAACAC
>DJPL01000049.1 GCA_002437415.1 Ruminococcaceae bacterium UBA6413 | reverse complement strand
CAGATATCTCAGGATAGTGCGTTTTTTGAAAATTTCGGTGATAATGCAGTTGCACTGATATACTCACGAAATTATTAACACCTTAACAGCACGCAAACTGTTTTCAACGGTGCCAGCGATATATTTAACGGTACTGCCGCATTATATTTGTACGCTCTGGCAATTCGATATATCTACTATCGTTTCCTTTTCCCGTAGGGTGCGGTGCTGTGTGTGCTTGCATGGTTTTGCGTCCATTGCAATCGTGGTCGTTTATGGTCGGTGCGTCCTGCACCGACTGGGTTCGACCACTCATAAGCGTCCATGCTTAAACTCTGTGCACACACATTTCAGACGTCCTTGCCTTGCTTGCCCCGTCCGCCGCACTAATTTCTACCATTCATCAAACTTTTTAATCTGTCCATTATCAACCGTAACCAAAAAATATTTATCAGCATTAAAACCATTTTCAGCTGTACCGACTATATGACATTTCAACCAAAATAAGCTTTTGACAGACTGTGAGGTCGGAGCAAAACTCCGACCTCACTATTTTTATGCCGCGTCTTCAGCGCTTTCGCTTATTTCGATCAAATGCTCGTACATTGTCTGAGCAAAAATTCCGTATCCGTGTGTCGGGTCACTTATAAATACATGAGTTACAGCACCGACAAGCCGTCCGTTCTGCACTATAGGACTTCCGCTCATACCCTGCACTATCCCGCCTGTCTTTTCGATAAGCTCACTGTCTGTTACCCTGATCACCATATTTTTATTGTCGCTTCCGTTAATATCTATGCTCTCTATTTCCACACTGTACTTTTTCGGTGCTTCTGGGTCGATAGTTGACAAGATATACGCCTTTCCGCATTGTACCTCATTGCTGAATGCAAGCGGCATAGTATCATACTCAGTATCATCTTTATCTGACAACGCATACAGTCCGCAGTCGCAGTTATCGGTAATACTGCCGTCTACCTGTGTGGGTGTCAACGTCCCGCAGAGCTCTCCGGGCGAATTACATTCTCCCCTTATTACGCCTGTGATCACCGCAGGCACTATCTGACCGCTTCCGAGCGGAAGTATATCTCCCGTATCGACATCACAGACCGCATGACCAAGCCCCACACAGCCGCCGCTCTCAGGGACGCTGAACGTCATAGTTCCAATTCCCGCCGTACTGTCACGCACCCACAGTCCTATTCTCGGCTGACCGTCCGTATCGCGCTTTATTTCCACCGTCGCCGTATATTCGGTATCATCTCTTGTATAGGTAAGCTCTGCACTCTCCCCGCTTGCCGCTATAAGCTCGCTCATATTTTCGGACGATGTTATCTTTTCGCCGTTTACTCCTGTTATAATATCGCCTTTTTCTATTCCCGCCCTGCCTGCGGGTGAAAGCTCAAAAGCGTTGCCGCCGTCCCCGATTTTTGCAAATCCCGTCACTATCACTCCGTCAGTCAGCAGCTTTATGCCGAAAGGCGTGCCGCATACATAAAGCTCGGGTCGGTCATAATCGACCGCACAGCTCAGCGGATAACAGACAGAATTTGTCGGGATATACTTTTCGGCGCATACACCGCTGTATGTTATATTTGAAAAAAGCGTAACAGCGGCTATAATGCCGCCTGCCGCCTTTAGTTTCTGTCGCATCGGTTGTTCCTGTTCCTTTCATTTTTATCACAGCATTATTATCTGCCCGTGCGATTTTTATATAAGAGGTATTTTTTAATTTTACAAATTGTACGGGTTGGAAAAAACAAATCCGAATGCAATTTTCTTCACAGGATACACACAATAATAGTGTTGATTTTTCCGTTTTCATATGTTATCATTAGAATACAGAAATCTATAAAATAAAACGAAACGGAAAATGATAAAATGAAAATTTTTGTAGTTATATTAAAAGTACTTATGATGATAGCGACAGGCGTTATAGCGGTCGTTCTGAACATTCTCGGTCTGATATCGCTTATGACCACCGAATCATCTGATGTCGGCTCAATTATGGGTATACTGATATTCTGGATGATATTCACCGTTATATGCTACATAGTGCCGGTATTCTTTGCGATGCTGAAAAAATATTTCATATGCGGCGGACTTACGTTTGCGGGTATGATATGCGTACTTATCCTTCACGAGCTGCTCCCGGGCGATCCCGGATACCTCTATATGCCGCTCCTTATTATAACGGTGCTCGGCATACTCCTTGCCATATTCGGCAACTGGGATAAGATACACGGCAATATCGAAAAGCGCGAAAAGGAAAAGAACAAAGCCGCTCCCTCTGTTCTCGGCGGTACTACTGCCCCCGCAGATGAGCAGCTTTCAAAAAAAGCCGCAAAAAGACAGGCAAGAGCTAAAAAATAACATTATTTCACGAAAGGGTGATATTATGGCACTTCTTACCGAAGACGAACAGTTCCATCTCAAAATCAGAAAAGGCGATGTCGGAAGATATGCTATTCTCCCCGGCGATCCCGGAAGAGTTCCGCTTATCGCTAAATATCTCGACAACGCAGAATTTATCGCTTCCAACCGCGAATACACCACCTATACAGGTTATCTTCTCGGCGAAAAGGTCAGCGTGATTTCTACAGGTATCGGCGGTGCGTCTGCCGCTATTGCGGTTGAAGAGCTTATCCGCTCAGGCACGGACACCTTTATAAGAATAGGCACAAGCGGAGGTATGGATCTCAGCGTTTCGGGCGGCGATTTAGTAGTAGCACAGGCTTCAATACGCAGTGAGGGAACATCACACGAATATATCCCCGAAAACTACCCCGCCGTTGCGGATTTTACAGTAACCACAGCGCTCAAAGCCGCAGGTGACGCGTTATCCGAAGACGTTGACGGCAAGCGTTGTCATGTCGGCGTCGTTCATTGCAAGGACAGCTTTTACGGTGAGATCGAACCCGAGCAGATGCCTGTCGGAGATAAGCTTTCGGGCAACTGGGCGGCATATGTAAAGTGCGGCTGTCTTACCTCCGAAATGGAATCTGCCGCAATATTCTCCGTTGCCCTCGCAAGAAGAAAACGTGCGGGCGCAGTATTCACAGCCCTCTGGAACGTTGAAAGAAGCAACGCAGGACTGCCCGATACACTGTGTATGGACAGCGACAGAGCAATAAGAACGGCAGTAAATGCAGTTAAAATACTTATAGAGCAGGACAGAACAAATGGCATTTGAGCATATATTATTCGACCTTGACGGAACGCTTACAAACTCCTACGAGGGTATAGCAAAGTGCGTACAATATGCGCTGAGCTATTACGGCATAGAAGAAAACAACGAGGATAATCTTAAGAGATTTATCGGTCCTCCGCTGTGGGAGTCGTTCCATATGTTCTACGGATTTCCCGAGGAAAAGGCAAAAGAGGCTGTACTTAAATACCGCGAGCGTTACAACGATATCGGCGTATACGAAAACAAGGTGATCGACGGCGTTCCCGAAACGCTGAAAGCACTGTATGACAGCGGTAAAAAGATATATCTTGCCACATCAAAGCCGCTCAAGCTTGCAAATGTCGTGCTTGAATATTTCGATCTGGCAAAATATTTTACATTCATCTGCGGTGCATCGCTTGATTTCTCGTTTGAGGACAAGGCAAGCATTATAAACTACGTTCTCGACAGTCAGAACATAACCGACAGAGCTTGTGCTCTTATGGTCGGCGACAGAAAGTTCGATATCATCGGCGCAAAGCAGTGCGGCATAAAGTCAGTCGGAGTGCTCTGCGGCTTCGGCTCTGAGGAAGAACTGAGAGAATATAAGGCAGACTACATAGCGCCTAAATTTTCCGATATTTTACGCATAATAATGGAATGATGTTTCCGTTGTATTTTCAGCTTCCGTGGTTATAATAATAAGCGTAAAGTCAACTTTACTCATATTTTATTTCTGAAAGGAAGTACGACAAAATGGGAACAGAACACGCTAACAAGTGCATCGCATGTTCAATAACAAACTGTAAGCATCACTGCTGCTGTGCAGATTACTGCTCACTCGATCATATCCAGATCGGCACACATGAGGCAGACCCCACACAGAAGGCTTGCACGGACTGTAAGTCATTCGAACTTAAGGCATAAAAACGACTCCCGGAGCTTATCGCCCCGGGAGCTTTTTATATAGAGGTAATTACTTATTTTCGGTCTGTCTGAGCTCCTTTGCCGCCATCAGATCTGCAAGAAGATCGGGATCCTTGAACGTGCAGGTCGTGCGGTCATAGAATACATCGGTTATATCCCACAGTACAGGAAGCATTCCTCTCGAATAAGCCTCCTTGCAGACGCTTGAAAGATAGAGGTTGATAAACTGTGCCTTCTTATTCTTAGTCGAACAGCCGTATTCGCCGATTATAACGGGTATACCCTTATCAACAAAGTTTGTCTTCATCATATCCATATACTTTGTGAGCACCTTCTTGTCGCCCTCTGTGCCCCAGGTCGTCTGAGCCTTGCCCCAGCTTGCGTCCTTTTCAAGTATCGCAAAGGTTGAAGGTGTGTAGTAGTGTACCGATACCGCACAACGGTTTTCGGGGTCATCGGGCATCTTGTAAAGCTCATCGCAGGTAAGGTCAATATCGGTAGCATAGCCGGCTATGAGCAGATGGCGCTTGCCGTTGTTCTTGCCTGAATTTCTTACGATATTTACAAAGCGCTGATTCATATCGTTGAGTATAGAATATGACTTTTCCTTGTCGCCCTCGTTGCTGTATCTGTTCCAGATATCTTCCCAGCCGCCTTCTTCGTTGAGTGACTCAAACATCAGGTGGTCGCCGTAATCGCCGAATGCGTCACAAAGCTGTGTCCAGATAGATTCATACTTCTTGAAGCATTCATCTCTCTTCTTATCATCGGCAAAGCCCGAGAACCAGCCGTTGTCATAATGAATGTTCAGGATTACATACAGGTCGCTGTCAAGCGCCCAGTTAAGCACTTCCTTTACACGCGCCATATATTCAGGGCTTATCGTGTAGGTTTCCTTGTCCATCATATTGCTCCACGCAACAGGCAGACGCATAACGCCGAAGCCGCAGTCCTTGTAGCCCTTTATCATTTCCTCGGTGATAACAGGACTTCCCCACGCCGTTTCATAATTTGTGGCAGACGACTTATCTATCCAGTTTCCGCATGAGTCAAAGGTGTTACCGAGGTTTATTCCCAGTCCCATATCCTCAATTATCTCCTGTGTTGTCATCTCGCGCATTGTTGTGTCTTCACTGCCCTTTACAGGCTCGGAGGAACACGCCGTTATTGAAATTATCATACATAATGCCATTACAGCCGCTATTATCTTTTTCATAAATTTTCTCCTTATATACAACTGCGGTACTCGGTCGGGGTCTTTCCGACCTGTTCTTTAAACTGCCGCATAAAACTGTATTCGTTGGTATAACCGCAGCGTGCGCCTATTTCCTTTATTGTTAGTCCGGTCGATGAAAGCAAGCGCTTTGCACGCTGTATCCTACCCTCGATTATATCATTGATAACTGTCGTTCCGAACAGCTTTTTATACAGATGCTGAAAGCCCGAACGGCTCATTCCCGCCTGTGCGGCAAGGTCGTCGACATTGCCGACCTGATCCGGCATCGTGAATATCAGCGTTCTTATCTGTGTAAAGCGATAATGCCGCTCACTGAGTTGTTTCGAGGAAAGGCAATTTCTTGCTTTAAGTGTACGGCTGAGCATCAGGAAAAGCACATCAATATAATGCTTTTCTATTTCCTCGCTGTTCACAGCACCCGAGTAATGCTCATACACAAGGATATGCACAAGGTGTGACAGCTCATCAAGCTCGCCGAGATATACCGGGATATTCATCGGAATGCCGAGCTTATCTATGTATTCCTTATCCCAGAACTCGTTTTCAAAATACACCCAGTCATCGGTATATATATCACCCTGAGCCGTGTAATAGCACGGCATATTCGCCGACATAAGTATAAAAGAGTTTTCCTTTACATGATACTGCACGTCGCCTACCCTGAAAAAGGCGGGAGTCTTTATAAGGAGCAGAAGCACAGCACCCGGACCTTTCGGGCGATCCATTATGAAATTCTCAACTCTGGTATCGTGGACGTAATTGTATCCGATAGAACCTATCTTCATATTTCACCTCGGAACTGTTATTGAAATTATTTTGTAAACACGAACCTCTTAAGCTCAAACAGCGTTCTTTCCTTGAAGTAGCAAGCCGTCCAGCCTGTATAATCCGTGTCTACAGTAAGGAATACAGCGTGTCTGCCGCTGACAGACCTTACTTCTGTCTTGTAAACGCCGCTGCCGTGACCGACCTTGAACGAGCCTATTTCCTCGCCGTCCTCGCTGTCAATGTGTATATGCACATTGCAATCAGCACCGAGCCCTGTTATATCGGCTTTGAAGTACATTACTCCGTTGCCGTTGTCAAGCCCGAAATCAAAATACTTATAACCAAGGACAGAGCCGTCCTTAATGCCTGTGACTACCCTTTCAAACTCGTTATGCTCGGTGACAAACGCTCCGCCCTTAAGCACGCAGGCGATCTCGGCATCGGTTATCTTATACGGATTAAGGCTGTCCTCAAAGCCGAGCGAAGTCATCTCAACCGGCGGTATAGTGCCATCGGGAAGTATCTCGATCTTCTCAACGCAGGCACGTCTTGACATTATCGAACCGTTGGTCATACGGTGGTAGAAGATGTACCACTGACCGTTTATTTGAGCTATAGAGCCGTGGTCGTTACCGCCGGGATAATCAACGCCGTTATCAACGATGTATCCGCGGTACTTGAACGGTCCTGTAGGCTTGTCGGAAGTGGCGTAGGCAAGCCGTGAACCGCGCTTTGGTGAATAGATAAGGTAATATGTATCGCCGACCTTGCGGGGTGAGCAAGCCTCGAAGAAGAGCGTTTCTTCCTCATCAAAGCCGTTTTCCTTGTCAGGGATTATCGGGATAATGTGCTCGATACAGCTGTTATCCTTTATCGTGTACATTGTATCGGTGTTTACCTCTGCCATAAATGAGCGTTCAAAGCCGCAGTAGATATAGGTTCTGCCGTCATCGTCAACCAGTACGCCCGGGTCGATGAACCAGCCGTTACAGCATACCTCATCCGATATGGTATACTTGTACTTGGAGAGAAGCGTGAAAGGTCCTTCGGGGCGGTCGCTGACAGCAACACAGCCGATCGCATTCACTATGTAAGCATACAGATAATATTTTCCATCTCTGTACACAACGTCAGGAGCAAAAAGAAGCTGATTGCTGTCGGGTGTCCAGTCGGTATCTGAGGGGCGGTCACCCTCGGGCTTTACACGGAATGTAACACCGTGGCACACCCAGTTGTTAAGGTCGTTTACCGGAGCGCTCCAGCACTTGAGAATATAGTCGCAAAATTCGTCCGAACCCGCTCTGTCATGCGAACCGTAGATGTATACACGGTCACCGAAAACTCGCGGCTCTCCGTCGGGGATATATTCCCAACAAGGTAAATATGGATTTGGCATATCTGTTTTTCCTTTCGGTAAATTATTTTGTAAGTTTGATTATATCACAAATCATGTCGGTGTAAGCCGACACGGCAGTACACCGTGCTTTTGCAAATTGCAAAAGGATTTGATGATAAAATG
>DJPL01000076.1 GCA_002437415.1 Ruminococcaceae bacterium UBA6413 | reverse complement strand
ATTATGAGTCTGAGGTTATTATAATACAAACAAGCACAATAAGCAATATCGTATTCAGCACAAAGAGGTTACATTTTGTGCAATGCACAAATTCACCCCACTTGCCAAAACGGCTTGAAGTATGGTAAAATAAAAAGAGAAAGGCTGATGTATAATGATAAAAGAAATCAACAGGGATATTTTTATACTTTCGCAGAGATCCGTACCTGCGACAGAAAATGACAGGCAGACAGGTGAGGATTTACTGGAAACGCTCATTGCAAATTCCGAGCGCTGTGTCGGTATGGCGGCTAATATGATAGGTGTATTAAAGAATATAATCGCTGTCAACGATAACAACAATTATATAGTTATGTATAATCCCGAGATATTGAAAGCCGACAAGGAATACGAAACCGAAGAGGGTTGCCTTTCGCTTGACGGTGTACGAAAGACAAAACGATACAGAAAGATAAAAGTCAGATATCTTGATAAGGATTTCAAGATAAAGATTAAAACCTATGACGGTTTCACTGCGCAGATCATTCAGCATGAGATCGACCATTTGAGCGGAATAATTATATAAATTACATATGTGACGCGTTTTTGCGAATTATATCACGGAATAACACAAAAGAGTGCACCGGTTACCGCCGATGCACTCTTTTATCATTCAATTTGGCTTCGTCATATCCTTGAGGGCACTGTCTGTGTAAAATTTATTCAAGAGTACCCTGTTCAATTCTTTCAACTCCGAGCATAGGTGCTAAATACCTTCCCGTGTAACTTATAGGGTTTGCCGCTACGTCCTCGGGAGTGCCGGTAGCGATCACCGTACCGCCGCCGCTTCCGCCCTCAGGTCCCATATCAATGATATAGTCGGCTGTTTTTATTACATCAAGGTTATGCTCAATAACGAGTACCGTGTTTCCGCCGTCCGTGAGCTTCTGAAGTACGTCAATCAGCTTGTGTACGTCTGCGGTGTGAAGTCCCGTTGTAGGCTCGTCAAGGATATATACAGTCTTGCCTGTCGCGCGCTTTGAAAGCTCTGAAGCTAGCTTTACTCTCTGCGCTTCACCGCCCGAAAGCGTTGTTGCGGGCTGACCTATCTTTACATAGCCAAGACCTACATCGTAAAGAGTTTGCAGCTTGCGCTTTATTTTCTCGTGGTTTTCAAAGAAGGTTATTCCCTCCTCCACCGTCATTTCAAGCACATCGTAAATATTTTTACCTCTGTAGTGGACCTCGAGCGTTTCGCGGTTGTAACGCTTGCCCTTGCAGACCTCGCACGGTACATAGATATCGGGCAGGAAATGCATTTCGATCTTGTTGATACCGTCACCCTCGCAGGCTTCACAGCGTCCGCCCTTTACGTTGAATGAAAATCTGCCGCTTGTGTAGCCCCTCATCTTTGCGTCATTTGTCGATGCGAAAAGATCTCTTATATCGTTGAATACGCCCGTGTAGGTCGCGGGGTTGCTCCTCGGTGTTCTGCCGATAGGCGACTGGTCGATAGCTATTACCTTGTCGAGATACTCCGTTCCCTCGAATGTATCAAATGCACCGGGCTTAATTCTCGCGCGGTTCAGCTTTGCGACAAGATGCTTATAGATTATCTCGTTTACAAGCGAGCTCTTGCCGCTACCCGATACACCCGTAATGCAGGTGAAAATCCCGAGCGGAACCTTTACCGTGATATTTTTGAGGTTGTTTTCGCGACAGCCTGTTATCTTAAGCCACTTCTTAGTGGGCTTTCTGCGCTTTTCTGGGACTTCTATCTTAAGCTTTCCTGTAAGATACTGTCCTGTTATCGAGCGCTCACACTTCATTATATCGTCAAGCGTACCCGCGCAAATCACTTCACCACCGTGAACACCTGCACCCGGACCTATGTCAACGATAAAATCCGCCGCCCTCATCGTGTCCTCATCGTGCTCAACAACTATCAGAGTGTTGCCGAGGTCACGCAGTCTTTTCAGCGTTGCGATAAGCTTATCGTTATCCCTCTGATGAAGTCCGATACTCGGCTCGTCAAGGATATACAGAACACCCATAAGACTGCTTCCTATCTGCGTTGCAAGCCTTATACGCTGGCTCTCGCCGCCCGAAAGCGTACCCGCAGTTCTTGATAAGGTGAGATATTCAAGTCCGACGCTGTTAAGGAAGCCCAGACGCTCCTTTATCTCTTTCAGTATCTGACTGGCTATCATCATATCACGCTCCGAAAGCGTTATGCTGTTGACAAATTCAAGCGCCTCGGTTATGCTCATATCGCAAAATTCGTTGATATTCTTACCGCATACGGTAACGCACAGCGCCTCTTTTTTCAGTCGCTGACCGTGACAGTCGGGGCATACCGCGTCACCCATATACTGCGCTATATCCTCTTTTGAATATACGCTTGTGGTTTCTCTGTAACGTCTTTCAAGGTTGTTTACAATGCCCTCAAATGCCGTCATATATACTCCGCCGCCCTGCTCCTTACTGCGGACTACCTTTATCTTCTTGTCGCCCGTACCGTAAAGCACCGCGTCTAACTGCTCCTTTGTCAGCTCCTTTATCGGCTGATCTACACTGAAGCCGTATTCGTTAGCCAAAGCGTCAAAATACATCTGCGCTATAGTTCCGTCCGCGTACTTCCAGCCGCTTGCCTTTATGGCATTTTCGCGTATTGTAAGGTCGCGGTTCGGCAGTATAAGATCAATATCAATTCTTCTGAATACGCCGAGACCCGTACAGGTAGGACACGCACCGAAAGGATTGTTGAACGAGAACATTCTCGGCACAAGCTCCTCTATGCTTACTCCGTGCTCGGGGCAGGCATAGTTCTGTGAAAAGCTGAGCTCTTCGCCGCCGATCACGTCTATTATTATAAGTCCGCCCGAAAGATTTCCCGCGACCTCGATACTGTCCGATAAACGCGACTTTATATCCTCTTTCATAACAAGTCGGTCAACTACGACCTCTATGTTATGCTTCTTGTTCTTTTCAAGCTTTATCTGCTCGGAAAGATCATAGATTATGCCGTCAACACGCACTCTTGCATAGCCCTGCTTTACAAGATCCTCGAGCTCCTTGCGGTATTCGCCCTTTCTGCCTCTTACTATAGGTGACAGGATCTGAAATTTTGTGCGCTCGGGCAGCTCCATAACCTTATCGACTATCTGATCTACCGTCTGCTGCTTTATTTCCTTACCGCAGACAGGACAGTGAGGTATGCCCACTCTTGCATAAAGCAGTCTGAGATAGTCGTATATCTCTGTTACCGTGCCGACCGTTGAACGGGGGTTTTTAGAGGTCGTTTTCTGGTCTATCGATATGGCGGGAGAAAGTCCCTCTATGCTGTCAACATCGGGCTTTTCCATCTGTCCGAGGAACATTCTCGCATACGATGAAAGGCTCTCAATGTATCTTCTCTGACCGTCCGCATAAATAGTGTCAAATGCAAGCGAGGATTTTCCCGAGCCCGAAAGTCCCGTCATTACTATCATCTTGTCGCGGGGCAGCTCTATGTCTATATTTTTGAGGTTATGCTCTCTTGCACCCTTGATGATTATTTTATCTATTCCCATTTTCTTTTGTCATCTCCGTTATTTGCTTACTTGCTTTCCTGAAGCTCTTTTATCTTATCACGCAGATATGCGGCATGCTCAAAGTCGAGCAGTTTAGCCGCATTCTTCATCTCGGCTGTGTACTGCTTTATAAGCGCCTCACGCTCTGCCTTTGTATACTTTCTCTTCTTGCCCTTATCCTTGCCCGTGGATATTTCAAGCACCGCTCTTACGTCCTTTACGATAGTCTTAGGCGTAATACCGTGTTCTTCGTTATACTTCATCTGAATTTCACGGCGGCGGTTGGTTTCGGTCACTGCCTTTTCCATACTGTCTGTAACAGTATCGGCATACATTATGACCTTGCCCTCTGCGTTTCTTGCCGCTCTGCCTATCGTCTGTATAAGTGAGGTCTCGCTTCGTAAAAAGCCCTCCTTATCCGCATCAAGTATCGCAACGAGCGATACCTCCGGCAGGTCAAGACCCTCTCTCAGCAGGTTAATTCCGACAAGCACATCAAAGACGTGCATACGCAGATCCCTGATTATCTCCATACGCTCGATAGAATCAATGTCGTGGTGCATATAGCGTATCTTCACGCCGAGCTTTTCATAATATGCCGTCAGATCCTCCGCCATTTTCTTTGTAAGCGTGGTGATAAGCACACATTCGCCCTTTTTGGTGCGCTCGTTGATCTCGGAATAAAGATCCTCGATCTGACCCGCAACAGGCTTTATTTCAATTATCGGGTCAAGCAGACCTGTAGGACGTATGACCTGCTCGGCAGTGTTTACCGCGTGGCTCTTTTCGTATTCGCCGGGCGTTGCCGAAACATAGATGACCTGATTTATCATTGAGGTGAACTCGTCAAAGTTCATCGGTCGGTTATCATACGCGGACGGCAGACGGAAGCCGTAATCCACAAGGTTTTTCTTTCGTGCAAAGTCGCCGCCGTACATGCCTCTTACCTGCGGCAATGTAACGTGGCTCTCGTCTATGAACATAAGAAAATCCTTCGGGAAATGGTGCATAAGCGTAATAGGCGAGCTACCCGGCGCTCTTCCCGCAAGAACTCTCGAATAGTTCTCGACACCCTTACACGTTCCTATCTCGCGGAGCATCTCCATATCATAGCGTGTTCTCTGCTCTATTCTCTGCGCCTCTATCAGCTTGTGATTATCGGTGAAGAACTTCACACGCTCTTCCATCTCGTTTTCTATCTCCGTAAGCGAATTTTCAAGTCTTGCCTTGCTGACAATATAATGCGATGCGGGGAAAATAGCAACGTGTGAAAAGCGGCGCTTAACCTCGCCTGTCACAATATCTATCTCTGATATCCTGTCTATCTCATCGCCGAAAAATTCTATTCTTATCGCCTTGTCCGATGTACTTCCCGCAGGGAATACTTCAAGCACATCGCCCCTTACCCTGAACTTGTTACGGATAAAGTTCATATCATTGCGCTCGTACTGTATTTCAACAAGTCTTTTGATTATATCGTCACGACTGCGCTCCTGACCCTCGCGGATAGAAAGCATATTCTCACGGTAATCCTCGGGACTACCTAAGCTGTAGATACAGCTTACACTCGCTACGATAATTACATCTCTGCGCTCCGCAAGAGCCGCCGTTGCCGAGTGGCGCAGGCGGTCGATCTCATCGTTTATGGCACTGTCCTTTTCAATATAGGCATCGGTCGACGGAATATACGCTTCGGGCTGATAATAGTCATAGTAGCTTACAAAATACTCGACCGCATTATCGGGAAAAAACTCCTTGAACTCACTGCAAAGCTGCGCCGCAAGCGTCTTGTTATGCGCAAGAATAAGCGTTGGGCGGTTGACCTTTTCAATGATATTCGCCATAGTAAAGGTTTTGCCCGAGCCCGTAACGCCGAGCAGGACCTGCTCCTTATCGCCGTCAAGCACACCGCTTGCAAGGCTGTCTATAGCCTGCGGCTGGTCGCCCATCGGCTTATAATCCGATTTTAAAACAAACCTGTCCATTTCCTCTCCTTAAAAATCATTCCATATATCAGGCAGTATACTGTTTTCGCGCATCGAAAGACTGCCGTGCATACCGACTATAATGTGATCTGCCAGATAAATTCCCGCCTTTTCAAGCAGGTTGAAAAGATTTCTTGTCATCATTTTGTCCTCTGTAGAGGGCATTTCACTGCCGCGCGGGTGATTGTGCGCCATAACTGCAATAGGACAGCGCTTTTGCACCGCTTTTTCCAGCAATCTCATCATATCGGGATGCACCTGCTCAAGCGCGCCCGTGCTTATTATCTCCTGTGACACGAAGCAATACTCACTGTCAAGAAATATCATTCTGAGCTGTTCTGTATCGGCAAAGCGGAACAGTCCCGTGCAATAATCCTTGACTGCTCCCGACGCTCTGAGCGATTCACCTCTCTGAACGCTCTCAGACAGCATACGCTCGATATTTGCACGCAGTACGACTATCATCTGCGCGGTAGATTTTCCTACGCCCTCGACCTCACAAAGCTCCGCTTCACTTGCGGAAAATACTCCGCTGAGCGAGCCGAACCTGTCAATAAGCCTGTGAGCTATCGGGTTCGTGTCGCATTGCTTAAACGAGCTGTACAGCATCATTTCAAGCAACTCATGCGACTGAAAGCTCTCACCGCCGTGCTCTTTAAGGCGGCTTATCATCCGTTCTCTGTGTCCTGCGTGCATATTGTCCTTGTCTGCGATAACTACCGCCGCCTTTCTGTCGTTAATATCACCACAAGGCTGTGTACCGGAATACACAGCCTTTGATGTACATATTTAGTTACCCTTATCAGTCGCTGAATACCGCACCTGTATTTGAGCTTGTAACAAGCTTTGCGTAACGCTTCAGATAGCCGTCAAGCTGTCTTACGGGAGGATTTACACCCTTAGCCTTACGCTGTGCGATGGTTTCATCGTCAACAAGGAGCTCAATGCTTCTTGCGGGGATATTGATGTGGATCTTATCACCGTTTTCAACATAAGCTATAAGTCCGCCGTCAGCCGCCTCGGGAGAAACGTGACCTACAGCCGCACCTCTGCTTGCGCCGCTGAAACGTCC
Source organism: Ruminococcaceae bacterium UBA6413 (assembly GCA_002437415.1). GTDB lineage: Bacteria > Bacillota > Clostridia > Oscillospirales > Ruminococcaceae > Ruminiclostridium_E. Next base: position 5,876 of record DJPL01000076.1, on the reverse strand, counting down.
GTCAGTGATAAGTGCTACGCTTCCGTCAAGTCCCTTACCTACAATAGCTGCTGTGGGAGCGAGCATCTCAGGCATACCCGGACCGCCCTTAGGTCCTTCATAGCGGATAACTACAACGTCACCGGGAATTATCACATTGTTAAGGATAGCGTCACAAGCCGCCTGCTCACCGTCAAATACCTTTGCCGTACCTGTAAAGTCCATCATCTCGGGCTTAACTGCACCCTGCTTTACAACAGAGCCGTTTTCGGCAAGATTGCCGCTGAGTATAGCAAGACCGCCGTCTTTTCTGATAGGATTTTCGCAGGTGTGGATTATTGTACCGTCTGCATTCGGAGCTTTTGCAATTCTGTCAGCCTGCGTACCCGAAACCGTAAGTACGCTTGTATCAACGTGACCGCCCTTGGCGAGCTCCTTGATAACGGACTGGATACCGCCTACATCGTTAAGGTCTGTTATGAATATATCGCTTGCGGGGTTGAGCTTTGAAAGCTGAGGTGTTGTCTTGCTCTTGTTGTCGATATCGTCAAGAGAAATGTCAACGCCTGCCTCATGTGCGATAGCCAGAAGGTGAAGAACAGTGTTTGAAGAAGCGCCGATCGCCATATCTGTAGCAAGTGCGTTCATCATATTCTTCTTTGTGATTATATCCTTGGCGCAGATGTTCTGCTTTACAAGCTCTACTATTCTTTCGCCCGTTTCCTTAGCAAGTCTGCGGCGGGCGGCATTTACAGCGGGCTCAGTACCCGACTTCGGCATTGAAAGACCGATAGCTTCTGTAAGGCAGTTCATCGAGTTTGCCGTGTACATACCCGAACATGAGCCGCAGGTAGGACAAGCGTTGTTCTCATAGTCAAGAAGAACATCATCACCGATCGTGCCGTTTGAATACTGACCGATAGCTTCGTATATCTCGTTATAGCCTACTCTCTTGCCCTGTACACGACCGGGGTTCATAGGACCGCCGCTTACAAAGATAGAGGGGAGGTTCATTCTTGCCGCCGCCATTATCATACCGGGAACTATCTTGTCGCAGTTCGGGATAAATACGATACCGTCAAGGGGGTGTGCTGTCAGCATAACTTCAATACTGTCGCAGATAAGCTCACGCGAAGCAAGAGAATATCTCATACCTCTGTGATTCATTGCAAGACCGTCACATACACCGATGGTGAAGAACTCAAAAGGAACGCCGCCTGCGTTTCTGATGCCGTCCTTTACCTGTCTTGATATTTCGTGCAGATGTGCATGACCGGGAACATAGTCACTTGCGGCACATACAACTGCTATAAAGGGCTTATGCATTTCGCTGTCTGTTACGCCCAGTGCCTTTAATAAGGCTTTGTGCGGTGTTCTGTCAACGCCGCTCTTGATAAGATCACTTCTCATTTTTACTTTCCTTTCCTTTATAAAAAGTATTTCTTATTTTCTGCCGAGCATTGCGCTACCTATCATGCCTGCCTCATTTGCAAGCGTGCAGATTACTATCTCGGTATTTTTAGCATTGTTTTTTGTATAAATCTGCTTTGCCACCTGTGCTTTGAGCGGTACCAGCAGATTATCGCCCTCATTGCACACCCCGCCTCCTATACAAAGGATATCCGGCTGGAACACGTTTATAACGTTTGTAATTCCGCAGGCAAGGTACTTGATATACTTCTCGACTACCTCTCTTCCCTCGGGGTCGCCGAGCTTTGCCGCATTGAACGCTGTTCTTGCGGAGATTTTACCGTCATGGTCGACCATCTCATGCAGTCTGCCTGTAGGATACTTTTCGATCATTTCCCTTGTCATACGGATAAGTCCGGTGGCAGATGAATAAGCCTCAAAGCAGCCGTTTCTGCCGCAGGTACACGGCGCGCCGTCTACTTCTATTACGGTATGACCTATCTCGCCGCCCGCATTATTCGAGCCGCTGTATATCTCACCGTTGATTACGATACCCGCACCGACACCCGTTCCGAGCGTAAGCACGACGGCATTCTTCGCGCCCTTTGCCGCACCCGCAAGAAACTCACCGTATGCCGCTACATTAGCGTCATTTTCGAGTATTATCTTCTTTCCGAAATGCGCTTCAAGATCCTTTGCAAGCGGTACATTCTCCCAGTGAAGATTGTTTGAATAAACGACCGTGCCGCTCTCGTTATCCATAGTTCCGGGACAGCCGACGCCGATAGTCTTAATCTTGTCGATATCCTCGCCCGAAAGCTGTACAGCCTGCTCTATTGCGTTTATTATTACCGAAAGGACGCTTTTATAGCCGTCCGCCGCGTTTGTTTTCAGTGATATTTTTGAAACGAGCTGTGCGTTTTCATCAACCACTCCTGCCTTGATATTAGTACCGCCTATGTCAACTCCGATATAATATTTCATATTTTCCCTTTAACCTTTCATAACACAAGGCTTAAACTATATCCGAAAGAATTACCTCAAGGTCGCCCGTAAGCTCGTATTTACCGTAGCCTGCGGGGATAAAGAAGCTTTCGCCCTTCTTTGCGTCAAGCTCGCCGACCTTACCGTTACCGTCAAGAACGAGTATCGAATGGAACGACTTTTCATCTGCGTCAAGTGTTACAGTACCGCCAACCTTTATCTTATGAACATCAAAATATTCACAGGTGCGGAGCAGTGTTTCCTCGCCGCCCTCTATCTTTTCGGGCTTACCCTGCGGCTTTGTATCGTATTTCGGGGGGCAAAGCTCTGTAACATCGATAGCCTTTTCAACGTGGAGCTCTCTGGGCTTGCCGTCCTTACCTACTCTGCCGTAGTCGTATACTCTGTATGTTGTGTTGCTGTTCTGCTGGATTTCGGCGATAAGTATACCCTTGCCTATTGCGTGGAGCGTACCCGACTCGATGAAGAACACATCGCCCTTATGAACAGGAACGTTATTAGTAACCTCAAGCAAGGTGTTGTTCTTAATTCTGTCGGCAAATTCTTCTCTTGATATCTCCTTGTCAAAGCCGTAGATAAGCTGTGAGCCTTCCTCGCAGTCAACAATGTACCACATCTCCGTCTTGCCGTACTCACCCTCGACACGCATAGCGTAATCATTGTTGGGGTGCACCTGAACAGACAGATTATCCTTAGCGTCGATAAGCTTTATAAGTATGGGGAAATACTCAAATCTGTCGCAAGCCGTACCGAGTGCTCTCTTATTCTCGGCAACGTATTCGGAAAGTGTCTTGCCCTTATCCTTGCCGTTTGCGATAACGCTCTGACCGTCCTTATGGCAGGACAGCTCCCAGCTCTCGGCGATCTTATCCGCGTCGGATACCTTGCCGTATTCTTCTCTCAGTCTGTTTCCGCCCCAGATATAATCCTTGCAGGGCGCATTAAGCTTTAATATTTCCATATTATGTTCCTTTCTATTTATCGGAATAATACCGTTTTATATCGTATCTTCATAAACCGCAGGTCACAACTCTGCTTACAGTCAATTATAGCACATTAAGCTTTAAATGTCTATCACAAATCTTGACTTTTTTGCGAAATATGATATATTTATCTTATAAAGCGGTCATACCGCATGAAAGGAACGAATGATATGAACGAAAATGTTAAAGCCGCACTAAAAAAAAGAGCGGAAAAAGTAATATCCGCACTTGAAAAGAACAATATGAAGGGCTATCTTGTCGATACCCCCGACGAGGCAAAGGAGATAATTAAGGAGCTTATAAAGGACGACAAGCTGATAGTTTCGGGCGGAACAATGACGCTCAAGGAAACAGGCATTCAGGATCTTCTTAACGAAAACTACAACGGTATCTACATAGACCGCGAAAAGCTTTCACCCGAAGAGGTAAACGACCTTTACAGAAAGGCGTTTTCAGCCGACACCTACTTTGCAAGCGCGAACGCAATTACCGAATACGGCGAATTATACAACGTAGACGGCACAGGCAACCGTGTAGCCGCCATGATATTCGGACCGAAGCAGGTAATTATTGTAGCCGGCATAAACAAAATCGTGACCGACCTTCACGCCGCAGTTGACCGTCTTGAAACGATAGCCTCCCCCGCAAACTGCGTCAGACTGAACAGAAACACCCCCTGCGCAAAGACAGGCAGATGTGCGCACTGCTTAAGCCCCGACAGAATTTGCAACGATTATGTCATAATGGCTCATCAGCGCGACAAAGACAGAATAAAAGTAATCCTCATCTCCGACGAATACGGCTACTAAGGCGGCGGGTCGCCGCTGACTGTTCCGACCTTTCTATATGTTTCAGATATACGCAGGTTAGTGAAACGGTCGGGATTGAACGATAGTAGCAATTTGAAAAATTGATAAGGGTCGCCGCTGACAATTCCGCCATTTCTATATGTTCCGGATATACGCAGAATAGTGAAACGGTCGGAATTGAACGATAGCGGCAATTTGAAAAATTGATAAGGGTCGCCGCTGACTGTTCCAACTCTCCTATATGTATCAGCTATACACAGGATAGCAAAACGGTCGGAATTGAACGATAGCGGCGATTTGATTTTCACTAATAGCAATGTGCCGCCCCAAATTCCGACCTTGCGGCGGATCGCTGCTGACAATTCCGCCTTTGGGAAGAACGGCGATTTGCTCAGGATAGCGAAACGGCGGGGTTACACAAAGTAATATCCGAAAGGAAAGCGGTTATGGTGATAAGCTTTGACCGCTTTTTGATATTTTTCGCTTTATTACCTCCGCTGAAAATCCCTCAGGAGTTGTCTGAATTTAACTCAGCAACAGAAGCTCACCTTTACGTAAGGAAACTACATTGTGATACCACTGTTTTTATGCTTCGCATAGCCTAATAGCCAAAACCGGGCAACGATCTTCCCATCGCCGCCCGGTCTTATTATTAACTTTTATTCAGTAGCAATTACTTCGCCGCAGTCTTTCCGCTCACACTTCCATAACCGCCGTAAAGCGCCGTCTTACCGCTCATATAGTAAGCCTTGACCCTGAACCTGACCGAAGGTGCGCCGCCAACATCTCCATTCCTGCCACCACCGCCAAAGCACCGTACACTACCCAATTCCCGTAGGGCGAGAGTCTGTGTGTGCTTGCATCGCTTGCCCCTCCCGCCGCACCGATTATATTCACTTCCACAAACACCGCCAAAGGAATATATCCTGCACTCCATTCGTAGGGGAGGTGGCTCGCCCCTCCCGCAGCCCCGATTTCCTCCAATTTCACAAACACAATTAAAGCACCGCATACCCTACACAAAAAATCAGGCATCAGCTTTCACGCCGATGCCCGCCGTATTTGTTACCGAGCGATCAAAATCATTTTGCCGTTCTCACGCTAATACTTCCGTAATTACCGTAAAGTGCGGTCTTACCGCTCATGTAATATGCCTTAACCCTGAATTTATAAACCGTATTCGCCTTGAGTCCGGCTTTTTTGAATAATGTCGTGCTGTTATTGGTTATCTTGGCGGCACGCACCCACTTTCCGTCCTGATACATCTCTACAATGTATCCCTGTGCGGAAGTGTTCTTATCCCATTTGAAGGCGAGAGCGCTCTTCGTCTTAGCGGCTACTGTTATACCCTTTACTATTGACGGATTGGTTCTTGCGGTTACTGTAGTGCTATAATTACCGTAAAGAGCCGTGCTTCCGCTCATCTTGTACGCTCTTACTCTAAACTTGTATGCAGTCGAAGCCTTAAGTCCTGCTTTTCTGAAGGTAGTTGTGCTGTTATTGGTTATCTTGCCGACACGCACCCACTTATTACCCTGATACATCTCAACAATGTATCCATCGGCACTTGCATTCTTAGTCCATTTTATCCTCAGCGCGTCAGCCGCTCTACCGCCGAGCTTAGCACCTGTCATAACAGACGGATTTGTCCTTGCCGTAACAGTCGAGCTGTACTCACTGTAAATCGGAG
>DJPL01000043.1 GCA_002437415.1 Ruminococcaceae bacterium UBA6413 | reverse complement strand
TCCCTTTGGTTCTTTCCCTCGTTAATAGCAGCAACGTTATCGCACAGAATAGCGAACCCGAGAAGTGCTATCCCGCAAAAGGCAGTATCGGTAGCCTGCTATCAATGTTAATTACTAAAACGGTATAACAAAAGTGTACTATATTATATCAAAAAAGTGAGCCGAGCGCACTATATTTTTGCGCTTCGACTCACTTTTTCTTTTTTAGGTTGTGTCACAACCCATTTATGTTTATTTAACCGTATATCTCAGCCATACCGCGTCACTGTCGTATTTCTTTACATCGGTGAGCTTAAGCTGTGTCACGGGGTGATCGGCTTCAAGTCCGTCAAAGACAACCGCCATACCTGCTCTGCCGTCAATTCCCGCGCCTATCAGTATGCTGACTTCATCGAGCAGTCCGTCCTTAAGGAAGCCTGCATTTATATGACCGCCGCCGACTACCGCCATTCTTTCAACGTCGAATTTGTCGGCAAGTATCTCACACATACGCACAAGGTCTATCTTATCCTTGCCGCAGGCTATCCACGAAATATGTCTGCTTTCAAGAAAGCTAAATATTCACTGCTTACGTTTTCGCTTGTGACAATAAGTAAGGGGCGTTCGCTGTCGGCGTCATCGTTCCATAAAAGAGTACCCTTTGTATCGGTGACTATTTCGTAACCCTTTGCGTCAACCGCTTTTGAGTAGCCCTCTTTACCGAAAGGCTTGCTGTCGGCGTGCAGGGTAAATTCGCCCGGAAGAGCCATTTCAAGCGTTGCGGTAACACGTCCGCTGACGCGGCTGGGAGCGTCAAGCTCGTCCAGTGTTTCGTAGTATTCCTGAACACAGGGGAGGTGCTCGGTCATTGCACAGTCGATACGACCGTCAACAGATGTCATCATATGACAGATTATATAAGGCTTTTTCATAATTAAGATCCTCCTTGAATTTGCTGTGATCATATTATGAGTATACACCTTGGAGTTTGCTCCATGTCAAGAGTTTTTGTAAAATAAATTTTCTGTTTAATCCGATACTTGATTTTTGGTCAGATATGAGTATACTATAAATATAGGAGAAATCCTAAAAACACGGAAAAGAGGTTAAAACATGAGAAAGAATATCAGAACAAGTAACGGCGTTATATTACCTATGCCTGTATTGCTTGTCGCAACATACAACGAGGACGGCAGTGTCAATGTTATGAATGCCGCATGGGGCACTATGATCACAAGCGATGTCGTAGCGCTTAATCTTGCCGAGGAGCGCAAGACGATGAAGAATATCAGAGCAAGAGGCGCATTTACAATATGCATACCCGATGCCGCTCACACAGTCGAGGCTGACTATTTCGGCGTGGAATCGGGCAACGATGTTGCGGATAAGTTTGCGCGCTCGGGTCTTACCGCAAGCAAGGCTGAAAAGGTTGATGCTCCCGTGATAAACGAGCTTCCGATATGTATCGAATGCACATTCGTTGAATATCAGGATAATGAGTACGGCTGTGGTGCTATCGGCAAGGTTGAGAATATTACTGCCGATGAAAGTACTATCAAAGATGGAAAGCTTGATATCTCGCTTGCAAATGTAATTGCGTTTGATCCGTATACAAACGGTTATTACAAGATGGGCGAGCGTGTAGGAGAAGCTTTCAGGGACGGACTTAAGCTTAAAAAGTAAATGTAAACAGGTATAGCTAAAGCCTGAGAGGATCGTTTCTTCTCAGGCTTTCGTTATAATTTGTGTCATTACCATAATTTATAAAGTCATCTGCATTTCAATATGCGGTAAGCCGTCTTCCAAAAACTCTTCCGATGTCTGCAAAAATCCTGCTTTTTCGTAAAGAGAACGTGCGTACACCTGAGCCTCGATGGTGATCTTTTTCGCTCCGAATTTTTCTCTTACCGTATCAATTGCCGCTTTGACTACTTTACTTCCAAGTCCACACCTGCGTTTTACAGAGATAACTCTGCCGATCGACGCGGTGGAAAAGGTTACGCCTTCGGGCAAAGCCCTTGCGTATGCGACTATTCTGTCCTCGTCTTCAAGCCATATATGATAAGCCGATTTGTCGGCATCGTCGACCTCCTGATACGGGCAGTTCTGCTCAACGACAAATACCGCTGTACGCAGCTTGTATATTTCAAACAGCTCGTCTGTGGTAAGCTCCTTGAAATGCTTTATTATAAGATTCATGATTGCCTCCGTGAGTTTTCTACAATTGAAATTATAGCGGTTAAAGAAGGAAAAGTCAATGTGTATAATGCCGCGCTGTCAGAAATACCTTGCTCTCTCTTTTCTGTAAGCGCTCGGGCTTTTGCCTGTGTAGGTGTGAAAGCATCTGCTGAAATACAGCACGTCTGAAAAGCCGAGCTTATCCGCTACCTCTCCTATGCTCATAAGCGTGGAGCAGAGCAGTCTGCAAGCCTCGTCCATTCTTACCGAGTTGTGGTACTGCTGCATAGTCACGCCCTTTTCTTTTTTGAAAAGATGAGCCATATATTTGTAGCTGAGGAAAAACTCCTTTTCAATGCGCTCTGAGCTGAACGGCACGGCGAGGTTATCCGAAAGATAGCGGCAGATCCTGTCGCTGAGCGTGAGATTGTTTGAAAAGCCGTGTGCGCTTATCGCAAGCGATGATAACAGCGAAAAAAGCCTGTGATTGATAAACCATTTCTTATATGCATCGTCGGAGTGGGCGTACTCGATAAATGCTTTCAGCTCTTTTTCGGTGCGGGAAGAAATACTGTGCAGATATTTAGGGAGGGTAAGGCTGTTTTCGGTTGTAGCATCGTAAGTTCCGAGCGGGGAAGCGTCGGGATAAAACGGCGTTTCGTCGGTGGTGTCGCGGTTTATTATGAAGTGTATAAATATCCACTTGGTACCCTTTAGTATCTTTTTCTTGCCGTAGTGATGTACACCGCTTTTAAGTATCAGCAGCTCGCCTGCTTTTACTTCATAGTCGGTCTCACCCTCGGTGACATAAATGCAACCGTCAATTACATATATCAGAACACAAAAATCAGGCACTCTGTCGGTGTGCATAAAGCTTTCCGAAGCGGCAAACAGACCGCATCCGCAGAGTATCGGCAGAGCGGTATTGCCAAAAGTTATCTCGTTCATGAACATTCTCCATATTTTTATGCGTTTTATCTATTTAACTAGCTTGCTGATAAGATTATAATACATATAGAAGAGTAAGTCAAGCGTAACGCTTACAGAAACGGAGAATTATTATGATAACACAGGATAACATAAAGGTTACAGGCTATAAGTCGGACGGCTTTATCGGAAAGTATCAGAAGCTTATACGCAATACTGTAATTCCTTATCAGTACAGTGTACTGTGCGACAAAGCGCCCGATACGGAGAAGAGCCACGTTGTAAAGAACTTTGAGAATGCGGCAAAGGCACTCCGCGGTGAAGATGTCGGCGACGGCTTTTACGGAATGGTATTCCAGGACAGTGACGCGGCTAAGTGGATCGAAGCGGCGGCTTATTCACTTGCACTTTATCCCGACGAAAAGCTTTCCGAAACGGTAGATGAGCTTATTGACAAAATCGCCGATGCCCAGGACGAGGACGGCTATCTTGATACATATTTCACGATAAAGGACAGAGATAAGCGCTGGAAGAACCTGCTCGAGGGTCACGAGCTTTACTGCTCGGGTCATATGATGGAGGCGGCTTGCGCTTACTATGAAGCTACAGGCAAGAAAAAGCTCCTTGACGTAATGGAGAAGAACGCGGAGCATATATATAAGCATTTTATAACAGAGCACAACGAGGGCGTGCCCGGTCACCCCGAGGTCGAGCTTGCGCTTATGAAGCTGTATCGCACGACAGGCAACAAGAAGTGGCTCTTGTTAGCGGAGCATTTTATTAACGAGCGCGGCGAAGATCCTCATTTCTATGAAAAGGAAGCGGCAAAGCGCGACTGGACAGTATGGGGCAATGATCCTACCGCACACGACTATCAGCAGAGCGGCAAGCCTGTAAGAGCGCAGAGCGACGCTACAGGTCACGCAGTAAGAGCGGTGTATCTGTACACGGGTATGGCACAGCTTTCCGCTAAGAGCGGCGATAATGCGCTTTATGACGCTTGCAAGCGACTCTGGGAGAGTATCACACGCAGAAGAATGTATGTAACAGGCGGTATCGGCTCTACCGTTATCGGTGAGGCGTTCAGCGTTGACTATGATCTTCCGCCCGATACGGCTTATGCAGAAACCTGTGCGTCTATCGGACTTATGTTCTTTGCAAACGCAATGCTCAAAAACGAGCTTATAGGCGAATATGCGGACGTTATGGAAACCGCGTTCTATAATACTGTTCTCGGCGGAATGCAGCTTGACGGTAAGCGTTTCTTCTATGTAAATCCGCTTGAGGTCGTGCCCGGTATTTCGGGAGTATCGCCCACTCACCGTCACGATCTTCCTGTAAGACCCAAGTGGTATGCTTGCGCTTGTTGCCCGCCCAATGTAGCAAGACTTATCACATCGTTCGGCTGCTATGCATACGGCGAAAACAGTGATATGAGCTTCTGCCATCTGTATGCGGACGGTGAGGTAAAGTTTGAGAACGGTATGGAGCTTGTCTGCAAGACAAATTATCCTTACGATATGACGGTTAAATATTCGATCGTAAAGGGCGGCAGACTTGCTATAAGGATACCAGGCTGGAGCGATACCTTTACGCTTACTTTAAACAACGAAAAGCAGGATCTGAAGCCTATAAACGGCTATGTTATCCTTTCTGTAAATAGCGGCGATGAGGTGAAGCTGGTGCTTTCGGATACTTCGCACTTTGTATATCCGTCAGTGAAGATCCCTGCCGTAAGCGGTATGGCGGCTATCAGAAGAGGTCCGCTCGTATATTGCTTTGAAGGTGCTGACAACGGCGATGTGCTGTCACTGGCGCTTAAGCGCGGCGGTAAGATAACGGTTTGCGAGCCTGATGAGAATGAGCTCAGCGGTGTTACAAAGCTTAAAGTCGAGGCGGTAAGATTTGACGATAACAGCAAGCCTTACAGCTTTGATGAGCCGAAAACGACAGATACTCTTGCGATAGCTGTTCCTTATTACACATGGGGCAACAGGGGAGAGAACGCAATGAGAGTGTTTATGCCGCTTTATTGAAAGTAAAAACGTAAAAGAAACACCGTATGGAGGTTAAAATCCATACGGTGTAATTTTTTATATGCTTCAGGCAGGACAGCTTATCAGTCCATATCCCAGTTATGCCATACGTTCTGTACGTCGTCGTTGTCGTCAAGTGTTTCGAGGAGAAGTCCCATCTTCTTTATCTGCTCTTCGTCTGTAAGAGTAGTGTATGTAGAGGGAACCTGCTCAGCCTCGGCAGAAACTACTGTATAGCCCATATCTCTCAGTGCATTTGCAACGTTTTCAACTTCCTTGGGATCTGTTGTGATCTCAACACAGCCGTCCTCAAAGCTGAAGTCATCTCCGCCTGCTTCAAGGATATCTTCCATAGCCTTGTCTTCGTCGATCGTGCCTTCTTCGTTATCAAGAACGATGATGCCCTTTAAGCTGAACATAAATGATACACAGCCGCTTGTACCCATATTGCCGCCGAACTTGTCAAAGTAGTGGCGTATCTCGCCTGCTGTTCTGTTTCTGTTATCTGTAAGGCAGTCAACTATAACAGCTACGCCGTTAGGACCGTAGCCCTCGTATACGCAGTTCTCGTAGTCGTTCTTTTCTCCGCCGCCTACAGCCTTCTTTATAAGTCTGTCGATGTTATCGTTGGGGATATTGTTTGACTTTGCTTTCTGGATAAGTGTAGCGAGCTTTGCGTTGTTGTTGGGATCTCCGCCGCCTTCCTTGATGGCAACGATTATCTCACGGCTGATCTTGGTAAATACCTTAGCTCTTGCGCCGTCCTTTTCACCTTTTTTTCTCTTGATGGTGCTCCATTTTGAGTGTCCTGACATATCGGTTTTTCCTTTCTGTTATATCAATTTATCTCTTTGAAACCTTTTCCGAGTACTTCCTTAGCACTCGTGATTATCATAAAAGCCGACTCGTCGACTTCTTTTACATAACGTTTGACTTTAACATAGTCGTTTTTTCTTACGGCACAGCAGATGACCTGCTTATCTTCACCGCTGAATGCGCCCTTTCCGCTGAGGAAAGTAACGCCCTTGCCTGCGGTCATTATCTTCTGCGCTATCTCCTCGGACTTGTCGCTGAATATCAGCAGCATTTTGCCTTCGTAGCTTCCGTACACTATGATATCGATCACTTTTGATGATACGAAGATAGCGATTATGGCATACAGTGCCGATTCTATCTTGCCGAAAACAAATGTCGCAAACACTATGACCGCAAAATCGGTCGCAAAGGTTATAGCACCTATGCTGATATGCGGAAAGCGCTTGTATATAAGGCGGTTCAGAATATCCGTGCCGCCGCCTGTGCCCTCGCGTGAGTAGCAAAGACCAAGACCTGCGCCGATAAGCAGTCCGCCGAATATAGCCGCAAGCATTTCGTTTCCCTCATAGTGGGGAAGATAAGCGAATACATAGTCGGTTGCGATCGTAATAGTGACAATTGAAAGCAATGTCTTGAACATAAGCTTTCTGCCGAGGAATATGAAGCCTATCACAATAAGCGGAACGTTTACAATGAAGTAAAGCACACCTTCGCTAAGTCCTGTAATATGAGCCAGAGCAACGCATATTCCCGATGCGCCGCCCGGTGCAATGCCGTTTGGTGCGGTAAAGGTCTTAAGACCGCATGAGAATATGAAGCTTGAAATTATAATGACCGTAATGTCGATCAGCGTGCGTTTTGTTGTTGCTTTCATTGTAATCCTTCTCTCGCAAATTATGTACGCTCGCTTGTGTATATTTTCTCGAAAAGCTCTTTCATTCTTTCATTCTGACCTGTAAGGTACAGATAGCCGAAAAGAGCTTCTACTCCCGTCGCTCTGCGGTAGTCCTTAGGATTAGAGGAGCGGGGGACATTGTTACCCGTGGCATTTCTGCCGCGCTTGAATATTTCTGTTTCCTCTTCGGTAAGCTCATCTGCTATCACATCATATGCATAGGACTGAAATCCTGCGTTTACATATTGTACAGCTTTTTTATGGAGCTTGTCAACAGGCATTGTGCCGAGTTTTACTATCTGCTCGCGCACAAATACCTCGTAAACACTGTCGCCGAAGAATGCAAGTGTAAGCCCTCCGAGCGCTTTTGCCTCGGCAGGCGTCATAATTTCATACATCATCTCAGATACCTGAATTCAAAGTCATAGATAGAAACGGTGTCGTCTTCCTGTACGCCCATCTCTTCGAGCTTGTCGATAATTCCGCTGAAGCGCAGAACTCTCTGGAAATACTGAAGGCTCTCGTAGTCCTCCATATTGACCATTGAAAGCACGGGAACCATAAACGGTGCATCGACAATGAACATACCGTCCCGCTTTGTGACAGTAAACTCTTTCTTTTTGAGCTCCTGCTCGTCAAGCTCTTTAGCGGTAAGCGGCTGAGCTTCAAAGCGTATCGGCGGCGGCAGCTTGTCAAGCTCGCCCGCGATATACTCTATTACCTGCGCTGTGCCTTTTGTTGTAGCCGCACTGCACTCAAAGCAGGGAAGACCCTTATCTTCAATGTACTTTCTGAAATCCGCGATCTGCTCTTCGCTTGCAAGGTCGCACTTGTTCATAACAACTATCTGAGGACGCTCGGATATCTCTTCGGAGAAGTTTCTCAGCTCGTAGTTTATCTTTTCAAAATCCTCTTTTGGATCTCTGCCCTCAATGCCTGATACATCAACAACGTGAACTATAAGTCTGCATCTTTCAACGTGTCTTAAGAACGAATGTCCAAGACCGATGCCCTCGCTTGCGCCTTCGATAAGACCGGGGATATCAGCCATTACAAACGACTTTTCGCCGACTGTAACGACACCGAGTACGGGGGTTATAGTAGTGAAGTGGTAGTTTGCAATCTTAGGCTTTGCGGCGCTTACAACGCTTATAAACGTTGATTTGCCGACATTAGGGAAGCCGACCAGTCCGACATCTGCAAGGAGCTTGAGCTCAAGAGTTACGTTGAACTCTTCACCGGGGTAACCGGGCTTTGCAAATCGCGGTATCTGACGTGTGGGTGTGGCAAAGTTCATATTGCCCTTGCCGCCTCTGCCGCCCATTGCAACTACAACGGGCTCGTCATCGGATATATCCGCAAGAATTCTTCCGGTGTCGCTGTCCTTTACAAGCGTACCTCTCGGTACGCGGATAATTGTAGGCTCTGCACTTTTGCCTGTGCAACGTCTTGCTCCGCCGTTTTCACCGTTTGGTGCTATATACTTTTTCTTGTATCTGAAATCGATAAGCGTTGACAGGTTATCATCGGCTACGAAAACTATATCCGAGCCTTTACCTCCGTCACCGCCGTCCGGACCGCCCGCATTCACATATTTTTCTCTGTGAAACGATACGGCACCATTGCCGCCGTTGCCGGCTTTAATATAAATTTTTACAATATCAACAAACATTTTTACCTCGCTTTTGCCGACAGGGTAGTCACATCTGCTTATATTCTGTACTGAAATGCACAGAAAATGCAAGTCCGCTTAATACACAAAAAAGGCGGGAAATATACCCGCCTTGATTGATTTGAGATTAGTCAGCGTAAACGCTAACCTGCTTGCGATCCTTGCCGAGGCGTTCAAACTTTACCTTGCCGCTTGTAAGAGCGAATAATGTATCATCAGAACCGCGACCTACGTTGTTGCCTGCGTGAATGTGTGTGCCTCTCTGACGAACGAGAATGTTGCCTGCGAGAACGTACTGACCGTCTGCACGCTTAACACCGAGTCTCTTGGATTCGCTGTCACGGCCGTTCTTTGTAGAACCCATACCTTTTTTATGAGCAAAGTGCTGTAAGCTGATTTTAATCATATCTGTTTTCCTTTCATCCTGTGTTATTAACACTGTTCGGTGCGGACATCTATATGTCCGTATTCTTCTTCAAGAATTGTAAGATGTGTGTAAAAGGATCTTAACATCGTGCAGGCATCATCAACATAAGGAGGCTTAAGCCTGAACTTTGCGTATCCGTCTTTTTCGGGACGTATGTCCATATCGGCGGTTACACTGAAAAAATCCGTTATCGTATTTACCGTAAGCATAAGCGCACTTGATACGCCTGCACAGATTATATCGTTTCCGTCTTCTGCGTAACCCGAATGACCTTTAACGGTAAACCCGATGAATTTTTCGCCTTTTACGGCGAACACAGCCTTTATCATAAGACTTATGCGTTGATAGCTTCGATCTTTATCTTGCTGTAGGGCTGTCTGTGACCCATCTTGCGCTTGCTGCTCTTCTTAGGCTTGTATGTGAATACTGTAACCTTCTTAGCCTTGCCGTTCTTGATGAGAGAAGCCTTTACGCTTGCACCGTCAACGTAGGGAGCACCTACTACTGCGCCGTCGTCCTTGCCGACCATGATAACCTTGTCGATTGTGAACTCGCCTTCAACGCCGAGCTTTTCAACGAAGATCTCATCGCCTTCTTTTACCTGATACTGTTTTCCGCCTGTTTCGATAATTGCGTACATTTTTTCAAACCTTTCTTGCCTTGCGGCATCTTGTAAAATTCTCGCTGCTTGAGGTGAAACCGCTATATTAAGCCGTTTTCTTTATGACCCTGCACATGCGGCGATATTATTATATCAAAAAGAAAGCGCTTTGTCAAGCGTTTTCTTCCGATTTTTATTATACAGAGCCGATGTACAAATTATTTGTGCGTCGGCTTATCAATTAAACGTTAAATCTGAAAAGTACGACATCGCCGTCCCGCATAACGTAATCCTTGCCCTCAAGACGGACAAGTCCCTTTTCCTTAGCCGCCGCCATACTGCCGCAAGCCATAAGGTCGTCAAACGAAACGATCTCCGCTCTGATAAAGCCCTTTTCAAAGTCGGTGTGGATCTTACCTGCCGCCTGAGGAGCTTTTGTGCCGTTTGTGATAGTCCAAGCACGGACCTCCTGAACGCCTGCTGTAAGGTATGAAATAAGACCGAGCAGGCTGTAGCCCTGCTTTATGATACGGTTAAGACCCGATTCTTTAAGTCCGAGCTCGGACAGGAACATTTCCTTATCCTCGGCAGACATATCGGCAATTTCGGCTTCGATCTGCGCGCAGATAGGAAGCACTACGCTGTTTTCGGCCTTTGCTATCTCGCATACAGCCTTATACTGCTCATTTTTCTCAATATCGCCTGTGAAGTCGGCTTCTGAGAGGTTTGCGGCGTAGATAATGGGCTTGTTTGACAGCAGGGGAGAAGCCTTTACTGTTTCAAGCTCAGACTCGGTATAGGGGTAAGACCTTGCCGATCTGCCCTCTTCAAGGTGAGCGAGCAGCTTTTCAAGGAACTCTACTTCCGATGCAAGGCTCTTGTCGCCCTTCATCTGCTTCTTTTCTCTGTCGATGCGGCGCTGTACTATTTCAATATCGGAGAAGATAAGCTCAAGGTTTATCGTTTCGATATCTCTTGCCGCACCTATCTTGCCGTCAACGTGAATTATGTTGTCGTCCTCAAAGCAACGTACAACGTGAACGATAGCGTCTACCTCACGGATATTTGATAAGAACTTGTTGCCGAGGCCCTCGCCTTTTGACGCGCCCTTTACAAGTCCTGCAATATCCACAAATTCAAGTGTTGCGGGTGTGAACTTTTCGGGGTTGTACATCTTAGCGAGTGCATCAAGACGTTCATCGGGAACGGATACTATGCCGACATTCGGCTCTATTGTGCAGAAAGGGTAGTTTGCAGATTCTGCTCCTGCGTTTGTCAGCGCGTTGAATAAGGTGCTTTTGCCGACGTTCGGCAGACCTACCATACCAAGCTTCATTTATATAGTCAACCTTTCTTTAAGCGGTGTACCGCTGTGATAATCCAATACAGTATAACATTAAATCCGACTTTTTTCAAGTGGTTAAAGACAATTTATTGACTTGAAGTGTAAAGTTTAGTATAATAGGTAAAGCGAAGGTGGTGATTTTTTGCCTGACATATATAAGCACGGCTACGACAATTTCAAAAAGATAACGATGCTGTTCATATTGCAGATAATTCTCGGTATTCTGCCGTTTATTCTGCTGGTTGTCTACATCGGCTTTTCGTTGTATTCAAATGCAGCACTCGGATATATTTTCATTGCGGTAATGGCAGTCACCGCCGCTCTGAATTTCACTATAACTAAGCGCTACAATGCACTGCTTTCCGGCTTCCGCGGCGAAAAATCACTTATGAAAACAGTCAAAAAGCTCGGAAGCGGTTATACCGTGTTTTCAAATCTCCCTGTCAGGTATAAGAAAAACAGAAGCGAGATAGACCTTCTTGTACTGTGTGACAGGTACATTATTATAATAGAAGTAAAAAATCACTCCGGCTATATCTACGGTAATCATAAGGACGAGGCGTGGATTCAAAGAAAGATATACCGCGGAGGAAAGACCACCGAAACAAATATGACCAGTCCTATCCGTCAGATGCGCCGTCAGCGTGATATAATAAAATCAATACTGCGTGCGAATGATCTTGATCAGTGGGTGGATACGGTGCTTTACTTTTCCGCTCCTACCGTTCATCTCTATCTTGACCTTAACGACAGCGATAATGTATGCTCAAGCGAAAAAGAGCTGCTTGAATTTCTGCGTACCTATAGATCGCCCAAGCCTATAGACCCTGTGAAGCTTGAAAAGATAAAACAGCTTTTCAGAGATATGTGTTCAAATAAATAACCGCTTTTCCCGACGCTTAACCGTCGGGAATTTTTATCTGTCGGAATGTGGGTAAACGTTTACCCGGCTCTGTTTTTATTTACAGTAAAATTATTGCAGAAGTATGTCGGGAAACTGTAAATTCTCTGTATTTCATTGTGCAATATACACAAAACAAATCCGATATCTTATAAATTTTCCACAATTTTTGCGCTTGTACACAAAAAACGCCTTGCAAACGATTGACAAATTGGTAAAATTGCGATATAATAAAACCATCGTAAGACACATGAATTGGTGCTTACGAGGTTTTAGTTTTTTAGTTGTCTCCTTTCTTTTGTTCTACACATTATACATTATTTGATTTGAGAGCGTGAGTTTGTCACGCTCAATTTTTTTGCCCTTTTTTATTCATATTATGGAAATTTGCTGTGATATCCTGAAATATAAGAGCAAAAGTATGGTGTGTTCTGTTCATAACGGACAGTTCGTTTAAACCGTATTTACCGTATAATCCCGCCGTTTCGATATCCTGAATATAGCAGTAACGTTATTGTAGGCGGAATTCGGAGCGCCGCATCGCAGTCATAAATATAATCGTAAATTTTTCTTAACACTATATTCCCGCCGTTTCGATATCCTGAGTATAGCGGCAACGTTATTGTAGATAGAATTGTCAGCGGCGACCCATATTAAGAAATATTGTAAATTTCATAAAATGATTGCCCCCGCCGTTTCGATATCATGAGCGTAGTAGTATCGTTATTGTAGGCGGAATTTGGAGTGCCGCATCGGCACCGCGTGAATATTTTGTGAAAAGTGTGGAATTTGTGCTCAGAATATGGTATACTATAAAACAGTGTTTAAAACCGAGAAAGGAATGAACAGATGAGTAATATAATCAACCGCAGAAAAATAGCAGACGGCGTGTACTTCAGCAGTATCACCGACAAGCGCTATAAGAAGAATTTGATTTCAGTGGCATTTTCGACACAGCTCAGCGAGGATACTGCAACCGAGAACGTGATCGTTCCGCTCCTGCTTACAAAATGCAACTCAAAGCTCCCCTCATATAAAGCTTTCAACAACAAGATGTCAAGACTGTACGCCTCGGGAATAGGCGGAACAACCGGCAGACAGTACGACTTACAGACGATTTCGTTCGGCGCGTACTATCTCGATGATGTTTACGCTCTGGCAGGCGAAAAGATGACGGATATAATGACCGACATTCTGATAGACTGCCTTACTTCTCCCGTTGCGGAAAACGGAGCGTTCTCTGTTAAATTCACGGAGCTTGAAAAGAAGACGGCTATCGATAATATCGAAACCGCTATCAATGATAAGCGTTCTTATGCTATAGAGCGTGCAATGAAAACTATCTGCAAGGGCGAGCCTGCAAGTGTATGCTCATACGGTACAATAGAAAAAGCACAGCAGATAACTCCGGAAAGTGCATATAAGGCTTATCGCCGTATGCTTGAAACTATGCCGTGCGAGATAATCTGCACAGGTTGCAGTGACTTTGACGGAGTAGCGGAAAAATTCGCCGAAGCATTTGAAAAGGCAGGCAGACACGATATTGAAACAACTTCTATAAACAGAAGCCCGATAAAGGATAAGACGGAAGAGGTAACAGAACGCCTTACGGTAAATCAGAGCAAGCTCGTCCTCGGCTTTAAGTCGCATTCGGACGATGACGCCGCACTGGTTATACTCCAGAAGATTTTCGGCGGCACAACTTCTTCAAAGCTGTTCCAGAACGTAAGAGAAAAAATGTCGCTTTGCTATTACTGCTCGGCATCGAGAAACGACCTTAAGGGTATTATGCTTGTCAACAGCGGCGTTGAAAACGAGAATATCGAAAAGACAAGGAATGCTGTTGTAGATCAGCTTGAGGAAATAAAGAACGGCAATTTCACAGATGAAGATATCAATTTTGCCGAAATGGCTATCAAAAACGATTTCAAGAGCGTTGCGGACAGCGCAGGAAACGTCAGCAACTGGTACTTTGACTGTATCAGAAAGAATGATATCGTTACTCCCGAAGAAAAGCTCGGACGTTATCTCGGCGTTTCAAAGGAGCGCATAATCGCCGCCGCAAAATCTATGGTACTTGACAGCGTCTATGTACTCACAGGCAACGAGAATTAAGGAAAGGAGCGGCATAATGGAAAAGATAACAAACTCGCGTATAAATGAAGAATATCTCAGAATAAAGCACAAGAGCGGTGCTACTATCCTTTTATACCCAATGAAGGACTATTCGACCGCTTATGCGCTGTTCGGCACAAAGTACGGCTCGGTAGATACGACATTCAAGACAGATGAAGACCCCGATTTTGTAACAGTTCCCGAGGGTATAGCACATTACCTTGAGCATAAGCTGTTCGAGAATGACGAGTGTGACGCATTTGAACTTTACGCTAAGACAGGTGCAAACGCAAACGCTTACACAAGCTTTGATAAGACGGCGTACCTTTTCAGCTGTTCACAGAAGTTTGAGGAAAATCTGCGTATACTGCTCGGTTTTGTACAAGAGCCTTATTTCACCGATGCGACCGTTGCGAAGGAGCAGGGAATTATCGGACAGGAAATAAGAATGTATGAGGACGATCCCGGTTGGAGAGTATTTTTCAACTGCTTGCAGGCAATGTATGAAAAAAATCCCGTAAGAATAGATATCGCGGGTACGATCGAGAGTATCACTAAGATAGACAAGGATCTGCTCTATCGTTGCTATAACACGTTCTATAACCTTAATAATATGGTTATCGCCATTGCGGGCAATTTCGATGTTGACAAGACGCTTGAGATCTGCGATGAGCTGCTGAAGCATTCGGAAGATCACGGTCTTCAGGTCATCGTTCCCGAAGAGCCTGTTACAGTTCACGAAAAGAGAAATGTGCAGAAGCTTTCCTGCGCTATCCCGCTGTTCAATATCGGTTGGAAGTTCCCGCCGTATTCAGGGAAGGAACAGCATAAGAATTATATCATCTATAATATCCTTATGGAGCTTTGCCTCGGAAAGACATCGGACTTCTACAACAGAATGTATGAGAGCGGACTGCTCAACGACTCCTTTAATGTCGGCGTTTTCTGCGGCAGAGGATTTTTCAGCGTAATTGCCGACGGCGAATCTTCAGATCCTGACAAGGTTCTTGCCGAGATAGAAAAAGAGCTTCACCGCCTGAGAGAAGAGGGTCTTGACGAGGAAGAGTTCATCACTATCCGCAACAAGACATACGGTGAGCTTGTGGCAGGCTTCAACAATGTTGAATCGGTCGCAAACGCAATGCTTTCCAATGAGATAAACGGCGTAGGAATATACGACGGTATAGAGATCGCGGCAAATACCACATTTGCCGACATAAAATCGGCGCTTGACAGCCTGGATATCGAAAATAACTCAATATCCATAATCGAGCCTGCCGATCAAATATAAGCGAGGAATTTTAATATGAGCGGTTTTTTAAACATTATGACCGAAGCAGTAAACGAAGTCTCAAGAGTTGAATTTCCCAATCTGTTTGACAAGTCGATCATCGTAAACAGGGTGGCGTTCAGTCTTTTCGGCGTTGATATCTACTGGTACGGAGTTATTATTGCGGTAGGTGTAATTCTTGCGTTTATCTATGCTATGCATAAGTGCAAGCAGTTCGGTCTTATCCCTGACCATGTTTTTGACGTGGCTTTTGTGGCTATTATTTTCGGATTTATCGGAGCGAGAGCGTACTACTGTATATTCATTGACACCGATATCAATTTCTTTGATTTACGGCACGGCGGACTGGCGATATACGGCGGTATAATTGCGGCGGCAATTGCGGCGGCGATCACCTGCGTTATCCACAAGGTAAATCTCCCTGCAATGTTCGATGTCGGCGGTCTGGGACTGCTTATCGGACAGTGCATAGGCAGATGGGGCAACTTTGTCAATCAGGAAGCTTACGGCGCTCCTACGGCAGGCTCACTGCCGTGGGGTATGACAGGTACAACTATTATAAATGACCCTGTGGTAATTGCAAAGCAGACGGAGCTCGATGCGGCGGGAAACGGTCTTTTCGCACTCGTTCACCCTTGCTTCCTTTATGAGAGCTTATGGTGTCTTATCGGATTTATAGCACTGCATTTCTATTCAAAAAAGCTGAAAACCTTTGACGGCGAGATCTTCCTGCTGTACATCACATGGTACGGTCTGGGACGCTTCTGGATCGAAGCACTGCGTACCGACAGCCTGTTCATAGGACCTTTCAAGGTATCACAGATAGTAGCGGGTATATGCGTTGTTGTAGGACTTGTGCTGTTCATTCTCTGCAAGATATTCAAGTCAAAGAAGCGCGGCTATGTTATGTATAAGGACAGCGAAGCGTGCAAGGAAAAGAACGAGGCTTATTATGCGCGTCAGAAGATGCTCGAGGAAAAGGCTAAGGCTAAGAAGGCTATGAAGCAGGCGGGAGAAGCCGCTCCGAGCATAATCGTCAGTGATGACGAAGAGCCCGAAAAGGAAGAAAAGCCCGCCGAAACCGATAAGCCTGAGGAAAAGGCTGAAGAGCTTGATAAGACTGAAGAACCGCAAGAAAACAGCGAAGAAGAAAAGTCGGAAGCCCCTGAAAAAACGGAGGAATAATATGAAGCTTATAGACGGAAAAGCAGTATCGGCAAGCGTTAAAGAGCAGATACGCGCCGAGATCGAGCGCGACAAGCTTGATATCGGACTTGCAGTTATAATAGTAGGCAACAATCAGGCAAGTCGTGTTTATGTAAACAACAAGAAAAAGGCTTGCGAGGTATGCGGGATAAAGTCATACGAGTATGCTCTGCCTGAGGATACGACACAGGACGAGCTTATGGAGCTTATCGATACGCTCAACAAGGACGATAAGGTAAACGGTATACTTTGCCAGTTACCGCTCCCGAAGCACCTTGATGAAGAAAAGGTGATCGAAGCTATATCACCGCTCAAGGACGTTGACGCATTCAACGCCGTTAATGTCGGCAAGATAATGATAGGCAATTATGCGTTCCTGCCGTGCACACCCGCAGGTGTTATGGAGCTTATCCACAGCACGGGCGTATCGGTTGAGGGAAAAGAGTGCGTAGTTATCGGCAGATCTAACATTGTCGGAAAGCCTATGGCTATGCTTTTGCTCCACGAGAACGCAACAGTTACCGTATGCCACTCACGAACAAAAAATCTCGCTGAGGTTTGCCGCAGAGCAGATATTTTGGTCAGCGCAGTCGGCAGGGCGGATTTTGTCACAGCCGATATGGTAAAGGACGGCGCAGTGGTTATTGATGTCGGAATGAACAGAAACGCAGATAACAAGCTCTGCGGTGATGTAAAGTTCGATGAGGTAGCTCCGAAGTGTTCGTACATAACACCTGTTCCCGGCGGTGTAGGACCTATGACGATAGCTATGCTTATGAAGAACACGCTTATGGCAAAGCGTATACAGGCAAAAGCATGAACAAGCAGGTAAAAAGTCCGTTTAAAAAAGCAGGGCAGGGCGGCAATAAGCGCTTTCTTATAAATGCCGTTATACTTGCCGCAGGCTGTCTGCTTGTGATACTCCGAATGCCGACGTGGGGTGTTGCACAGGTAGTGGTGCTTGTGCTGTTCGCCGCACTCGCCGCATTTCAGGTGGTGCTTTATTTCAAGCTGAAGTAGCATTGCGGCTTCAGCCCCGCAAAAAATACAGAAATTTAATAAACTCCTATTGACAAACCTATCATAATGTGTTATGATTATAGTACCTCATTAGGGGTTTATTTTTTTGTGCCTTTTTTCAAAAGTCGCAATAAACCCTTGCCGAAGAAAAAGTCCGAGGCAACGAGGGAGGCTAAAGCCCTGAGGGCAAAAAAATAGGAGGTGCCGAAAGTGAGAGTTAAAATTACCCTTGCGTGTACTGAGTGCAAACAGCGCAACTACAACACCAAGAAGAACAAGAAGAACGATCCTGACAGAATTGAAATGAATAAGTACTGCAGGTTCTGCAAGAAGCATACTCCACACAAGGAAACTAAGTAAGGAGGTTTATGATGGCTAAGGATGCAAGCTTGACAAAAGAAGCAGCGAAAGCGAAAAAGGCCAATGAAAAGAACAGCAAAAAGGCTGCTCTTGCAAAGAAGCCTAAGAAATCCATCGTAAAGTACTTCAAGGATTTAAAGTCCGAGTTCAAAAAGGTTGTGTGGCCAAGCAAGAAGACAGTATTCAACAACACGGTTGTTGTACTGGTTACCCTGATAGTATCAGGTATCTGTGTTTGGGGTCTTGACACTCTGTTCGCTACTCTGTTAAGATTAGCGCTCAATATGAGTGCCGCAGGCTAAGTATTATTCAAGTAGGAGGGACTAAGGAATGTCTGAGGCAAAATGGTATATTCTCCATACCTATTCCGGTTATGAAAACAAGGTAGCCAACAACATAATGAAGATTGTTGACAACAATAACCTGCACCATTTAATCGAAGAAGTTATGGTTCCTACCGAAACGGTGGTTGAGGAACACGACGGAAAGACGAAAACTTATGAAAGCAAGCTTTTCCCGAGTTACGTTTACGTTAAGATGGTACTGACCGATGAGTCATGGTACATCTGTCGTAACACGAGAGGCTGCACAGGTTTCGTAGGTCCGGGATCGAAGCCCATACCGCTGACAGACGAAGAGGTCAAGAACCTCGGAGTTACGACAAAGGTCGCAGAGATTTCATTTGCAGTTGGCGATACGATAAAGATCGTATCGGGTTCTCTTGAAGGCTTTGAAGGAACGGTTGATTCCATCGATGAAGAGAACGGTACTGCTCAGGTTACGGTTTCCATGTTCGGAAGACCCACACCCGCAACGGTTGAAATATCCGCTGTGCAGAAAGTTGAAATTTAAGTTCTAATTGTTATTTTGGAGGTTGAGTAAAATGGCTCAGAAGGTTACAGGATTTATAAAATTACAAATTCCTGCTGGCAAAGCAACACCAGCTCCCCCGGTTGGTCCTGCATTAGGTCAGCACGGTGTAAACATTATGGCGTTCACAAAGGAATTCAATGAGCGCACAAAGAATGACGCAGGTCTTATTATCCCTGTTGTTATCACAGTTTATGCTGACAGAAGCTTTTCATTTATTACAAAGACTCCGCCTGCTGCCGTTCTTATCAAGAAGGCTTGCGGAATTGAAACAGCATCAGGCACACCCAACAAGACAAAGGTTGCCAAGATCACTAAGGCTCAGGTTCAGCAGATCGCTGAAACAAAGATGCGTGACTTAAACGCAGGTTCTATCGAAGCCGCTATGTCTATGATCGCAGGCACAGCTCGTTCAATGGGTATTGAAGTAGTTGACTAATTAAGACGGTGGGAGGATAATTTCCGTTATACCACAAGGAGGATAATGAATGAAACAAGGTAAGAAATACGTTGACAGCGTAAAGCTGATCGACAGCACTAAAGCATACGATTCAAGCGAAGCTCTCGACTTAGTTTGCCAGACTGCAAAGGCTAAGTTCGATGAAACAGTTGAGCTTCACGTTAGACTCGGTGTTGACTCACGTCACGCTGATCAGCAGGTAAGAGGTGCAGTTGTACTGCCCAACGGTACAGGTAAGACTGTTCGTACACTGGTATTTGCTAAGGGCGACAAGATCCAGGCTGCTATCGACGCAGGTTCTGATTTCGTAGCTGACGATGATACAGTTAAGAAGATCAACGACGGTTGGATGGACTTCGACGTTGTAATCGCAACTCCCGATATGATGGGTGTTGTAGGACGTTTAGGTAAGGTTCTCGGTCCCCGTGGTCTTATGCCTAACCCCAAGGCAGGCACAGTTACTCCTGATGTTGCTAAGGCAATTTCAGAAGCTAAGGCTGGTAAGATCGAATACCGTCTTGACAAGTCTAACATAATCCACTGCCCCATAGGCAAGGCATCATTCGGTAAGGAGAAGCTCGAGCAGAACTTCAACACACTGATGGACGCTATAGTTAAGGCTAAGCCCGCCGCTGCAAAGGGCGCATATCTGAAGAGCTGCACAGTTTCTTCAACAATGGGCCCCGGCGTTAAGGTAAGCACAGCTAAGTACGGTGTTTAATTAACACGATTACGACTAACGATACAACACAAGTAAAGCCGATGAGAGATCATCGGCTTTTTTGTGCCAAGAATAAAGTCATCTTTATAAGGCAACTGCAAATTTCTATCCAATCAATGACGCTTTTCTGACTTTACACATTATATTGAGCCATTATGTAAGCATTCTTTCAGAAATATTTTTATGGTTTAAGTTGACCGACAGTTCAGCCCCGTGCATTTTTACTGCACGGGGCTGTTTTGTGTATGTGAATAATAAGTCGGCGTTTACTTTCTGTAGTACGAGTTGAATACAGGTCTTAACACCTTATAAAGCGGCATACAGAGTACCGAAGCCACAAGACCCTTTATAAGAGTGAACGGGCAGTTGAATACGATAAGGCATTCGAGAAGTCCGTTTACGTTCGGGTTTATTTCCTTATACATATTGATGATCGCTTCGATCGGCATAATGTTTTCGTATATGGGGTATACAAGGAAGTAGTTTGATACGATGCTGAGCAGTGCCATTATAACACTTCCGATAGCACAGCCGATTATTGCGCCCTTGTAGGTGTTGATCTTTCTGCCGATTATACCTGCGGGGATAACAAGGCAACAGCTTAAGATGAAGTTTGAAAGCTCACCTACACCGCCTGTCATACTTGAAAACAGATTGATTATGTTCTTTACCAGGCATACGAACACACCTGCTACAGGACCCATAGTAAGCGATGCCATAACAGCGGGGAAGTCCGAGAAGTCAAACGAGATAAAGTTCGGCATAAGGGGTACTTTGATACTGAACAGCATAAGTACCGATGAGATAGCCGCAAGTAGCGCCGTGAAAACGAGCTTTCTTGTGTCGAAGACGATACGCGTCTTGTTTCCTGTTGTTTGTGTCTGCATAAAAATCATCCTTTCTATATCTGCTCCAAAGGTGACTTTCAGCTTTTCGCCAAAAAATAAAAGCCCCGTATTTTCGGGGCTTTGACCTTATCTCAAAAGTGTCGAACCGCTTTAATAAAAGAAATTTGCGGTCAAGCATTTCTGATTCTTTCATCCGGACTATACCGTCGGTTTCGGAATTTCACCGAATCGGCGCATTTTGTTTTGCGCTCGTGGACTTTACCACCGGTGGAGAATTTCACTCCGCCCTGAAACAGATTACGCTTATATTATATGCCTGTGCGGCTGTTTTGTCAAGGGGGAGAAGAAAAAAGTTGAAATTGTGCCGAATATATCAGCTGTTCATCTTCTCCGCCTTTTTCTCAAGAGCCGAGATATCCAGTCCGTACTTTTCAAATATCGTTGCGGCATAGCTGTTAGCGCCGGGCAGACCTTTCTTTATCTTGTATCTGCGTTCGCCTGTTGCTTCATCGACCGTTACGATTATGCTTTCTGTCCTTGTGTTCAGCTTCGGGTCGGAATTAAGCTCAAGCGCTATTTTCGCAAGCGGCGTAAGGTGAGTTGCGAATACACCTCTTGCGCCGATAATGCAGAAGATACGCATAAGCTGTGCGGCTATGTCGGTACATTCCTGCGGAGTGGTGCTCTGTATCGATTCGTTCATCAAAAGCAGACTGTGGTTTGTTATGCAGTCGCTTATAGCCTTGAATTCCTTTACCTCTGTAGTAAAACGGCTCGCGTCAATGCCGACCTGTTCTTCTTTCGGAAAATGCGTGTATATGCAGTCAACAAGCGATATCTCACAGCTACTTGCAGGAACGTAAAGTCCTGCTTGAGCCATTACCTGACATATGCCGACCGCACGGACAAAGGTCGTTTTACCGCCGTTATTCGCGCCTGTCAGTATGTAGAAGCCGGCATTGTTGTCAAAGGTTATATCGTTTGTTACGACCTGTTTTTGCGGCTTGTTGGATAAGTTCCAGACATTAGCCTCCTTGAAATATATCGGGTCGAAAAGTCCTTTTATATCGGCTCTTCTTTCAGCCGCTGGGAGATATTTCGGGCGGCACATTTCAAGTCCCTTTGAACGCACATTTTCGATCATCATAACAGCTCCGCTGTAGAAGTCAAGCTGATATTCGATGGCGTACATATCCTCAAAGCCTATGGCACGGTATTCATTAAGAATATCGTCAATCGATTTAACATATTTCTTTGTCACCTTGTCAAGCTCTGCGAACAATGCCTTGTCGAGGTTATTTACTATTTCTTCGCGCTTTGCGGATTGAGGATCGTCGAAACGCTCGTGCAGGTCACGCATGACCTTATGGTCGTTGTCCTTTGAACCGAAGCTCAATATCCTGTCGATTACCGTGCCGTTTCCCTCATACCGTTTATCCGAAAAGCCGACCAGACCCATGGAAATCGGAACAAGGTTTTCGTCAAAATTTATGCCGATAGTCGCACTGCGGATCTTACCTGTCATTGCACTGCGCAGCTCTTCCGATTCGGCTTTCAGCTTCTTATAGTGATTGCTGTTGTAGTGACCTTCAAAGAAGTCAAACAGCTTCTTAAGACCTGTGGATCTTATGTTGCCGGACTTTTTGGTATACAGCTCGTGGAGCATTTCCATGCACTCGCAGTATGATTCAAAGGCAATAAGCGCCGTATCAAGTACTGTGAAGCTGTCGGGAGTTGTAAGCTTGTAGATATTCGTCCTGTCGTTTATAAGCATCTTATTTACTACCTTGCGCAGGGTAGCTGTAAGCGATGCATCTGCCAGCAGATCGTCTATTATATCAAGGCGGTACTCGGCAACCGCAGGGTCGTTGCAAAGCTCACCGAGAATAGCGGTCATCTTGTACTGATTGTGCGGTGTGAGTTGTTCCGACAGCTGCGCTAACATCAGGTCTTTCTCAAACTCGGTAGGGAGCTGCTCGAGCTGTGCTTTTCGCTTCAGGCAGGCTCTGCGCTGTTCCTCGCTCGGGTACAGCAGGTCAACTATCGGCGGTTTTACATTGGAATTATCGTATGCCATAATCTGCTCCTTATAAAATCCTGTTCTTGTTTATTACTACGCTGAATTTTACACCCAGCGCTTCCGCGGCTTTTCGGCAAAGCGCCATTCGCGTAAGGAATATCTCGAAATATTCCATTACCGAGCTTATTGAAAGGTCGATGGTGAGGTCGAGTATCAGATTTTTCCTGTCCTCGGAGAAATAAACCTCCGACTTTTCAACGGCGTAATTTACTCTGTCGTGGATATCGGATAAGATTTCGCCGTGGCTCTGCTTTTCCTGCTCGGCAGGGCGTACCCTTGAACGTCTTACATCGGACTTATCCGCGATAATCAGCGCCGCCGCTACTGCGTTGACGGGGCTTGCGGTGCTTTCATCGTGGTTTCCTATTGCGGAAATGATAAGCGCTATTTCGTTCGCGGGCATTCCGAGCTTATCGAGCAGTCGAAACGCCATTATCGCGCCGCTGTGCGCGTGGTCGTTGCGGTTTACCACATTGCCTATATCGTGCATATATGCCGCTATCTGCGCAAGCTCGCAATCCCTTTCGGGGTATCCTAATGTACTGAGTATCATATAGGCTGTATCTGCCGCACGTTCAACGTGTGCCAGAGAATGCTCGGTGTATCCGATACTGCTCAGTGCATCGTCGGCACTGCTTATATATGTCCTTATGTCCTTGTTGCGTCTTATATATTCGTATGTTATGTTGCTCATAAATTTGTCCTTTCGCTTTATGTTTATTGTATCACAGCGAAAGCGGATATGCAATAACAGTACACAACATTTTCGTAAATTCGCTATAATTCTTGACATCGTTTACCGATAGTGCTAAAATCAAGTTAAACAAAGCTAACCTATGGAGGGATCATATATGCCTTATGCGGAAAAAAGCAAAAGACCGCTTTATCTTCTTATCGGATTTGTCGGAATGTTTTTATGCGGAATAGGTGATATCCTGTTTTCGTTCAGAGGTGAGGGTGAGCCTACCGCTGTCAGCGGAATGATGAGTATGAATATTACCGAAGTTCCGCTGTATTTTTATTTCATTTCGTTCTTTATCGGAATAATAGCTATGGTTGGCTATTTCTTCGGGTCAAGAGCTATGTATTCGTATTGCCTTGACCGCCTCGGAAAGCCGACAAAAGCGCTTAAAGCGTATAATTTCGGCACAGTTATGATGTCGCTCGGCATTTTCGGAATACACAGCGTCTGCTCTATGGCGCTGATAGCATTAAGATGTGCCGCCGAGGCAGGCTTATCACCTGAGCTTATAAATGAACATTTCGCACTCCCTATGATGATACCGTTCGCTGTCACAACAACGTGGCAGACGGTAGCCGATCTTATAGTAGGAATTACATACATAGTTTTCGTGTTCAAAAAGGTTATCCCCGTATCAAAGCTCTGGCTAATCTGCGGTCCGCTTGTGCTGTATGTTATATTCAATATTCTGAAAGCAATTATCACGGCTGTAAGCGGAAATGCCCTTATAGGTAAGTTCCTGTCGGGCGGTGAAACATGGGGACTTGCGTTTATGTTCCTGGCGTTGTATTTCTGTGCTAAGAAAGAAAGCCGCTCGTTATAACGGCAAAGCGCATAACAAGCGGCATTTGTATTTATAAATTTACAGTCAGCATTACATTACACAGTTCATAGCTCCGAACAGCGCCATCTGCGCAAAATCGTTGCTATTACTGTCGCTTTCGGTGTTTGTTTCTTCTTTGCTTTCGTTGTCGCTTGCATCGACTGTACCGAATAATCCCTGTAATGCTTCAAATACGGCAAACTTTATCTCGTAATCGTGGCTTTCTTCGATGCGTTTACTTTCTTCTTCCGTGAAAAATTCACCTGCGGCGGGCAGGCACAGCGGAGGGAACATAACGCACCACCAGTTTCTGCCCTCGGCGTTTCCGATAAGCAGGCGTACTGCGGTGTATTCACCTGCGGGTAATGTTACATTTCCGTACTTTCGTGTCGTGAAATAAGTTTTTGCAACTTCGCATTTTACGTTATAATCATAGCCCTTTGAATGTACAAATTCGTTTGCTTTTTCTTCAATTTCCGCTCTGCGCTCGGTTGCGGCTTCTACCGATTGCTCGAAGCTTTCGCAGTTGCCGAAAACATCTGAGAATTCAGTCAGCATATAATCGCGCAGATCGTATTTCAGCGTCTGATCTTCCTCGCTGTCAGAGTTTGCAAGTATGTGAAGTCTGAGCACCTCCTGCGGCTTTTCCTCGCAGTCCTCGGCAAATGCAGTAAAGCCTGTTATTATAAGGCTCAGCACCGCACCGATCATCATAGCTTTATCAAGAATATTACGTTTAAAAAAACCTGTCATAAGTACCTCCGTAGCATTAGCTCTGTGAGGTAATTATTGACAGGTTGATTTTGTTTATTCGCTCATCTGATTTTATTTAAGATTTTCTATCTGACATAGCCACATTGACGCGCAGGCATCGCTCGGCATTCTCCAGTCGCCTCTGGGTGACAGCGTTACCGAACCCACCTTAGGACCGTCGGGCAGACAGGAGCGCTTGAACTGCTGTGAGAAGAAGCGGCGGTAGAAGGTCTTGAGCCATTTGAGTATCGTTTCGCGGTCATATGCACCGTCAAACGCATACAGGGCAAGTCTGAACACCTTTTCGGGGGTAAATCCCCATCTTATACCGTTGTATAAGAAGAAGTCGTGCAGCTCGTAAGGACCTACGAGGTCTTCGGTCTTCTGAGAAATCTCATCGCCGTTTGCGGGTAAAAGCTCGGGGCTTACAGGAGTGTCGAGTATATCCTCAAGCGATTCCTTAAGCAGCTTGTTATCGGTGGTTTTGCTGTAGTAGCTTACAAGGTGCTTGATAAGCGTTTTGGGGATCGAGCAGTTTACGCCGTACATAGACATATGATCGCCGTTGTAGGTCGCCCAACCGAGAGCAAGCTCCGACAGATCGCCTGTGCCTATTACAAGTCCGCCTGTCTGGTTGGCAACGTTCATAAGTACCTTTGTACGTTCTCTTGCCTGACCGTTTTCAAATACCACAGACAGGTCGTTTATGTCGTGACCGATGTCCTTGAAATGCTGTTTTACGCTGTCGGTGATGTCGATCTCACGCAGTGTAACGCCAAGCGCCTCACATATCTTCACTGCATTCGATTTTGTACGCTTGGTTGTGCCGAAGCAGGGCATCGTTACCGCTACGATATCGGTCATCGGTCTGTCAAGGAGCTTCATTGCATTGGCGCACACAAGAAGTGCAAGTGTGCTGTCAAGTCCGCCTGAGATACCGATAACGGCGGTTTTGGCGTAAGTATGCGCAAGTCGCTTTTTAAGACCGTGTGCCTGCATTGAAAGGATAAGCTCACATCTCTTGTCGGTTTCATCGGCAGAGTAGGGGATAAACGGTGTGCGTGACACAAAACGAGTGAGCTTTGTTTCGGTAAACGGCATATCAAACCGTATAGTGCGGGTTTCGCGCTTATCGTCTTTGTTATTTCTGAATGATGTGTTCTTTCTGCGCTCAAAAGCAAGCTTGTTTACATCTATCTCGCTTATCACATAATCGTTTGAGAAAAGCTCGCTCTCGGCAAGCATTGTGCCGTTTTCGGCTATTATATTATGACCCGAGAACACCAGATCCTGCGTGCTTTCGCCCTCTCCTGCGGAGCTGTAAATATAACCCGAAATAAGTCTTGCAGACTGATTCTGAACGAGTGAACGGCGGTATTCCGACTTTCCTATCATCTCATTACTTGCAGAAAGGTTCAGTATGATATTTGCTCCGTTTTGTGCAAGATATGTCGAGGGAGGGCAGGGTGACCACAGATCCTCGCAGAGCTCGATTCCGAACGAAAAATCAAGCATATCGTTACAAGCAAACACAAGTCCCGAACCGAAATATGCACTCAGTAAATCATCACATTCACAGTCATTGTTTGTATTATTATGATTTAAATAATATTCGCATTTGCCACCGTCCCATGCAGTAAAGTGGCGCATCTCGTAAAATTCGTTATAGTTCGGGAGGTACTGCTTGGGAATATATCCGAGTACTTCTCCGTGATAGGTTACAGCCGCACAGTTATACAGCTTACTTTCAAACTGCATCGGCAGACCGACTACGGTTATCATATCAAGTTCCGATAACTCCTTCAGAATAGTTATAAGCGCATTCTTAGCACCATCAAGGAGCGTTGTCTGGAAGAATAAGTCCTGACAGGTATAGCCTGTGATGCACAGCTCGGGGAAAACCGCAAGCTTCACGCCTTTAGCGGCAAGCTCCTTTGCAATTGTAACTATCTGATTTGCGTTGTAATAGCAGTCGGCAACCCTGATTTCGGGTGTTGCCGCCGCAACCTTGATAAATCCGTCTTTCATATTGTTCTTTTTGTGCGGTAGAAATTAAAATTCATAATTTCCTGTCATTCCGCTGACCTTTCTGTCTATCCATGTAATTATATCGTCGAAAACTATTTCTTTCATAGTTTCGTTTACCAGTTCGTGTCGTGCTCCGGGGTACAGCTTTATATCCACATTACAGTTTTCGTTTATAAGCTTTGTGTATACATTTCTGACACCCTTGCCGTAGTTTCCGACAGGGTCGGCTGTTCCCGCCATAAATATGATCGGGAGCTTTTTCGGAACTTTCTCAGCCCATTGCTGACTTGATACTCTGCGAAGAAGAGTAGTGAGGTCAACAAATCCGCTTGCGGTGAAAACGAAGTTGCTCTTTTCGTCGTCGATATACTTCTTGACAACATCTCTGTCATGCGTGAGCCAGTCGTAGATGGTCTGACTGTCCTTTATTCTGTCGTTGTACACACCGAAAATGAGTGTGTTCAGCTTATCGCTGCGGAAACGCTCGCCCTTTACGGATGCCGCCGAGCGGGTCGCTCGGACACCTATTTCGGAAAGTGCCTTGTCATCGCCCGTGCCCATGATCACAGCGCAGGTAAGCTCATTCGGAAAGCGTGTCAGGTACAACCTTGCAATAAAGCTTCCCATACTGTGACCTATCAGGATATAGGGGAGAGCAGGGTACTTCTTTTTCGTTATCATAGTCATACGGTGCAGGTCGTTTACAAGGTGGCTCCAGCCGTCTTTAGGAGCAAAGTAGCCGAGATCATCGTTTGATTTCACGCTGTTTCCGTGTCCGAGGTGATCGTTGCCGCATACTATATATCCGTGAGATGTGAGAAAATCCGCAAAGTGCTCATAACGTTCTATATACTCGCACATACCGTGGGAGATCTGGATAATGCCTTTATAGCCGCCGTTTACAAGAGCTGTCGGTACATAAATATAATAGGCACAGTTATCCGTGCCGTTTGAGGATTCGAAAGTGCCGGTAAGCTTTTCGTATGCCATAGTGTCGCTTTCTCCTTTCATCGGACACAGTAATGTGTTTGTATATACTATTATAGCAAATAAAGCACGGAAATACAAGCGAAAAGGCAAAACCCGAAAAAATCTTGCCACATAATTACTTAACAGGGTTAAAAAAAGAAAAAATTTTAAAAAAGTCTTGACAATGTAAATTTACTGTGTTATAATATACAAGCGTCAAAGAGATGTGTGTATTTGTTATGACACATTTTGACTGATATGCGGGTGTAGTTCAATGGCTAGAATCCCAGCCTTCCAAGCTGGTTGTGTGGGTTCGATTCCCATCACCCGCTCCATTGTTCTTGCTTTAGCAAGGGCTTTAATATGATAATAAATATGTAAATGTGATGACCATGCGCCACTAGCTCAGCTGGATAGAGCAACCGCCTTCTAAGCGGTAGGTCACAGGTTCGAATCCTGTGTGGCGTGCCATTTATGGTGGGTGTAGCGTAGCTGGTTAACGCGTCGGATTGTGGTCCCGAAGATCGTGGGTTCGAGTCCCATCTCCCACCCCATATTTATTAAAAACAAATGTCGCCTGCGCTGGGCTTAAGTGCCGGCGGCATTTGTTTATATACTGGGATATAGCCAAGCGGTAAGGCAACGGACTTTGACTCCGTCATTCGTGGGTTCAAATCCCGCTATCCCAGCCAGATATATTATAAAGAAGCTGTGATGAAACGCAAAATTTCATCACAGCTTCTTTGTTGATTGATATTTGCTTTGTTTTATTGTGAACTTATTATATCAAAAAATGAGCCGTTCGCACTGATTTGGCACTTCGACTCACTTTTTCCTTTCAACAATATTCAAAATCTTTTTACAGCGTAATAATACATACCCATTCCGATCGCACCGGTGATTATTTCGGACAGTGGGAATGCAAGCCAAGTATAATCAAGTCCGATAAGTGAAAACAGCCAGAACAGCGGTATAAGGCAGATTATCTGACGAAGCACAGAAAGGAAAGTACTTGTCTTGGAATAGCCTATAGACTGGAAGAAAACCGGGGTCATAAATGAGAAAACAGCGGGAACAAAGCTTGCTCCTATAAGTCGGAAGCCTGTTTCACCTATGCTTTTTACCGTTTCGCTCGATGTGAACAGCCCTATAAGCTGTGTCGGTATAAGCTCAAACGACAGCACTCCGAGTATCATAAACACACCCGAAATGATCAGAGAACTGCGGAATATCTTTCTGCACCTCAGATAATCACCCGAGGTGAAATTATAGCTAAGCACCGGAACGATGCACGTCTGAAGTCCGAGAAGAGGAATAAAGAAAAATGACTGCAACTTATAGTATAGCCCGAGTACTGTCACCGCCTCGTCGCAGAAGCCCGCAAGTATTATGTTAAGCAGTGCTATGTACACGGTGTAGAGTGATTGCATACATATTGACGGATAGCCGAGCTTGTAGATATCCTTTGCTATCTTCGGCATCTGTTTTATTGCCGGCGGTTTTCTGAAACCCTTTATACCGACAATTACAGCGGCTGCTATCTGACCGGCTACTGTTGCTATTGCCGCACCTCTTATTCCAAGCTCGGGTACAGGTCCGACACCGAATATCAGAATAGGGTCAAGTACCATGTTTATCACCGCACCGACTATCTGTGCTACCATTGGCAATTTCATATTTCCTGCCGCCTGGTGCACCTTCGTCCAGTTGCCCTCCAGGAACAGTCCGATACTGCCTACGCTTACTATCAGTCCGTATTCGTTTGCATACTGCATAGCTGCGGGCGACTGAACTGACACACCGACATAAAAGCCCATAAACGCTATAGATATTACGGATATCAATGCCCACATTATCACTGCTAGCACCATTCCGACGCCCGCCGTATGATTAGCGCCCTTTTCGTCCTTAAGCGCGTACTGCTTAGCGATAAGAGTATTTGTTCCGACACCCGTACCTACTGCCAGTGCGATTATAATCAGCTGAACCGGGTATATCGCGGAAAGTGCTGTCAATCCGTCGTCTGAATACTGCCCGATAAACAGGCTGTCGATTATATTGTACATTGCCTGTATCAGCTGTGCCAGCATTATAGGCGGAGCGATACGAAGCATTATTTTCCATATGCTTTCCGTTCCGAAAAATTCGGGCGACATTGAATTTGCCGCCTGTTTTGCTTTTGCTGCCAAGAAATAACCTTCTTTATAAAAAACTCATTTGCGGTATGATTATATCACTTTATTCTGCGGATTTCAATAGTTGTTATCAGCATTTTTGCGTATTATTTATAAAAATAATGCGTCAACCACCGCAGGTTAACGCATCTGATTATTGCTTTTTGTTTTACTGTATGGAATTGGTGTAAAAAGTATTTTGCCGTACCGGCTCTTTCCTTGAACGGATATATACGATAACAGCGCTTATGACATCAATGCAGAAAAGGAACTGACATATTGAATTTATCGCCGCAAAGCTTCCTGTACACTTCTTTTCTTTATAAAGTCTGAGATTTGCCGTCAATCCGATAAGTCCTGTAATAAATATCGTCATACAATCGAATATCACGAAGAAAATCGAAAAAGCATAAGTGAAAATCGTAATAAAAAATAATACGCCAAGCACGAATATAACGAGATATGCCGGTATGTGAATAAGCTTTATCATCATATTGAAAAAGGCTGTCTGCCTCGCGCTCCACCCCTTTGCAAGGCAGAGCGGCATATACACAAGCGTGCATATAAATGAAATGACGGTTGCCGCAAATATCATAAATAAAAGCCAAAGCGCATTACTGCCGAAAAATTTTTCTACAATATATTGGTTTATAAACAAAGAGTAAAGAGCAAACAGTAAAATATACGGCAAAAGCGTCACAGGTATGAGTAAAAGAAAGCGTTTCATATTTCCCTCGTTATCCTTAATTAATTTCTGCAATAATTCTATCATATTGCATTGGATAAATCAAGTTAAATATGGTCTGCTAAGAATTACAACGCCTTTTTTATCTTACCGAGCGCGCCCTTTTCAAGCCTTGACACCTGTGCCTGGCTGATGCCTATTTCCTGTGCGACCTCTACCTGTGTTTTTCCGCGGAAAAAGCGGAGCTTGAGTATATTCTTTTCCCTGTCGTCAAGCCCGATTATTGCTTCTTTCAGTGCGATCTCGTCAAGCCAGTTTTTATCGTCGTTATTATCGCCTATCTGATCCATCATATATATCGTGTCGCCCGATTCTGAGAATACGGGTTCATACAACGATATCGGGTCGCTGACGGCTTCTAGGGCGATCACAACGTCCTCGCGCTTTGCATCGATTTCTTTAGCTATCTGCTCAATTGTCGGTTCTTTTGAATGCTCGGTTGTTAGCTTTTCACGCGCCTGCATCGCTTTATATGCCAGATCACGCATAGAACGGCTGACACGGATAGAGCCGGAATCTCGCAGGTAGCGGCGCAGCTCGCCCATTATCATAGGCACGGCGTAGGTGCTAAATCTGACATTAAAATCCGGGCAAAAATTGTCAATCGCTTTCATAAGACCTATGCATCCTACCTGAAACAGGTCATCGGGGTTTTCTCCTCTGCCGGAAAAACGCTGTATCACGCTCAGTACAAGGCGGAGATTGCCGTTTATAAGCTCTTCTCTGGCATTAGGATCTCCGTCACGCATTTTTTGCAGAAGCTCCATCTTTTCGGACTCCTTAAGCACCTTTAATTTTGATGTATTTACGCCGCTTATCTCGACCTTGTTATAATACAAAAAACCACCGCCCATACTTTCATTTTCCAATAAAAGTATGGGCGGATAACCTTAAATATATTCTGTCATTTTTTGGAGAACAATGACGGTTTAAGCTGTGACGTAAATATCCTCTTCCTCTTCGGGAGCGATGCTGTGCTTTACTCTGTCCTGAACCTCAGCCTTCTTGGCATTGTTAAATCTGTCAAGAGTACCAACAAGATATCCTGTGATACGGCGGATACGGTCAAACGGGATCTCGCCAAAATGATATGTCAAGTCCGCATAATCACCGTCAAGATTTATATCAAGCTCTGTTACCAGCTTACCGGGGTTAGCCTCGATCGCATACTGAACATAAGCGTCGATCTCTTTCTGATCGAGAGTACCGTTTTTTACATTTACCTTTACCATAACAATCTTCCTTTCAAATTTACTGTATATAAAAGCAGTAAGTACATTTTGTTTG
This sequence comes from Ruminococcaceae bacterium UBA6413, assembly GCA_002437415.1. Classification (GTDB taxonomy): domain Bacteria; phylum Bacillota; class Clostridia; order Oscillospirales; family Ruminococcaceae; genus Ruminiclostridium_E. Next base: position 542 of record DJPL01000043.1, on the reverse strand, counting down.
TCTTTTTAGATTGTACCACAATATGTAGTGTTTGTCAATAGGGAATGCATATTTTTTAATTGGAATTTACGATCCGGTACATATTTTAAAAACCTTTTGTCACTGGGGTTGACATTCGCAAAAAGTTGTGATAAACTGATATCAGAATCAGCTACCAGCGGAGTAGAGTCGGTCGTTGAGCCGAGAAGACTCTCCGTCATGACGGCTGATTCTTTTATTTTGCTTAATACAACATTCAAATATAACCCATTTGGTTGATTTTCAAAATTTTTGACTTCAAGTTGTACAGGAACAACATTTGATTTATCGCTAAAGGCAGATATTAACACATATGTTTTCTTTAAATTCTCATTGCCCTTATAGTTTTTATGTACCACTATAAGTTCTGCGTTTTCAACAAGCTTGTCAAGACAAGTCAGCATTTCAGCATAATCAGCATAATTACCACCATATTCGCCTTGATGATGTAAACTAACATCAAGATTTTTCTTTGAAAAACCGAAATCAAAATCAATATTACTGTTTTTGTAATTGACATTGTG
>DJPL01000075.1:9331-16539 GCA_002437415.1 Ruminococcaceae bacterium UBA6413 | reverse complement strand
CAACATTTATTATAGAGCCAAAAAATAGTGCGCACGGCTCACTTTTTTGGTATAATGTAGATGAAAAATGAAAAATCAAAATACCAATATTAATTATCGCATATTTCATAGGAATATGCAACTGAAAATTGATGAATTTTTTGCAGAAAAAGTGATACCTGAAAACGACAGTGTGCGGCTCTTAGAAGAAATCGCAGAGGAAATAGAAGAACGATGCAAAAGAGATATGAACTACATATGGCTGCTTAACGGAGAAAAGGCACCGAATTACAGAGCAATATGCCGGTTTCGTACGGAAGTATTGAGCAAATACGCAGAAGAGATATTCTACACACTTGTGCACAAATTGAAAGGAAAGAAAGAAATCCGCTTTGAACACTTGTTTGTTGACGGAACAAAAATAGAGGCAAACGCAAACAAATACAGCTTTGTGTGGAAGAAAAGTACGAACAAATATGAGCAAAAAGTATCGGTAAAGATAGAAAAACTGACAAAGATATTTCAAGAGAAGTATGGTATCTTAGAAGAAAATGAGTTTGAAATATTAAACCTGCTGAAGGAAAAACATAGAGAACCGTTTGTGCATGGCAGATGAAAAAGGGAAAGTGAACTGCAAAGAGAAATTGAACAATACGAGGGGCTTCTGAAAAGGAAATTAAAATATGAAAGCTACCTGAATACGTTTGAATGCAGAAACAGCTTTTCCAAGACAGACAAAGACGCAACATTCACGCACATGAAAGACGACCATATGCGAAACGCACAATTAAAACAGAAATGTACTAAAGAATGATTTTCTCCACATACCAAAAAGTGAGCCGTGCGCACTATTCTTGCGCTTCAACTCACTTTTTCTTTTTCGGGTTGTGTCACAACCCCGTTTTTCCTTGCCCTGCAAGCATTCGGTAAAGCGGAAACCGCAGATAATCAGGAAAGACCTACAATAATTAAAGCACATTCTATTGACTTAAAACACAAAAAGGTTTATACTTATATAATGACAAAGTGCGGAAAAGGGGTGTGATATTGTGAGCAGTTCAAAACAGAAAAGTGCCCGGATACTGATTGTTGACGACTCTGCGATAAACCGCGAGATGCTCAGCGATATGCTGATAGATGATTACGATATAACAGAAGCGGCAAACGGTGAGGAAGCACTGAATATTCTTAAAGAACACCTGTACGATATTGACCTTGTACTGCTTGATATAATAATGCCGGTGATGGACGGCTTCGGCGTACTTGAAGTAATGAAGCAATATCACTGGTTGGACGATACTCCTGTAATAATGATATCTACCGAAACATCACGCAGCTTCATACGCAAGGCCTATGAGCTCGGAATTACGGACTATGTCCGCAGACCGTTCGACAGCTTTGTCATTCACAAGCGCGTTTCAAACACTCTTATGCTGTACCGCAAGCAGAAAAAACTGCTCGGCGCGCTTGAAGAGCAGGTTTATGAAAACGAAAAAAACAACCGTATGATGATAAACGTTCTGGCTCACATAGTCGAGTTCAGAAACGGTGAAAGCGGTATGCACGTCCATCATATAAAACAGCTTACGGCTATCCTTCTGCAAAAGCTGACAGAAAAAACCGATAAGTATCACCTTACGGAAAACGATCTGCTTCTGATAAGCACCGCCTCTTCCCTGCATGATATCGGAAAAATATCGATTGATGACTATATTCTCAATAAGCCGGGAAAACTGACAGCCGAAGAATTTGAGATAATGAAAACGCATTCGGTCATCGGCGCGGAAATGCTACACGATCTGCACGAAACGCATAACTATCCGCTTTTTGATAAGGCTTACGAAATATGCCGCTGGCATCATGAAAGATATGACGGCAGAGGCTATCCTGACGGGCTTAAAGGCGAGGAGATACCGATAGCCGCACAGGTAACGGCTCTTGCCGATGTATATGACGCTCTGACAAGCAACAGATGCTATAAGAAGGCTTACTCCCACAAAAAAGCGATGGAAATGATACTTGACGGTCAATGCGGTGCTTTCAACCCACTGCTTCTCGAGTGTCTTAAAGAGTGTGAAAGTCAGATACTTGCCGAGCTTACGGATAAGCTTGACAATACACAGGACGACAGACTTCTTTTGCGTGCTACCGAGGAGCTGGTCGAAAACAAGGTTTCTTCCGAAAAGGTCAATTTCAGCTCTCATATGCCGATATCCGCAAGAGAACGCTGGAACTTCTTTTCAGACGACTCAGGCGAGATACAATTTGAATATGACGCTATTCTCGATGTACTCAGACTTACCGGGCACGGCGCAGATCTGCTCGGGCTTCAGGAAACCACAATGCACCCGAAAGGGCTAAGGCAGGACTTCATCGGCGAAGATACCATAAACAATATGATTGCCGTTATAAGGACCGCAACCCCCTCCGCTCCCTTAGTCAAAATGAAGATACAGCTTGATCTGACAGGGCAGAAACGATGGTACGAAATACGCATACGAACTCTCTGGAGCAATGAGGAGCACCCGCAGTACACAGGCATTCTCGGCAGGATAATAGACATCAATGACCGTGAGCTTGCAATAGTACACCCCGAATACAGGATCAGTACCGATGAGGACGGCGAGATAAGAGAAACAATAAACAGGCTTACGAATGTATTTGACGTTGTAAGACTGGTGGATATAACCGATAATGAAGTGGTACGATCCGGTTGTAAAGAGGGCAACGAGGATATGATCGATGTCTGCCGCGGTCAGAAATGCTATGCCATATGGGGCAAGACACAGCGTTGTAAAAACTGTGTGTCGGCTAAGGCCTTTGAAAAGCGCGGTCAGATGAGCAAGCTCGAATTTGCCGATGACAGCATATATCAGATCATATCAAAGTACGTTGAGATAAGCGGTAAGCCGTTCATACTCGAAATGATATATAAGGATAAAGACGGTGTACTGCTCGGCGCATACGGCAAGACCGACTTTATGGATAATATAGTGAACTACAACCGTCAGCTGTATCACGATGCACTGACAGGCGCATACAACCGCCGTTATTATGAAGAGCAGACCAAGTCAATGCGGTACATAGACGCAGTCGCAATGCTTGACGCAAACGACTTCAAGGCGATAAACGACCGTTACGGACACGCCGCAGGCGACTGTGTGCTGAAAGCGGTGTGCGAGAGCATCAGGAGCTGCATAAGAAGCAGTGATATCCTTATACGTCTGGGCGGTGATGAATTTGTACTGCTGATGACCAATATCCCTCAAAAGATATTCTATCAAAAGCTTAAAGAGATAAAGAAAAGCATATCTGAGATAAAGCTTGAAGATTATCCCGATATAAATTGCACTGCCGCTATCGGCGGTGTGTACGGCATACAGCCGATAGAAAAAGCGTTAGCCGAGGCGGACAGACTTATGTATATTGATAAAAACGCCTCAAAGGAGGAAAAATGACACTTGAAGAATGCTACAAGGCACTCGGAGGAAGCTATACCGATGTGCTTTCAAGACTGATGAACGATAAGATGATAACAAAATATCTCGGCAAGTTCACCGAAGATACAAGCTACAACGATATTTTCACGGCTCTTGAAGCAAAGGACTATGAAACGGCTTTCCGTGCCGCTCATACACTCAAAGGACTTTGCCTTAATCTCGGACTTGATAAGCTGTACAAATCGGCATATGAAGTAACCGAAGCACTGCGCAACAAGACGGACGAAACGACTGCCGATATGCTCGAAGAGCTGAAAGCCAATTACGAAAGCTCGGTTCTCGCTATAAAGCAGCTTTGATAACAGATAACAGCCACACTTTTAAAACGAAGTGTGGCTTTTTACTTGACGATAACCACAAAAAAAGGTATAATATTTTCAGACGCAGATCTCATTTGCCTTTCGGCAAAAAAACGGTGTACCGCCTGTCGGCTTAAACCGATTTGTTCGGCGGTATAACGACCTCAGATATAAAACGGAATAGCAAATCCGCTTCTTAAGAAAGGGACAAACAATGACAGTAAGAGAAATGCAGGACGAGATCCTGAGGATAAAGAAAGAAAAGGATATATGCATTCTGGCGCACGCATATCAGCGTCAGGATATATTGGACGTTGCCGATTTTGTGGGCGACTCTTTTGCACTCAGTCAGATGGCGGCAAAAGCACCTCAGAGCACAGTGCTTATGTGCGGTGTGCGCTTTATGGCTGAAACAGTCAAAATACTCTCACCTCAGAAAAAAGTAATTTTATCCGACAGCAACGCGGGATGTCCTATGGCTGAGCAGATGGATAAGGATCTCATCTCACAGCTTAAGGAAATGTATCCCGACTACAAGGTAGTAGCTTACATAAACACGACCTCAGAGCTTAAGACCGTGTGCGATGTATGCGTTACTTCATCAAGTGCGGTGAAAATAGTCAAAAAGCTTGACAGCGACAAGATACTCTTCATACCCGACTGCAACCTCGGCGATTTTGTTCAGAAGCAGTGCCCCGATAAGATGTTCAAGCTTGTAAGCGGAGGCTGTCCCACGCATCTGCGTATGACGGTAAAGGACGTTGAAAAGGCAAAGGCACAGCACCCCGACGCTCTCCTGCTCGTTCACCCCGAGTGTGCTCCCGCGGTAACTGCGCTTGCAGACTATGCAGGCAGTACAACAGGCATTATGAACTACGCCAAAAAGAGCGACGCGAAAGAATTTATAATCGGTACGGAAAACAGCATTGTCGAGCATTTAAGCTTTGACGAGCCCGACAAAAAGTTCTATCCCTTGTCAAAGGACTGTGTCTGTCACAATATGCACCTTACAAACCTTGCAACGGTTTACAACTGCGTATGCGGCACGGCAGGCGAGGTTATTGAGCTTGACGAGGACGTAAGGCTCGGTGCTAAGCGTTGTATAGATGAAATGTTAAGACTCGGCGACTAACCGTCGGTATACGGCTTATAATAAGTCTGTGATAATATGTCTGCTTGACTTTTCGGGCGGCGTGAATTATAATAATAGAATAAGCAGAAATTTCCGCCCAAAAGGCGGTGTTTTTGCAAAAGCATATATTCATAGTTGAAAGGAATAAAAAATTGAATTTTAAAAGAAAAATAGCGGCAGTACTGGCAGGAATAACGGCTATAGCGGCATTCTCGGGCTGTTCAATGCTCGGCGGTCAGACCACAAACGCACTCGGAAGCTACGACTTTACACAAATGAACCTTATTCAGCTCGATAAGCCCGCAGACGGTCAGGACGTTGCAATAATAGAAACCAATGTCGGCACGATAACTGCCGTACTTTATGCGGAATTTGCCCCCAATACGGTAGCAAACTTCAAGAAGCGCGCAGAGGAAGGCTTCTATGACGGAAAGCCGTTCTTCGCTTTACAAAAGGGCATATACGCAATAACGGGTGCTTCAAACGATGAAGGCACGGAAGGTATCACCGATGACGGCAAGTACATCGAAAACGAGTGCTCCGTAAATCTCTGGCCTTTCAAGGGTGCTCTTTTAGGCTACAGCTCACAGCAGGGCTACTCCGACAGCCGTTTCTTCTTCACAGGCGCTCTTGAGATAACCGAAGAAGACAAGAAGGAGCTCAGAGGCTATACAAATCAGGAAACAAGCGCTCAGGTAATACCCGAAGAGCTTATAAACGCATTCGAAAAGAGAGGAAGCGTTCCCGGCTTCGCGGGTACTTATACGGTATTCGGTCAGGTTATAAACGGCTTTGACGTGCTCGACAAGATACTGTGGGCCGACTCCGACAAGTCGAATATGAAGCCGCTTGAAGAGCTGAAGATAGTAAAAGTAACGCTCGATACCTATGAGGACGGCAAGTTCACGATAGAAGAACCGACATCGGATAAGTATCTTTCGGCGGAAGAAATCGAAAAGCTCCGGAACGAATCAAACGGCACGACAAGCAGTGTAGCCGAGGCAACATCGGCAAACTGATAACAAATCGTAACGGTGAAAGGAACCGATAAAATGAGGTTTAGGTCTTTATGCAAGGCTGCGGCGGCGATAACGCTGGCAGCGGCTATGATAACGGCAAGCGGCTGTAGCTCACAGAAAAATGATAACACCGCAGAGATAACTGTAGGTCCGGGCGACACTCTTGCCGAAATGACAATACAGATAGGCGAGGAAACAGGCAAGATACGCTTCAAGCTGTTCCCCGAGGTCGCTCCTAAGGGCGTTGACAACTTTGTAAAGCTTGCTCAGAGCGGCTATTACGACGGCAAGACCATTCACAGGGTTATAAAGGACTTTATGATACAGGGCGGCTCACTCAGAGGAAACGGCACAGGCGGAACTACTGCCGATAAGACCGAGATCCCGCGTGAAACAAACGACCGTATGAGAGCGTATTACGGTGCACTCGGCTATGCGGAAAGCAGCGACGGCATCAACAGCCAGTTCTTTATAATCAATAACAAGACACCCTTTGACATAGCAAAAACAGCCGAGAATATCTCGTCAGACCTTGACGAATACAAGGACAGGCTGACAGAAGAGGATAAAAAGACATACACCGACTACCTTTCAAAGCTCAATGCTGCCCCCGATGACGTAAAAGCGAAATACCTCTCAAACGGCGGTGTATTCAGCATTGACGGCAACTACACGATATTCGGTCAGGCTATTGAGGGGCTTGATTTTCTTGACAAGATAAGCGAAGTTGAGGTTTCCTCAGGAAACACGATAGATGACGAACAGGGCATTGCATCAAAGCCCGCCGTTTCGGTTGTAATCAAGAAAATCGAGATCGCGACTATCCCGACAATAACCGAAACGGAGGCTACTACTACGACAAGAAAGAGCATCAGACCTTCTGCCGCAACGACCCCCGCAGAGGTTACGACAGCGGAGGAAACACCCGCCCCCGAATCCTCGACAACACAGTCGGAATAAGTACATAACACAATATGACAGACAGCAGAGCCCCCTGATTTGAGTTCAAATCAGGGGGCTCGGTTTGCTATCGGAGCCTCGCATAAAAGCAGTCTGCGACTGCTCTGACGGGTATTCTGTCCAAAACAAAAACCGTGCCGCAGGTAAAGGATCAGCCTACCTGCGGCACGGTTATGTCTAGCCAGGATTACTTTCTTCCGAAAAGTCCCTTCTTTTCGTAAGGCTCGCTCGATATGCCTTTGAGCTCATAGCCCGTGGGCTGTAAAACTTCCTTGATTTTGGCTTCGGGAAGCGCTTCCTCGCTGATTATCACGGTTTC
>DJPL01000075.1:0-9246 GCA_002437415.1 Ruminococcaceae bacterium UBA6413 | reverse complement strand
TTTACGTGCGATTCGCACATTCCGCACATCATTCCGTCGATCTTAAGTGTTGTCTTTACCATTGTAAATTCCTCCGTTACTTTATTGATATTACTTTATAGCCGCTGTTTTCAACGGCTTTTTTAAGCTGTTTGTCGGGGATCTCGCCCGAAAGCTCTGCCACGGCGATACCGTCTGTGTGGCTTGCTTTGGCAGATATTACCTGCGGTATTGCTTCGAGTGCGGTCTTTACATGATGCTCGCACTTCTCGCACATCATACCTTTTATCTTGATGGTTTTGGTAATATTTGTATTATTATTGGTTTGTACCACCGGTACATTTTGGTACACTATCGGTTTTGCCTTTCTGTCATGCTTTGTGCTGTAAATCTTGCAGAAATTAAGTCTTAGAGCATTCGATACAACGCAGAAGCTTGACAAGCTCATCGCCGCCGCACCGAACATAGGATTAAGTGTAAGTCCTAAGGAAACGAACACACCTGCGGCAAGAGGTATGCCGATAATGTTATAGATGAATGCCCAGAACAGATTTTCGTGAATATTGCGCAGTGACGCACGGGAAAGTCTTATTGCCGCGGGCACATCGGAGAGTCTGCTCTTCATCAGTACGACATCTGCCGCATCTATCGCTACGTCTGTTCCCGCGCCTATGGCGATACCGGTATCTGCGGCGGTGAGTGCAGGGGCATCGTTTATGCCGTCACCGACCATGGCGACCTTACCCTGAGCCTTAAGTGAGCGGATAACCGCCTCCTTGCCGTCGGGGAGAACGCCTGCGATTACCTCGTCAACGCCTGCCTTATCACCGATAGCTCTTGCGGTGCGCTCGTTATCGCCTGTAAGCATAACGACCTTTATACCCATATTTCTGAGCTGACGTATAGCCTCGGGGCTGTCTTCCTTTATCGTGTCGGCCACCGCGATCATACCGAGCGCCTTACCGTTTCGGCTGAACAGGAGCGGAGTCTTGCCCTCGTTTGAAAGGCGCTCCGCTTCGGCTGTTATTGTGCCTGAAAGTTCTGTATTACTGCCGATGAACTTAAGACTACCGCCGTAAAGGGTTGCGCCTGAAACCGTTGCGGTAAGTCCGTTGCCGCTGAGCACCTTGAAATTCTCGACGTTCTGTGCTGTTATACCGTGCTCGCTGCCGTATACGTTTATCGCCTTTGCAAGCGGGTGCTCGCTCTTGGCTTCAAGCGATACGGCAAGGCTCAACAGCTCGCTTTCGGTTACACTTTCTGCGGGAACGATATCCGTTACCTGAGGTTCGCCCTTTGTGATAGTACCTGTCTTGTCGAGGGCTACTATCTGAGTTTTGCCTGCCTGCTCAAGCGAAACGGCGGTCTTGAACAGAATGCCGTTCTTTGCGCCGACACCGTTTCCGACCATAATTGCAACGGGGGTTGCAAGACCGAGTGCGCACGGACAGCTTATTACCAGTACCGAAATTCCTCTTGCAAGAGCGTATGCAAAATCCTGACCGAGGAGCAGCCAAATTATCATTGTGATTATCGAAATTGTGATTACGGTAGGCACGAATATACCCGATACCTTATCGGCTATCTTTGCGATAGGTGCTTTGGTAGCCGCCGCATCGCTCACCATTTTGATGATCTGCGACAGGGTCGTATCCTCGCCTACTCTTGAAGCCTTACAGGTGATGAAGCCTGTCTGGTTTATCGTTGCCGCCGAAACATTATCGCCGACCGTCTTATCAACGGGAATGCTCTCGCCTGTCAGAGCCGACTCGTTTACTGCGCTTTCGCCGTCTGTCACTACGCCGTCAACGGGTATGCTCTCACCGGGGCGTACTACGAAAATATCGTCCTTTACTACCTCTTCTGCGGGGATAGTCTGCTCTACACCGTTCCGAATTACGTTTGCGGTTTTTGGGGCGAGCTTCATAAGACCTTTGAGCGCATCAGTAGTTTTACCCTTTGAGCGTGCTTCAAGCATCTTGCCGACTGTGATAAGCGTTAAGATCATAGCCGCCGACTCGAAATAGAACTCGTCCATATACATCATAACAGCATCTGCATTTCCGTGAAGCTGTGCATCTGTCATCATAAACAGTGCGTACACACTCCAAACAAATGACGCACCCGAGCCGAGCGCAACGAGCGTATCCATATTCGGCGAACGGTTGATAAAGCCCTTGAAGCCGTTTACAAAGAACTTGTTGTTTATAACCATTATAATGCCGCTGAGAAGCAGCTGTACAAGCCCCATAGCCACATGGTTTCCGTCAAACCATGACGGAAGCGGAAATCCCCACATCATATGTCCCATCGAGAAGTACATCAGTATCACAAGGAATATGACGGAGGCTATAAGCCTTTTGCGAAGCTTAGGTGTTTCGGTGTCACGCAGTGAATCGGCGCCGGTATCCGCTTTCTTTGCTCCCGCACCTTTAAGCTTTGCGCCGTAGCCTGCTTTTTCCACAGCGGAAATTATATCCTGCGGTGACGCTGTGCCCTCAACGCCCATTGAATTTGTCAGCAGACTTACCGAGCAGGAGGTAACGCCCTTTACCTTATTGACCGCTTTTTCTACTCTTGCACTGCAAGCGGCACAGCTCATGCCTGTGACATCGTATTGTTCCATTTTTGACCCTCTTTTCTTTTGTTTTATCTATTTATTATATCCGTTTTGCGTTACTTCATCAGCTTTTGCAGAGTTGCGACAAGCTCGTCTATGACCTCGTCCTTACCCTCTCTGATATCTCTTGCGACACAGCCGCGTATATGGCTTGCGAGAAGCTCTTTATTAAAAGCGTTCATTGCGGCATTGACTGCGGCAGACTGTATAAGCACATCGTTGCAATATGCGTCATTTTCGATCATAGCTTCAATACCGCGCACCTGACCCTCAATGCGCTTAAGGCGGTTGAGAAGCGCCTTTCTGTGCTTTTCGTCCCTGACTGTATGCTTCTGACAGCATGGACAGACTTTTTTTACGGTTGTTTTATTTTCACTCATAGTATTACCTCTGAATTTTTGTTGCGGCTTCAATATACCCTCACGGGGTATTTTTATTATATACCCCATTGGGGTATTTGTCAAGAGTTTTTTAAACAAAAAATCGGTGGGGTCAGCCTCACCGATAATGATATTAAATTGGACGATATATGCATAGGTCGGGTGGCAGGTCATATTCTGCCACGACTTTAAATTTTAATTCTACAGGTCTTCTGTCCGGAATGTCGTGTAGCCCTCATAATAATAGCTGTGGTCGATACCTTTCATATAGACCTCGCGACTGTCGATGTCGTCTGTAAGAGCATTTTTCAGAAGAAATTTAATTTCGATATCCTTTATCGGACTGCGCTCCATAGCAAGCAGATAGTCTTCTTTATCCACCCTGCTCCAATCAACTACCTTACCGATCTTTTTCTTCAATATGCAGTCAAGCCAGATTCTTGTACTTCTGCCGTTGCCCTCTCTGAACGGGTGGGCTATGTTCATCTCAACATACTTTTCGACTATCTCATCAAAGTCAGACTGAGGCATTTTATCTATATTTTCGAGTGCCGCACTGAGGTATATGAACGGTGCAAAGCGAAAGCTTCCCTTTGCGATATTGACCGTGCGGAGTTCCCTCGCAAAGTCATAAATATCTTCAAAAAGATACTTATGTATAGCCCTGAGGGCGGCTGTTGTCCCGACGGGAAGATCGTCAAGTATCCCTTTTTCAAAAAGCGCGACGGCTTTTTTCTTGCTTATGCGTTCTTCTTCACGCGCGAGGTCGGAAGAGCTTTCAATGCCTAGTTTATTTTCAAGCATATTGATCCCCTTTTTGTGTTACTCATACTGATTTTCGTTAGGACGTTGCTACAGATATATTTTACCACAATTCCGCTGTATAATCAACATTTGCAGATAAAATGCTCAGTTGTCAAGTGCTGTTTTGTTGTGGGAGTGATATGGCTCACGCTTGCCGTTTATAGGTGTGTCGGGGATATGCCGGGCGGTTTGTAAACAGTATTCTGCGATGTTTTCTTATCGGGAAATTTTCAGTTATGAGTAAACGAAGACGACAACATAAAGTGGCTGTGACACAGCCCGGAAAAGGAAAAGCGAGTTGAAGCGCAAAAATAGTGCGCGCGGCTCGCTTTTTTGGTAAAGAAGTTAAAGGAAAGAGCAAACAACTGCTGAGCAATTACAATCCCCACCATAGTTGGCTCGGCTTGACCGAGCAACAGAACCTCACCCTTTTTCGAGGGGAGGCAAGGTATAGCACTCGGCACGCAAACGATTGCGTTTAAAAAGCCGCAATAAGCGGGATGCTCCGCTCTGTTTGACCCCGGAGGGCTGTACAGATATCTCAGGATAGTGCGTTTTTTGGAAATTTCGGTGATAGTACAGTTGCACGGATAAACTCACGAAATTATTAGCACCTTGTCAGTATTGAAACTGTTTTCAGCGGTGTTGGCTGTATATTTATTGTTTTGACATTTTTACAATATGTTGCACTGCAATTTCAATGGAATTTGGATAAATCAAGAAGCTGTGATGAAATTTTTGCATTTCGTCACAGCTTCTTTCACCGTTTTATAAAGAAGTAAGCATTATCAGAACTTATGACCGCACTTTGAGCAGAACCTGCTGTCGGGTTCAAGCTTGTTTCCGCAATCGGGGCATACCGACTTTTCGGGTGCCGGCTGTGCGTTGTCGACCTTTTCTCCGCAACCCGGGCAGAACACATCATCGGGCTTTAGTGCTCTGCCGCATTTAGGGCAAAAAGCGAGGTCTAAAGCAACGCTTTCATTACAGCCGGGGCACCGCCTTGTCAGAGACTTTCCGCAGTTTGTGCAGAAAGGATTTCCTGACGGCACTTCGCTTTTGCAATGTGGGCATATAATGTTACCGTTTGCGGCATTTACAAGATTTGAACCCATATACATATCCCGACCGCCGTTTGCGACATATTGCTCAATATGAGCGAATATTTCGCCCGGAAGCTTTTTCTGCTGAACCGAGCCTACTATAGCCGTAACAGCGAGCGGTGCAAACACAAACCAGCCTATAACACCTGCGCCTATCTTGTCCGACCATTGTCCGTTTCCTATGTTTACAAGAATACCGTTTCCTGAGTCCGAAATCTGCACCTCTATGGCAGAGCTCATACCCGCTACCTTTTTCCAGCCGTCATCTTCTTTTGCCTGTACTATGTAGCCCTCTCCCGCCTTGCCGCCCTGAACGACAAGACCCTTAGCGGAACGCAAAAAATTCTGTACGCTTCTGCCCATACCGTCTATTGTAACGCCGTTTGTTTTTTGGAATACTCTTGATTCTGCCATGATAGAAACCTCCTCAATTTAATTTATAGCTCAATTATAGCATTTTGCGCTTAATCTGTCAACTTTTATCAAATTAAATGTGCTGTTTGCACAAAACAGATAAAATCGTTCAACTTCGGCATGAAGCTTATGCCGATAACGCGATATCAAAAAACAGCGCAATTTCTACTATATATCCAAAAACACAAGTCCCTGAAAACTGAAAATCGTTAATATTTAAGCCGTGTGTCTGTTGACTTGACGGCTTTCTTGTGCTAAAATTAATTCAGAGATATTCGTGAAAAACACGGATGTCAGATACTTGAGTTAGCTTAGACTAATCAAGTTAGCTTTGCGCAATACAGTTAGCTGTTACTAATAAGACTGTATCTGTACAATCTGTGTAAATCGGAGCAATATGAAAGGAAAAAGCAAAATGTTTCTTACAATCAAAGACATAAGAAAACACTTCGGCGAGGGCGACAGCCGTGTTGAAGTTCTGAACGGCATTGACGCAGAGATTGAAAAAGGCGAGATATGCGTTCTGCTCGGTCCGTCGGGTTCGGGCAAGTCCACACTTCTTAATATTATAGGCGGTATCGACAGTGCCGACAGCGGATATATCGCAATAAACGGCGAAAAGACAGCAGATATGAACGAGAAGAAGCTGACGCTTTACCGCAGAAAGCACCTCGGCTATATCTTCCAGCAGTACAACCTGATACCTAATCTTAATATCAAGGAAAACGTTGAGATCGGCGCTTATCTCAGCGATAATCCGCTTGATACGGACGAGATACTGAAAACTCTCGGACTGTACGAACACCGCCATAAACTCCCGAATCAGCTGTCGGGCGGTCAGCAGCAGAGAACGGCTATCGGCAGAGCTATTATAAAGAACCCCGACATACTGCTTTGCGATGAGCCGACAGGTGCGCTTGACTACAAGACATCAAAAGATATACTGAAATTAATAAGTGATGTAAACAAGAAGTTCGGCAACACAGTCGTAATGGTAACACATAATGACGCTATAAAGAATATGGCGGACAGAGTAATAAAACTGCGTGACGGTATGATAAGAAAGAATTATCTCAACGAAAACAAGATCGCCGCAGAAGACCTTGACTGGTAAGGGGGATAACGATGAGAAATCCTCTTGTTAAACGTCTGCCGAGTGAGTTTAAAAATGAGCTTGGTAAGTACATAGTTATCTTCTTATTTATGGTACTTTCCGTATCGTTTGTATCCGGCTGGAATGTTGCGGGCGGAAGTATGTCAACGGCTTATGACGAAAGCTTTGAAAAGTACAGTATCGAGGACGGTAACTTTGAGCTGTATGCAAAGGCTGACGATGAGCTTTTGAAGGCTGTCGAGGACAACGATAAGTATGACGCGAAGATATACGAGAACTTCTATGTTGAATTTCCGACCAAGGAAGTTGACAGTACACTGCGTATATTCAAAAAGCGTACCGATATAAACCTTGAGTGTCTTATGGACGGCGAATATCCGTCAAATGACGGCGAAATAGCTATCGACAGAATGTATGCAGACAACAACAGCCTTAAGGTCGGCGACAAGCTGACTGTTCACGGCAAGGAATACAAGATCTGCGGACTGGTTGCACTGTCTGACTACAGTGCGCTGTTTTCAAGCCCGTCTGATATGATGTTCGACTCTATCAAGTTCGGTGTTGCCATTGTAACACCCGATACATTTGAGGAATATCCCGAGGATAAAATCCACTATGTTTACTCGTGGAAATATTCCGAGCGTCCCGCAGATGACGCAAAGGCTAAGGCACTGTCCGAGGATTTCCTCAATAAGCTGTCCGAAGAAGCGCCGAAATATATGAATGCGGTTACGGGCTACATTCCCGAATACACAAACCAGGCTATTTTATTCACCGGTGACGATATAAAGGGCGATACGACATTTATACAGATGTTCCTTTATATAATCGTGGTTATTATCGCGTTCATCTTTGCGATAACAACATCGAATACTATCACGAAGGAAGCGGGAGTTATAGGCACGCTCCGTGCGACAGGCTATACACGCTGGGAGATTGTAAGGCACTATATGGCACTGCCGATGCTGGTAGTATTCCTTGGTGCGGCTGTCGGAAATGTGCTCGGATATACATTCCTCAAGGACTTTGCGGCAAGCGCATATTACGGAAGCTACAGCCTGCCGACATATGTAACGCTGTGGAATCCTCAGGCATTTATCAACACAACGATCGTCCCGATCATAATCGTATTTATTATTGACCTTATAATGCTGACGAGAAAGCTCAGCCTTTCACCTCTTCAGTTTATCCGTCATGACCTTTCGAGAAGAAAGAAGAAAAAGGCGTTCAGGCTGAACACGAAGATCGGCATTATGAAGCGTTTCAGGCTGCGTGTTCTGTTCCAGAATATGCCGAATTATATCATAATGATTTTCGGTGCGCTTCTCGGAAACATTCTTGTAATGTTCGGACTTGTACTTACTCCTATGCTTGACAACTATCAGCAGGAGATAACCTCAAATCTGCTTGCGGATCACCAGTATCTTCTCAAAGCTCAGGTCGAAACGGAAAACAAGGACGCTGAGAAGTTCAGCGCAACGACACTGAAAACTATAGAGGGTGCGCTCAAAAGTGAAGAGATAACCGTATATGGCATCGCTAAGGACAGCAAGTATGTTGATATATCGCTTGACGACAACGAGGTTTATATTTCAAATGCCTACTCGGAAAAGCACGGTATCAAGGCGGGCGATGAGATAACACTCAAGGAACAGTTCGGCTCAAAGGAATACAAGTTCAAGGTGGGCGGAGTTTACTACTATCCGTCGACGCTTACGGTATTCATGGACAAGGACGCATTCAACGAAAGGTTTGACTATGACAAGGACTATTACACCGGATATTTCTCAAATTCCGAGATCACTGATATAGACGAGCTTTACATTGCAACCGAAATTACGGTCGATGATCTGACAAAGGTATCGCGTCAGCTTACAAAGTCGATGGGCGGCATGATGAATATACTCATCGTATTCGGTGTTATTATGTATGTACTGATAATTTATCTGCTGTCGAAGATAATCATAGAGAAGAACGCGCAGTCGATATCGATGACAAAAATTCTCGGATACAAGAACAGCGAGATAAACGGTATCTACATTGCGACCACGGCGATAGTGGTTGTAGTTACGCTGCTTATTACGATACCGCTGTCGGACTATCTGCTCGGTCAGCTGTTTGTGATATTCCTGCGTGATTATCCGGGCTGGTTGCAGTACAAGTGTGTTCCTTCGGTATATATCGAAACCGCTCTGCTCGGTGTAGGCTCGTTTGCGCTTATTGCGGTTGCGCTCACAAGACGAATAAAGAAAGTGCCCCTTGCAGACGCTCTCAAAAACGTAGACGGCTAAATGGCTGGCGGCGGGTCGCCGCTGACAATTCGCCGTTCTGAAAGTAGGCGATTTGTGCAACCTCCGTTATCGGCGGGCGCCGTAAGGCGCACCCTTTTAACATTGGTTCATATTCAGATATAATTAAGAGGATACTGCAAATGGATTAGGTTTGCGGTATCCTTTTTGCGTATAGGAAATAAGGCTTCTTATAGTGCATTTCCGATAGGGCAAGTAATTCAGATATATTGCCGACACCGCTGAAAACATTTCCATATTGATAAGGCGTTAATAATTTCGTGAGTGTATCGGTGCAACTGCACTGTCACCGAAACTTCCAAAAAACGTACTATCCTAAGATATCTGTACAGTCCCCCGGGTCGAACAGAGCGCCAGCGTCCCGCTTATGACGGGATTTGAAACGCAATCGTTTGTGTGTCTTATAGCCAACACCCCTTTATGGCAGAAGAGATGAGGAGTCAGGAAAGCGGGATGCACGTCTGAGCATTGCAAAAAGCAATGCTCCCGCTCCTCTCGTAGCTCAAGAGGAATAACTGATTTG
>DJPL01000029.1 GCA_002437415.1 Ruminococcaceae bacterium UBA6413 | reverse complement strand
CCGACGCAATAGTCCGGACCGTCAGCCGGCATAAAAAATTCGTGTATCTCGTTGTCATTCCCCAATTTGTCAAGCACAGCCTTTGTCATAGAGTATGTAATGCCTTTGTGCTCAGCTCCGTGTATCACCGTAATTATCATATCAATACCTCTTTTATCCAAGCGTCGCTATAATTCTTGCGATTTCCACCGTAAGTATCTTAAGCGTTATTCCGCCCGACATAACATAAAACCACACCTCGCGCGCCGCCTGCGATTTTGCAATCGGCGTTGCGATTATTCCGACAATTACCGCAAGCGCACCGATACAGCCGACTATGTTCGGTATACTGATAAGCTGAAACAACCCGGGAGCACAGCTTCCGTCGATCGTATTCTGAATAGTCTTGTCAAGCCCGTCACGGGTCGCGGCAAAGCAACATACAACAAGCCCGAATATAAGCAGTATAAGGCTTCTCAGCCCCCAGTGCTCGGTCGACTTGCGCGTTGCTATGCAAAAAATTATGTACCCTGCAAGCGCTATAAGCATAACGGTGGTAGCGATAGTAACTCCGTCCCTGAAATATAATTTCATATAAAAAACCTCTTTTCAAAAAATAATGCAGTGCCGCCTTTATTATAGGTCAGCACTGCGTCTTAGCGTCTGTCTGAATTAACGTAATTATGTAGTTTTCCGCGTTTATAACGCTTTCTTTTCTGCATTTCGGGCAATAAAGCGGAAACTGTTTAAGCACCGTGTCCTGTGTTATTTTTACCCTTGTTTTTGCCTTGCAATGGGGACACAGTATAAAACGACTTTCATCTGTCATGCTTACCGCCTCTTTTCTCTGACATAGCTACTTTCTGCGGAGAATATGTACGAAAAAAATTCCTGACGTGAGCGTCTATTCTCTTCATGCACACTTCTTCCTTTTCGGGCTGTCTGTCACAGATCTCGACCATAAGGATCACGGGAGCGGTGTACTCCAGTGCCAATGTATCGGGATCTTCTCCGATTATCGTACCGGATTTTATAAGCAACCTGAACAATCCTGCATGATAACGCACAAGCCTTTCAACGTACCTTTCGGTGTACATTCTTGCAAAATCGGCGTTTCTGAACTGCTCTATCGTCATCATACGTCTGAAACGGCTGACATACTCATCGTGCAGTGAATATTCTATAAGCTGTCTTACTTTTTCGGCAAGCTTATCCTCAGATATTTCTTCAAACACCTTTTCATCGGCTTTGCTTTCGGAAACGTGCACGTCAATGCCGTCCGTGAACAGGTCATACCTGCGGTATGTTTCCGCAACGATGGCGCCAAATATCTCCTGCTTGCTTTTGAAATGCTTGTACAGCGACGGCGCTTTTATCCCCACCGCCGTTGCTATGCGCTCTACGCTCACCGCGTCATAACCGCTCTGCGAAAAGAGCCGCAACGCTTCGTCAAGTATGCGTTGTTTTGTATCTTCCTTTTTGGAGTCTTTTTTCATATATTCACCTCGATACAAAAAAAGCTAACGATCGTTAGCTATATTATAAGCTAATAATCGTTAGCTGTCAAGGGGGTAGGGAAAATTTTTTTGGATTTTTACATTTTCAGCGCGTCCACCGGCTTCATCTTTGCCGCTTTATATGCCGGATAACTACCCGAAATCATACCTATAACCGCCGACACTCCAACCGCGATAAGCATTATATCCGTCTGCATAACAAAGCTCTCACCGACCGCAAGCCCTATAACAAACGCCACCGCGCACCCTGCCGCAATGCCTAATATACTGCCGATAACGCATATCATCGTGCTTTCGGCTAAGAACTCGCCGACTATTCTTATATTCCTTGCCCCGAGCGACTTTTTTATGCCGATCTCACGCTTGCGCTCACCGACACTCACAAGCATAGCCGTCATAACCGACACCGAAGCTACCGCAAGCGATATTCCTGCCGTGAACGACAGAGCCGAAGTCGCGGTAGTCAGTATTCCGTCAAGCTGTTTCTTCTGGCTTTGAAGCTCACTGATTTTTATACTGCCCTCGCCCTTGACATCAGCCATACAGGCTTTTATTCCGTCTATCGCCGTTTCTCCGTCACCGCTCTTGTCAAGCAGTACCGCGATCTTGTCATAGTCTGTCTTGCCGCAGATGCTCTGAGCGGTCGTGTAAGGAATATACACGAAGTACGGCACAGCGTCATTCATCATATTCTGTATAGGACTTAATCCCGACTCGGCAACACCGATCACTGTAAAATCGTTATACCTGCCGCCGAAATTAACGCTCACCGTCTTTCCGACTATGTTTGTCCTGCCGTATGTTTCAAGCGCTATTTTGTCGTCTATAACGCAGATGTTCTCCGCTTTTTCCACATCTTCCTCATTGATAAGCCTGCCGTGTATCGGCTTCATAGATATTATCTCATCGGCTTTTTCGTTTACACCCCACACCATACACGAAACATTGCTTTCGATAAGCTCGCACTTGGTGACCTGCGCCATAAGCGGCATTGCGCCTGTTACTCCGCTTAAACCGCCGAGCTTTTTAATATCGTTATCTCCGAGTGTAACTCCCGCCTCCTGTGCCTCCACAAGCACCGAGTTCACGCCCATATCGTCAAGGCTTTCGTTTATCTTGGCAGTACCTATCTGTCCGACCGCCGATATCACCGTCACGGAAAAGATACCTATTGCGACAGCGCTCATTGTAAGCGCGCTCCTGCTTTTGCTTCTCCATATATCAGCCATTACCGATGTAAAACCCATACCGCTACCTCCGCTCTTTTCAGTCCGTCATAGTTTTACCGTTTTCTGCCGATATATTCCCGCTGTCGGAGCTGTCTTTTCGGTTTCGCATAATCACTGCGTTTGCCGCTACTCCTGTTGTATCCCTTACTACCTCTTCCTCAACGCTTACACCGAACACCTGTGTCACCTTTGCCATCTCAAGACCGGTTACAACATCACGTCTTACCGCTCTGCCGTCTTCAATGACGTAAATATATTCGCTCTTATCGTCCTGCATTACCGCACTGTACGGAAGCGTCACTATATTCCGCTTTATACCTGTTTCGATAGCCGCATATCCACTGTCACCGCTTTTCAGCTTGTCGGATGGATCGTCAATGCTTACAGTCACATCGGCGACTGTTTCTTCGACCGAGCCAAGATACTGCTTTCTTGTACTGTCGCTTATCTTCAGCACCTTACCGCTGAAAGTTCCCTCCGCGGACGAAACGCTGAGCCGGGCTGTCTGTCCGCTCTTTATCTTTGCGAGATTTCGCTCGGGTACTGCCGCATTCAGCACAAGCGCGCCCTTTCCGCCTATCTGTGCGATGTCTGTTCCCGCGTCAATAAGCTCACCGACCGCCGCCAATGCGCATACTGTACCGGATACAGGCGACGCAATACTCTGAGGTATGCTGTCGGCAAGCTCCGCGAGCGTCAGCGCATCGGAAACCGAGCCGCCGTATACGCTTGCAAGCGCCTCACACACAGCGTCCCTGTCAACGATAGCGATCGTCTGTCCCTGATCGACCCTGTCACCGACATTCACGGGATATTCTTTTATTATAAGCGGCATTTCTTCTCTGACCTTTTTCACCTCCGAATACCCAACTGTGCCGCTGCAGGTGACGGTCGGTGTATATTCTGTGCGCTTCGGGAATATGACATCGACTCTCGGTACAGAGCTCCTTATCAGCGCCGGAAGTGTCATATTGAGGTAAAGCCCGCCGATAATTATCAGTGCAATGACCGTTATATGGAATGCTCTGCGTTTTTTCTTCTTGTATATACTGCGGTAATTCATACTCATTCTCCTTTTCGCCTTTTACCTCTTTAGTTTAACTGCCTTAGCGGAAAATATTACTGATATTTTGTGAATATTACGGATACAGCCGCTAAAAATAGCTTTGTAAAAAAAGCAGGAAGAAGGTGTGCAGATGAATATGATAATATGCACCGAGCCGTGTATACATCAGCATGACGGCTTCTGTGGACTTCACGGCGCGGGCGTTATAACGAACACTGCCGTATCCGCGTGCCGCTACTTTTCACCGAAGGAGGTAGATTCATACGCAAGCGAAAAGCGAACATCAGACCCAAAAAGCACTGATAAGCGCAACTGACATTTCGCGTCACTACACTATGGCAGACGGTACGGTGCAGGCGCTTGACAACGTAGACCTTACGGTAAACGAGGGCGAATTTATAGCTATAACAGGTCCGAGCGGCTCGGGGAAATCCACGCTGATGAATATCCTCGGACTGCTCGACACCTGCGACAGCGGAACATATATGTTTTCAGGTCTTGACACGGGTATGCTGTCCGATGTGGAGCTCAGCCGCATAAGAAACGAAAAGATAGGCTTTGTATTCCAGGCATTCAACCTTATCCCGACACTATCCGTACTTGAAAACGTGGCTCTGCCGCTGACCTACAGGGGTATGCCGTCCGCAAAGCGCATAGCGCGTAGCGAGGCGGCGCTTGAAGCTGTGGGTTTATCAGCAAGGCTGTCGCACAAGCCGTATGAGCTTTCCGGAGGTCAGCAACAGCGTGTAGCGATCGCAAGAGCGATAGCCGCCGACCCGGAGCTTATCCTTGCAGACGAACCCTGCGGAAGCCTTGACAGCCGCTCAAGCAAGGAGGTCATGGAGCTTCTGCGCTCACGTCACGAATGCGGCAAAACCGTGATCCTTATCACCCACGACCTTGAAGATGCCGCCTATGCCGACAGGATACTGACAGTCTGCGACGGAAAGCTCTATAAATAATTTTTCCAAAGTGCTTGCAAATTATTGACGAATAGTGTATAATATTATCTGTTAATTTAACAGCAGGCACGCCTCCTTAGTTAAATGGATATAATAAACCCCTCCTAAGGGTTAGTTGTGGGTTCGATTCCCGCAGGGGGTGCCAAAAAGAAAAGTCGCTCGTGAGAGTGACTTTTCTTTTTGTATGAAACTTGTCAAAAATTTCGGACAGATAAAAGAGTGAAAAGCTAATTTGATAACACCGTAACTAAACACACCCACGATCACTTTCCTAAATAAACATCAAAATTTTCAGTAAGCAACGTTTTAACAAGTTCCTCATTGCTTTTAATTCTGTGGTTTGTTTCAATTCCGTATGCGCTGTCAAAGTCGGCACAATGCAGATCGCTTCCTGCGGTTATCACGATATCGGCGTTGCCGAAAACACTTATTGCCTTTTCGTTTTCAATGTCACGATTGCCCCTATTGTAGCCCTCAATTCCGTCAACTACAGAAATATCGGGTACTTTATCGGGATCTTTTATGTATTCTCTGTTGCGGAAAGGGTGAGCATAGGCGATAAATCCGCCAACGGAATGTATTTCCTCAGCCCACGTTTTCAGATCCGCATTGCGAAGAAAAGAGCGTGATGAAAGAAATTCGGGTTCAAAGCCGTAGGCTAAAAATTCCTTGCCGTTGCCATAGCCTTCTTCTATGCCGAAAAACAGGTCAAAGTCAAGCTCCTCGGCGATTTTCTTACCGTCTGTGTATGCCTTGCTGTACTGCTCTATAAGCTCTTCCCACGGGAGTGCGCGGGAAACGCTTGTATTGCCGCTTATAAAGTGGTTGGTTACAGCCGCCCCCGAAAAGCCGATTTTGACATATTGCTTTATCATATCCTCTATCGAGCTGACGGCGCAGGCACTGCCTTCCTTTGTGTGCATATGCAATTCGTATTTGTATTTCATAATAGGTTCTCCTTTTGAGTTTTGGAATTTATCACAGGTATATTGTAGCATATTTCGGGAGATTTGCAAAGGAGAGATTTATATTAAAGCTTAAAAATGCATCCGTGAATTTCCGTAACAAAAAAGGCGGAGCTACATTTATCGGTTAATTTGTTGAATTTGATCCGAATATATTGACAGATTCGGTTTTCATATGTTAAATTACCGCTTTCCTGTTTGCTCACAGGTATGCAAGTATCATTTGCTGAAATATGATGCGAAGATTATCAATTCTCAGTCAAAGCCGACGTACAGAGGGGCGATATCGGTGGCGCAGGAGAAAACGATGTAAAAAGCTGTATAAGCAGACGCAGCCGAAGTCGGCAAAACAAGGCAACTCACTTTAATATCCTCTGTCGGCAGGTCAAAAATGCAACATACCCTCCGATTTTTGCAACTTACAGTTTCCTGTATAGCTATCGAAAGCACTTTGTGCTATACTATTATTCCGATGAGGTGATTTAAATTTTTGGGAAAAGAAAGCATCGAGGCAAAATGGCTCTGCTGCTCAAAGTGCAGATATACTTGCGTGATCAGTTTTATGGATAGGAAAATTGAAGAAATCAAGATGCCGGACGCTTAGACGCTGTGCAATCCGAAATGATCGGTTTGTACTGCGCTTTTTTATTTCAGAAGGAGGACAAAATATATGGAAAAGGACATATGGGAAACGCTGTTTAAGCGTGCGCAGGAAGAATATCACCCGGAGGAGGTGTCACCCTTTGTTTATGCACATCATGTGGTATGTGCCCTGGAAAGCGAGGACGGTACGATCTACACAGGATTCTGCATTGAGTCTTGCAGCGGTGTAATGAACCTGTGCGCGGAACGTGTGGCAGCTCTTAATATGTATATTAACAGCGGTCAGACGAGGATAAAAAGACTGATAGCTTTTCGAGATAAAGCTCCGTACGGAGAAGGCAGCGGAATGCCATGCGGCGCTTGCCGCGAGTTTCTGTATCAGCTGAACGAGGAAAACGAAAACACAGAGATCATGGTGAACTACGAAACGCGGGAAACCGTGACGCTTAAGGAATTGACGCCGAAATGGTGGGGGAAAGAACGCTATGAAGAGTCACGACAATAAAAAACGGATAATTGCAATAGAGCAAACCGCATTGGGAGCTTCAATGAAATGTTTTATTTATAGGAGATCATATTATGAGAAATATAATAATTTATGTACACGGAAAGGGCGGCTCGGCTGAAGAAGCCGAGCATTACAAGCCGCTGTTTCCCGACAGTGAGGTGATTGGCTTCGATTACCGGGCGCAGACCCCATGGGAAGCCAAGGGAGAATTTCAGCGTTTTTTTGCCGAACAGCGTAACCGCTGTGAAAGCCTTTCACTCATTGCAAACAGTATCGGCGCGTTTTTCTCTATGAACTCGCTTGATAAACCGCTTGTCGATAGGGCTTGTTTCATATCTCCCGTGGTAGATATGGAGGCGCTTATAAAAAATATGATGGCGTGGGCAAGTGTGACCGAGCGGGAGCTTGCCGAGAAATCGGAGATACCTACGGCATTCGGTGAAACGCTGTCATGGAAATATCTTTGTTATGTGCGTAAGCATCCGATATCGTGGCGGATACCTACCCGCATTTTATATGGTGAACACGACAATCTGACTTCGCTTGAAACTGTGTTGTCATTCTCAAAGTGGATCGGCGCAGAGCTTACCGTTATGTCTGACGGCGAGCATTGGTTTCATACACAGGAGCATATGGAGTTTCTTGACAGGTGGATCACCGCTTGATAAATAAGGAGAACACAAAAATGAAAACACTGAAAACTATTCAGACACTGTCGAAAATCGGAAAAATACTCAGCAAAATTATGTTTATCTTATGCATAATCGGTTTTTGCGGCAGTATAGTCGGTATTATCAGTATGGCTATCGGTGCGGAAACACTGAAATTCGGGGGAATAACACTGAAAAGTGTTTTGGAGATCAATGCTGATATTACGACCGACACGGTGTATGCGGCTATGGCGGCAGGAGCTATCCTGTGTGCCGGAGAAGCCGTGCTTGCCAAATTTGCGGAGCATTACTTCGGACGCGAGCTTGCCGACGGTACTCCGTTCACACTCGGCGGAGCAAAAGAACTGCTACGTCTTGGAATACTGACGATCTGTATTCCGATCGGTACACAGATCGTTGCAGAAATCGTCCATGCTGTTATGGATCTGACCATGCAGGGCATTGAACCGCTCAATCTGAACAATTCAGGCTCGGTTTCGCTCGGCGTGATGTTTATTGTTATGTCGCTGATATGTCGGTACGGAGCGGAAACACAAGAAGGGAAATAATCATTTTTAAAAAACGATTATTGACAGCGTAAAAATAATTACAGACAGCTTTATAAAGAGAAACACCGTGGAGCAAATGTGACCCCAAACACCCTTGGCGGTCTGATCGGATATGCGCTTTATGCGCTGTTTAAATTGGGAAATATAATGAAAACGAAATAAGGGCTGCTTCCGAAAAATCGTTGGGGGATTGACTGCTCTTACAAATATGTTTTACGGGGAAATTAAGCAGATGCAAGCTATCGGGGCTGTTAATCGGCTTTTAAAAAGCAGACAAAACTTTATCGGTAAATTGTTTTCGCGCCGCTATAAGGGCATGATTTGAAAAGCTATTGACAAAAGCGTAAATATACCATATAATAAATAAAATCACAGCATAACGGTTAATTTGCCCGACTAAGCGAAATTCAAAAAACTACTGCGAAATAGCACTATGGAGAGAGAAATTAAAAATGGAATTTTATAATGTAATCGAAAAAAGAAGAACTGTTCGTGATTTTGAAAACGAACCTATCCCGACCGAAATTATCGGAAGGATAATCTCAGCCGGACTTAAAGCTCCGACAAACGACCATATGAGAGATTGGCATTACATAGTAATCCGGGACAAGGAAACTGTACTTAATTTACTTGAAATAATACCTAAGGGTATTTCCGACGATGATATGGAAAAATTGTTGAAGGAATGGAATTTGGATGATCCGGAACAGCAGGCGGCATACAGAGATGCCGTTCCGAAGCAGCACAGAATGCTGATTGACGCTTCGGTGATAATAATCCCTTTGCTGAAGCAAAAAACAGATATTCTTCACCCGGAAAATCTGTCGCATCTGAACGGATTTGCTTCAATATGGTGCAGTATTGAAAACATCTTCCTTGCTTCGACCTCGGAGGGTTACGGTTACACTCTGCGTATCCCGCTCGGCAATGAAGCCGAATATGCAAGAGAGGTCCTCGGCTTTCCGAAGGATTATTTAATGCCATGCTTTATCGGTATAGGAAAGCCAAAGTCCGGCACGCCGACTATCAAGCAGAAAGACATCGATATTAAAGACCGTATCCACTTGAACAGATGGTAATCTTCCGCTTATCGCACATATCAGTACAAAAAGGAGCAGCCGCAACGGTTGCTCCTTTCAGTCTGTAGAAAAACCCC
>DJPL01000060.1 GCA_002437415.1 Ruminococcaceae bacterium UBA6413 | reverse complement strand
CTTATAGCAAGAAAATACGGCTTTTCGCTTATCCATTCCTCGCTTTTTTCTGCAATTTACGCTTTGTACCCGGCTTTCACAGGCGGTTGCAGCTATGATATTCATGAGAACTGTATGCTCCCCGCGTTTCTCCTCTGGCTTATATGGGCGATTGAGCGTGAAAAAACTATACCGATGTTTGTTTTTGCAACGCTCACTCTTCTTGTAAAAGAAGATGCCGCCGTTTATGTTGCGGTGATCGGGCTGTATCTTTTGCTGTCCGACCGCAGTAAAAAGATAAGGAAGCTCGGCGCTGTGATTTTTGTAGCAGCCTGTGTTTATTTCTTTGCGGTATGCGCTTATCTCAATAATAACGGACTCGGAATAATGGACTGGCGGTACAAGGACTATATGTACAGCGGCGGCGCGCTTATTACATCGATAGTCGTTACGGCGTTTACAAATCCGGGTTACATACTGTCAAACCTGTTCACAGGTGAAAAGCTTAACTTTACGGTGCAGACGCTCGGCGTGCTCGGATTTGTCCCGCTTGTAAGCCGAAAGCTTGCGCGTTATATACTACTGATACCGTTTGTGCTTGTAAACCTCATGCCGGAATACGTCTATCAGCACTCGATATTCTTCCAGTATGTGTTTGGCTCGTGCACGCTTTTGATATGGCTGTTTATAATGAACCTGTCGGAGCTTTCGTATAACAAGGCACGGTGCTTTACCGTGTTCTCGCTTATCGCCTGTGCGGTAATGTTCGCGTCCACCTTGTCGGGGCTTACTAACAACTTTTATATTTACGATAAGGAAACCAAGTCTGCGGTGATAGAATATCTCGAACAGCTCCCGGACAATGAAAACGAGAGCATAACGGCAAATACATTCTTTATACCTGCGCTTTATAAGCAGAAAGAATTGTATACGATAAATGACCGCGATGAACCTACAAGCGAATCCGCGCCGCCTGCGGATATAGTTCTGCTTGACAGGGATAATGCAAAATTCGATGTGAATTACAGTTACTTCATATCACTGGGTATGAAGGAAACTGTGATAGATAATGAGCTTGTCGCAAGCCGTGTGGTAAGGCTTGAAAAAATCGGCTGAAAGGAATAATTATATGCAGGAAATTAAGTGCCCCAACTGCGGCGAAATATTTACGGTAGACGAAAGCGGATATGTGCAGATAGTACAGCAGGTAAGGGATAAGGAGTTTGAAAAGGAAGCACAGCGCAGAGCGGCAGAGCTTGAAAATGCCAAGGAAAAAGAATTGCAGATATTGAAAATGCAGTTTGAAAAGGACAAAGAAAATGCGCTTACACAAAAGGATAATGCTCTTACCGAAAAGGATAAAGAGATCGCGGGTTTGCGCGCAAAACTTGACGGAAGCGAAAACGAAAAGCAGCTTGCCGTATCGGGTGCCGTAAGAGAGTGTGAAAACGCTTTCAACGAGAAAAGCCGTCAGGCACAGCAGGCACTCAGCGAAAAGGATATAGAGATAGAACAGCTCAAGGCAAAGCTTTCAATGGCGCAGAGCGAGAAAGAGCTTGCCGTTGACAAGGCAAGCAATGCCAAAAACAGCGAGCTTTCCGCAAAGGATATGGAAATTGAACAGCTTAAGGCACAGCTTTCAAGAGCGCAGACAGAGCAGACGCTTGCAGTCGAAAAAGCAAGCAGCGCGAAGGAGCTTGAGCTTTCCGAAAAGAACAATCGTATAGCACAGCTTGAGGGCGAGCTTAAAAACAAGGATAACGAGATGGCGCTCAGCTGTAAGGCTATTGAGGACAGATATGCCGTTGAGCTTCGCAACAAGGACGAGCTTATAGAGCAGTACAAGGACTTCAAGGCAAGACTGTCCACAAAGATGGTCGGCGAAACCCTTGAACAACACTGCCTTACCCAGTTCAATTCTATAAGAATGTCGGCATTCCCGAATGCGTATTTTGATAAGGATAACGATGCCAAGAGCGGAAGTAAGGGTGACTTTATATTCAGAGAGGCATCGGAGGACGGCATAGAGTTTATCTCGATAATGTTTGAGATGAAAAACGAGATGGATGCTACCGCCACAAAGCACAAGAATGAGGACTTCTTCAAAGAGCTTGACAAGGACAGAAACGAAAAGAACTGCGAGTATGCGGTGCTGGTTTCAATGCTTGAAGCTGACAGCGAATTTTATAACGCGGGTATTGTTGATGTATCATACAGATATCCGAAGATGTACGTTATCCGTCCGCAATTTTTTATCCCGCTGATATCACTGCTCAGAAACGCGGCTAAAAATTCTCTTGAATACAAGCGTGAGCTTGCTCTTGCAAAGGCGCAGGAGGTCGACCTTACAAACTTTGAGAATAACATCAACGAATTCAAGCGCACTTTCTCAAGAAATTATCAGCTTGCAAGCGACAAGTTCAAGACTGCGATAGACGAGATCGATAAAACTATACTTCATCTTCAGAAGACAAAAGACGCTCTGCTGTCATCGGAAAACAACCTGCGGCTTGCCAACAACAAGGCTGAAGAACAGCTGTCGGTCAAAAAGCTTACACGGAATGCTCCGAGTATAAGAGAAGAGTTTGAGAATATAGCAAAACAGCAGTCGCTGCCCGGCGGCGACTGAAAATCAGAATAAATAAGAACGGTCGTGAAAAGCTCACGACCGTTTAACATTATCTTTACATTTTTATATAATTATATCAAAATTCGTCGCAGAATACAACAGGTGACAGGGCGTGGAAAAAATTTTTACGTTATTATCCGTAACGATTTAACTTGATATCCAATATTTTTGCATTGAAATATACGTTTAAATCGTGTATAATAAGAACATCTCCTGAGGGAGAAATACATAAGGAGGTCGTTACAATGTGCAATTTCTTTAACGTATGCAGCTTTGCAGACCTTTGCAATGCTATAAAGGCGCTTTGCGGCAAGTTCGGCTGCTAATTGCGGCTAAGTTCCCCGTTCCTCTGATCCGTTGGGGCGGGAGGTATGATATATCATAAAAACAGCGGCAGTCAGATGATTGCCGCTGTTTTATTTGTATATTTGTCCTCTGTTGCCTGCATTGGTAACAATTACGGTGAGAATGTTATGCTCCACTCTGTAAATTATGCGATAGTCACCGACACGCAGACGGAAATATGATGTTTCGGCTTTATGTCGCCGCTGTCGGGCAAGCCTGCTATAGCCTTTAAAATCCGTTTCTGCTGATTTGCAGGCTGTTTCTCTATGAACTTACGGGCAGGCTTTCCAATCAGTATCTTATAGCTCATTGATGTTTATACCAAGCTCCCTCGCAAATGTTTCAAGCGGTACGCTCTCCGTTTTATTCGGATCGGTATCGTTGCGGTAGTCCTCAAGCAGTTTATGACAGTATTCATCATCTTCCTGCTCTGACTGCAACATATTCTTGACACTGCCGAGCATAGCAAGCACCTGTGCAAGCTGTTCCTCTGTAAAGCCGTCAATAAGGCTGTATATCTTCTCTTTCGTGCTCATTTGCGCTTACCCCTTTCATAAATTACTCACTGTATTATACCACTGTAAAGCGGTTTTAGCAATACTGCTTGCCGCTATGGTTACGCTGTTTTGCTGTCGGTAACAGGTACGCTGTCGGAATAAAGCGTTTCGGGTGCTATGTCCGTTTCCTCGTTCCATTCCACAGTACCGCACTCAATATATGCCTGTCTGAAAAGCTCGGGATCTTTAAGCACCTGATAGCACGGCATATCAAGAAACGGCTTTAAATCGTATATGCGCCGCTCTCCGTTTGTGAAAAGCAATGACAGCTTATAATCATCAAGCGCACATACAGATTTTACTCTGATGAGCTGTTCAGGCTCTCCTGCGTAAGCAATTCCGTCAACAATGTACATTACAGCTCAATTTCCTCTCCTGTATCGTCCTTGTACTGTTTCTGCACAGCGTTCTTGATATATCCGTTAATGCTTTCGCCTTTTGACTTTGCAACGTCCTGTAGCACCTGCTTTGTGCCTTTTTTTGTCATAAGCCCGATACGGTCGTATTTCTCAGCATTAAAACTATTCTTATATTCTGTTTTACCTGCCATTGCACACCTTCCTTTAAGGTTTGTCTTTCAGAAATAAATCCTATTACTCCCACTATAAGCATTATAGCACCTTTTTCAATCTTTCGCAAGATACAAAATGAACAAAATATCTTTTGCAAGATTGCGCGACATTACGATTAAAATCTTTAGCAAGATACATTATAATTAAATCAAGCTCAAGAGAGCAAACAACCTTGTAAAACAGCGAATGACACGCCGACTTCACCACAACTAACCGATACCTGCACCTTGTAGAGCAGGCAGACGCTGAGGCAGTCGACAGCCTGGAAGAGCTTTTACAGGAAAAACACGCATAAAAATAAGCGCCCGTTTCATCACGTGAAAAATGATGAAATGAGCGCACTTTTTTGTAATGGCGCACAAATGGCGCTCAAAAATCCAAAATCCCTAAAAACAGAAAATCCGCACTGCAAGCCAAATGGCTTAACAATGCGGTTTAACGTGGAGCTTGTGACGGGACTCGAACCTGCGACCTGCTCATTACGAATGAGCTGCACTACCAACTGTGCTACACAAGCAAAACTATTTTTTATCATAATACGCTTACTGCAAAACGTACTTGAAATAAGCGGCGGAATATGATAAAATAAATATAGTCATATCTGAGAGATTAACTCAAAATCGACTATATAATTATATCTTATTTTTAATTTGTTGTCAAGAGCTTTTTTGACGGAAAGAGGCAATTTTGATAAAAAGGTCGTCAGTTGCAAGAGCAGTCGGCATTGTTGTCGGGATAGTGCTTATAGTGTTTGCCGTATTCCTGGCAGTAACTTCAATGCTGTTTTCTTTCGGCAGCGGTTCTGCACCGGATATTTTCGGCTATAATGTTTACATAGTTCAGGATAACGGTTTTTACCAATTGAAAGCGGGCACGGCAGCTATCGCTCAGAAGGTCTGGCCCGATGAGGTGAATGACGGTGAGCTGATAATATATAACCGTTACGAAAACGGCGGCGCACAGCTTGCAAAGGTTAATACTTCAACGCTCAAAGAGGGCGTTATGAGCTTTGATATAGAAACACAAAGCGGCGAGAATACTACAATTTCTCAAAGTCAGCTTGTGGCTAGGGTCAATTATTGCAGCGATTTTCTGGGCGCTGTGATAGGGTTTGCAATGTCGCCGTTCGGCGTAATGGCGATAGCGATACTTCCTTGCCTTGCGATAGTGGCATTCGAGATAGTCAAATTCATCTTCTCAAAGCGTCCTGTTCCAAAGGTGGAAACCGTAAAGCTTCAGGAAGAAACTCCCGTTTACGCGCCTTCAACACCCGCGGCGAAAAAAGTAAAGAATAAAACTGATGTAAGCAGTGCAAAAATCCCTGCTATATCGGATAAATCGCGATTGCCGCGCAAGCCGCTGACGGACGGCAGGCACAGCAGGACCGATGAATTTACCGATTACCTCAGGGCGAAGCACAGCGTGGCCGATAAAGCCGAAGAGGTCAAGGACAGAGCCGATTTTTCGGGCGCAGCCAAGCGCAGAATGTCGGCAGACAGGACAGAGGCAGAAAAGCCGGTGAAAACGGCAGATGTTGCTTTCAAAAGCAGTGAACCTGTTGCCGCCGCGTCAAAAAACGAAACGAAAAAGATACCTGCACCGATCAAGACGGAAAAACCGGCGGCAGGTTCTGAACCGGATATTTCTCTTGTTTTCCGTGACGAGGACGACAAGAGATATGACATTGACGATATACTTGCCGATATAGAGAAGCGGCATCATTGACAGACAGAAAAGTAAGAACGAAAGAGGCAACCTTTATTATGAGCAGATTACTTGATTTCAAGAATCCCGATCTCAGAACCAAATTGTTTTTGGTACTTGCGATCACAGGCTGTATATCCAATATTGTGGGATTTATTGCAAATGCGGCAATGTTCGGATACACGATCCAGACGCTGATGTGCGCCATATGCGCAGTGATAGTTATATGCTCGTCGCTTTACGGATTTTTCAGCGGGCGGACATATGTCGCGACTTTTATAATACTGCTCATACTCGGATTTTTCGAATTTCCTATGCTGTATATTTCTTACGGTGAGAGTACTATGGTATATATGCTGGTCGCTGAAATAGGAATAGTGACCTTTATGAAATCCGTGCACAGAGTTATAATGGGTACGGCAGTGTTCCTTGCAGATATCGGTGCTTTCATAGTACGCCACGCCTGCCCTGAGCTCCATGTTGCTTCGGACAGCCTGGGCATTGACACACTGGTATCGTTTATAATAGCATTCTTTGCGATACTTGTTGCCGTGGCGATGGTGATACTCCAGTATGAGCGTCAGGCAAGAGAGCTCAGCCGTATGAGTGAAGAGCTTACGCAGGCGGTGAATACCGATCCGCTTACCGATGTCAGAAACAGGCGTTATCTTATGCAATATCTTGAAGATCAGATAGCGAAGATGGGTGGCGAAAAGCACTATGCGGTGCTTATTGACCTTGATTTTTTCAAGTCTGTGAACGATACTTACGGTCATGTGTTCGGCGATAAGGTCCTCAGGCAATTTGCCGATACGGTAAAGAAAAATCTCGGGGAAAACGATCTGATCGCACGTTTCGGCGGCGAAGAATTTATGATACTGTTTGACACAGATGATGAGGAAAAGGTCCTGACTGTCGTCAACAGGATAAGCAAGGAATATGCCGACTTCTTCAGAAAAGAGAAGGGCAAAGAGTTCACCTTCAGTGCGGGAGCGGCACTGTACGGCAAGAACAACTCGATAACCGATATTTTCACTGCCGCAGACAAAAGGCTGTATAAAGCCAAAGCGGCAGGCAGAAATATGATCGTGACAGATTAGGATCACTTTTAAAATAAGCCCTCTGCGGTCTTTGCAGAGGGCTTATTTGTATCATACCGTGGGAACTTCGTAGCTTACGTCATATTCGACCCATTTTACAAGAACCGATGTACGTCCGCCGCCGTTTGAAATAAAAGAGCTTATTTCGCACAGCGACCACAGCTTGGTATCGGGATCCTGCTGACGTATTTTCATACTGTGTGTTTCCTGCGACAGGCTGTAAACTATATCGTCAAGCACGGTGCGTGATGAAACCGTCGTGTTTTCAAAGGTTTGCGCGTCTACGGAGCTGCCGTTGTATATTGATGTTTTTCGTATATCCGTCAGGATTGGTACTGCGGTATCCTTCGGCGCAATGCTTATCCGTACAGTTGTAGATGATGTGTTCTGATAAGTCAGCAACAGGTTTCCTATCGGTATAACAAGCGAGCTTCCGGTAGCGGAAAGGTTCACATGATATTCTTTGGAAGGTGCAAACAGATTGGGCGTTGTAATGTCCTGAGCAGTGGTTTTGAAGTTAAGCTTGTAGCTCAGAGGAGTGTCCTCGGCGACTGTAATTTCGGGTGTTTCGCCTGCTTCGCCCTGTATTCCCTGAATGCCTTGTTCACCCTTTTCTCCGGTGTCGCCCTTGTCGCCCTTTTCGCCTTGCTCTCCTTTTTCACCCTATATTCCCTGAATGCCTTGCTCGCCTTTTTCACCGCGCTCACCCTTAGGGCCGATAGAACCTTGTTCTCCGCGTATACCTTGCTCTCCTCTCGGCCCTTCGGGTCCCATAGGTCTGGGCGGTCCCTGAATTGTAACGTATGTTCCGCTTTCCCCTGACGGACAGCAGTTGCGGTTGTTGCTGTTATTCGTATAGTAATTCATATGAAGCTCTCCTTATGTGATGTTTTTTTATCATAATATGCGATAAACTGCGTTTTGGTATCGGAAATCCGATAACAAACCATAAAGCGCTTCGTGGCGGATATTATAACGGAAAATTCGACGTTACCCGGAATGAGCGGTTTTGTGGGTTACAATTATCGTGACTTTTGCTTGCGGAATATAAGAATATGCAGAGCGTACCTTATCGGTGCGGTGTGTCAGCTTGGGGCATATGAAAAAGGAGCAACCGTGGCGGGTGCTCCTAAGTTAGGCTTATACGTGAAAATATCTGTCAATATTTTCAGACCTATCCACATGAATATCTACGATTTCTCCACGGTCGATAGCTTGGTTGAGTGCTACGCAGACGCGCCCCCTGACAAGAGGAATGTACGTCCTTGCGGGCTGTTTATTGAAGGGGAGATCCGCCCGGATATCTAATATGAGCTGTGTGTACTGCGACTGTTCGTATGCGTTGAGTTTTACCATAATTATCCTCCTATAAATGTTATTTCTGCTCAGGTGCTTTCTTTCTGAGCTAATTTCATTGTACACAAAGCTCGGCTGAAAGTCAATGTACGTTTTTGTACACCGGCGGGTCATTCCAGTTCCGTAAATAAAATAAGGGTAGTCAAATCAATAGAGAACTTTTCCCCTTTAGCAACAAATAATTTTTTCATCGTTCCGTTATTATCAACTGCAACTTCACAATGATTTAAAATATCTTCTGTGAGTTTTTGTTTGAATTTCTCGTCTTTCACTTTTCTTTTTAAATCATCAATGCTTACCGGATTACTGTCTTCATCTTGTAGACAAAGCATTAAATAAAGAACATATTTCTGATTAGGAGTTAAGTCCAAATTTACTCGTAGGAATAATTTTTCAATTAACCGATCTGTATCTAATACAAATCTTTTATCGACTTTCTTGAGAGCTTCATAGTCATCTTCATTAATAGGACGTTTGTCTTTAGACCTTAACAATTTGCTTATCCAAGTATCTTCTGATGATCCTATATTATCGATTATCTTGTTGATTTTTTCTTTTTTGAGTTCGTCCGGGATACTCATTTTTAAAATAATCCCTATTAAAGGCAAATCTTTCCATACACTACCTTTACCTTCCTATTGAATTAAATGTTGTGTGTTAAAGGACAGACTGAACGAGAAAAACTTCTTTCGTATCAAAATAATTATACTACGCATTCCCGCTTTTTTCAACCTATCTTCCAGCTAAATCGCCATTATTGTAGCATCGGAAGCTGTATAATAAGCCTTACGGCTCGGGTAAATATGAAAAAGGAGCAACCTTGGCGGGTGCTCCTTTTGACGTTAAAATGCTCTATAAACAGGGTTTGTCATTTAATATGTGTACATGACTTCTCTTAATTCTTTGCCTCCGATATTGTCGGTGAGATATACAAAAGAACAAACAAATCCATTCTTTTCATAAAACTTTCTTGCCCTCAGATTATCCTCTAAAACCCACAATAGGATTTTGTCATAACCAAGAGCTTTTAAATCTTCAATGCATTTTTTTAAAAGATGAGTTCCGTATCCTTTTCCCATATAATCCGGCAAAAAATATATTGACACTATTTCACCGTAGTCATTGTACTGTTTCCATCTTGATTTACAGAAACTTGCAGTTCCGATAGCAATTCCGTTTTTAATCAACACAAGATTGGTCATGCCTTCTTTTGCTATGCTGTTTGCCCAGCAACCTTCAGGAATGCTGTCAAGATAATTCTGCGGAATAATATCTTTATATGCAAACTTCCAACTGCGCTCATATATGTTGCTTATCTCAAGTAAATTATCATTCTGATTGATATATCTGATTTCCATGATAAATCTCCCTCAAAATCCGATTTATCGGGCGGATTAACCGTCCTCATAACTCCATTATACCATACATTCGCACTTTATACAATCGATTTTGCCATTGTCGCAACATCGGAAACTGTATAATAAGCCTTACGGCTCAGGCAAATATGAAAAAGGAGCAACCTTGACGGACGCTCCTTTTGTGTGTTAAATTGTTCGGCTCAATACATCATATATCTTTTCTGAAGCAAATAATACGATTTACTTCTTCAAATCCCATTGATAAGTGAAATTTCAGGCTTATATCATTGTTGATTTCACAATCACTTGCAAATTCGGTACAATGTTTTTCTCTAGCCCATTCTTCGCATTTTGAAAGAAGCTCTTTGGCATATCCGCTATGTCTGTATTCTTCCTCGATAAAAATCCCCTCTAAATATCCGACAGGAGATGTATCTGTTCCTTCAACATAATCATTTCTAAGTTGGCATTGTGCAAAACCTACTGCTTTATTACCGATATATTTAATGAAACAAACGGCATTATGACTGCAAATAAGGTCAAGAAGCTCTGATTGCAATTCTGATATTGTATTATCAGACCACAATTTTATTGCCAATTCTGCCAAAGTTAAAGCATCTGCTTGTGTTGCTTTTCTGATCACAAAATCACCTCCGCGAAATCCGATTATCGGGAAAATCAATCGCCCTTGCAATTCTATTATACTAGGCATTCCCACTTTATGCAATCGATTTTCAAATTGAATTCCTATCGCCATAGCTTTGCTGACAGTGTTCCTGTACCCGATAGTTTGGCGATAAAGGTCGGTCGCTCCGCGTTTTCTTGCTCTTCTCATTCAAAAGCTATCCTTATACAAAGCTTATTACCCGAATATTCCGCTGTGATAGTTCCTCCCATACGCTCGACAAGATTACGAGCTATCGAAAGCCCGAGCCCTGTTGAATTGCGAGCGGACTCAACCGTGTAGAACCGCTCAAACAGCCTGCCGACATCGACCTTGTCAAGAGAAGAGGCAGTATTTGAAAATGTGATTATACCGTTATCGTCAAGCGTGATGCTGAGATCGCCGTCGCTGTATTTCAGCACGTTGCCGATGATATTTGCGAATACTCTCGACAGATCCGTGCGGTTTACCCGACGTATGATCTGTTTTTCGGTAATATCGATAACCGGCTCTATGCCTCTGTCGCATAAAGCCGCATAATATCCCATAATGCTGTCCTCAAGGACGTTGTTGATAACCACGTCTTCCGTCTTTGCACTTTCGGTTTCCGATAATATAACGGAGTACCTGAAAAGCTCCTCCGTAAGCTGTTTCATAAGCGCCGCCCTGTCCTCGATTATATCAAGATAACCTGCAAGCTTTTCGGTTTTTTTCTCGCTTTTCATTATGTCAAGATAACCGCATATTGCCGTGAGCGGTGTGCGTAAATCGTGGGATATATTTGTTATCGCCGTTTTCAGCTCTTTGTCGCCCTGCTTTCATCTACCGATAGCAATTTCAATGTCAGATATGAAAAAAATAAGGGAGATTTTGCGGAAAGGCACTTGAGCAGATGCAGGGAGTCATGGTAAGCAGAGTATCCATTTTTTTCGGCTTTACAAAAAATTGTAGCTCTAGAAAATCGGTATAGTCGAAAAACGGTATTGATTATTTTGAGAAAGTATGGTATAATTAACTTGATAACCAGAAATCCTATGGAGATGTTGGTTGAAAGCAAAAATAAATACTTTCCAATAGAAATAATTTCTGCGATTAGCATATTTTTGATGAGAAAATTAAGTATAAAGTGATTAGTTATTTTTTGAATTAAATGAGATTTTTAATATGTTCTATATAAGCATATGAATATAATATCTAAACTCATAAAATCGATAAAACAAATAAACATAGTTATTTGTGGCATGCACTTTTTATGAGCTATGATTATAATTATGAAAAAGGCGTAGCTATCGGAGGTAATTGTATGGAGTTCAAGCTAAATGAGTGTCACCATAATATTCCTGATGAGGAATTATTGAAAGATGTTCGCCGTGTTGCCAACAACCTCAAAAGGAATAGTATTTCAAAGAGAGATTATAAATACAATGGTGGTCAATATTCTGCTGAAACCATAGCAAAACGATTTAACGGTTGGGTAAATGCATTATTAAAATGTGGGTTGAATCCTGACCTCAAGCAAACTTCCTTTTCGGGAATACCAACTATTAATTTGATTTCGGATCTACAATACGTAGCTAAAAAAATAAATAAGAATACTATTACAACGTTTGAGTATACTCAATATGGACAATATTCAATAAGTGTTTTTCTAAAAAGATTCGGCTTATGGAATGTTGCATTAAAAGAAGCCGGTTTAGTCCCATTTGATCACCCATTAGGTGGCGGTTCAAAAAATAAAGTAAGTCAATATGAGTGCCTTGAAGAAATTGAAAGGATATGGATTTCTCTCGGTAGACAACCAACTACTACTGATATTAAAAACGGATTAAGTAAGTATTCTCTGCATACTTACGAACGAAGATTCGGCTCATGGCGAAAAGCTCTTGAATTTTTTATATTATATATCAGTGATGAAAAGGAAGCTGAAAAAACAAATGAGTACAATGCCAATGGGGAAAAACTGCCTAGTGATATTAACCAATGCGTAGAAATCAATGAACAAACTCATAGAACTAAACGTAATATTAATCTGCGACTGCGCTTTTTAGTAATGAAACGTGATAATTTCAAGTGCAGTATGTGCGGTCGCTCTCCTGCAACAACAGCAGGATTGGAACTTCATATTGACCATATTATTCCTTGGTCGAAAGGTGGAGAAACCATTATTGATAATCTGCATACACTATGCAGTGACTGTAATTTAGGCAAAAGTAATTTATCTGAAACAGAATAAAAAGGAATTGACTGTCCCGCATCTGAGTTAAGATATGAAATAGGAGCAGTCTTTTCGTTTTCTACCATTTCCGTTATCTCCGTTCTGCATTAGTTATTCCAGCTTTGCATAGAGTTTTTCCCGCCTATTCAGGTAAAGTTGCGCATATACCTGCAAGCGGCTTCAAGCTCTTCAACGCTCATTTCCTTTATGATCCTGCCGCGGTCGATAAAGCCGTAATGTGTAGCGAGCTTTGCCAGTTCGTCAAGAATATGACTTGAAATAAGCACGGTTATCTGCCGCTCTTTATTGAGCTTCAGAATAAGCTCACGGATCTCAACTATGCCTTGCGGGTCAAGTCCGTTGATCGGTTCGTCCAGTACAAGAAAATCGGGATTTCCGCACAATGCTACGGCAATGCCAAGGCGCTGATGCATACCGAGTGAGAAATTGCCCGCTTTCTTTTTCCCCGAATCGGACAGCCCGACCAGCTCCAGAAGCTCATCTATTCCGTCAAAAGACGGCAAGCCTAAAACCCTGTATTGCTGTTTCAGATTATCCCTTGCAGACAAGCCTGTGTAAATTGCGGGAGTTTCTACAACCGCGCCCATTCTTCGGCGCGATTTTATTATCGAGCCGCTGTTATTGTCAATTCCATACAGCGAATAAGAGCCCTTTGTAGGGCTTTGCAAGCCGCATATAACACGGATAAGTGTGGTTTTACCCGCTCCGTTTCTTCCGACAAATCCGTAAATTGAGCCTTTCGGCACGTTCATTGTTATATCGCTTAATGCCGTGAAATTACGGTATTTCTTTTGCAGACCCTGCGTTTTCAGAACATATTCCATAGGTTATCACCATTCCTTTCTGAAAACAGCATAACATAAGGCGGTCAAGAAAGCGGCAAAGAAAAGGTCAATATTTCGTCAAGATCTCATCTTGAAGCCTATTCCGTAAACCGCCTCTATATAGTCCTTTCCGCTTACCGCCTGCAATTTTCGCCTGATATTGCTGATGTGTTGCTTAAGAGAGCGCTCGGTACAATCGGGAGTGTCGAGGTTGATCTTATCCAGTATCGAGCTTCGGCTGACAGGAATATTGGGATTATTCATAAGAAGCTTTAAAACAGCGCATTCCGTTCTGGTGAGCCTTATCTCTGTATCGTTTAAAACAACAGTAAGCGTATCCGGGTGCAATGTTATTTCATCAAAGCAAATTGTATTGCTGTGAGCGACACTTTCGCCATTGCGAAGCTGAACCTTCACTCTTGCAAGAAGCTCAGGGAGCTCAAACGGCTTCGTGATGTAATCGGCGGCACCGCTCAGAAGCAGATCTACCTTGTCCGAAACCTCTGCTTTTGCGCTGACTACAATTACAGGAATGTCACATATCTTCGGAAGAAGCTCCTCGCCCGAAAGCCCCGGCAGCATAAGATCAAGCAGTATCAGGTCAGGTCTTGTTTTTGAAAGCACAAGCAGTGCCTCCGTACCCGAATAGGCTCTTATAACGGAATAACCCTCACTGCTAAGCGCGTCTTCAAGCAGATTGCCGATATGCATATCATCATCAATAACCAGTATCGTGTTCATTTTGCACCCTCCGGATAAAGTGAATGGGAAATGTTGATTTTATTATAGCAGGTCTGGGGGGTTATTTCAACTGCTGTCTTTTATACAATAAATGAACCCCCTGAAATCCGATTTGCAGATATCAAGGGGTTGAGTTGTAGGTGTGTATGTTGTTTGATTTTAAGCGGAGCGATTACTCACACTCGACCCCTGAAACCGTGATCTAAACGATTTTGTATGGATAGTTTAGCTTCGATTATCGGTATTAATTAGATTATCCAAGAATTACAGTGTATCATAATTATTCCTGTCGTTATATAGTCTCATGATTACTTGATTGAAACCGTGTTCGAGTCGCTATCATAGCTTTTCATTGAGTGTGTCTATGTATCTATATATCAATGCCGAAAGAGCTTCTATGGACTCACACAAATCTTTTGAAGTATCATTACTATCAAGCAATTCAGATGATGCGTGAGATAGCGGATTGGCATTCCTTAATTTGTGAGCTTTCTCGATGACCGTTTTGCTATCATCAATACCAGAGTAAAAACGTATGTGCGTTCCCTCTCTATAAAACATATTGTAATTAGGTTTTTTTAGATGTGGATCATTACCTGCTGCAAAATCCAAATCAGCGGTTACTCGATCAAAATAATTCTTGTAATAAGCGAAAGCTGCCATATAGTTTGCTCGCTTCATTTCACATAAGTACATAAAATGCAGGTAGTGTGCCTTGCTATCCTGTGAAATAATTTTCGCTAATTCCTTTACATTCCAAAGATCAAAGCAATGAATTGTACTATTTTTACAATGATAGAAATAATAACTATAAAGATTTGGGTGCCGATTGAAAAGAATATCTAACAAATCTATGTGTTTGAATTTGCTCTGAATTAAGTACGAGATAGCTATTGCTGTATCATAGGAATTCCACTTACCTGAGCGATTATTTCTGAAAAGTTGATTCAAGAAACCTTTAATAGCTCTATTGCTTTGGGTTTTCATAATCATTACCGTCAACCGCTTAGGATCAAGGCTGATAAAAGATATACTTCGTTCAACAAGTCCTACGATTTCTTTTACAACTGGCTCAGATTTCAATTCATCCTCGTTTTCATATACAAAATAATTAAAAACTTCGCTTGGTGTAAACTCTATGTCATCCGAAGAAAAGTGTTCGTTGATTAGTTCATTGTATCTTTCTATATCAATACTATCGAAAAGTAATTCGGCGGATAAGTCGTTTAAGAAACAATATAGAGCGCCGGAGAACAGTTCCTCAATATTATGTTTTTGCCCATTGAAGTATTCATCGTATAGTGATTTTTTGAGTTCGATGTTGATTTCTTTTGATTCCTTTAAGCAGCATTTTTTGGCATTCAATGCCAAGCTATAATTTTTGAGAATTGATGAATACTCATTCCTTATTTCATTATAAGCATTGTGCAAATCTTCAATGGGTTTATCTGATGAAATAAGAATATACATATCGTCAACATAACGAACAATGCGGAAAGAAGAAAATGCCGTAATATTCTTTGAAATGTATTCGTGCAGAGCCTTATCTATAGCATCAAGATAGACGACAGTTGCAAGAAATGATGAAGCAACACTATTTTCAATAAGCGGAAACCGACCATTACCGCAATATGTAAGCAATTCTTTGAATAAATGCAGCTGCGTTTGAGAAAACACTACTGTATCGCAGTTACAAATATCATCTATTTGTGCAATCAGCTTATCTACATTTATATTTGCAAAGAAATTGGTAATATCTGTTTTGATGAAATATTGGTATTCATCAATAGAGGCATTTAGTTCTTTAAAAAAATCATCGTAGTCCTGTTTGTATTTTGGTCGTAAATGCTCATAGTTACCGGCGTAATAAACGGATATATCTGTCGGCCTGATAGACGAATAGTGATTGTGTATTTCCAATCCTATCGACTGCAAAAATAAGAACAGAACAGGAGCTACAAGTGATGAATCTCGGAAACTGCCGTCTCCTTTTTGCAGATAGTTTTCCGACTGGTGCATCGCGGGAGGAAAAAGCATAAATGAAGCCGTTTTGATATAGCTGTTATAAAATTCTTCTCCAGAAACAGTTTCTCTGTCAGAAGCGGAGAGTTTGGTAAATGGGAACCATTGCAGATAAGCTTTTTGTGAACCCACGTTTAGTGAAAAGTACATATTGCAGATGCTTTTCCACGTATCATAAGAAACTCCAAACAACTTTCTTTCCCTCCCCCCATCTTGGTGACTTATTGTGTGTAGACTTTTTGTGTTCATCTATATTATACTATACAATTGGAGGAATGTAAATATGGATATAGTAAAAATTTTCGGAGACAACCTGCGTAAATATCGCAATGAACTGGGATTATCACAAGAGGCATTTGCCGAAAGGTGCGGATTACATCGCACATATATCAGCGCTATTGAATGTTATCGCCGTAGTATTTCACTTGAAAATATTCAGCGTATAGCAGATGCACTTGGAATTGAGACCTATAAACTTTTTGTAGAAAGTGAGAATTAGCTTGATGATAGTTACACTTGAAGATTTTATTAGTGAATTCACTAAAATAAAAGAAATGGGTTGGATACAGACTCACAGATCAGGTCCAACAGGTATAGGCAAGACGCTAGAAGATTTATTAGAAATTCCAGAAAACAATCTTGATCAACCAGATTTCGGCGATTATGAACTAAAATCTTGTAGAGTTAATTCTCAAAGTATGCTAACAATGTTTACACGCGCTCCACAGCCTGCAAAATCGAATACATATCTTCGTGAAAAATATGGATATTCTAGTAGTGCTTATGATAATGATGAAAAAGTACTTCATTCTACTTTATCAGCCGATAGGTTTACTCCTGTTGCTGATACAGGCAATATGTTAAAAATTCACTGTAAACCTAACGGGATCTATATTGAATCTCAAAATGCAATAGAAAACGTTTTTTGGTCAAGAGAAGCCTTGAAAAACTGCTTCGAGAAAAAATATAAAAATAAATTCGTATATGCTAAAGCACTAACAAGGGGAATAGGTTCTAACGAAGAATTTCATTTTATTGAAGCTTATGAAGTCTCAGGTTTTGACTATGATGCTTTTATCTCACTACTTGAAATCGGCAAGATTTATGTTGATTTACGAATTGGTCAGTATCATAATGGAAAAAATAAAGGAAAAACTCACGATCATGGTACCGGATTTAGAATTCGTGAAATTGATCAGCCACTACTGTTTAAAAAACAAAACAGAATTGTCTGATAATATACTTTCTACAAAAGTAAAAAAGTATTATTTTTTTCTCATTACAATTATGTGCTCGTTAGTCATTGTGGATGATTTTATCCCTGCCTCATTAGTAGGTGAATTCAGCGAAGGCATAACTTTATTAATGATATTTCTGCTGATAGTATAAATATGTTCAAGATTATATTCACTAGCAATTTCAGATATAATCTGGTCAGTTAAAAGAAGTTCCCCTTTAACGGTTCTATTACCGACTACCCAAAACTGGTATCCACTTGACTT
This sequence comes from Ruminococcaceae bacterium UBA6413, assembly GCA_002437415.1. GTDB lineage: Bacteria > Bacillota > Clostridia > Oscillospirales > Ruminococcaceae > Ruminiclostridium_E. Next base: position 4,905 of record DJPL01000060.1, on the reverse strand, counting down.
GGTTTTTTTAGATATTGCCGCAATGGAATTACATAAATCTAGATAGAAACTATATACATCGCCGGCTCTCTCCAAATCAATATCCTTTATCCGTTCAAGAGATGCTCTTAAAGTTGCACTTGGTATAGTATACTCAAAACCATTTCTATACTTATTTCCGCCCATCAGCTTTTTATCAATACCCATAATTTCTCTTTCAGACAAATCAAAGAGATCCAGCCATTGTAAAGATAGTCTGCTATATTCACCATATGCTACAGTTGTTCTGCTGTCACCGTAAGGTGGTGAAGTAACAACCAAATCTACAGAATAATCTGGAATATCCTCTAGTGATGTTGAATTATTATTAAATATTGAAACTTTTGAATTACACTCAATATTATTGCATGCCTCGTCAAAAGAATTCATCTTAACAATATTTCGATTTAAAATAGAGGTGAATTCTTTTATTACATCAGGTTCAAATTTATCAACCTTTTTTGCGGTCATACGAAACATTTTAAATTCACCATTGCGTCTGTTTGAAACAAATCGTATCGTTTCACTAAATGCTACAAAAATAAACTCTCTTATATCCTTATTTTTAACTTTGTTGATTTCATTTTTTATTAGGGACAAGAGCAAAATCACTCTAGGTTTAAACCAATATCCGATATTTTTAAAATTTGGCACTTCAATATCTACAAAGTTACTTTGTGTATATTTGGATAGATATTCAGGTGCGTTGTTTCCCCAACCATCTTTGGCAGTTAAATCTAATTTATAACTGTAACGCATAACTTCATCTACACTATTAATCTGAAGTGCAAACTGACTATAAATGTCATCTACTCTGTTATATAAATCTTGTATTTCTCTTTGTAATAATTTTAAATTTAATCGTGTAGTTTTTACTTTACTTAGAAAAAGAGCAAGTGGATTAATGTCATTACCGTATATGTTTTTTATTCCAGAAAGCATGCTTTCAACTAATACCGTTCCTGAACCCATAAATGGATCAAAAATTGTGTTAATCGAATGCACTTCTTTCACTAATTTTATAATATTATGACTGATAGGGCTTACCATCATTGCAGGATAATTATGAATCCCATGAGTGTATTCTCTTACATCATCATCTTTAAAATCCCAAAAATCTTTAGGAAGTGAATTCAAAGATGATATTAACTTTTTATCTTGCAGTGTGAATTGATTTTTTGTGATATTTTGTGATATATCAGTTGTATTTTTTTTCAATTTTGTGATTTCTCCTTCGTGAGTTTTTACCTCAACTGTGCAAATAGTATCGTTGTGCCAACCGCCGTGTGGAACTAACAAAATCCGTTCAATCTCAAAACCATATTTATAGCCTATTCCACCGCTATTCCAACCAAATGTTATTACTTTTCCACCCAATTTTACAATACGAGATATTTCACGTTTATGATTTCCCCAAAATGAAGCTTTTGTTGTATCCCACGTCACATTATAACCAACTTTATTATAGCATTCACTAACTTGCCTTGGAGAATATGGTGGATCATATAGAACTCCATCAACCGAATTACTTGCAAACATCTTCATAAAATCTAATGCATCTATATGATAATCTGTGTCAAATTCAGGATTAATATCATTTGTGATAGTCGCAAGTTTATTTTGGTTAGCAAATGGATCAATCCATAGACCTGCAGTTAATTCCTCGACTATCAAATCGTGTATGGGTTTAATGTCAAATGTATTTTTATTAGGCATAGCCCACACTCGTTTAATTGAAATATCTACATTTATACTTTTCGCTTTATTTACAACTTTATTTCTTGCATCAACAGGCTTTTCCGCATTATCAGGTATTGCCCAAAAATCCCCAACTCGTTGAGCGTGAGTTATTCGTCCCTCGTTGCAAAGGGCTTGTACTCTTCTTGGAGACATACCCCACTTTTCTGCTATTTGGGCTACGCTCAAATAATTCATACAGACCTCCAAATTGAATATATTTCATTATATACCTAAACGCGAATAAAAACAAGGGGAGTGTAAAAATAACTTTGAAGAATTTTTTGTTATGATTATAAGGCTATATTACATTAAGCAATTATGTATTTTATCATGTTCGTTCCACATCGTGAACGTGCCCTCAATATAAACTTTACCTTGATATAGTTTACAGGTTTATGGGCAGACGTATTCTCCTCATTTTTTCTTTTTTGAAAAATTATCAGCGGATTCTTAATTCGAACCCGCCGATGCAATTTTCCTATTTTTCGCGTACTCAAACTATTGACAAAGAATTTTGATTTTAAGCATGGGCGTTTACTCCCACTCAATCGTTGCCGGCGGCTTACTCGTAATATCATAGCAGATCCTATTGATATTCTTAACCTCATTCACGATCCTCACGCTTGCCTTTTCAAGCACGTCATAAGGTATCCTTGCGAAGTCGGCGGTCATAAAGTCGCTTGTAGTAACGCCTCTTAACGCGAGGGTGTAGTCGTAAGTTCTGCCGTCGCCCATAACGCCTACCGAGCGCATATTCGTGAGTACCGCAAAATACTGGTTTATACTGCGGTCTAAACCTGCATTTGCAATTTCTTCACGGAAGATGTAGTCTGCGTCCTGAAGAGTTGCAAGCTTTTCGCGGGTGATCTCACCGATTATTCTTATCGCAAGACCCGGACCGGGGAACGGCTGACGCCATACGAGGACATCTGACAGACCGAGCTCTGTACCGAGCTTTCTTACCTCGTCTTTGAATAAAAGACGGAGCGGCTCGATTATTTCCTTGAAGTCAACATAGTCGGGCAGACCGCCTACGTTGTGGTGTGACTTGATAACTGCGGCATCGCCTGTACCGCTTTCGATAACATCGGGGTAAATTGTACCCTGTACCAGGAAGTCGACCTTGCCGATTTTCTTTGCCTCTTCCTCAAATACACGGATAAATTCTTCGCCGATGGTCTTTCTCTTAGTTTCGGGGTCGGATACGCCCTCAAGCTTGCTGATGAAACGATCGGCGGCATTAACTCTGATGAAGTTTACATCCCAGTCCTTGAACGCCTGCTCGACCTCGTCACCCTCGTTCTTTCTCATAAAGCCGTGGTCAACGAATACACAGGTGAGCTGGCTGCCGACTGCCTTTGAAAGCAGAGCACAGGCTACCGAGCTGTCAACACCGCCCGAAAGTGCAAGCAGCACCTTGCCGTTGCCGACCTTTGCGCGGATCTGCTTTATAGCTTCTTCCGCATAGTTCTCCATTGTCCAGTCACCCTTGCAGTGACATACTTTATAAAGGAAGTTGCCGAGCATATCAAAGCCCTGCTCGGTGTGATTTACTTCGGGGTGGAACTGTGTAGCATAAAATCCCTTTTCAACGTTCTCAATTGCGGCATAGGGGCACTTGTCGCTGTGACCTACTGCCTTGAAGCCCTCGGGGAGAACCTCGATATAGTCGTTGTGGCTCATCCATACGATTGAATTCTTCTTAAGTCCCTCAAATACAGGGCAAGCTGTATCAAATTCGCACTCGGTCCTGCCGAATTCTGCGGCGGCGTTCTCATTAGCCTTGCCGATCTTTCCGCCAAGACCGTAAACCATAAACTGTGCGCCGTAGCAGATACCGAATATCGGCACGCCGAGTTCAAATATTTCATTTGTCATTCTGGGCGAGTCGTCAAGATATACACTTCTCGGTCCGCCGGTGAAGATGATACCCTTGGGGTTCTTCGCCTTTATCTGCCCGATAGGTGTCTTGTATGGGATGACCTCGCAGTATATGTTATGTTCTCTGACTCTGCGGGCAATAAGCTGGTTGTACTGACCGCCGAAGTCAATGACGAGTACGAGCTCGTGCTCGCTTGTTGAAAATTCTGACATTTTCGGTTTCCTTTCCTTCTTGTCTTAAAGACGTTAAGTGCGGAGAGCCGCACCTGATATGATATTCCACATTTCTTAAAGTATATCATATCACCGCTTTTTTTGCAACGGCTTTTTGAAAATTAAAAATCAGTAAACGTTACGGATTATCTTGACAATTGTCTTTACATATGATAAAATCATAATCGGAATAAGTGCGATAAAATTACGCACTATATTCATAAATACGGCTTTATGCCGATACGGAAAGGAAGTACAAGCTATGAGTCATATAGAAGTAACAGCAGAAAACTTCAAGGAGGAAGTATTGCAGTCGGATAAGCCCGTTCTGGTGGATTTCTGGGCACCGTGGTGCGGTCCGTGCAGAATGCTCGCTCCTGTGCTTGACGAGCTCGGCGAAGAGCACCCCGAGATAAAGATCTGCAAGGTAAATACCGATGAGGACCGCGATCTTGCTGTCAGCTTCGGTATAGATTCTATACCCTGCGTAATATCTTTTCAGAATGGTAAACAGATAGACAAATCGGTAGGATTTGTCAGCAAGGAAAAGCTCCTCGCTTTACTGGACTAAAGCTGTAAAACAAGACGGGGAGCGGCTTTGCGGTTACTTTATGCTAACTTGAAAATAGCGTAAAATTTCAGAAAAAAGCGTGATATTTCAATATAAATTTATCAAAAGGACTTGATTTTTTCCGAAATTGTGTTACAATATAAGCAAGTCATATAACTCTATGACAAAAAATATCACAAGGAGGATCATTCCGATGGCTTATAAAATTTCTGATGATTGCATCTCTTGCGGCGCTTGCGCTGCTCAGTGCCCCGTTGAGGCAATTTCTGAAGGTGACGGCAAGTACGTTATAGACGCTGACACATGTGTTAGCTGTGGTGCTTGTGCAGGTGTATGTCCCGTTGGCGCACCCGCTGAGGAATAATTTTTACATTAAGACAGCCATGAGTTTTGAGCTTATGGCTGTTTTCTTTACCTTTTGTGAAAACGATAACACGGCAGCGCACAGGCTCTGCCTTAAAAAGACCAGCTATAAAAAGTCA
>DJPL01000061.1:20020-37687 GCA_002437415.1 Ruminococcaceae bacterium UBA6413 | reverse complement strand
AACCCGAGAAGTGCTATCCGACGAATAGAACTATCGGTAGCTTGCTATCAATGTTAAATACAAAAACGGTATATTAAAAGTGTACTAAAAACAAACTCTCCGCATACCAAAAAAGTGAGCCGTGTGCACTATTTTAGTGCTTCGACTCACTTTATCTTTTTTCAGGTTGTGTCACAGCCCCTTAATGAAACCCTTATTAAAAGCTCACCGCCTTTTTGCAACCCTCTTAGCCTTAGAAATACAACCTACAGGGCAGACCGTAGCGCAAAGGTGACAGCCCACGCACTTTGAGCCGAGGAAAACAGGCTTTCTCTTATCACCGTCAAAGTCGAGCGCCTGATGTCCCGCGTCATAGCATGCAACATAGCATCTGCCGCAGCCGATGCACTTATTTTTATCAAAAATGGGATATGTAACAGTGTCGCGGTCAAGACTGCCCGCATCGGTCATATTCTTATTTGCAAGACCGACAACCTCCGATACACTGTTGTAACCTGCGGCGGTAAGCCAGCGGGATAATCCGTCAAGCATATCGTCTATTATTCTGTAGCCGTACTGCATTACGGAAGTCGTCACCTGAAGATTTGTACAGCCCATAAGTATAAACTCCAGACCGTCACGCCAGGTTTCAATGCCGCCCATACCGCTTATCGGCACGCTTTCGAGCCGCTCATTTCTCTTCATATCCGAGATAAAGCGCAGGGCGATAGGCTTTACCGCCTTGCCCGAATATCCGCCGACTGCGGACTTGCCGTTGATATCGGGGGTGGGAACAAAGCTGTCAAGGTCAACGTTTGTTATGCTCTTGACCGTATTTATCGCCGCAATGCCGTCAGCTCCCGCGTCAACAGCCGCAATGGCGGGGATCTCCATATTGGTGATATTAGGTGTCATCTTAGCGAGTACAGGGAGCTTTGTGCCGCGCTTTACTGCGGCGGTGTACTTTGCCACAAGCTCCGGGTTTGTACCTACATCACTGCCCATGCTGTGACTTGTCATCTGCGGACATGAGAAGTTGCATTCTATCATGTCAACGCCTGCCTCTTCCGACAGCCGCGCAAGCTCGGTCCACTCGTCCTCGTTTTCACCCATTATAGAAGATACTATTATCTTTGTGGGATAGTTTTCTTTCAGCTTTTTCAGAGTGGCGAGGTTTTCTTCAAGCGGGTGGTCTGAGATCTGTTCAAGGTTCTTGAAACCTATGTAAGGTGTCGTTTCCTTGTTAAGGATATCAAAGCGGGGAGATACCTCGTTCATCTTCGCAAAGCCTATCGTCTTGTATACGATACCCGCCCAGCCCATATCAAGAGCCTTTGCACACATATCATAACTGCTTGCTACTACCGATGAAGATAAGAAGAATGGATTTTCGCACTTAAGTCCGCAGAAGGTCATCGACAGGTCGGCTTTCGGCTCGGTGTCCTTTGCGGCAGAAGCGATATATTCCGCTGTCTGCTTTATCTCTACCGGTCTGTCTATCTTTGCTCTTGTGCAGGCTGTCATACAGGGGGCGGAGCAGTCCGCACAGCCTTTTACAAATGCTTTTGCACCGCTTAAGTTATCGAAACGCAGTGAGCGGATAAATCTGTCGGGCTTTGCGCCGTACGGACAGGCTTTTGTACACGGCGCATCGTGGCATAAAAGGCAACGTGCGCTTTCTTCTATCGCTGTATTTTTTACGAATGGCATAAGTATCTCTCCTTTTCCTCGCTATATAAAATACAGGGGAGATGTATTCTCCATTGCCTGTGAAAAAAGATGATTTTTGGACTACATATCAAGCCCACCCCTGCCCCTCCCGTGGGAGGGGTAATAATGGGGCTGCCGCCCTCAACCTGCTTGGGGCTATGCCCCAAACCCCTTTCAGCATTTAATGGAGATGTAGCTCTCCCCTGTCGTAATATAGGCTTTGTTTATTATAAGTTACCGCTTGAGCTTCTCTTTATGAACTTGCCCCAGCCGCGCTCGCCCAAGAACTCGCCGTCCTTGAATACGAGTCTGCCTCTTGAGTAGGTAGCCTCGGGATAACCCTTGACCTTGATACCCTCCCAGATGGTGTGATCGCAGTCGCTGTGCATCTTGTCGTTGGTGATAGTGAAGTCCTTTGTCGGGTCGTAGATGACGATATCTGCGTCCTTGCCGACTTCGATAGCGCCCTTTGCGTCACAGCCGAAGATCTTTGCGGGATTGTATGAGCAAAGCTCAACCGCCTTGTTGAATGTGATCTTGCCCTCGTTTGCGGCTGAAAGCATATAGGGGTACATATTCTCGATGCCGGCACAGCCGTTGGGGATCTTGGTAAAGTCGTCCTTGCCCCAGTCCTTTTCATATGACTGGAACGGGCAGTGGTCGGTCGCTATTGTTGTGATAAGACCTTTCTTTATAGCCTCCCACAGAGCAAGTCTGCTTTCTTCGCCCTTCATCGGAGGTGAGCATACGAAGTTTCTGCCGTCTGCTCTCTTGTATACCTCGGAGGTAAATTCAAGGTACTGCGGGCAGGTTTCGGCATATATCTGATAGCCCTCGTTCCTTGCTCTTTCAACTGCTTCGATACCCTCTTTGTTTGCAAGGTGTACGATGTACAGCTTTGAATCAAGGCTCTTTGCAAGCTGGATAGCTCTGATATCGGCTTCGCCCTCTACAAATTCGGGACGGCTCATGTAGTGATACCATGCACTCGTCTTGCCTTCTGACAGATAACGTTCTGTCAGTACGTCGATAAGCTGCTTGTTCTCAGCATGTACCGAGATCATGGCACCGCATGATTTTGCCTTTTCAAGCACCTTGTAGAATACGCCGTCCGTTACGCCGAAGTCGTAAACCATAAATACCTTGAACGAAGATACGCCGTAGTTTACTGCGTCCTCGATAGTATCAAGCAGTCCGTTTGATACGTCCTTTACTGCAACGTGGAAAGCGTAGTCTACTGCCGCGTCGGGAGCGCACATTGCGTCACGGCGTTTTACCGCATCGACCATCGTTTCGCCGAAGTCCTGTAAAACGAAGTCGAATACCGTTGTCGTACCGCCGCAGGCGGCAGCTCTTGTGCCTGCGTAGTAGTCGTCCGATGAGATCGTGCCGCCGAAAGGCATCGCAAGGTGAGTATGCGCATCGATAGCACCGGGGAGCACCATCTTGCCGCTTGCGTCAACTACCTTGTCGGCGTCTGTGCCTGCATCAGCCGTTATAGCAACTATCTTGCCCTTATCCACGCACACATCGGCTTTGAATGTAGCTGTTGGCGAAACTACCGTACCGTTTTTGATTATGAGATCCATAACTTACCGTCCTTTCCCGAATTAAGTCAATGTTGAATTAAACCATCTTGTCTACTTCTGTCAGAACTTCATCGAGTATTGCCATATTCTCCGCAAGCTCTTCCTCTGTGATAATAAGAGGCGGGCAAACGAAAATGCAAGCCTCGTGTGAATATGTGTTGAAGCCTTTTGCCTTTAACATTCCTACTATCTTGCCCATGATACCCTCGGGGTCTTTGCCGAAAGGAACAAGCGGCTCATGAGTAGCCTTATCCTTTGTAAGCTCCACGCAGGAGAACAGTCCGATGTAACGTACATCGCCGACGCTCTTGTGCTTTGCCTTGATATCTTCAAGCAGAGCGCCTAACTGCTTGCCGCGTTCCTTGACCTTATCCATGATATGTTCTTTCTCATAGAAGTTAAGGCAGGCAACACCTGCGGCACAGCCGAGCGGGTGAGCCGAATATGTAAGACCGCAGTCGAGCTTGTGTGTATCAAAGAACTCGGCTATCTTCTTGCTTACGATAACGCCGCCGAGAGGTGCATATCCGCAGGTAACGCCCTTTGCGAATGTGATCATATCGGGCTCGATACCCCAGTTCTCACAAGCAAAATATTCGCCTGTTCTGCCCCAGCCTGCCATTACCTCATCGCAGACCATCATAATGCCGAACTCGTCACATATCTTGCGCACGCCCTGTAAGTAGCCTTTAGGCGGGATAATGATACCGTTTGAGCCTGTTACCGACTCCATTACAACAGCGGCGACCGCATCGGGATTTTCGTATATGATCTGGTCACGGAGCTGTCCGAGATAATACTCCGTAGCCTGTTCTTCACTCTCAAAGGGGAACGGAGCGTGATACAGGTAAGGATCTGTGAACTTTACAAATCCGGGGATACCGGGCTCAAGCGTGTATCTTCTGGGTTCGCCTGTCAGATTACCTGCGCCGAATGAGCTTCCGTGATATGCACGGTATCTTGAGAAGATCTTGTATCTGCCTGTAACAAGCTTTGCTATCTTGATAGCGTTCTCGTTAGCGTCCGCACCGCCTAAGGTAAAGAATACCTTGCCCATATTCTTGGGAGCTACCTTTACTACCATCTCCGCGAGCTTTGAACGGCAGTCGATAGCATAAGCGGGACTGATGTATGCGAGCTTTTCTGCCTGCTCCTTGATAGCGTCGATGATGTCCTTGTTACCGTAGCCGACATTCAGGTTTACGAGCTGGCTTGACATATCTGCCATTTTCTTGCCGTCTGCGGTGTAGTAGTAGATGCCCTCCGCCTTTTCTACAACTGCGGGGTTCAGCTTGCCCTGAACGCTCCATGAATGGAGGTTGTACTTAAGTGAGGTTTCCTTTACCTCTTCTGCGTTTTTAAATCCGTATCTCATTTTATTTCTTCCTTTCTTTTATCAGAATACACTTTTATATATCGTTTCGATCTCTTCTACCGTAGGAACTCTCGGGTTGTTTGCCGTACTTCCTGCGGCAAATGCGTCCTTTGCGAGAGTGGGTATCTTGTCCTCGGTCACTCCCTGCGATGAGAGCAGCTTCGGAAGTCCCGTTTCGTCCGCTATCGCGGCGATAGCTTCAACTGCAACTATGCTTGCATCTCTTACCGACAAGCCCTCGACATTCTCGCCCATCGCAATTGCGATATCACGGAACTTTTCGGGACAGGACGGGCGGTTATATTCCATTACCGTGCTCAGCAGCATTGCGTTTGCCAGTCCGTGCGGAATGTGGAACCACGCTCCGAGCGGTCTTGACATTGAGTGAACAAGCGCTGTAGGCGCACTGCATATTGCGATTCCCGCATATAAAGCGGCAAGCAGCATATCCTCTCTTGCCTGCTCGTTCCTGCCGTCAAGCACAGCCGGGATAAGGCTCTTTGAAATAAGCCTTATCGCTTCAAGCGAATACATCTTTGTCATAGGCGATGCATTTACGTTTATGTAGCTTTCAATCGCGTGTGTCAGAGCGTCCATTCCGGTCGCCGCTGTCATAAACGGCGGTAACGATTTTGTTATCGCAAAATCGAGAATTGCCACCTTCGGGATAATTCCGTCCGTTGATAACAGCATTTTTATATTTCTGTCGGTGTCTGTGATGACCGAGTATCTTGTTGCTTCACTGCCTGTGCCTGCGGTAGTCGGTATCGCGATTATCGGGAGCGACTCCTTTTCCGGAGCGGTCTTTTCGTAATCGGTGACCTTGCCGCCGTTTGCAAGCAACATTCCGATACCCTTTGCCGCGTCAAGGGGACTTCCTCCGCCTGCCGCAACTATAACGTCACAGCCGTTTTCCTTTGCAAATGCCGCGCCCTCGTCAACGTCTGTAGTTGTGGGGTCTGAGCCTACACGGTCGTACACTGCACAGGAAACGCCTGCCTTTTCAAGGCTTGATACGATGATATCAAGCACTCCGCTTTTTCTGAGCGATCCTTTACCGCAGACAAGCATTGCTTTCTTTCCGAAACGAGCCGCCTGCTCTCCGACAGAGGTAACTGTACCCTTGCCGTAAATGATAGTTGGTGGTGATCTGAATACCACTGTTATACCCTCTTTCCTTTTGCTTTGATTGTTTTTTGTATTTTTATCGGGAAAAACGTCAGGGCGAAACGACCACCCGGTAGTGATACGTCCTCCCTGACGCCTTTCCCGATCGCACGAACGGCATTTAAACCGCTCGTGCGATACTAAGCTTACTGTAATAAGTCGCTGTAGTGTTTACTCTGCGAGCTCCTTTATGACCTCTTCGATCATATTCTCGCTGAATACCTTGTAGCCTGCGTTTCTGAGATATTCTACCGCAAGCCCCTGACCCTCAATGATAGTATCCGTGAAAGTACCGTCATATATGTGGGTGCTTCCGCAGGAGGGACTGTCCTCTTTCATTATGCAAAGGGCGACATCGTTTTCCTTTGCAAGTCTTAATGCCTCGTTTGCGCCTTTTGTGTACTGCACGGTGCAGTCGCCGCCTACGCAGCTCATCACCTTGTCGCCTACACGCTGGCAGTCGGGGCGTGGAGTAGGAAGACCTCCGAACACCTCGGGACATACCGGTATCAGTCTGCCCTCGTCTTTCCATTTAAGGAACTGCGGGTGCAGACACGGCGTATCGCCGTCATCATAGCGGCAATGCCAGCCGAAAAGGCAACCGCTTACAAGTATTTTCTTTTCGCTCATATTTACCGCCTTTCAGTTGCCGATTTGTATTACTTTGTGAACTGGCTCTTCTTGTAGCACAGTACAAGACCTGATCTCTGATATACCTGAGCTACTTCGAGAAGCTCCATTCCGCCTGCGTTTGCGTTGATAAGGTTAGAAACCCATGTTACACCGAAATCAACAGTACCGTTGTTTACCGCAACAGTTTCCGAAACGTCACCGCCGCCGCTCACAATTTCTACATTAAGGCCGTTGTCCTTGTAGTAACCCTTGTCAAGTGCTACATAGTAGCCCATGAACTGAGCCTGAGGAAGCCACTTGAGCTGGATCTTAAGATCCGATTTTTCAACTGCTCCGCCGTCATATGTCAGATAGTCTGCCGAACGGATATCGTCAAGCGTCAGCTTGCTTAGCTTGTCTGCGGCTGTAGAGTCGTCAAGCTTGATGTACTGCTTTGCAAGATCAAGCGTCTGTTGCATTGCCTCTTCGTCCATCTTACCTACGTCCGAAGCCGAAACCGCATTGCCCTTTGTGTCTGTTGTTACAAGCTTTGCAACTTCAGAAGCCATATACTTCTGGTGGTCTGCCGATACAGATGAGCCGTACTTGAATACTATTTCTGCGGCTTCATCGGGGTGCTCGCACGCATATGTCCAGCCCTTCATAGATGCGGCAACGAATGCCTTTACCGTGTTGGGGTTGTTCTTAGCGAAATCCTTTGTGCAGAAGAGGTTATCCTCAAGCATCGCAACGCCCTGGTCGTTCATATCGATTATGCCGATCTCGTCACCGTAGTTATAACCGCCGTCATAGCTGTTCTTGATAAGACCAAGCTCGTTATATGTCATTGCCGATGCCAGTGTGATAGTATCCTTATCGATCTGGTCCATTGTGAAGTCCATTGTGATGTAGTCGGTGGGCAGACCGTACTTTGAAAGCAGTGCCTGAATTTCATACTCGTTGCCGAGACCCCAGTTGCCGACCTTGTTTTCGCTTGAAGCCTTCTTGATGATTTCTTCATCGCTCATAAGACCTGTGCTTTCTGAAGAACCCTCTGCTGTGCTTGAAGAAGCGTCTGCCGATGCGGCTGAGCTTTCTGCTGTGCTACTCGATGAGCTGTCACCGGAACAAGCGGTGAACGATGCTGCAAGACAGCTTGCTGCGAGTAATGCCGCTAACACTCTTTTGTTTTTCATAATGTTTTCATCCTTTCTCGTCTTTAAAATAGGTTTTAGTTTATCTGAACCCGCCTTTTATCTTGCACGGCGGTTTTTCAGCACGATCGCCTCAACTATGAGGAGTATTACATACATCAGTATACCCATTACGCAAGCTACCGTTATGTATGCCCATGCGGTAGGGAACTGACCTTTTATAATGTTCTCTCTTATCTGTCTGCCGACACCTATTACCTGCTCTGCGAAGTACTCGCTTACTACCGCGCCGATTATACAAGCGGGAACGCTTACTCTCAGCGCTGTAAACACATAGGGTAATGAGTTCGGAAGTCTTAGCTTGAAGAACATTTTCAGCTTGCCTGAGCCGTATGACGCGAACAGATCCTCCGAGAACGGTTTTACCTCCGTAAGACCTCTGTATGCGTTTACGCTCATAGATGCTGTACAGAATATCGTGACGGTGATTATCTTAGCCACCGTACTTCTTATATCGACCACGCTTGACAGATCTCTGGTCCAGTTGTTTATTACCGGGGCAAGCGCTACAAGCGGGATCGCGTTGAAAGCGGAAACTATAGTCAGACCGCCCATGCCCCACTTTTTGAATACCGCACCGGCAACGCCGATGAGATAGCCGAATATCGAGCCAAGGATAAGTCCTCCGAGCGCCACTATCATAGTCGATGCTATCTGCGGCAGCATATTTGAGAAGTTGTCGCCGATTACCGACCCTATTCTTGTCGGGAGCGGGAGGATTATCTCGTCCGTTCCGAACAGTGCGTGCAGAACCTTCGTCTGCCACAGTGTAAATATCAGTGCTCCGAAAAGTACGGGCAGACCGACTGTTGTGAGTACATTTTTAATTGCCTTGCCTTTCAAGTACGATCAGTCCTTTCCTTACTGTGTCTTTTTCTTTACCTTCCGCTTTGAGGGGGTTATCGCTCTTTCGATAACACCCATCAGGTAGAAGCTCAGTACGCCGATAACGGCACTGAATATTACTATATCCCAGAATACAAATCGCGTCATTGAACCCTTAAGCGACTGGGAGAGCATACAGCCGAGACCGTTGCCGCCCTGGAGCGTATCAACAAGTATCGATGCCGTGATAGCCATAGGCGCGGAGATCTTAAGTCCCGTGAAGAAGTAGGACATTGCCGACGGGATAAGCATCTTTGTGTAAAGCTGAAATTTGTTTGCACCGTAGGATCTCATCAGCTCGTGCCTTTCGCGTCCCACCGACTTGAAGCCCGCCAGCGTGTTTGTCGAAACAGGGTAGAATGTAAGTATGGCGGCGATAATTATTCGTGCGCTTGAGATATCGCCTGTTATCGAAAGCACGATAGGTGCCATACCGAGTATCGGTATCATCTGAATTATCATCAGATACGGGAACGCTATCTTTTCGACTATGTGCGATAGGTGCATTAGCAGAGCCAGTACATAACCGAGAACCATACCGATTATGAAACCGATAAGCGCTCTTGAAAGCGTTTCCGCCGCACTTGAAAATACAAGCGTTGCTATTGTGTCACCCGAACCGGTTATCGCTTTGGTATCAAAGAACGAACCGATTATCTGATAAAGATGCGGGAGAACGTTTACGGGTGTACGCTGTGTTGCGCCTACTATGAAAGCACATATCTCCCATATTACTATAAGTCCCAGCACCCATACGGCAGTTACAATGCCCTTGGATGAAGTAATCTTTTTTATCATATCAAGACGCTCCTTTCGGTTTTATATGCCCTCGAAGCTGTTTCTTACCTTCTCTACAAGAGCGGCAAATTCGGGAGTACCTCTCATATCCGCGTTTCTCGGTCGGGGAAGATCAACGTCCACTATTGCGGAAAGTCTGCCGGGGTGCGGAGATAAAACGCAGATCCTGTCGGACATATACACCGACTCGGCTATGTTGTGAGTTACGAAAAGCACTGTCTTGTTTGTCTTTCTCCATATTGAAAGTACATCGTCGTTGAGCTTTTCTCTTGTGAACTCATCAAGTGCCGAGAACGGCTCGTCCATCAGCAGTATGTCAGGCTGAATTGCAAGTGCTCTTGCAATGCCGACTCTCTGTTGCATACCGCCTGAGAGCTGTCCGGGATAGCTGTTGCCGAACTCCTTGAGTCCTACAAGCTCAAGTACCTGTTCGATACGGCTTGCCTGCTCCTCTTTCGGGACCTTCATCATCTCAAGCGGAAGCCTGATATTCTTTCTTACCGTTCTCCAGTCGAGGAGCACGGGGTTCTGGAATACTATGCCGAACTTCTGCTCAAGTCTTGTTTCTTTCGGTGTCTTGCCACAGACCGTTACCTCGCCCGATGTCGGGGTCAGCAGATCCGATACTATACGAAGAAGTGTGGATTTGCCGCAGCCCGAAGGTCCGAGGAGCGATATAAATTCACCTTTCTGAATGTCAATGCTTACGTTCTTAAGTGCCTGTACCGGGTTTCCCTTACTGTCGGAGAACACCATGCTGACGTTCTTTACCGAGATCTCCGGTGCGTTTACTTTTTCACTCATCTCTAAGCACTCCTTTCTTTCCTGTTTTGCAAGTCTTATCTTTTTATTCCTGCAAAACGAAACGGCGCAGAAATCTTTTTTCTGCGCCGTTGCAAGTTTCTTTTTGTTTTATTTCACTGTTTCCTTTCGGTGTAATTGCATTATAGCACGCTTGAAATCGCATTGCAATAGCGTTTTAGCTGAATTGTGCAGAGTGCTCAAAGAAATGCAATTTGTTTGTGCTGCGGTTGAATTTTGCAATATTTGCTTGACAATTATGCAAAATGGTGCTATACTCTATATCAATAAAGGACAAAACACCGCCGGAGCTGTCGGGAAACAAGAGAGCTGCGGCGATTTTCACTATATAAAAAGGAGAAAGAGGTGAGAATATGTCAATTACAGTATCAAAGCTGTGTGCAAATGCACAGGCAAATTACGTTATGAAGCTTGTAGCGGGAAAAGAGGGGCTCGGCAACTACGTCCGCTGGGTGCACCTTGTCGAAAATGCAGATGTTTCACCCTTCCTGCACGGAAACGAAATGGTCTTTATGACAGGAGTGGGCATAAGCGATGAAAGCCATCTGCTCTCTTTTATAGAAGAGCTTATCGAAAAACGTTGCAGTGCGCTGGTCATAAACACCGGCAAGTATATAAAGAGTATACCCCAGAGCGTCAAGGACTGCTGTGATATAAATTCCCTGCCGCTGTTTACCGTTCCGTGGGAGGTAAAGCTTATTGATATAACCTACGACTTCTGCCACAGGATAGTAACAGGCGAGGAAATAGAAACAGCTCTTGCAACGGCTCTGCGCAACCTCATATTTTCCCCCGAGAACGAGGCGGGATATAAATCCACGCTTGAACGGCGCAGTTATTTTGCCGCGTCGGAATATTGCGTGGGCGTATGCAGCTTTTCAAATGCAGATCTCGGTGATGACGAGCTTAAAAAAGCGGTCACCGCCGATATGCAAAAGGTCCTCAACACAAGCGGCAGACAGTTCAGCTTTTTCTTCCAGGATAAAAACCTTGTTGTTGTCTGTCCGGATTGCAAAGAGAACGATGTACGTCAGATCTTCTCCACATTCGACGCTATTTTCAGCTCCGGGAAATACACCGCCGATATCACCTGCGGTATAAGTCCGTCAAAGCAGGGCTACAGTGCCATATCCGAGGGCTACCGCAAGGCGGTGATGGCGCTTAAGGTCGCAACGCTCCACAACGACAAATGCGTAGGTTACAGCGATATGGGCATATATAAACTGCTTGTACATATAAAGGATACGGCAGTGCTCCACGAGATATACGACGAAACGCTCGGCACGCTCGAGGAGTTCGACAGCGCGAACGGCACTGACTATATGCAAACGCTTAAATGCTACCTTGAAAACGACAGCAGTGTCCAGGAGGTCGCACGGCTCACGTTCGTTCACCGCAACACGGTAAACTACAAGCTCCGACGTATAAAGGAGATACTCGGCTGTGAGCTGAATTACGAGGACAAGCTCAGACTTATGCTCTCATTCTTTATTAAGGAGTTCCTGTAGGCTGTGCCGCTGTGCTATGGTTTAAGTATATTGTGCGTCCGCTCATTGAAGAAACTGTACGGCGCATATATAATAAAGACATCGATAGTTTTATATTAGGACGAAAGGAAGGATATATTATGACAGCACCCTATGAAAACGCAGAATTTATCGAGCTCGGCTCAATAATGCCGCCCGAAAAGTTCAGGACAGTACTGCCCGAGGACAGAGATGCGCCCGGCGGACTTACCGAGCAGAAGGTGGTGATCGAGTTCCGTCGCGACTCACCGATCTACTCACAGCTTCTGCCGTGCTTTCGCGGAGCAATGTTTATTTACGGCTTTCTGCGCAGAGGCAGAGGGCTGAGAGCACTGTTTGGCGACAAGTACGACGAGGTAAAGGATAAGCTCAAGGTATCGCTCCACGAGTGGGAGGATAAGTTCCTGCTTGATTTCTATGTTGACGACACTTATTCAAAGTCGTACTTTGTAAAGAGCGAAGAGGTACTGTATCTTCTTCAGCATTGCAGAAATCCGCAGATAACAAGCTTTGACTGAGGTTAAAAAATAACACAATGCGGGCATCGACTGTATAAAACCGATGCCCGCATTGTTATTTTATCTTTTACTGATCCAGTCTGAAATGTACGGGTATGCCGTTCAAAAAATCTATCTTCGGCTCACCCTGTATCAGCGGCAGGAAGTAGTTGAGTGCGTCTATAGTAACATTGTTTCCCTCGGGGGTTATCCACTCTTTCGGGAAATATTTTGCCTTGTTCGCACATTCCCTTACGTCAAGCGGAGTTATCCCCACGCGGTAAGGATTGTTGCTGATACGCTTAAAGCCCATCATCACGCCGCTTCCGCCGTATTTAAGCGCTTCGTTCACAGCCGCCGCGCCTATTCTCCACGCCTCGTCAAGGTCGGTGAGCGATGCTATATGCGAGCCGCACCTCTGCATTACATTAAGCTCTATCGAACGCACCTTGCATCCCATATGACTGCGGGTAAGCTCCTCAAGATACTTGCCCACGCCCGAAAGATACTTGTGACCGAACGCGTCCGTAAGCTCCGAGCGCCCCGCGAGGCAGTCTATTCCCTCCGACACCGCAACTATGACCGCCTTGTATCTTTTAGATGCATTCTTAACATCTTCAAGATAGCGCTCCTCCGAGAAATCACTCTCGGGAAGATATATAAGGTGCGGAGCAGGCTCGCCGTTTGCGCGCAGTACGCACGAGGACGCGGTGAGCCAGCCTGCGTCACGTCCCATTATCTCAACTATCGTGACCGACGGAATGGAGTATACCCTGCTGTCACGGATTATTTCCTGTAATGTAGTCACCACATATTTTGCCGCCGAGCCGAAGCCGGGTGTGTGGTCGGTAAGCGGTAGGTCGTTATCTATGGTTTTCGGAACGCCGACAACCTTTATATCTATCTTGTTTTCTTTAAAATAAGCGTCAAGCTTCATAACGGTATCCATAGAGTCGTTTCCGCCGATATAGAAAAATGCGACTATACCGTGCTTTTTGAACACTTCCGTTATGCGCCTGTAATCGCTGTCGTCATCACTGCTGTTTTTCAGCTTGAAACGGCATGAACCGAGCACGGTTGACGGCGTGCGTTTGAGCAGTTGCTTGTCGTTTTCGGTGATAAGCACTTCCTTAAGGTCGATAAGGTTATCGTTTAAAATACCCTCAATACCGTTCAGAGAGCCGAATATCCTATCTATCTCGTTATACTTTTCCGCCTCGTCAAATACTCCGCAGAGTGAAGAGTTTATCGCCGCCGTAGGTCCGCCCGACTGTGCAATAGCTATGTTCATGGTTTTTCTCCGTTCCGTCATTTTTCGCATTACTGCGTGATTATTGTACCATTATAATGACGATTTTACAACTAAAAAAGCATAAGCACACATATTTTTGTAGCAATAGCTAAAGCAGGCGGAAATGATAACCATTACATAGACCTAAACATAAGCCGGCGTGTAACTTTGTTACATATAGTTAAGGTAACATTGCGTTATATTAACTTAATTGCTTCCCGAAAGACCGAAGCTTACCGACAGTGCGCTGTCGACCTTGTTCATAGCGCCCTCGTCAAGCTCGCCCATACGCTCCTTGAGCCGTTGCTTGTCAAGCGTTCTCACCTGCTCAAGCAGTACGATAGAATCCTTTGCAAGACCGCAACGGTCGGCATTTATCGAAATGTGTGTAGGAAGCCGCGATTTATCCTTCTGGCTTGTTATGGCGGCGGCGATCACAGTCGGACTGTGGCGGTTGCCCACATCGTTCTGAACAATAAGTACGGGGCGCATACCGCCCTGTTCACTTCCGACTACAGGGCTCAGATCGGCGTAATATATCTCTCCTCTTTTTACAAGCATGGTTTTCTTCCTTTCTGTTTAAATGCGATGCTTTGAACTTGATGTACATAGTTATTTTTAACCGCCCGTACAGATTTATACAATAATTGTCCGCTTGTGTGACGGTCGGTTTATATAGTATATTACCGCAGTCGGATTTTAGTGAAATTGCTCGTTTTCGTGTAAAAACTGTTGATTATGAGCCCGGGTTAATGTATAATGAGAATATCATAATTATTTACGGAGGACAAAATGAACGCTAAAATAAAAATCATCGCAGTCGCGCTTATATGCGCGTCATTGCTTACAGGCTGTGCGGGAAACGGAACAGGTACAGACAGCGGTACGGTATCGTCTGACGCGACTTCTGCCACATCGTCGGACAGCTCGGCTTTAACATCTTCCGAAGCGGACAGCGGTTCGGATACTTCATCGGAAGTAAGCAGCATAGACGAGAGCAACCTTACCGAGGAGCAGATCTATAACAATATGGTCGAAAGATCGCTTATGGATCTCGGCAACCTTGAAAGAATGTCAAAGTTTATCGAAAAGCTTGAAAATAAGCAGGAGGTAACTATAGCGTTCATCGGCGGCAGTATCACCGAGGGACTTACCGCAGGCCCCGAAAAGTGCTGGGCAAAGCTGACCTATGACCGTCTTTGCGAAAAGTACCCCGACACAAAGATAAACTATGTCAACGCGGGACTGAGCGGCACGCCGAGCGTACTCGGAAATATCCGCCTTCAGCGTGACGTGCTTGATTATGACCCCGATATGGTATTTGTCGAGTTCGCAGTAAATGACGGCAACGATCAGATATATAAGGACAGCTATGACGCTATGGTGAGAAAGATCCTCTCACAGGAAAAACAGCCTGCCGTTGCGCTGTACTTCACTGTCATAAAGAGCGGTCACACCTGCGAGGAATATATGTCGCAGGTCGGCAAGGCATACGGTCTGCCTATGATATCGCTGAATAACGTGCTTTCCCACGAGTTTGAAACAGGCAGAATGAAGTGGGAGGACTATTCCGACGACGAATCGCACCCCAACGAGTGGGGACATCAGATGACCGCCGACCTCATTATGAATATGTTTGACAAAGCGACCGAAAAGATAAAGACTATGGGCGATGTCACAATATCTCCTCTGCCCGATCAGTGGGTATATTCCGACAGATTTGCGGATATGACATTTATCGACAGGACGCATTCCTCCGATAAGCTGAAAATGTCGTCAACAGGCACATTTGACACCGAAAAGGAAACTCTCACAAGCTTCCCCGACGGCTGGAGCTACAAGGGCAAGCCCTCGGGCTGTGAGCCTATGGAGTTTGAGTTCACCGGCAAAAATCTTATGCTCGTCTATAAATGCAACAACAGTGCCGTATTCGGCTCGTTGGAGTTTACGGTTGACGGAGAGGTCTTCACAACCGTTGCGACAAGCTCGACCGACGGTTGGGGTAATCCGGTTGCCACACTTGCATATACGGGCACTGAGGGAACGCACAAGGTCAGCATAAAGCCTGTTACACAGAGCGGTGACGATAAGACGACATATGTCGAAATTCTCGGCTTCGGCGTTGCATGAGAAAGTGTGTCATTAAATGGAATGGTTTAATCTTATAGGTTTTTTGTTTGTTGTTGTCCTATTGATACCGAATATAATTTACGCGGCAACAAACAAAGACGGCTTTGCAGATAATTATCACAACAAGCTTGTCGAAACAGGTGAGCAGATAGGTCGCTTCGGCTGTTTCATACTGATGTTCATACAACTGCCGTTTGTAACGCTCGGTTACATATTTGACGGCGCGCAGATGCTGTACCTTATACTCGGCATAGTTCTTCTTGCACTCTACTGCGGCGGCTGGATAGTATTCCGCAAGGGAAACAGCGTTGCAAAGGCACTTACACTGTCAATTCTGCCGTCTGTGCTTTTTCTCGAAAGCGGCATACTGACGCTGAACATTCCGCTTATTGTGCTGTCGGTCGTGTTCGCAATATGCCATATTACTATAAGCTATAAGAATACCGCTGAATAATAAATGAAATACGGTCATCTTCGGGTGACCGTATTTTTTGTCCCATAAACAGTACACCCCGCCATTAAAACGTTGACCGCCCGAATAAACTTTATTATAATAGCAGTATAACAATTTAAAAGGAGCAACGAATATGGAACTACTGCTTATAATAACGCTTGCCGTCAGCCTGATATCGGTGATAATATCGGTCATAACTCTTTTGTCGCAGAAAAAGCTTGCCGATAATATCAGCGGCAAGGAAAAGACAGACGGGCAGACAGCCGCACAGCTTGATATGCTCACCGAGCGGACTGCACAGCTTTGTGCAAAGCTCGATACCGCGCAGGCAAGCAGGTTAAACAGCGAAACCGCGCTAAGGACTGAACTTGTAAGCCTTGTCACCAATCTCGGAGGTACGCTCACCGACACGCAGAAGCAAAACGCGGACGGCACGGCAAGACTGCTGTCGCAGTTTGAACAGCGGCTTCAGAGCATTGAGCAGAGAAACGCCGCCGATATGCAGAATATGCGTAACGAAATGGCGGTTCAGCTCGGAAGCATAAACGCAAATACGAAAAATCAGCTTGAAGAAATGCGCGGAATGGTCGGCGAGAAGCTTCAGACAACGCTTGACGACAAGATAAGCCGTTCATTTGCGACAGTCAGCGAACAGCTTAACAAGGTGTACAGCGGACTCGGCGAAATGCAGAGCCTTGCCGCAGGTGTAGGAGATCTGAAAAAAGTCCTGTCAAATGTCAAGAACAGGGGCATTCTCGGAGAAATGCAGCTCGGTGCTATCCTTTCGGATATACTGGCTCCCGGACAGTATGATACCGAGGTCGCAGTTGTCCCCGACAGCCGCAATCATGTTGAGTTTGCGGTAAAGCTCCCGGGTAAGAATGACGATACCGTGTACCTGCCGATCGACTCAAAATTCCCGGGTGATACCTACACCGCCCTTTGCAACGCCTACGACAGCGGCGATAAGGTGATGATCGAAGAAGCGTCAAAGGCGCTTATTGTAGCGATAAAGAAGTGCGCAAAGGATATTCACGACAAGTACATCTGCCCGCCGTACACGACTAATTTTGCGGTTATGTTCCTGCCGTTCGAGGGATTGTATGCCGAGGTCGTAAAGCTCGGACTGGTGGAGGAGCTACAGCGTAATTATCAGGTCAGCATAGCAGGTCCGTCCACTATGTCCGCACTGCTGAACTCGCTGTATATGGGCTTCCGTACCCTTGCCGTGCAGAAACGAAGCAGTGAGGTATGGAAGATACTCAGCAGTGTCAGGAAAGAGTTTGAGAGCTTTGAAAGCGTGCTGACAAAGACGAAAAATCACTTACAGCAGGTCGACAGCGACCTTGAAATGCTTGTCGGAACAAGGACAAGAGCGATAAACAAACAGCTTATGAGCGTGGGTGAGGATACTGAAATAGTACAGTTAAACTGACAGCTGTTTCAAACTGTCGATATATATCCTCAACTTATCAAATTCCATTGAAATTGCAGTGCAACATATTGTAAAAAAGCCTGAGTGATAACTATACAGCCAACAACGCTTAAAACGGTTTCCGTACTAACAAGGTGTTAATAATTTCGTGAGTGTATCTGTGCAACTGCACTAACATTAACC
>DJPL01000061.1:0-19952 GCA_002437415.1 Ruminococcaceae bacterium UBA6413 | reverse complement strand
GTGTAGCGTTAAGCGTTCCTGAAATGACAGGATATACGATATTCGGGAGGTTGTACGAGTTTAGCCAACACCCTAGCGGGGTATGGGTGTGGGTAAGGAAAGAGGGATGCGTGACTGAGCATTGCAAAAGCAATGCTCCCGCTCCTCTCGTCGCTCAAGAGGAATAACTGATTTTGGGGAAAACCTAAGGGTACAGGGTTGAGTCTTGCTTTCGCAAGCACTCGGACGTTTCGCTTCGCTGCACTGGGCTGCTAAGTCCAACGGAGCTTTAGCGGAGTGCACGAGCCTTGTGTAAGCAAGGCTCAGACTTGCACCTAGTCCCTTTGGTGCTTTCCCTCGTTCATAGCAGCAACGTTATCGCATAGAATAGCGAACCCGAGAAGTGCTATCCGACAAAGAGAACTATCGGTAGCCTGCTATCGCGCAAAAACATCAAACATTTTCGTTATGCCAAAAACAAAAAACTACATCGCGCAGAATAGCGAACCCGAGAAGTGCTACCCGACAAACAGCACTATCGGTAGCCTGCCATCAATCTTAATTACAAAAACGTTATAATAGAAGTACACTAAAAACAGACTTTCTCTACGAACTGATACGTTTAAACTGACAGCTGTTTCCCACCATTTGTATATAATCAACGAAAATGCTCCACGATTTTCGTTGATTATTTTTGCACATAGTACCTTGCGACACATTGTACAATGTGTTACAATTAAGATGTGAAAAATCCATGAGATCACAGGAGGAACAAAAAAATGAAAAAATTTTTAGCAATTATTCTGGCAAGTCTGTTACTCTGCCCGCTTACAGGGTGCAGTGAAGAAAACAACAGCATAAATAATGACAGCACGCAAAGCGACAGCAGTACCGATAATGACAGCACCGACAAGACAGACGATAACGACACCGGCATTCCCGAAGCGTTAAAACGCAAAAACGAAATAGCCTACTATACAAATTACGAAGTAAAGAAGATCATCAAAGAAAACACAAAGTTCAGTATATCGGAGGATTTCGAGAGCATCGTCCCTAAGAGCGTTTCATATCTCAGCTATTTTGACTATGCACCTGTCAACAGACCGGATATCTCCGATTTTTATACCGAATTCAAGGAGATGTTCGCATATCTTTTCCCGGACGAAAAATTTGACGATGACTACTTTTTCTATTACTACATCAGAACAGATGAGGAAATGGAAAATATGAAAGAGGACGAATACCCTATAAAAAACGTCAAAAAGTATTTTGACGAAGCGGCAGACGGCAAAAGGAAAATATCATATTATTTCTATACGCCGTATGCCGAGTGGGTTGAAAAGGACGAGGGAGAGATCACAGACCGCAATATATTCCTTGAGTTCGGACCGCCTATAGGCAATTACCTGTCAAACGTCAATAAGGGCGTACTTGCGGAGTATTACAGCAAGGAGAAAGGCGAAAAGAACGATTATTGGCTTGAGGTCACAGGAACCGTTATCTGTGAAGAATACGAAACCGTCAGCTCATGCACTCCCGATTGCACAGATAAGTACAAATTGCTTGACGGCAAGGAGATAAGTGTTGCGGACGCGGTGGTATTCTTTGAAAACTATATGAATGATCTGCCGTGCCCGAAAGATCCGGTATATGACACCAAGGTAACAGGTGTCGATGTAAAGAAGTGCGGCGAGGATAAATATTTCTTCATGTTTTATATCACGCCTACCTATGCGGGAATTCCGCTTGACTGGGGTCGTTTTCGGCTCTCCTCCGAAAGCGAACTGCGCACGACCACGGGTTTTTACGGCACAATGGCTGTGACCGATGATATGGACAGCTTTGTAGGCTATGTAAGAGCGGGGTCTATCACCGATGAAAAGGTAACGGATAAGCTTCTGCCTTTTGATAAGGCAATAAGCAAAATAGAGCAGTCACTGACAGAGCAGGTATCGTTTGAGGTACTCAGCGCCGACCTTGTATATGAACAGATGACATATTACGGTCCGTATGACATTCCGCTTAAAGAGCAGAAGCGGGAAACCTCGCCCGCATGGAAGGTCGTTATTCAGAACAAGAATAATGATCTTGTATACACCTGCTATATAGATGCCGATACAGGCGACAATTTCAGCTTTGACAAGGCGGCGTTCTACACGGAATAGACAGAGGGCTGATATGCTCAGAGCAACACTTTCTTACCTTAATATAAAAAGGAGATACAGTATATGAAACGCTTTTTAACAATAACACTCGCAATTTTCATGCTTTGCGCCTGCGCAGGTTGCAGTGGCGGCGGTATCAACAGCAATGTCGAAAGTGCAAGCAACAGCACCGACAATACCGACGGTGATATTCCGGAAGCTTTAAAGCGTCAGAATAAAATTAACTATTATACCGGCGACGAAGTAAAGAAGATGATCCGCGAGAACACAAAGTTCAGTATATCCGAGGATTTTGTGAGCCTTGTACCAAAGAGCGTTTCATATATCTGTTCTTTTGACAAGGCGGCAGTAAACAGACAGGCTCCGTCAGAATTTTATGATGACTTCAAAGAGATGTTCGCATATCTTTTCCCAAATGAAAAATTTAATGACGACTATTTCTCCTACTACTATATTCCCGATGAAGAAAGCAATAGGCAAGAAGGCGAATATCCGATAAAGAATTTCAGGAAGCATTACGATGATGCGGTTTCCGAAAAAAACGTAATATCATTTTATTTCTATTCTCCTTATTCTCATTTTGTTGAAAAAGACGGCTCGGAATATGCTCATCGGATCGAAAAGGCTAGCTCGGAGATCACCGATCGCAATATTTTTCTTGAATTCGGTCCGCCTATCGGAAACTATCTGTCTAATGTCTGCAAGGGTGTTCTGGTTGAGCATTACTGCGAAGATAACGGCAAAAAGAACGATCTTTTCCTTGAAAATTGGGACGCCGAGATCAGAGGGTATTATAAAGTGATCGGGAGCTACGACCGTGACAGCACCGAGAAATTCAGGTTGCTTGACGGTAAGGAGATAAGCGTTGCCGATGCGGTAACTTTTTTCGAAAGCTATGTCAACAATGCCCCCTGCCCGAAGTCGCCCGTATATGATATGAAAGTTATGTCTGTCATGGTACAACAGTACGATTCGGATAAATATTTCTATTCTTTTACCACAACTCCGACATACGGGGGAATACCTTTTGACTGGGATCGTTTCTATCTCAGCAGTGACAGTATGTATGAAACCACACTGTGCGACGGCAGTATGGTTACGACCGATGATATTGACAGCTTTTACGGCTACAGAAGAATCGGCTCGATCACCGATGAAAAGGTAACGGAAGAGTTATTTCCGTTTGATAAAGCGATAAGCAAAATAGAGCAGTCGCTTACCGAACAGGTATCGTTTGAGGTGCTCAGTGCCGACCTTGTATACACACCGCTCAAATATTACGGATCGTATGATATTCCGCTTGAGGAGCAGAAGAGTGCAACGACCCCCGCGTGGAAGGTCGTTATTCAGAACAAGAACAACGATCTCGTGTACACCTGCTATATAGATGCCGATACCGGAGAGAATTTCCGTTATAACAAGGCGGCGTTCTACACGGAAGAGGAAGAGGGCTGATATGTTCAGAGCAACACTTTCTTACCTTAAACGCATACTCGGAGATAAGTCGTTTTATATATGCCTGTTGCTGATTTTTGCAATATGCTTTACGGCTTCTGCCGACTATGATTTCGACAGAAATCAATCCTTGTCGGTCTGGGATCTGCTTATCGACACACAGCGGATATATACGGGCGATATCAGCTTCAGCGCCTGTGTATTGTCCGGGCTTAAGGGCGGTAGCTGGCTGAATATGTTTCTTCCGTTGCTTCTGCCTCTGTGCTTTGTGAATGCGCTGTGCGATGACAAAAGCTCGGGCTTTACCCGCTATGAGGTTATACGCACAGGTTACCGCAGACTCAAATGCTCAAAATTCATATCGGCTGTGCTCGCAAGCGGCATATGCTGTCTTATCGGGTACTTTCTTTATGTGCTTGTTGTGGTTATAAGGTTTCCGCATATAGACTGCTATGATGTTCAGATGTATTACGGTTTTTCGGATATTCAGCTCGGTCTGTTTGAAAGTATCGGTGTGCTCGGAATATATCTTGTCAATATGCTCGATATGTTTATCTATGGGATAGTAATGTCAATATTTTCGCTGATAGTGACGGCGTACACCGAAAACAAGTATCTTATATGCTGTATCCCGTTTATGATCGCGTATTGCCTGACACAGCTCGGCTCATGGCTTACAGGACTTGCCGTGCAGGATATCGGTAATACAAACGAAGCGCTTTTAACAATAGGCAATACGGCTTCTCCGCTTGCGGCGAACGGTATTGTTTCGCGGGCGACCGTCGCTCTTGCGTGCTATTACGGCGTGCTTATACTGCTTTCGTTTGCGGTATATGTATTTTTCGGAAAGGGCGGTGCGGATAAAGGTGCATAAACAGATCAGCCTTTCAAAGATGTGGTCGGTCGCAAGGTGCGAATACATAAAATGGATCACAAACCCCAGAAGCATCATTGTTATAGTTTTGCTTATATTTATAAAAACGCTCTTTATTGATACGCTGGCACAGCGTGCAGACAGGTACGGCAGTCCTATGAATGTACTTGAGCCGTTTATAGCGGTCGGCAACTCGTGGGTGGCGGTACTTCTGTTGCCGTCGGTGTTTCTTGTGCTTATGAGCGACTTCCCGAAGTTTGACGGCAACTCACTCTTCGTTATCTGTAGGAGCGGAAAGCTGAACTGGCTTTATGGGCAGACTCTGCTCGCTCTGACAGCTGTTGTAAGCTATATAGCTGCCGTATTTCTTGCAGTCGTGGGAATGTCTGTCGGCAACACCGTATTTAATTCATCGTGGAGTGAAGCGACACGATTTTATGCCGCAAAGTTCCCCGACGAGATGAACACCTTTGCAACTCTGTTGCTCCCGGAAAATCTTTACAACCAGCTTGACCCCATATGTACCATGGTACACACGTTGGTACTCATCATATTATACCTTTTTCTTTTGTCGCTCGTGCTCCTCATTTGCAGGATATCATCGGGCAAAATGACAGGTATGTTCATATGTACCGCGGTCATAGCCCTCGGAGTGGCTACCTGCGCCCTCGGCAACGATTTTATGTGGTTATTTCCTATGGGTAATTCCATAATATGGATGCATTACACGGAGATAATCCGCGAGCCGATAAAGCCGATATGGTACTCATATCTGTACTTTGTTATAGCCGACATACTGCTTATTACCGCATGCACACTGCGAATAAAACGCCTGAGCGTTTCGCTTCTTTCGGAGGAAATTTCATGATAACAGTAAACGATCTATCCCTGACAATAAACAAGACGGAGATACTTAAAAGTGTTTCGGTGACGTTTGAAACGGGCAAAATACACGGTCTTATCGGCCGCAACGGTAGCGGCAAAACCATGCTGATGAAGTGTATATGCGGGTTTGTCCGCGCAACATCGGGCAAAGTAACGGTAGCGGGCAAGGAGATTGGCAAGGACTGCGACTTCCCCGAAAGCGTCGGAGTAATAATTGAAACACCGGGTTTTATCCCGTATTATTCCGGATACAAGAATTTAAAATTGCTTGCCGACCTTGGCAAAAAAGCCGATAAGCAAGCAATATACAGCGCTATGCAGACAGTGGGGCTCTCACCGGAGCTTAAGCGCCATGTGAAGAAATATTCGCTCGGAATGCGTCAACGCCTCGGCCTTGCACAGGCGATAATGGAAGACCCCGCCCTGCTTATCCTTGACGAGCCGATGAACGGACTTGACAAGGACGGCGTTGCTGATATGCGCCGCTATCTGCTCGACCTCAGAACAAAGGGCAAGACTATACTTATAGCGTCACACAGCGCGGAGGATATTGAGGTGCTGTGCGATACCGTATGTGAAATGGATAAGGGCAGATTAAGCGTGATAAGGCAATAGCCGCCCGAACAGTGATAAAAACCGCCGTAGGTTTCAAAAATCTGCGGCGGTTTTTTGTGTTGTATTGAAAATTTAGTGCAAAAGTTGCAAAAAAAATTCAATAGGAGCTGTAATATTATTCTTGATTTTGCTTATATTTCAATTTAATGCATAAAGACACCGCCGCGGAGTAACAGCAGCTCCGCGGTGGTGTTTTTATTTGATCATATTTATAACCGAACTGAGTGTATCTTTTACAGCTTGTTTTTCGTTATCCGAAAGCCGTGTTATTTTATCCGAAAGTATCCCGACAGGCGAAAGCAAGTTGTCCGATGTCAGAGGGTGGCGGATAGCGGAAATTCCTGCGATATAATCCAGGCTGACATTATAATATTTAGCAAGCAGAGCGGCGCGTTCAAGCGGTATTTCCGCTTTACCCGATTCGTATTTTCCGTAGTGCTGTGCAGATGTGCCCAGATAGTCGGCTATCTCCTGCTGTGTCTTGTCCGCGTCCTCGCGCAGATCGCGTAATCTCTGATAATGTGCCATACTCACCCCTCCTGTACAGATTTTATCATATCAGACTGAAAGTTGTTGACAAAAGTGTCTAATATGACTATAATTGAAGTATAATTAGTCGTATCAGACACTTTTTGGCGTTAAAATGTCTAAAAAGATTAGCTGATAGAATGAAAGACGATGAGGTGTGATTTATGGGACAGATAGCACAGATAATCAAATACGAAGGGGATAATTCCACATTTGTATGGAAGCACCCTTGTGAAGACTTCAACAGCCTTACCCAGCTGATAGTCCATGAAAGCCAGGAAGCGGTATTCTTCATAAACGGTCAGGCACTCGATCTGTTCGGAGCGGGCAGGTATACTCTCGAAACGCAGAATGTACCTAAGCTCGGCAAACTGCTGAACCGCATGACAGGCGATCAGACACCGTTCCACTGTGAAGTATATTTCGTCAACAAGACGGTTCAGATGTCGCTGAAATGGGGCACGGATTCAAAGGTGCGTTATATCGACCCCGATTCCGGAATACCTGTTGAACTCGGTGCGTGCGGTAATATGAACCTTATGGTAAGCGACAGCAGAAAACTGCTGATAAAGCTTGTCGGCACAATGGACGGAATAGCATGGGACGATAACAGCACCGCTTTTTCAAAGTCATTGCAGGATTGTTTCCGTCCGCTTATTTCCACAGCGGTTAAATCAAACCTTTCTACTGCTATCAAGTCGAAAAATATCCACCTTCTTGAAATAGACGAGCATCTTGCGGAGCTGTCAGAGGTGTTGAAATCGGCAATAGTGCCCGGGTTTGAGGAGTATGGACTTACAATTCCTCAGTTTTATCTGACTACTGTCGTTCTGCCCGAAAATGACCCGAATTTCAAGAGAATACGCGAATTACATACTATAGCTTTGCAGAAGAGAATGCTTGATGCGGAGGCTGATATCCGCACCGCAAAGGCTGAGGCAGAAGCAAGATACAGTACCGCACAGGCTAAAGCCGAAGCGGAGATCACAGCGGCAAAGCGTCAGACCGAGCTTGAAAAGCAGACGACACAGACCGAGATAGCAAAGCGCGAAGCTGAAAGAGCGGTTATAGCGGCACAGGCAGAAGCGACAGCTATGAAAGCCACAGGCTTAGCGGAAGCTGAGGTTATGCAGGCGAAAGGCTATAATCAGAAAGACGTATTGCAGGCTGAAGTTCAGAAGGCTTATGCCGAGGGAATAGGAAATATGGGTTCTAACGGCGGCTCGGCAGGCGGCGGAATAGCCTCGGATATGGTCAGCATGATGGCGGGAATGAAAATGGCGGGCGCTATGATGGGGCAGTTTGACAATATGACAGGTAATATAGGTCAGACGGCTCGGCAGTCTGAACCGACGCTCTCGCCCGATAAAAAAGAAGCCGCTGTCAGATGCGAAAAGTGCGGCGCAGAGTTACCCGAAAACGCTAAATTCTGTCTTGAATGCGGAGAAAAGGTAAAGCCTGCCGTCCCTGACGGAATGATAGTGTGTCCCGAGTGTAACAAGACGGTGGTAAAAGGCAAATTCTGCCCCGAATGCGGTCACAAATTCGTAACGGTATGCCCGAAGTGCGGAAACGAGCTCCCCGAGGGAGCAAAGTTCTGCCTTGAGTGCGGCGAAAAAATCTAAGGGGGATATTTAAATGAAAAAGAAATTCGGTATATATACGGTAATATGGGCGGTTGCGCTTGTTATATTCAATGTGGTTTCATTTACGATTGCACTGAATATGGGAAAAGAGCTGAACTCATCATTCTTTATAGGCTATATTGCAGTCACGGCGGCTTTCATAGGTCAGCTTTTATGCGCATATTTCGCATTCAGAGCCGATTCGCTTAATAAGTTCTTCTATAACGTATCTCTGATTTCGCTGAGCTACGGCGGACTTGTTGCTATGCTTGTACTCGGCTCGCTTACAATGCTTATCCCCGACGCGTTCTCTTTTATCGGAATAATAGCCTGCGCAGTCGTTCTCGGTGTATATATAATCACTGTTGCTAAGGCAAAGCTTGCAGTAGAAACGGTAGAGCAGACAGACGCAAAAATCAAAACACAGACGCAGTTTATCCGCCTGCTTACAGCGGACGCTGAGAGCCTGAAAGGTTATGCAACGGACGATAACGCAAGACAAGCCTGCAACAAGGTGTACGAGGCTGTACGCTATTCCGACCCTGTGAGCAACCCTTTGCTGAGCGGCATTGAAAGCGATATTTCAGTAAAATTCAGTTCGTTTTCCGACAGTGTGAAAAACGGATCGGATAATTCTCAGCAGTTGGCTGAGGAGCTTTGCAGACTGATTTCCGAGAGGAACGCAAAGGTAAAGGTGCTCAAGTAAAAACAACCGTACAGCTACGGCGAACAGGATTGAGAAACATATAACAATACACGTTGACCACAGGGGTATATTATAAGGTTGGCGCGTAAGTGAACGATAGATAAGGAAAGAAAATATGTCGGTCTACAAATGTAAAATGTGCGGCGGAAACCTTTCTGTTGAAGAAGGCAAGACAGTAGCAGAGTGTGAGTATTGCGGCACTCAGCAGACTGTTTCCGGCGCAGATGATGAAAAACGTATCAATCTTTATAATCGCGCAAACAGACTCAGATTAAAGAATGAGTTTGACAAAGCGGAAGTGATATATGAAAATATAACAGCCGAGTTTCCCGAAGAGGCGGAAGCATATTGGGGTATCTGTCTGTGCAGATACGGTATAGAATATGTTGACGACCCGGCAACCGCAAAGAAAATTCCGACTTGTCACAGAACCTCTTTCGGAAGTATTTTTGACGACGATAATTATAAGCAGGCAATAGAAAACGCAGAGCTTAGCGCACAGCGCATATATCGCAATGAAGCGAAGGTCATTGATTGCTTACAGAAGGATATTTTGTCTGTAGTCGGAACAGAAGAACCGTACGATGTGTTTATATGTTATAAGGAGACAGGCGAGAACGGACAGAGGACTGTTGACAGCGTTCTTGCACAGGACATATATGATAATCTTACCGAAAAGGGATTAAGAGTATTTTTTTCGAGAATTTCCCTTGAAGATAAGCTCGGAACGGCGTATGAGCCTTATATATTTGCGGCGCTGAACAGTGCGAGGGTAATGCTTGTTGTCGGAACAAAGTACGAGCATTTCAACGCAGTCTGGGTAAAGAATGAATGGGCAAGATACATAGATTTTATGAAAACGGATAGAAACCGTGCGATAATTCCTTGCTATAAGGATATGGACGCGTATGATCTGCCCGATGAATTTGCACATTTACAGGCGCAGGATATGAGCAAGATTGGCGCAATGCAGGACCTTGTAAGAGGCGTTCAGAAAATTATCGGTGATAAGAAGTCGTCCGATATAAGAAAAATATCGGCAAAGTATGGTATGGCTGATAATTCGATGTTATATAATACGCTTTCAAGAAAAGCCGAAAATGCTAAAAATCTGCTTGACCTTGGCAATTATCCGGCGGCAGGTGTGGTGTATAAAGAAATATCCACTAACTTTCCGGAAAGCTATATCGGCTGGTGGGGGCTTATACTTGTTGAAACCAAATGTCTGAACGATTGTTACAATGTTGATATAGAAAAAATTTCGGAACTGCATAGTTATGTTTGTCAAACGGCTGAGGGCGAAGAACTTGAGCAGATACAAGCGGCATTTCTGGAATATATGCATTTGATTGCAACAGATGATATGGTGAAGATCAATACAACCTATAAAGACCATATAAGCACCATCGAAAGATTAGAAAAAGAAATCGAATCTTCTTCAGCAAAAATAGCAAATAACAAAAAAAGAGATAATGAGAATTACAAGGAGTCAATAAATCGCCAATCGGAGTATATAAGCTTATGCAAAGCAAAATTAAACAAAATAAATCAGACAAAGCGCAATATAAAACAAGCTAATATTATCGGCGGGATATTTGCGGGTATTGCCGCAGTGATTTTAATTTACGGATTAAACGCTCATGGTGTAGATTACAGCGTTAGTAACGTTATATATCCTATTATGATTTTTTCTGTAATTATTTCGATAATTTCGTTTGTGGTAGGCGACAAAATCAGCACTAAGGCAAAAAAAGTACCGTATTCAGACAGAGAAGATGTCGTAAAAGACGGTATAGATTCAGCTAAAAATAAAATAAATGAACTTGACACCGATAAATTAAAGAAAGATAAAGAGTATAAAGACAAAACTGTTGAATTCAGTGCGCACGCCCAGAAACTTCAGTATTCAAAAAATTGTTTATCAAAAGCTATGAATAATCCTGAAAAGGAGAGGCTAGTTTGCTATTACAGAGACAGAATATCTCGTTATACGGAAACGTTGCCGTCGGTTAATGAAAATGTTTATAACATCGAACTTACTGCACGCAAAGAGGTAAAGTATATAGATCAGATTGTTGCAAAAGGCAACTGGGATCATACGAATTTTAAATAAATCGGGTATTTTATGCTACGAATGCCAAGAGGAATGCAAAGGTAAAGGCACTCAAGGAAAAATAACCGTACTGCTACGATGAAAATGAAGGGAAAAATAAATGATGTCAACATTGAAATGCAAAATGTGCGGCGGCACACTTGAAACAAACGAAAACGAAACAACCGCAACCTGCGAATACTGCGGTACGGAGCAGACAATACCGAAGATAACCGACGATGTGGTCGGCAATCTTTTCAACCGTGCGAATACGCTCCGTTTAAAGTCCGAGTTTGACAAGGCGGAGGAAATATATAATAAAATTGTCGGACTTGACAACACACAGTCGGAAGCTTACTGGGGCATAATTCTGTGCAAATATGGCATTGAATACGTTGAAGACCCCACGACCTACAAGCGCGTACCCACCTGTCACAGAACGTCCTATGACGCCATCACCGCCGATGAAGACTACAAGCTTGCCATACAGTATGCCGACATCAGTCAGAAAATCATCTATGAGGCGGAAGCAAAGGCGATAGACGAGATACAGAAAGGCATTCTCACTATCTCGCAGAACGAAAAGCCCTACGATGTATTTATCTGCTATAAGGAAACCGATGAAAGCGGAAAGCGCACACAGGACAGCGTGCTTGCGAACGACATATATCACCAGCTGACGCAGGAGGGCTTCAAGGTATTCTATGCGGCGATAACGCTTGAAGACAAGCTCGGACAGGAATATGAGCCTTACATATTCGCCGCACTGAACAGTGCAAAGGTTATGCTTGTTATCGGCTCAAAGCCGGAATATTTCACGGCGGTATGGGTAAAGAATGAGTGGTCACGTTATCTCAAGCTTATGAAAACCGACCGCTCAAAGCTGCTTATCCCTTGCTATAAGGATATGGACGCTTATGAACTGCCCGAGGAGTTCGCACATTTGCAGGCGCAGGATATGAGCAAGATAGGCTTTATCAACGACATAGTGCGTGGTATAAAGAAAGTTATAAATAAGGACGAGCCAAAGTCTGCTGTAAAGGAAACGGTTGCGGCGGGACAGACGGCAAATTCGGGTGTTGCTCCTTTGCTGAAGCGTATTTCACTTTTCTTAGAGGACGGAAACTGGCAAGAAGCGGACGAATACTGCGAACGTGTGCTTGACAGCGACCCGGAGAACGCACAGGCTTATTTATATAAGCTTATGGCGAAGATGAAAGTTAAAAAAGTAGAACGGCTTAAAGATAAAGCTAAACCTTTTGATGAAGAAGAAACGTATCAAAAGGTTATACGATTTGCCGATGAGGATCTTAAAAATAAACTTAACGGTTATATCACATTCATAAATGACAGAAATGAAAAAGCATATTTAGAACAGTCAGAAAAAATATACCAGCAGGCTATGTATCAATTGCAGTTTGCAGAGGTGCCCGATGATTATTTAAAGATTAACGATATGCTCAATTCGATACGAGATTATAAAGATTCGCAAGAAAAGATGGCAATGTGCTTTGATAATATAAAAGAATATTATTATTGCATAGCAAACGAAAAGCTAAATTCTAAAAATTACATAGACTGGAAAGAAGCGCTTAATATGTATCAGAATATGCTTGATTATAAAGAATCAGGCAGTAAATTTAAAGCGTGTGAGGAAAAAATACAATCATATTACAAAAGAAAAGACCGGACGAGACATATTTTTATTTTTATCGCTATTTTATTTGGAGTACTCTGGATCGGATTCATGATACTTGGGGCAACAGGAGCATTAAAAGGTGTAACGGTGAATTTTTTGTGTTCGTCAGCGATGTCGCATTTAACGTCTTTGGGCGGATAAAGTGACAAGGTGGTAATTCAAATTATGGCGCTTCAATAGTCCATATTGACGGCGTTGTCAAAAAAAGGAAACGCTGTAAACTATGATAAAAATTGCGTCCGCTCTGCTATTTGGATTAGTCTTACTTGACAAAGAGTGGAATGTGTGATATATATTATATAAACTATAAACAGATAGGGGGAGAATAATATGGAAAAAGAATTAAATCCAGTTAACAGAGAAATAAGCAATGGCATTGAACTGTTAGATTCATATTTCAGTGATGAAGAAGATAGAAAAACATTTAAAGCAGAAGCATTTGAAAGATTGGAAGAATTGTTTTTTGACAGGAATTTTGGTGCTACCAGCAAATCAGAAATTGAGTTGATGATGTTTGATATTTTTATGAAAGCTATGATAGATAAAAATAATACCAACGGAGTACTAAATTACAACGAATGCAGTGATTATGCTATAGGGAAATATTTAGGGATAACGTCAGAAAAAGTCAGGTCTTTAAAACTGAAAAAACAGGCACGTTATCCGGAAAAATTCGACTGGAAAAAATCATTAGAACAAATAAGAGATCGGATTAGATATGATCAAGAAAAAAATCGGATTGTTATTCCTATGCCAGATCCAAATTTATATAACGAAATAAGAAATTATATTGAAAGCAATAACGGTTATATTGAGATTCAAAGAGGAAATAACGTTTTGCAAATTCGTCCGGATTGCTATTTTGATTTGCTTTATATGACTGAAAATGAAGATAATAAGAAAAAGTTACAGAATGCTATTGTAAAAAAGTTAAAAAAGCAAAACGAAGAACAGGGAGAAATATTTGATAAAGTTAAAACAGATAAAGAATGTAATTGCAGAGCGTTAAAACTTGGAAAAAAGTCAATGGAATTTCTTATTGAAACGGTTAGTAATATCAAAAGCCTAAATTCACCATTAGCGCTAATTATTAAATTGCTAGCTGGTGCAGCTGTAATCATAACTGATAGATATACAGAGTAGTTTTGATAGCAAAGTTGACAAAATTGATTGAAAACAACACCGCCGGGGTCATCACTCCCGGCGGCGTTTTCATATATCAAATTTTATCAAGGACAATAATATTATATGCTCAGTCAACCTTAGGCATACGATCCATGCTGACCTTAAGTTCTTCGTCTGTAGGAATGTAGTCGCTCATTTCGTGGTCGTTGAACTTCTGGTATGCAACCATATCAAAGTAGCCTGTGCCTGTAAGACCGAAGAGGATAGTCTTTTCTTCGCCTGTTTCCTTGCACTTGAGAGCCTCGTCAATTGCAACTCTGATTGCGTGGCTGCTCTCGGGAGCGGGGAGAATGCCCTCGATTCTTGCAAACTGCTCAGCGGCGGCAAATACGCTTGTCTGCTCTACTGAGCGGGCTGTCATATATCCGTCGTGGTAGAGCTGAGAAAGCACGCTGCTCATGCCGTGGTAACGCAGACCGCCTGCGTGGTTTGCAGAGGGAATGAATGTGCTGCCGAGCGTGTACATCTTAGCGAGCGGGCAAACTGCGCCTGTGTCGCAGAAGTCGTAAGCATAAACACCTCTTGTGAGCGAGGGGCACGATGCGGGTTCAACTGCGATGAACTCATAGTCTGCTTCGCCGCGGAGCTTTTCGCCCATGAAGGGAGAGATAAGACCGCCGAGGTTAGAACCGCCGCCTGCACAGCCGATGATCATATCGGGTTTGATGCCGTACTTTTCGCAGGCTGTCTTTGTTTCAAGACCGATAACCGTCTGGTGCAGAAGTACCTGTGACAGTACCGAACCGAGAACATATCTGTAGCCCTCGTGTGTCGTTGCACATTCAACGGCTTCGGAAATTGCACAGCCGAGCGAGCCTGTTGTGCCGGGGAATTCTGCGTTTATCTTCTTGCCGACCTCTGTTTCCATTGAGGGAGAGGGGGTAACGTTTGCGCCGTAGGTTCTCATAACCTCACGTCTGAAAGGCTTCTGCTCGTATGAGCACTTAACCATAAATACCTTGCAGTCAAGTCCGAGGTATGCGCAAGCCATTGAAAGTGCTGTGCCCCACTGACCTGCACCTGTTTCTGTAGTAACACCCTTTAAGCCCTGCTTCTTGGCGTAATAAGCCTGAGCTATCGCGCTGTTCAGCTTGTGTGAACCGCTTGTGTTGTTGCCCTCGAATTTGTAGTAGATCTTTGCAGGTGTGCCGAGCGCCTTTTCGAGGCAGTATGCTCTTACTAAGGGAGAGGGTCTGTACATCTTGTAGAAGTCGATTATCTCTTGGGGAATGTCGATGTAGGGGGTCGTGTCGTCAAGCTCCTGCTTTGCAAGCTCTGTACAGAATACGTGGCTCAGCTCTTCAAGAGTGCAGGGCTGATGTGTTGCGGGGTTTAACAGCGGAGCAGGCTTGTTTTTCATATCTGCTCTTACGTTGTACCACTGACGGGGAAGCTCATTTTCTTCAAGATAGATTTTGTACGGGATTTCCTTGTTTGCCATAATAATTTTCCTTTCCAAGCGGCGGTGGCAGTGTGCCGCTCCAAATTCCGGCGGCAGTGTGCCGCTTCAAATTCCGGCGGCGATGCGCCGCTTCAAATTCCGGCGGCAATGTGCCGCTCCAAATTCCGCCTTTGATTTACTTTCTGTAGTGGGAATTGTTTGCGTGACGGCGGGGATAAAACGTTGTGCGTTCTGAACGTTATGTTTTGCAGTTATGAAGAAAATTTGCATAACGTGGGTAATAAAACGCTGTGCGCTCTGAATGTAATGCTTTACCGTGTCGCTTTCTTTCCCGAAAGTCTTTTCGGCGGAGTGCTTAAGTTTTACGCGGGATAGATCCGCGTCCGACAGTCTGTATATTGTCCGGCAATTCATTATGTCGGCTTTGCACTGCTGTCATGCCTTATGCCATGATGCCATCATGATAGTTATCAACGTAGATTGAGTTTCGGGGATAAAACAAAAAACTCCCGTCCCGATTGGGACAGGAGTATATTTACCTGCGGTACCACCCAAATTACCGTATCGTAAAATACGGTCACTCGCTACACATACTATCATATGTGCGACCTGTAACGGAGGTATCCGTCGCCCCTAAAGCATATACAGATATAATGCTCTCGGTTTGCCCTCGTGAGTCCATTCACAAGCGTATGTATCATTGCCTTTACACCGACCGGCAACTCTCTGTCATACAGTGACGGGTGCTACTACTCTCACTCATAGGTTTAACATATTCTGTTTTCATTATATACGTCATAGTGCAGTTTGTCAAGTGCTTTTGTGAAAAAACGCAAAATTTTTTTCGATTTCGGCTGTTATTACTCTGTTGAATAGCCCGATATGAAATATAGCGATAGAGCGTTGCAGTTTAGACTAAACCGATGCAATAACTTTAAATACGTTGTGCATTTTACCGATTGAAAGCGGAGGGACGATATAGTATAATTGCTTAGCAATCGGCTGATGTCGGGAAAGCTGTTAATACTGTAGAAAAAGTTGGTTTCTATAAAGATAGCATAAATTCTCTATCCCTTTAAGAACGCTTTGCGGGCTTTGCGTCCTTGCAAAGCCTTTGGGCGTTCTATATCGGCATCCTTGCCGAAACCCCAAACCCCTTCCCCACGGCGAAGGTCTGTGTATGCCCATAGGCTCTGCATCGTGCAGAGCCTATGGGCATACACGCCCGGCATCCGTGCCGGGGCTGAGTGTGGGGCTGCCGCCCTCACCAAGCAAGGAGGCTTGAAGTCAGTCGCACACAGTCGCTGCATGATGCAGCGACACTAACGACTGACAACCCGCATTGGGGCTACGCCCAAAGCAAGGATGCTTTGATTGCTTGCCAAAAGTTTTGCACGATGCAAAACCAACAGAGCAAGCAAAACCAAACCCCGTTTTTTAATAACAATAGAGGTTTTTCGACAGACTGATTACGCTCATAGCGTACTATGTTTTGTTCCCGCCGTTATGCCGACAATTCCATTAGCGCAAAGTCAGCAAAAGGCGGAATTCGGAGCGGCACACTGCCGCCGGAATTTGGAGCGGTGCATTGCCGCAGGAGGGAAATATGTCAACAGTAAAAGACCTTACAAAAGGCTCACCTATGAAGCTTATACTCGGATTTATGCTTCCTATGCTGTTAGGGTTGCTCTTTCAGCAGTTTTACAATATGGTCGATACTATAGTTGTCGGACAGTTCCTCGGTGTAAACGCACTTGCGGGTGTCGGCTCGACAGGCTCGGTGAACTTCCTCGTTCTCGGCTTCTGTATGGGTGTGTGCGCGGGCTTTGCAATACCTGTAGCGCAGAAATTCGGCGAAAAGGATTTTGACGGACTGCGTAAGTTTGTCGGCAATACGATATGGCTCGGTGTCGGCTTTGCCGCAGTAATGACGACCGCTACCTGCCTTCTTTGCGGCAACATTCTCCACTGGATGAATACGCCTGATACTGTTTTCAAAGAAGCGTATGACTATATTTTCGTTATCTTCCTCGGTATCCCGGTAACATTCCTCTATAACATATTATCGGGCTTTATCCGCTCGCTCGGCGACTCAAAATCGCCTGTTGTCATTCTGATAATCTCAAGCGTTCTGAATGTCGGACTTGACCTGCTGTTCATTCTCGTGTTTGATATGGGCGTTGCGGGTGCAGGCTGGGCTACCGTGCTTGCACAGCTGATATCGGGTATTGCCTGCCTTGTCTATATGATAAAGCGTTTTGATATCCTGCACTTGTCGAAAAATGACCTTAAGCCTGACTTCTACTCGATGAGCAGGCTGTGCGCTATGGGCGTGCCGATGGGACTTCAGTATTCAATCACCGCTATCGGCAGTATTCTCTTACAGTCGGCGGTGAACTCGCTCGGTGAAACCTATATGGCGGCGGTAACGGCGGGAAGTAAGGTAACGCAGTTCCTGTGCTGTCCGTTTGACGCAATGGGTTCGACAATGGCGACCTACTGCGGTCAGAATATCGGTGCGGGAAGAGTCGACCGTATCGAAAACGGTGTTAAAAAATGCTCAATGCTCGGCATAGCTTATGCGATAATTGCACTTATAGTGATAATCCCGTTTGGCGGCGAATTTTCAAAGCTGTTTATAGACGGAACGCAGACGGAGATACTCAACCTTGCAAAACAGTTTTTGTGGCTCAATGTGGCGTTCTATATCCCGCTTGCGTTCGTAAACATTATCCGCTTTTCGATACAGGGACTCGGAAACAGTCAGCTTGCCGTATTCGCGGGTGTATTTGAAATGATAGCAAGAGGCGGAGTTGCACTGGGTCTTGTGCCCGCGTTCGGCTATGTAGCCGTATGTCTTGCAAGCCCCGCGGCATGGGTGCTCGCGGACCTGTTCCTCTTCCCTGCATTCTTCCATTCGGTGAAGATACTGAAAATACGGTTTCCTGTTAAAAATACGACTGTAAGTGATACTGAGGATTAAACGACACCCGCCGCTGATCGGCGGGTGTTTTAATATACCCCTACCCTCTCTCACTAATTCATTTGTAAAAACTCTAAAAATCCCTCGCAAAGTATAAAAATTCAGTTGACATTGCATAAAAAATATGGTAAAATTATCTTGAATTATAGTCAACGGCTTTAAGGGGAGGTCAGGCAGATGCGTAGATTGATACGTCTTCACAATAAAAAAGGTTTTACGCTCGTTGAGCTTATCGTTGTTCTTGCCATGATAGGCGTTCTGACGGCTATAATACTACCGCTTTCGCTGAATGCGGGAAAGCCTCAGGCGGCTGTAGCAAAGGCTAAGGAGTTCTATTTCGGCTCACAGAGGATACTTATACAGTACAGAGCCGACGCGCCCGAAAAACAGACAGGCTATCTGTCTTATGAAAAGGGCGGAATGACTTACACCGTAGGCTCGGGCGACTATCTTTATATGTGTGCCAAGGCAGAGAAGTATAAGGGTTTTACAGAGCTTAAGCTTGCGAAGCTTGACGCGCCCGCCGATGACAGTCCTGCGAATACCGCACAGGGTTATTTACAGCTCCAGTACGCGGTAACTATTGATTCCGCAAGCCCGGATCACGAGCTGCTTGATAAGCTGAATACATTTTCAACGGACGAGGACGAGGGCTATTATTTTGCTCTGGTCGATGATAAGTGCAAGGTAGTAATGACATATTGGTGCGAAACAGATATCGAAGATATAAGCAGAGTGACGGATACCTCAAACGCATTTACAAAGACCTCAATTGACCCCACCGACAATTATTATGTTGACGGCTATCTTTTAGGTGCATATCCGGAAAGATATTCTATGCTCGGCTACACTATGTTCAATCAGGTCGACCTGCCCCCGGACGAAACAGTCCCGGCAACTTCTACTCCCGCACCCGCAGGTCCGTAAGGAAAAGATATCATACACCCGCATTTTGTAATGATATCGGCTTACCGAACATAAAAAACGGCGAAAATAAACGGCAGTGAGAATTTTATAAATCGATTACGGCAGGTACGCGAAAGCGTATCTGCCGTTTTGTGTGTTAAAAGGTCTGTTAAAAAAGAAGTATCGTGATGTAGCTTTATTGTGTAAAGGGGGGCTAAATTAGTGCGGCACAGCATTTTCAGTAATTCTTCAAATTTCCGGTTAATGATGTGCAGAATAGAACCAAGTTTTTCGGCACTGTGACCGAGGGATTGTTAGCGGAGGTGTTAGCAAAAGCAGAAAGGTTGGTAGCAGGCGATCCCTCAGTCTTGACGGCAGATAAGGTATGCGTAATACGAACGATGAAAGTGCCGCTGAATATGATTGTATTGAAAACAAGTAAGCCTTGCCGCAAGCCAGCTCCCTTTGGCAAGGGACGGGCAAGGATGCCCGATATTGAACGCCCAAAGTTTTGCAGGACGCAAAACCAACAGAGCGTTCATAAGCCAAGAATTAGTGCTTGGCAGAGCGTGTAGTTTTTATCAAATTGTTAGAGTATATTAAAAATGTGGCAGTACAAAAATATATAACCAACACCGCTGAAAACAGTTTCAATGCTGACAGGGTGTTAATAATTTCGTGAGTTTATCAATGCAACTGCACTGTCACCGAAACTTCCAAAAAACGTACTATCCTAAGATATCTGTACAGCCCCCCCGGGGGTCGAACAGAGCGTCAGCGTCCCGCTTATGACGGCTTTTTAAACGCAATCGTTTGTGTGTCTTATCGCCAACACCCCTTTATGGCAGAAGAG
>DJPL01000064.1:1259-46195 GCA_002437415.1 Ruminococcaceae bacterium UBA6413 | reverse complement strand
CCCAACATTTATTATAGAGCCTACATAACAAGCTTTTATGTAAATAACTCTCAGGAACGGCGCAAATTTCTGAAAGAAAACCACGATTTCAGACAAACGCAACGATTGAATGATCTCCGTAAAACAAAAAGTGCTTTACCTTGTTAGATAAAGCACTTTTAGAACCTCTTTCTACACTTGGCAGATGAGCTCATCGCATCACTATAAATGCGACCCCAACTAGCAGGTGGGAAATCTCTTTCCTTTAATTTTATTATAACCCAAAATATCAGAATGTCAATTTTTTTCGCTGTTTTGGAAAGAATAATTACTAACTGTAAAGGAGAAGTCATAATGACTTTCGGCGAAAAATTAAAGAAAAAGCGTATAGAACGCTGTCTTACACAAAACGACCTTGCGAATAAAATCCATGTGTCACCAAGCACAATAAGCTTGTATGAAAGCGACGAGCGAGAACCTACATTATCGACTTTGGTAGCCATTGCAAACGCATTACAGGTTTCATCGGATTATTTGCTCGGTCTTTCTGAACTTCCGCAAGGGAACAACATAAACAATGATAACCTTAAGCTGTTACTTGAGGAAATGAAAAAGTTTATATCTCAAAAGAGCTCAGATATAGAAAAACAAAAGCGGAAGCCCTAAAGACTTCCGCTCGATGCAAAGGAGTGCTAATTCTTTGGCTCGGTTTCTTTGCATTTAAGGTCTTCTATGTAGCTTTCAAGCGCTTTGAGGCTGACAACATCTAAAGTCTTGACAAGCTCACAGAAGCGTTTTAACAACTCCTCTCGCTCCGAAAGGTCCATAATCACACCACCTTCAAGTTTGATATTAACACAAAACTTGAAAAATAGGAGCATTTTGTTATTTTATATCGAAATGCGTTATATCGGAGTGATTAAATGTACAACGAGAAAACGGAAAAAACTTTGTTCTGCGGTACACTTGCCGCTGAACAGCAGAAAGTACAACATAAAATTTTGACTTCCGAATATACCTATTTTAGTCGGAGGAAAAAATGGAACAGTATTGCTTATATCTGCGAAAATCAAGATCAGACATCGAAGCCGAAAATCACGGAGAAGAGGAAACGCTCGCAAGGCACGAAAAAATCTTACTTGACCTTGCAAAAAAGAGAGAGTACAACGTCACTCAGATATACCGTGAAGTCGTTTCCGGCGAAACGATTGCCGCTCGCCCTGTCATGCAACAGTTGCTGTCAGAAGTCGAGCACGGTATATGGAGTGGCGTTTTAGTCGTTGAAGTAGAACGTCTTGCCCGTGGCGATACGATAGATCAGGGTATCGTTGCGCAAACGTTTAAATACAGCGATACGCAGATAATAACGCCGATGAAGACGTACAACCCGAACAACGAATTTGACGAAGAATACTTTGAGTTCGGGCTATTCATGAGCCGGCGAGAATATAAAACCATCAATCGCCGTCTTCAGCGTGGTAGACTTTCTTCCGTAAAAGAGGGAAAATGCGTATGCAGTATAGCTCCTTATGGATATGATAAAGTCAAATTAAAGGGCGATAAAGGGTTTACGCTGGCACCAAACCCTATCGAAGCCGATGTAATAAAAATGATTTTTGAACTATACACAAAAGGAGAACTGCAACCCGACGGCACATACAAAAGATTAGGTGTGTCTTTGCTTGCCAGAAAGCTAAATAGTATGAAAATACCTGCAAGGAAGTCAGAATATTGGGTACCTGCAAGCATAAAAGATATGTTGCGTAACCCCGTGTATACTGGGAAAATACGTTGGAATTGGCGGTCACAGAATAAAAAAATGAAGAGTGGCAACATCGCTATCTCACGTCCACGCTCCGAAGAAAGCGACTGCATAATCGTAAAAGGCTTGCACCCTGCACTCATCACACAAGAAACATTTGATTTAGCACAAGAATACCTCGCAAAAAATCCGCCTCGTCCAACCAAAAGAAACTCTCCTACTAAAAACCCGCTCGCAGGTGTAGTAGTCTGTGCCTTCTGCGGCAGACGACTTGTGCGCAGACCTTACACATCATCAACGCCTCCCACGTTGATGTGTGCTGTTCCTCAGTGCCCAAATGTCTGCTCTTTTCTTTATCTCGTCGAAGAACGAATACTCAAAGCCCTTGAAGAATGGCTGAAAAACTATAAATTGCAATGGAACCTGTCGGACAAGTCGCCGGCAATATCTGAAACCGAAATATTAAGACA
Organism: Ruminococcaceae bacterium UBA6413; assembly: GCA_002437415.1. GTDB lineage: Bacteria > Bacillota > Clostridia > Oscillospirales > Ruminococcaceae > Ruminiclostridium_E. The sequence continues at coordinate 43,984 of DJPL01000064.1, read as the reverse complement.
GGCTCTAAAGGACATTGACTCGCAAATAATCAGGCTAAACAAGCAGATGACAAAAGCTCACGAACTGCTCGAACAAGATATATATACAACGGACGTATTCCTTGACCGCTCACGAGCAATCACCGAAAAGCAAAATCAGTTGTCAAACGATAAAGCGGAAATCGAAAAACAACTCGGCATAGAATCAATTCGTGAAAAAAACACAAAAGAGATCATCCCGAAAGTCGAAAAGCTGCTGGACGTATATCACGACCTGCCAACAGCGCAAGAAAAGAACGATATGCTTAAGGAAGTGCTTGAAAAAGTCGTTTACAAAAAAACGCAAAACACCCGCTGGAGCGGATCTCCCGATGATTTTGAGATAACTATATATCCGAAACTGCCAAAATCATAAAAAATATGCGAATTTCCTGCCACATATTAGGTAGTCATTGACATCATGGTGGTACCAATTCTTCAGTCCCCGGCTCCTTCCCGAAATGATCCCTTACCGCCTGAAGATCTCCCCGAAAACCGCCTTATAGTTCTCTCCTCTGCCGCTTACCGTAAACCTCACCGCAAAGCCTTTTTCCACACCCTTAAAATAAACCGTCAGCTCCTTATGTGCATACTCTGCCCTGTCCACTGCCCGCCATACACATTCATCGTCAAACCTCAGCATTTCGCCGATCCTTGCCTCTATCCGCTTGCCGCTTTGTTCTGCGGCATTTTCCTTTTCCGCTTTTCTGTCAAGCTCCCTCAGTTGACTGTCATAATACCGCTTTTGCTCCGCCATTTCCTCCTTCGTGATAAGCCCCTCAAGTGCCATATCCACAAGCCGCCGCTTCTTATCGCGTATCATATCCTTCTGCCGCTTAACTGCCGCTTTATCCGTTGTCTGCACCGTCAGACCTTTCATTATCCTGTCCGCAATTGCCGCCTTATCGACTACAATGCCGTCAAGTATATACTTTACCCCCGCCGTAAGTATCCTGACATTTAGAGTGTCGTTGCCGCACCCATTTCCCTTGATCTTGCCTCCGCACCTGAGTGCCCTGTACGTTCCCTCGCTCAGCTTCTTCACCCTCGACACCATAACGCACCCGCACACCGCGCAGTACACCTTGCCGCTGTACGCATAACGGTCGCTGTGACGGCTTGTGTCGGACGGAGCACGGCGTGAGATCTCGCTGAGCGTCATCTCCCACAGCTCACGGCTGATTATCGGCTCATGGTGACAACTCAGATATATCCTGTCGCCCCTGTTGAGCTTCTTCTTATGCGTAAGATAATCGGGTGTACAGCTCTTTTTCTGTTCAAGATCCCCTACATACTTCTCGTTGCGGAGTATCCTGCGTATATATGACGCGCTCCACCTGCCGCCACACGGCGCAGGCTCTTTTTCGGCATTAAGCTCCGCCGCTATCGTATCCGCACCCTTTGAAAGCAGTGTGTATTCATTGAAAATCCTTTGCACGATAAGCGCGCCCCGCTTTTCTATACTTATCTTCCCGCCGCTTACCTCGTACCCAAGACAGCTCCTGCCGAACACGACTCCCTGCTCCATTTTTCTTGCCTGCCCCCAACGTACCCTCTCGGATATCTTGCGGCTCTCCTCCTGCGCGATAGTTGCCATGATCGACAGTCTTAGCTCTCCATCACTGTCCCGCGTATCTATATTGTCGTTTATGAATATTACCCCGACTCCCGTTTCCTTAAGCTCCCTCGTGATCTTAAGCGTATCCACCGTGTTCCTTGCAAAACGGCTGACTTCCTTTGTAAGTATGATGTCAATTTCACCCCTGCGTGCAAGCTTCAGCATTTTATTAAAGCCGTCCCTGTGCATGGTAGTGGTCCCGCTTGCCCCCTCATCATAGAATACTTCCGTAAGCTCCATATTATCCGACCCTGTTATATACTGCTCAAAGAACAGCCGCTGTGACGACAGCGACCCCGCCTGCTCCGCCCTGTCCGTAGACACGCGGCAATACGCCGCCGCCCTAAGCTTCTTCATAATACTGTGGCGGGATCACATCTGTATAACCCTCATCATACAACTGCCCGATTATAACACTGCATATCAGCAGTTCTATTCTTTCCGCTTCCTCTTTTGTTATTTTCATAATACCACCTCGGCACAAAATATTCATGTGCTGTTTGTACATATTCCTGTTGATTTTCATGTATATCAGTGATATAATTTCTATAGGGATTTTTTTGAGAAGGTGTTATAATGCAAAAGAAAGCCGTCAAGGACAACGCCCGTAAAAATGATATACTCAAAGCTGCGTCAAAGTGCTTTATCGCCGATGGTTTTGAAGGCACTTCGATTCGCCGCATAATGGACGAGGCGGGTGCCGAGGCAGGTCTGTTCTACTACTATTTCAAGTCAAAGGACGATATATACAGCGCCTTTATTGAGTCGCTGTTCACCGACTATAAAAAAAGAATAACCGCAATGACGGAGAACACCGTAAGAGCGCCATATACCACGCTGAGTGAAGCGTTCGGGCTGTTCGGCGAGGAAGCTGACAGGTTCAGGACAGAGTATATGGGCAAGATGCACGAGAGCACACTCCGCGATATCCGCGACCGCTCGCTCGAAATATCCGTTCCGTACATAAAGCGCATAATAGAACTGCTTATAAGCTACGGCGCAAAGCCGCTCATAAGCACCGAGGAGCTTGCCGTAATTATGACATACGGCATCGGCAACCTGTTTTTACGCGATGAAAAGAGCCGGCTTGCGGGCACTCAGACCGAGAGTATGAAAGCAACCGCACTTTTGTTCGGACTTGACCCCGAAAACGTATCGCTGACGCTCCCCCGCCTGCCCGACACAGACGAAGCCGACAGCATTACAGATCTCGCCGAGCTTTGCAAGGACTGCTTTGCGGGCTACGACAGCAGACGTATGAAGCGCCTTATCAGAAAAAAGGTATCTCTCGGCGAGATATACATCATATCCCACAAAGGCACAACAGCGGGCTTTGTCATTTTCTCAAAGAAAAACAAAACGCTTGACTATATTGCCGTTCACCCCGACTACAGAAACACAGGCATCGCCTCAAGGCTTATGGTAACAGCTATGGCACAGTTTGATATCGGCGATGAGCTGTCTATAGTAACATTCAGAGAAGACCACCCTCAGTCCGACGGCGCAAAACGCCTTTATAGCAAATTCGGGTTTGCAAACCCCAAGAATATCATCGTTCAGGGAGTACCTCTCACAAAAATAACAGCGGTTATCCCCGAAAAAGCATTGGTAACGGAATAGAAACACAAAAAAACGTGCACTGCAAACTCTGCAACGCACGTTTTTATTTTACACTCTTTTCAATATTATCAACAACATACCCATACTGCGGATACGACTTTCTTATCCTGTCCTTGCACCGCTCACAGAACTTCTCAAGCTGTACCTTATCATCACGCATTTTCTGCTTTGCGCCCCACAGGTGAGTATACTTATTCTGCGGCAGGAAAAGCCTGTCCTTGTCAAGCAGTGTCGTATACTCTATCCCACACCGTTTCGCAAGCATCGGGAGCAATCTTTGCTCGGCAAAGACCATATATGTAAGATAATCTCCGCCGTACACCGCAGACTTCATAAAAGCGATCGACCGCGAAGTATAATACTGCTTGAAATCCTCATCGGGGATATACAAAAACGCCGTGTTCAGCGGCAGTGTGCTATAATCAAGTCCCTCGTCAAGCACCTTTCCGCGTAGTCTGAACGTTGACGCATCGGGATATACAGATGGCATAAGCTCCTCTTCGTGTGCCGCTATTATCTTATCCCCGAACGGCGGATCTTCCCACACGATAAAATCCGTATCTATCATAGCGCACGGAGCGGGAAACTGCTGTAACGCAATAAGCTTTCCCCCCGCCCAGAACATTATCGGGTCGATCCCATCGAGGTCATCGGGGATAACGACCCTGATATCATTCCATATATCGTTTATGCCCAGAGCAGAAAAAAGCTCTGCTCCTGCACTGTCGGTAAGCATAGTTATACTGTTGCCGTTCTTGCGCCATTGCAAAGCCGAAATTACTGTACAGTATATGTCGGGAAGGCTCATGCCTAGCTTCTTACCCGGGTTTTTGGCAAAAAAAGCCGCCGATGAAAATGAATGAAATCCGTTCATATAAGATGTATCCCATATCCGTAGCGGTTAAGCGGTTCGGAAGAAAAGAACAGCATTAGCGCCTGCGGTGTAAAGCTTCCACCCTCGCACAGCTCATCATACGAAAAGCTACCCGAAAGAAAGCTTGAAATGTCAAAGCTTCCGAGATCAAACGAGCCGAAGCTTGTTTTTCCCGATCCATACTGATATTCATATTGATGCCTGTACCTGAACGAGCCAAAAGGACCAAACGAACTGTAAGAGCCAACAAAAGATAAGCCCGCATACGAGTCCGCAAAAGAGCTGTCTGTTATTACCGGCGCTCTGAAAGAGCCGTCGGCAGATAAAACGATCGTGCCCGCGTCACGCTTTAAAAACGGAGGAGTCACAGTCAGAAAGCAATAACCGCCGTACTCCCCACTCTTATTGTCACTGTCGGGCTCTTCATCATTACCTGTAAATATATCTTCAAGTGCCTTATCTATATCGCCGTTTTTGTCAATGCTATCGATTTTTGTCGCCTCGGCATAATAGCCGCCCATTCTGAGCCAGTCGGCAAGTCTGCCGCCGAGATAATAACCCTTAACATCGGTTATATTGAAATTGTCTTTTATGCCGTCAAGGTCGGATACTTTCACTCCGCCTATCCAAAGGCAACAATTCTGCATAACATCAATCCTTTCGACTTATCGGTATGCCCGCCGTGCTACAGCTCAGCGCCGCATACTTTTTCTCACCATATCAAGCAGTACCGGTGCTACATTCAAAGACGGATCTGCAAGCACCGCCTCATACAGCGAGTCTATAACAGCCTTTGCCTGTGCCTTGTTCGCCGCAAGCCTGTGCATTATAAGGTCATTTTCCTTTACGGCAAGCTGAGCTGCACTGTAGCATTCGCCCGAGGCGATTATATCGTCAAGCATCGTCACCGTTCTGCGGTATACGGCGATTTGCCCCTCGTGCACCGTCGGCTTTGCCGTATCGTCCGCTATCCTCAGCTTGAGCAGTTTTTTCAGCTCATCATGCGAATAATCACAAAGCAGACGCTTCAGCGCCACTCTGTCCTCGGTAAATACCGTATCGTGCGCCTCTATCAGCATATCCGTATCACTGCGGAGCTTAAGCTCCGCCCTGTATTTTTCAAAGAAATTCGCCGCTGTGATCCTTCCCATCTCCGCGTGTCCGTAAAAATAAGTGTTGCCGTGCGAGTCGCGGCATCTGCAATCAGGAAGCCCCGCGTTATGGAACAGTGCGGCATATCTGATATCAGCCTGCGGCGGCGCAAACTCAACGCACTTTGAGATATGCTCCCACAGCGTGCAGTCGTGATATCTGTCTTTATATCTCTGTGCTTTGAGAAGCTCGGGCTCTATCGCCGCAAACACCTCCGGAAAGCGCGTCATAACAACAGAGATATTTCTTGTAAGAAGCACCCTTGTAAAGCGTCTGAACAGCTCTCTTTCAGGCATTGTACACAGTAGCCCTGTATTTGCCTTTATCGCGTCCGCCGTAACGCTGTCAATTTCATAATCCTCCCCGCCGAGCAGCTCAAGCGCCGTCAGCATATTGAACGGGTCTGCAACAAGGCTCGACTGCGGCTCAAGCTTTAACGTCAGCTCGTTTTCGTCAAGGTCGTTTTCGTGCCACAGTACAACAGGGTACTCCCCAACGGCTTTCAGCGTGATGATTCCGTCCTTTATGCACTGCATACCGTCAAACGGATCTCTGAAGCCCTTTCTCGGGTGATACGCTATCGCATTTGCCGAAAAATCGCGCCGTGCAAGGTCAAACAGGTAGTTATCGGTGTACACCGCCTTGCCGTCCTTCACTTCACTGCAATAGCTCGATACCTGTATCACAAGTCCGAGCGAAGACACCATGATCGAGCTCATATCCTCATTTTGCGATACGATCCTCATATCGCTGAATACATACAGCATCTCCTCAAAGTCGGCAGTTGTGATTATATCATAATCCATAGGTGTACCGCCGCGTAACAGCTCTGCCACGCACTGTCCGACAAAGTACGCTTTATTGCCCGCGCGTTCAAGTGCTTTCAGCACCTGCATAGCCTGTTCGGGTATATTCAGCGTCTGCCTTTTTACAGCCAAGTACGGTCACCTCTCGTTTTATTTCTGTTTATAGCCCCAGCCGTCCACACCGCTCTTTCTGAGTGCCGTGAACATTCTTTGCTTAAAGCCCTTGTCCTTATGCTCCATATCCGCCAGAAATTCCTTTGTCTGCTGTCTTGTGGTTGTCTTGTCGGCAGGACATACCGACTTTACAACCTCAAGAGCATTGCGTCTGCACGCCGATATGATCTGTGACTCGGGCGCAAGCACAAGCGGACGGATAACGGTTATATCCTTGCGGTCAAGATGGGTCTTAGGCGAAAAACAGCCTATGCGCCCCTCTTTAAAAAGATTCATTATGAATGTTTCTATAACATCGTCATTGTGATGCCCGAGCGCCAGCTTGTTACACCCCGCCGCCTTTGCCGCGTCGTGAAGCGCTCCCCGCCTCATATTGGCACACAGCGAGCAAGGATTAGGCTCTTTTCTGACATCAAACACTATCTCGCCTATCTGCGTATGCACAAGGCTGAAAGGTATATCAAGCCTGTCACAGAGCCTTGCCACAGCCTCATAGTCATTAGGTACGCCGCCAAATCCGGGGTCGATCGTGACAGCAACTATATCATAGTCAAACTCGGCAAACCGCCTCATCAGGGCAAGTCCCGACAGCAGTACAAGGCTGTCCTTACCGCCCGATATTCCGACAGTTATCTTATCGCCCTTTTCTATCAGGTCAAACTCCTGTGCGGCTTTTCTGATATATCCGAGTATCTTCTGCATTACTTCTTATCCTTCTTGTTCTTACCGAACCTGAAATAATTTTCACGGTACTTTATCGGTATGTTCAGCTTTCTGCTGAGCACCATCACCGTTGCGTCCGCCGCTATTGTAAGTGCAATGAAAATTATGCACACGACATAAGCCGTATCGTTGTTCATTGCCATTCCTATACCTGCCGCGGCAGCCGCGATCAGTGCGAACAAAAAGCGTGTCTTCTTGAATATTCCGAGAGCAAGCTCCAAAACGATCCTCCTTCACAGTCCCGCATACAAAGCCGAAGCCGGCTTCGCTCTGCGGTTTTTAGTCCTCGCCGAGCTTCAGCGCCTTATTGATATTTATCTTGCGTATGATAGCGCCGAGTATCGCGAAGCCGCCGAGCAGCATTACAGCTATCAGCACATATATCTTTATGTAGTCTGCCTGCATTGCCGCTACTCTGTACGGAGGTATCTGCTCATTTATGTTGTACATATACTGGAACAGCGGAACAAACAGGTCGCTTGTAACGCCGCCTATGATAAATGCAAATATTATCGAAACGCCCGATACAAGCAGCTGCTCATATCCGAGTATCCCTATTATCTCACCGAAGGATACGCCCATAGCTCTTAAAATGCCGAACTGTAGTGTTCTTCCCTTTATTGACAGTATCCAGTAGATAAGGAAGCCTATTATCGTCATTACCATTATGATGATAAATCCGAGCGTCAGCGCACCGTTCATACCCTGGAGTGACGGGTCGGTCTTTTCGCTTATCAGCATCTGCGAGCTGTCCTTTATGCTTTCGAGCGGAAGCATAGCGTCCTCAATGCTCTTGTACAGTGCTTCGCTTGTAGCACCGTCCGACATCTTGAGCCATATCTGATACGGTTCAAGCTCTGTTCTCGCCCTTACATAGTTGTAGTTCATAACAGCAAAGTCGCACTCATTGGGGTTAAGACCCGGCCAGTAGTCAACTATCGCCATTACCGTTGTGTCAAGGCTGTCGTTTCCGCCCCATTTGAGCGATATTACGTCACCCTGCGATACATTGGCTTTTTCCGCAAGTCCGCTTGAAATGATAACGCCCGAGCGGCTCTCGACAAGCGCGTTACAGTAGTTCCACCAGTGTATCGGAAGCAGGTCGTTTCTGAACCATGCAGTCTGCGCAAATTTGTCGGGCTCTATCGCCATAAGCGTAAGATCCGCAACATTCTTGTTAGCGATCCTCAGCTTCACACTGTCATTTACAAGCACTCTCGTTGCAATATCAACACCGTCAAGATTTTCATAACGTGAGAAGTCGGTTTCGACATAGCTGCTTGAGCCGCCCTCCTCCGAGGTCGACAGTGCATATTCGGTCAGCACCACATCAGCGCCGTTTTCATAATAGATCCTGTCGCTGATATTGTTGTTTATTGCTCTTGCCGTATTTGCCGAGAACAGACCGAACGAGAACGTCATAACAAGGAACAGCATAAGAAAGCGCTCCTTGCCGCCCTGTGAACGGCATACGGTGGTGATAGCCATATACTGTGACGGTGTCCAGAAAGGACGCAGTACATAATATACAAGTCTTAAAAGATACGGATAAATTCTGATAAACAGAAGGCCGAAGCCCAGTATCATAAGCGTTGAGAATACGAACAGAAGCGGGTCAAGCTCGCCTGTCGCCTCAAATGTTCCCTCCGCTATCGAATTTGTAATGTTCGTTGTGTAGAAGTAAAGGAAGCCGAACGCCACAGCGAGAAGCACGATATCAACACCGCACTTTTCCCACAGCGACATTTTCACGACCTTTGTCCTGCTCTGCTTATACTGTACTATAGTGAGCTTTGATGCGGGAATAATCGGTATCATCGTGGTAAGGAAGAATACCACTACCGCAAGCAGTGCATACAGCACGCTTATACCCGTTATCTTTGCGGCAATTCCGGTACGGTTTACGAACTCTAAAAATCCGTTAGATACGCCGAGGAACTGACACAGTATAAGTCCGATAAACGGCGCAATAACAAGCGTCACTATACCGAGTATGCCCGACTCTGCGGCGTACATTCCGAATATCTGCCACGAGCTTGCGCCACGGCTCTTGAACACCGCGATCTCATTACGTTCTCTGTCTACATTGAGCTGGGATACCATGAACAGATAGAACGCCAGCATTACCATTGCGGGTATCTGAAGTATCCACAGTATACGCGTCAGCTTTTCCGCGCGCTCCGTATAGTTGCCGATTATGTCCGCAACGTTGAACTCATGCGCATAGCCCGCTTCCTGATAGAAAGCCGTATCGCTTTCAAGCTCAGCGGTAACAGATGCTATCCTGTTCATGTCAAGAGTATGATAGTCGAGCGAATATCTGCGCGCGATATTTACCGCGTTGAACCTTCCCGCAGGCATAAGCTCGCTTCTTACCATATCATAGTCAACGAAAATCGCATTGAGATAGCTGTCGAGCGTTTCAGCCCAGTAGCTGTCGTTATCGGTCTTCTGCTCATACACGCCGGTGATCTTCACATAATAAGGCTCAATGCCTGCCGCGAGAGATACCACCTTATATGTATTGCCGACATTTATTCCGAGCGTTTTCAGCGCGTCGTCAGAAGCAAGTCCCTCATATACTCCGTCAACAGGAGTTTTTGACGGCAGTTCGCCTCTTATAAGCTTCATATGGTCAAGGCAGTCGGTCATACCGATAAGCTTCAGTCTTGTAGAAAGATCCGCGCCGTTTCTTTCGCCGTTTACGATATAAAGACAGTCGTCTATAAGCGTTGTCTTGGTATTCTCCGAAGCTATGCCGATAGCGTTTATCCTCGAGTCGGACTTTGAAACAAGGTCGTCTATCGTAGCCTGCTGAGTATTTGTATCTGTTGTAAGCTGGAGCGTCTTTGTAACAGAGTACAGACCGGGATACTTGTTATTATCAATCTGATACTGCTCCATATCCTTTATCAGCATACGCTGTAAGGACGCGTCCATATATATGGGTATGGTGCTCATCATGCCCGCCGCAAGCAAAAAGCCGATAAACAGGCACAGTACCATCCATTTTGTATTGCGCATCTTGCGCCACAGTAAAGTAAACATCTGTTTTATTCCTTCCTAAGGTAAATACCGTTGAATACGCCGTATTACTTTACAACGACCTCGTCACCCTCGGAAAGTCCCGATGTTATCTGGATCTCCGTAGCGTTGCTTATTCCGGTTTCAATGTCGACCTCAGTCTTGACACCGTCCTTGTACACCTGCACATAGTTCTTGCCCGAAAGGGTCTTTACAAGATATTTCGGTATAACTATCGCGTTTTCCGCCTGCTCCTTTATGTAGCTTATATCCGCTACCGTACCTACCTTTGTAAAGCTCGGAACAGTACCCTTGAACTCGGCATATATCGATGATGTATCCTCATCGCCCTGCTCCTTTGCCTCTGTCGGAGTTTTAACGATAGTACCCGTATAATCCTCGTCCTCTATCGTTATGGTGACCTCCTGACCCTTTGTAAACTTCTTGTCGTCATTTACCGTAGCCTTGACATATATCTTGTCCGGGTCGATTATAGTTGCTATCACCTTATACGACTGCACCTTTGTACCCGCGTTCATACGCTCCGCAAAGCTTACAAGTCCGTCACACGGGGCGTACAGCTTTGAGCCGTCATATTCGTTCTGCAGCTGTGCCAGTGTATTTTTCTCAATTTCGAGCTGTAATCTGTCGTTTTCCGCCCCGCTCGAATTATATGTATTCTGCGCCTGCTGTACCTTAAGCTCCTGTGAGCGTATCTCATACTCAAGGTCGCCCGTGCTGTACTCCGCTATAAGGTCGCCCTTCTTTACCGTATCGCCCGCCTTGACATATATAGTCTTGAGCGTGCCGTCACGCTCCGTAAACGAGCAGTCCTGCTGTACCTCCGACACACAGTAGCCGGTGGCGCTTGCCTTGTTGACTATCGTTTTCTTTACCGCCTTGTAGGTAGAATAAGTAACATCTTCTACTTTGAGCACCGGCGGATCAAGCAGCTTTTCCTCCTCGGGGAAGAAATAACAGCCCGATGCCGAGCCAGCCATGGCACATATTACGGCAACCGCCGCAACACGCATAAAGGTCTTTTTCATTTTTTCGTTCCTTTCCTTAAGATCAAGGGATTTGCGCATCTTTTCCTTATATAGAAAATCAAGGGTCTCACTGTCCTTATATGGTCAAAACTTAAAAAACACTATAGGGATGCTTATTTTAATTTTAGCATTTTTCACATAAATTTTCTATACTTTTTCAAAATTAAACGATATGCACAAAATAAAAAAAGGTTATTTGTTTATTTTGTACACCGCAAAGCCCGCCCAAATACCCGAAAAACACTTGAAAAAGCGGATTGGATTTAGTATAATAGTGAGTAGTGTTTATTTTTCAAATTGACATATAAAATCAATACGGCGGGCTTTTAAAGCTCAGGGAAGGAACAAAATAATGGCTACAAAGTACGTATTCGTCACCGGCGGTGTTGTGTCGGGACTCGGAAAAGGAATAACAGCGGCTTCTCTCGGAAGACTGCTCAAGATGAGGGGCTATAAGGTAACTATCCAGAAGTTCGACCCCTATATAAACGTTGACCCGGGCACAATGAGCCCCTATCAGCACGGCGAGGTTTTCGTAACCGACGACGGTGCGGAAACAGACCTTGACCTCGGTCACTACGAGCGCTTTATCGATGAGAACCTCTCAAAGTACAGCAACGTTACAACAGGTAAGATATACTGGACAGTTCTTAATAAGGAGCGCCGCGGCGATTACCTCGGCGGTACGGTTCAGGTCATACCCCACATAACAAACGAAATAAAGTCAAGAATATACAGAGTTGCAAACTCAGCCGAAACAACAGCAGACGTTGTTATCACCGAGATCGGCGGTACGGTCGGCGATATCGAGAGCACTCCCTTCCTTGAGGCTATCCGTCAGGTAGTTTCAGATGTAGGCAGAGAAAATGTTGTTTATATCCACGTTACCCTCCTTCCTTTCATCACGGGAAGCAACGAGATGAAGACAAAGCCCACACAGCACAGCGTAAAGGAGCTCCTCTCCCTCGGTATCCAGCCCGATATTCTCGTTTGCAGAAGCGAGATGGACATCCCTCAGGAGATGACAGAGAAGATAGCAAGCTTCTGCAATGTCCGCAAGCAGGACGTTATTCAGAACCTCACAGCACCTTCTCTTTACGAAGTACCGCTTATGCTTGAAAAGGAAGGTCTTGCAAAGGTAGTCTGCGAGCACCTCGGACTTGACCCCCGCGTCCCCGACCTTACCGAGTGGGAAGAGATGGTCAAGCGCCAGTACAACGCCACAAAGAACACCGTTATCGGTCTTGTCGGCAAGTATGTTGCTCTCCCCGACGCATATCTTTCCGTTATGGAATCTCTGCGTCACGCAGGTTTTGAGAACGAATCACACGTTGAAATAAAGCTTATAAATTCCGAAGAAGTAACACCCGAAACGGCAGACGATTTCCTGCACGACTGTGACGGCATCTTAGTACCCGGCGGCTTCGGCGACAGAGGTATCGAGGGCAAGATCGAAGCGGTACGTTATGCAAGAGAGCACAAGAAGCCTTACCTCGGACTTTGCCTCGGTATGCATATGGCTACAATTGAATTTGCACGTCACGTTGCAGGTCTTACAGAAGCAAATTCAAGCGAATTCAAGGACGGCGACCAGAACGTTATCGACCTTATGCCCGACCAGAAGGACGTTGATATGGGCGGCACAATGCGTCTTGGCTTATATCCCTGCAAGCTTGAAGCAGGTACGATATCACGCGAGGTTTACGGCGATGAGCTTATCTACGAAAGACACCGCCACCGTTACGAATTCAACAACGTATTCCGCAAGCAGCTGACAGAGAGCGGTCTTGTTATCGCAGGTCAGTCGCCCGACGGAAAGCTCGTTGAAATAGTTGAGCTTTCAAGAGAGGTTCACCCCTGGTTCGTGGCAGTTCAGTTCCACCCCGAGTTCAAGTCACGTCCCAACAGAGCACACCCCTTATTCAAGGACTTTATAAGAGCGTCGCTTGAACAGGCAAACAAGTAATGATATCCCTGATAACTGCCCGTGAAAGCGGGCGGTTATATTCATATTAAGGGTAGTTTTACACTCCCTTTACATTTTTAACGTAAAAAGATAAAGAGGTAATTATGACTGACAGCAATGTATACGACAACCGAGAGTTATCCTGGCTCAAGTTCAATCAGCGTGTACTTGAAGAAGCGCAGGACGTGAACGTTCCGCTCTTTGAGCGTATGAGATTTATCTCAATATTTACAAGCAACCTTGACGAATTTTTTATGGTTCGTGTCGGCTCACTCTACGATCAGGATCTGGTCGAGCCTCAAAAATGTGAAAACAAGACAGGTATGACCGCCGCAAGGCAGCTTAAGGAGATCGCCCGCAGAGTAAGAGATCTGCTCTATGTAAAGGACTGTGCCTTCAACGAGGTAACAGCCAAGATGAACGAATATGCCGAGCTCAAAAAGCCCGCCGATTTAAAGGGCGATGACAAGCTTTTCCTGCGTCTGTTCTTTGAAAGAGAGATACTCCCCCTGCTTTCTCCGAGCATTATAGATAAGAACCACCCGTTCCCATTCTTAAAAAACAGGGCGATATATATAGGCACTCTGCTGAGAAGCAAGAACGACGAGAAGAAAAAACAGCTTGTCGGCATAATGAGTGCGGAATGCGACAGGGATTTTCCCCGCGTTATTTTCCTGCCGGGCGAAAAGCTCCGCTATGTTCTTGCGGAGGACGTGATCCTGCACTATATAGATATGCTGTTCCCAAACTTCTACGTTGAGAACCGTTGCATAATGCGTGTGACCCGAAACGCCGACATCGACGCAAACGAAGCGCTCTACGACCACGATATGGATTTCAGAAACGTAATGGAAGAGCTGTGCCGCAAGAGAAAAAAGCTTATGCCTGTCAGGGCGGAGTTTTCATACGATGCGTCCCCCGAGCTCGTAAAGCGTATGCTTGAATATCTTGAGCTGTCCGACAGCTTCTCGTTTATGCAGAGCTGCCCGCTCGACTTCGGCTTTATGTCGGCACTGGAAGAAAAGCTCGAAAACAGAAGCGAGCTGTTCTATTATCACGTTTCACCGCAGAGCTCCATAATGGTGAACCCCTACGAGAGTATGTTCACACAGCTTTCCCAGCACGACATACTCCTGTCGTACCCCTACAACAAGTTCAAGAACTTCCTGCGTCTGCTTGACGAAGCGGCAGACGACCCCTATGTTTCATCTATAAAGATAACCCTTTACCGTGTCGCAAGAAACAGCGAGATAGTAAGCGCTCTGATAAGAGCCGCCGAGAACGGCAAGCAGGTAATGGCTCTTGTGGAGCTTCGCGCAAGGTTTGATGAAGAGAACAACATCGGCTGGAGCAAGAAGATGGAAGAAGCGGGCGTAAAGATAATCTACGGACTTGACGCTCTTAAGGTGCATTCAAAGCTCCTGCTTATCACCCGCCGACAGGGAAGCAATATAAAATACTACACCCAGATAGGCACAGGAAACTACAATGAAAAGACCTCCCGCCTTTACACCGACCTTACCCTGATGACCTCGGACAAGGATATCGGTGCGGACGCAAGCACAGTGTTCAACGCCCTGTCGCTCGGCACAACGGTCGAAAGCAGCACTACCCTGCTTGTAGCCCCCAAGTGCCTTAAATCGCGCATCGTGGAGATGATAGACAACGAGATAACCTACAGCAATGACGGCTACATCGGGCTTAAGATGAACTCGCTTACAGACAAGGATATCATAGACAAGCTGATAGAAGCAAGCCGCCACGGCGTAAAGATTGAGCTTGTAATAAGAGGTATCTGCTGCCTTATCGCAGGCGTACCGGGCTACACCGAAAATATATCGGTAATTTCGATAGTCGGACGTTTCCTCGAGCACAGCCGTATCTATATTTTCGGCAGAGGCGAGCGCAGAAAGGTATACATCTCATCTGCCGACTTTATGACCAGAAATACCGAGCGCCGTGTTGAAGTCGCAGTACCGCTGAAGGATAAGATCATCGCCGACAAGGTAGTCGACATCTTTGATACGATGCTCAAAGATAATGTCAAAGCCCGCGTTCAAGGCAGTGACGGAATTTACCGTCATAAAAAGCCCATGCCCGGCGACGAGCATATCGAGGTGCACAAGCTGTTCTATGACCGCGCCTATGATGAAGCGGAGCAGGCTCAGAAGCTTTATAAAGAACCGAGAAAATCACTCATTGCAAGAATAAAAGCACATTTCGCAAAGTAAATATCCCGATAACAAAGCGGAGCAGGCTTCACCCCTGCCCCGCTTATTTTCTTGCGATTTAACACTTGCCTCCGCAAAATCCCCCGCAAAATCCCCCGCTATCGCCGCCAAACGCACTATCACCATTACCCGGCTCCCTTGCCAAAGGTGAGCTTCTGTTGCTGAGCCAAGCTGAGCCAACTATTGAGGGATCGCCGCCACCAACATCTCCATTCCCACCATCACTGCCAAACCACCGTACACTACCCAATTCCCACAAACTAAATCGCCCCTACACTCGCAGGGGCAATTCTCATATCTCTTTAAAATCAAACTTCACATTAACCTTATCCATCGTCCGACTTCGTCTGAACCTCGTCATAATACGTTCCTCAATGCCGTCAAACGAGCTTTCATCGGCTTCTAGCAAAAGCAGAAGATACTGACTTCTGCTGTAGCGCGTGTAAACATCTCTCATTCTGAGCGAATTGCTGATACTGAACGATATCTTATCCATCGCCTTTTCAAGAAGCTTGATATCATCAAGCTCGTTTCCGTTGCTGTCAAGAGCCGACACAAGACATATAGACAGCTCGCTTTCAAGGCGCAGACTTTCACGCTTGTACAGACGGAATATATACTTGAAAATCTCATACTGACAGTAGAAAACACCCTTCTGCTCCTTGCTGTCGTCACCCGACAGATCGCCGATAACAGCGTCGAGATTATTCTGTACATCGTTACGCGGCTTAACGGTAAGCTCATAGAGCTCAGTCAGGTGAGCGCCCGGAGCGGCACCGTACTGCTCCATAAGATATGTTCGTATATAATCATACTGCTTTGCGGCACGCTCATATTCACCCATCGCCACAAACGCGCGGATAAGATTGGCGTGCATCTTCTCGTCAGATTGATCAAGCATAGTTGCACGTTCGCACAGCGTTATTATATCGGAGAACTTTCCCATAGGATACAGTAGCTGTACGCATTTGTCAACGGCAGAGTTATACAGAGCGTGAAAATACACATTTATCGGCTGAACCCACGTTTCACCTACCGCCCCCGCAAGATATCCGCTGTTGTAGAGAGCTATCGCTTTCTTATACATACTGATACGCCTTGTTCTGGAGAGCGTTTCGTCCTCAGCTTTATCTATGTATTCCTTGAACCTTGTAGAATCTATTACGCATTCGTCGCTTTCAATAAAGGCGTATGAACTGCGGCTTCCCGCTATCAGCCTGCCGCCGTCGGGTATCATATCGTCAAGCACCGCCCGCGTCCTGTGTACAAGCGTTTTAAGCGCATTGGCGGGATTTCTGCTGTCCGACCACAAAAGGTCAATAAGCTCGTTCTGCGTTATTTCTCTTCCGCGCTGTGCTATCAGATATTGGAGCAGAAGTATCATCTTTGAGCCTCTGTATTCATTCTCGCACAGCTTACGATCATGGTAGGTTATCGAAAACTGACCGAACATAGTTATATGTATCTTATTCGGCAACAGTGTCACCGCCTTTCTTTTCGTTTTTTCAACATTATTTTTCACGTTACGGCTTTTTAGCGATTTTCAGCGGTAAAGCGCAAAAATTTATTAAGCAAAATTCAAAATTTCGTTTTGATGTTATGTAACAAGCGTTGCAGTTTTGGTGATTTGTGTAAATATGCTTCTATATTATGTAAAATTTTCTGGAATAAATATCAAGCATCGTGTAATTACTGACAAAATTTTATTTAAATACAAGAAAATCATTGTGCTAAAAGTAGAAATACAGCTGATATCCCGCACAAATTTATGTATGTAACCGAAATGTAACCACGGCGTGGCATAATATGTTCGTAAGGTTGAGATGTAGATTTGAGATGATGTCTACCTCACGTTTTTACTTTTCTTTCCGTCATGAGAAGCAGCATTCCGCAGCAGAGGTTGCGGAGATGCTGTTTTTCTTTTTTATACCGACAGCTATATTTATTGGGGCTGTGACGCAACCCCTCAGTTTATAGAAAAAATCTTTTTTTATAAAAAAGTGTAAATTCTCTATCCCTTTAAGAACGCTTTGTGGGCTTTGCATCGTGCAAAGCCTTTGTGCGCTCTATATCGGCATCCTTGCCGAAACCCCCAACCCCTTTCCCCGGGAAAGGGGCTATTTTGCTGGGGCTACCGCCCCCAGACCCTGTCGGGGGCTTTGCCCCAAAGCAAGGACGCTTTGTTTGCTTGACAAAAGTTTTGCACGATGCAAAACCAACAGAACAAGCAATAAGCGACACCCATATTAAAATATTTTAAAAGTTTTTTCAATCTAAGGAATTGTGTCACAACCCTTTTGATTTTGAATTTTTACGAAAATCTAAACCGTACTTCAGATTTTCATAATTATAATAAGTTGCTCGGGATAAACGAGTTAAGCTCATCAATCGGATACGGTGTATCGCACATACAAACTATACCTCCATAGCTTCTTTCAAGCGAAGCCTTATCGATTAGCTCGTATTTCTTAACTTCCTTACGGTCGGGGTTTGCCGACTTCTTCACTTCCAGAGGGTGAATTTTTCCGTCACACTCGGCAATTATATCTATCTCTTTTGCGTTGGAGTCACGGTAATAGTATAGGTTAGCCTTTTTCTTTCCGTAGGCATAGCTCCTTACCAGTTCATTAACGACATAATTTTCATAATAATGCCCGCTTGCCGCACCGTTCATCAACGTATCCTTAGTCAGCCACATAGAAAGAAAAGCGCATAAACCTGTGTCGCAGAAATATAACTTCGGCGTTTTTGCAAGCCTTTTCAGCTCATTGTTCAAATACGGCTGAAGAAGATATATTATGCCGAGCCCATGCAAAAGTCTTACCCACTCTTTGGCTGTCGGCTCGGATATATCCGCCGCTTGCGCAAGATTTGCATAGTTTACCTGTTCCGCCGTGAGTGCGGCACAGGCTCTGAGCATTCTCAGAAATTTAGCCGAATCGGTAACTCCGCCCGCCTCAGCAACATCACGCATAAGATAGGTATCAACATACGAGTTGAAATACTCCTGACGCATTTCTTCATCAGCTTGCTGTACATGCGGCATACCTCCGCGCCAGATATGCTCAAATACCTCCGAGATATTATTCGGCGCGCATTTGTCCTGTCTTCCGCAAAGCCGTTCAAACGAGAAGTCAAGCGGTTCGTCAAAAAACACACCGCTTTTTTCTCTTTGCGAAAGGCTGTACAAATTCATTATTCCTACTCGTCCGGCAAGTGTTTCACGGACATTTTTCATCATATCATATTGCTGTGAACCGGTAAGCCAGAACAGCCCGCACTCATCACTGCTGTCGCAGATCACTTTTATGCGTTCAAAAAGCTGAGGCGCATACTGCACTTCATCTATTATCACCGGCGGCTTGTATTTCTGAAAAAACAATGCCGGGTCGCTCTGTGCAAGCTCTCTTGCCATTATATCATCAAGGCTGACATATGTTCTGCCCGTGCCGTCCGCAAGCTTTTTCAGCATGGTTGTTTTGCCAACCTGCCTCGCCCCGGTTACCAGCACCGCCTTGAAAAAATTGCTCATTTCACGGAACTTACGCTCCGCTTCACGTTTTATATATTCCATATCTAGCAAAGCCTCCATTATGAAAATCTAAAGTTTACTTTATTTTATCATAATTGTGGCTTGCCGTCAAGAAAATATGAATAGATTTTACGAAAATCTAAAATAACTCAGCTTGTAGAAAAATTCTGTTTTTTTAAATAATCTGCAAATTTTTAATCCCTATCCCCAAACCCCTTTCCCCGGGAAAGGGGCTATTTTGCTGGGGCTACCGCCCCTAGACCCTGTCGGGGGCTTCGCCCCTGCGACCCCATTTTAAATAATAATAGAGAGTTTTAGACAGACTGAATAAACCTTATATTTTCATAAAATTACTTCTGTGCCTCGAGCTTCCTTAACATTATTTCAGGGTGCGAAGCGTGCTTGATAAGTTCACTCTTGCTTATCTGATTATTTCTGTACATATGCATAAGATATGCGTCCATCGTGATCATACCCGACTCGCCCGATGCGGTGATAACCGTATCTATCTGGTGTGTCTTTGACTCTCTTATCATATTTCTGATAGCGTTGTTGCACTTCATTATCTCGAATGCGGGGCGCTGTATGCCGTCCTCACAAGGGATAAGCTGCTGTGAGATAACCGAGCATAAAAGCTGTGACAGCTGAATGCGCACCTGCTGTTGCTGGCTCGGCGGGAATATGTCGATAATACGGTCGATAGTGTTCTGCGCTCCGACCGAGTGCAGAGTTGAAATTACAAGGTGACCTGTTTCTGCGGCTGTAAGCGCTGTGCTTATCGTTTCATAGTCGCGCATTTCGCCGAGCAGTATTACATCGGGCGACTGACGCAGGCAGGCTCTCAGCGCCACTATGTAGCTCTTGCTGTCGCTGTTTATCTCACGCTGGCTGATTATGCTCTTCTTATTCTTATGCAGATATTCAATCGGATCTTCAAGCGTTATGATATGGCTGTTTCTCTGCTTGTTTATCTCGTCTATTATGCAGGCAAGCGTTGTCGACTTACCGCCGCCGGCAGGACCTGTCACAAGCACAAGACCCTTTGTTCTTGCTACCGTGTCGGTGATTATCTCGGGGAGAATGTTAAGCTCTCTGTAATCGGGTATATCAAACTCAACTACACGGATCACTGCCGCCATTGAGCCTCTTTGCTTATACGCGCTGATACGGAAACGGCTCAGCCCCTTAACCGATACGGAAAAATCATCATCACCCGTTTCCTCGTACTTTGAAATATCTCTGCCGGCAAGGCGGTATATCTCCTTTACCAGTCTTTCCGCTTCGGCAGGAAGTATTATATCATCGCTTTCTTTTGTGATTATGCCGTTTTCCTTGTACGACACGGCAAGTCCCGATATGAGAAATATATCGGATGCTTTCTTTTCAACTGCGCCTTTCAGTATTTCCATCAGTTCCATAATTTTATTCCTTTCATACCGGTATACTATCGCCGTTCCATATCGGCAATGAGTTTTCATCTTCATAATAGCTGTTGCTTATTGTTTTCCAGCCTGTTACGCTGAGCTTTCCGTCCTTATATTCTGCCTTGCAGTTCAGCTTACTGCCGTCATTTATATCCTCGCTCCACAAGAATGTAAGTGTCTGACCTCCGCGACCGCCACCGCTTACCTCGAAGCCCTGCTCCGTCGCCGCCGCAGATATGTCAATTACCGTTTCGTCACCTATGATAGCGTACAGCTTGTCGAGTCTTTCCGTCGCCCTTACATCGGCGGCGTAATACTCTTCCTGCGCAGTGCTGAGCTTTTTCGCTCTGTCAAGATCCTGCCTTACCGTGACAAGGCACAGCACCGACAGAATAACAGTTGCAAGCACCACGAATATAACAAGCATTGACGATATTCCCGCGCTGTTAAGGGCTCTTCTGCCCGGTTTACTTTTACCGTTATTCAAGGTCAGCCCTCCTTGCGCTTGTTATAGTGATATATGTATATTTGCTGTCATATGCGGTAATATCAAGATATCGCATACTGCCGTCAATACGCTCGGACAGCTTTATCTCAATGTCGCTGTTTGCATACAGCTTTTCAAGCTCTGCGATATCCGCTCCGCTCTTATAGCACTCCGCAATGTCAGCGGTCTTTATCTGCGCGTCCGACAGTCGCTCGGCATATCTCATCTCGCTTGCTGCTATTCCCACTACCCTGACGCAAGCCGCCGCACAAACCGCGAACACGGCTATTACTATAAGCAGTTCAACCAGGAACGCGCCGTTTCTGGATCGTCTTTTTACGCTCATACACCTACCGCCTTTCCGCCGCGCAGGCTGTAATGCGATGAGGTCGAAACGCCGTCACACGTTACTGTAAAGCAGATTGTTCTGCCGTCCGTTTCGGCAGTGAAGTCTTCGGCAGGCAGTAGCATATTGCCGCTGTCCGCACTGAACGGTGCGTCATTCGGCACAAACAGTTCCTTCAGCTCCCCGCCGTATGCGTATATATAGGTCATATAGCTTTCGCCGTCTATCATGTCGGCAAAGCCAAGATAAGCTATATCTCCTGATTTTCCGACCGATATATCCGCATCATCATAGCTTCTCAGCTTCTGGAGCACCAGCGTTTGTGCGGTAGCTGTATCAAAGCGCTTTCCGATATCATCGCCGAGTCTTTTATATACCCTCGCAAACGCAAGCACCGATGCTAAAAGACAGCACACGAACAATACGAATACAGTCAGCACAAAAACCATATCAATACCGCTTCTATTCGATTTTATCGTTTTTGAACGACTAAGCATATCGTCCTCCTACCTTGCTATGACCCGGATCTCAGGAATTATATTGGATGAAACCGGGCTGTAGTGAACAATGCACTCGCTTTCATCTATGTGCAGATCGTAATTGTCAATAAGATATTGCAGGCTTTCGGGATAAAATCCCTCGACCGCGTAGCATTCGGTCGCCGCCCGCCTCACGCCGTTTTCGACTATGTTAAGGTTTTCGCTTTTGCGGCTGTTGTTACTGCCTGTTATAGATGCAGTCACTATAGCCACTGCCGCCGCGGAAAGAACGATTGCCGTGACCGCATCGCGTACTATGTAAAATGCACTTGTATGCTTTCTCATTTTTGTCACCCTATAACCGTCATAACGCCCATCAGCGGTATCATTACCGACAGGAGTATAAAGCCTACCGCCACCGCCATTATGATAACCATTGTCGGCTCAAACCTTGCAACGGCATTCTGTATGACCGCCGATACCTTTTTCTCTGCATTGTCGGCGATGACCGCCATCGTTTTGTCAAGCGTACCCGTGCTGAACGCTATGCTTATCATTCTCATATTAACAGCCGAGAATATACCTGTTTCGTTCAGTGACTCGACAAATGCCTTGCCGTCCGTCATTTTCTTGCGGCATTCGGTGAGCTTTTCACGCATATAGTCGTTTTCAAGCAGGTTTTCGCACATATCAAGCGACTCATCGATATCCATACCGCTTGATAGTGTCATAGAGAGCGCCGCGGAAAACCTTGCGGCATACAGCGTTTTTGCTGTTCTTGTATGCGACACTGTATGAATGACCGCTTTTCTGAACGGCCTTGCAAAATTATAAAGCAGTACGCCGAGTATTATCACTAACGCAAGCACTCCGATTATCAACACCGCTATATTGCTTATAACTCCGCCCACGTTCATTATCCACTGTGCGCTGTCAGGGAGCGTAAGTCCGAGCTGTGCGAACACATCGGCGAATATCGGCAGTACATATACCGACAGCAGTATGATCACCGCAAATACGACTATCAGCAGTATAGCGGGATATGTCACGGCACTGCGCACCGATGTGCTTATCTCTTCTATGCCCGCGTAATAGTCAGCCAACGACGCTAACACCGTGTCAAGTCTGCCTGTCTTTTCTCCGACCTCAAGCATCTTTATAAAGTAGTTCGGAAAAACCTCTGTCTTTGAAAACGCCTTTGTTATGGAACTGCCGTGCTCTATAGAGTCAAGTATCTTTTCAAGCAGATCCGCCTTGCACTTGTCCTCGTCGTCCTGGAGAATAACAAGTATCCCGTCGGTTATTGTAAGTCCCGAGCTTACGACCGATGCAAGCTCAGAGCAGAGTATTGAAATATCCTCATTTGAAAGGTAATGCTTCTTGCTCATTTTTCCCTCCGTATCAATAGTAATACATATCAGAATAGTGACTTCCGTCCGATATATAGCTTACAAGATTTTTATAGTCGGCTTCGTCCCTTGCTCCTGCCGCAAATGTCGGATCCATTCTGTTCCAGTTGCTACCGTCAAAGTAGATATATCCGTCTATCCAGCCGCTTCCTTCAATATACACGCTTATCCACGCGTGATATACATCGCCCGCGTAGCCGACAACTACCTTTGTCGGTATCTTCTGCGAGCGGAGCATTGCCGCCATAAGCGAGGCATAGTCAAAGCATATGCCGCTCTTGCTTGCAAGCACTGTGTCAGGAACGGGTATATAGCCGTTAGCGGAATTTTCGGCAGTTGAAACATAGCTGATATTATTTATAACGTAGTCGTATATTGCCGCCGTCTTTTCTATCGTGTCTTTGTTTCCGCCGCAAAGCTGTGACGAAAGCGCCACGCAGGAAGAGCCCGCGTCATACATACAGAACTGATTCGGAGTAAGGAACGGCAGGAAGCTGTCCGATACGGATACGCTCAGCGATTGCTTGAACATTACCGTACCCTTGCCCGCGCTCGTGACCTTCAGCACGCTTACCGTATAATTGCCGCTACCCTCTGTCAGCGGTATCACTTCATAATTACCCGAGCTGTTGAGCTGGAACGTATAGCGGACATTTATATCATCGGCGTTTACAAGTATCCTGTAACTGCCGTCCATAGCCGTTGCAAGCTTTACCATCAGATAGCCCTGCGATGCATTTGACGCGTCTATCACCGCATCGTCGTTATTATATACTGTCACCGCGTCCGCCGTGGGAGTGATTATATAAGGCGGCGACGGCTCGGTCTGCGGCGGGTCTGTCTGCGGAGGATCCGTGACAGGCGGATCTGTAACCGGCGGATCTGTCACAGGCGGATCAGTTTCGTGAGCAGCCGTAACCGGTCTGTCCGTAGCGGGAGGATCGGTTTCGGGAGCTTCGGTGTCCGGTGCCTTTGTCGTTTCCGGAGTTGTATCGGGTAGGTTGCCGGTGGTCTGTTTTGATGTGGTTGTAGTTGTTTTGTCTGTTTGCTTTGGCGTTTCCGTTACTGTCGTTGATGTTTCAGACGTTGTAATCTCAGGTGTTGTCTGCGATACCGCAGTAGTCTTTACAGTCGTGGTTACCGCCGAGCTTGTGCCTGCGGACGATGTATCCCCGTTGCAACCGCCGAGAACGGCACACAGTGCGATCATTCCGCCTGCAAGAATCGCAGTCAGTCTATAGCTTTTCATATGCCGCCCCCTTTCGGAATACAGAAATTACATATACTTTAAGTATATCACAATATGCGGCGAATGTCTATCGGTTACAAAAGAAAAGCCGCGATTTTTTCATCGCAGCTTAAAAAACTATATCTCTTTTAAAATATGGTTGAGTGTTGCTCTGTGGCACAGCTCCCATACAGGTCGTCAGCCATTTGTGTCACTGTGGCTGTCGTTATGCGTCCTTGCTTGAACCGGACGGTAGCCCAAATAAAATAGAAGGCTGTTACAAAATATAAAAATCTTATCACAACTTCTTAGTTTATAAAAATCTCATTGAAATTACAGTGCAACATATTGTAAAAAAGTCAGGGCAATAAATATAACCAACAACGCTGAAAACAGTTTCCGTGCCGATAAGGCGTTAATAATTTCGTGAGCATATCGGTGCAACTGCACTAACATTAACCTTTCAAAAAAACGCTACTAACCTGAGATATATGTACTAAAACTGCGGACGTGTAGCGTTAAGCGTTCCGGAACTTACAGGATATGCGATATTCGGACGGTTGCACGAGTTTAGCCAACACCCTAGCGGGGTATGGGTGTGGGTAAGGAAAGAGGGAGCACGAGGGAGAAAACCTAAGGGACAGGGTTAGGGGCTGCAAGTCCCTCATCCTGTTCCCTTTGGTTGTCTCCCTCGTTAATAGCAGCAACGTTATCGCACAGAATAGCGAACCCGAGAAGTGCTACCCGACAAACAGCACTATCGGTAGCCCGCTATCAAAGTTAATTACTAATAAGGTATAATAGAAGCGCACTATATCCAAAAAACAAAAAAGTGAGCCACACGCACTATCTTTGCGCTTTGACTCACTTTTTTCTTTTCCGGGTTGTGTCACAACTACTTCATCTACTGCTGTATAATTATATATTCTCTGTTATCTTATCGCCCATCTCCGAGCATGAAAGCTTAGTCATACCCTCGCTCATGATATCGCCTGTACGGTAGCCGTCCTTAAGCACCTTGCTTACCGCATTTTCAACTGCGTCCGCTTCCTCAGTCATATCAAAGCTGTAGCGGAGCATCATAGCGGCTGAAAGTATGGTGGCTATCGGGTTTGCCTTGTTCTGACCCGCAATGTCGGGAGCAGATCCGCCGCTCGGCTCATACAGACCGAACTTTGTTTCGTTCATGCTGGCTGACGGGAGCATACCTATAGAGCCTGTTATCATACTTGCTTCATCCGACAGGATATCGCCGAACATATTTTCGGTCACCATAACGTCAAACTGCGCGGGATCTTTAACGAGCTGCATAGCGCTGTTATCAACGAGCATATGCTCAAGAGTGACCTCGGGGTAATCCTTTGATACCTCTGTCACGACCTTTCTCCACAGTCTTGAAGAGTCAAGAACGTTAGCCTTGTCAACGCTTGTCACTTTCTTTCTTCTCTTCATTGCAACGTCAAATGCCTTTATTGCAATTCTGCGAATCTCTTCCTCGCTGTATGTAAGAGTATCTGTAGCTGTCATAACGCCGTTTACTTCTTCAGTCTTTCTTGCGCCGAAGTAAAGACCGCCTGTAAGCTCACGCATAATCAGCATATCAAAGCCCTTAGCGCTTATCTCCGTCTTTAAGGGGCAAGCACCTGCAAGCTCGGGATAAAGCAGACAGGGACGCAGGTTTGCAAACAGTCCGAGTGCCTTTCTGATACCGAGCAGACCTGCCTCGGGGCGCAGATTTGCGGGGAGCTTGTACCACGGTGATGTTGTGGTATCACCGCCGATAGAGCCCATAAGTACAGCGTCCGATGCCTTACAAGCGGCGATTGTTTCGTCTGTCAGCGGTACGCCGTTTGCGTCTATTGAGCATCCCCCCATAAGTAACTGGGTGTAATTGAACTTGTGACCGAACTTCTCGGCTACCTTGTCGAGCACCTTCATACTCTCTGTAACTATCTCAGGACCTATTCCGTCACCCTTGATAACGGCAATGTTCTTTTCCATAGGTAATATCCTTTCTTTGAGCTTAAAGCTCTATTCTGTATAAAGCGGATCTTCCCTCCGCCTTTTCAAAGCCGAATTTTGTAAGAAAGCGCTCAGCCGCTTCATCATCGGGTACAGCCACAGCATACTTATAACCGCAGGCACGCATGGTTCTAAGCGTGTAGTTAAGAAGCTTACGGGCAACGCCGTAATGTCTTTTATCCTCACGGACAAACAGCTTTTCAAGTACGACCTCACCGCTTATGCTGTCCTGCTTTTCCGTTGTTATACAGACGGCACACAACTCATCGTCCGTGTACAGTCCGAAACCGTGCAGTTTTACCGACATATTGCTAAAGCCCTGCTCCTGCAGTTCGCTGTCGGATAACGCTTTTATATCTACCCTCATGGCATAACGCTTTCTGCGGTCTTACTTCTTTAAGGAGTTCAGCAGACCGCCCTTGTTGATTATATCCTTGATAAATTCGGGGAAAGGCTCAGCCTTGTATGTGCAACCCTTTGTAACATTGGTGATAACGCCCGTGTCAAAGTCGACCTCGACCTCGTTGCCGTTCTCGATATCCTTAGTGGCTTCATCGCACTCCAAGATAGCAAGGCCGATGTTTATCGCATTGCGGTAGAATATTCTTGCGAATGTACTTGCGATAACGCAGGAGATACCGCTTGCCTTTATTGCGATAGGAGCGTGCTCTCTTGAGCTTCCGCAACCGAAATTCATATTGGCAACTATAATGTCGCCTTCCTTGACATTCTTTACAAAATCCTTGTCGATATCCTCCATACAGTGACTTGCAAGCTCCTTGTGGTCGGCTGTATTAAGGTATCTTGCAGGAATGATAACGTCGGTATCTACGTTGTCGCCGTATTTATGTACTGTACCGTGTGCCTTCATATATGTCTTTCCTTTCTCATATCTCAAAATCTACGCAGCTGCGTCTTGCGGTGTAAGGTCTTACCGTGCTGTCGGCGACCTTAACGTGCTCGGGGTGGGTTGAATAGCCCTTAAGCGCCTCTGCGCTCTCAAATGTGCTGTCAAGCATCAGATCACCCGTGGAAGAGCCTAAGATATCGGTGATGACCTTTATCTCAAGAAGACCGTCTATCTTGCCGGCAAGGCTTTCAAGTCCCTGCTTTATAAGACGGCATCTTTCCTTTTTCTCTTCGGCTGTCAGCTCATCTTTTAAGTTCCAGATTATTATATGCTTTACCATATTTACACCCTTACTTTATGCCTGTTATCTTGCCTGCGATCGCACTTGCCGCCGCAACTGCGGGACTTGCAAGATAAACCTCGCTGTCAACGTGACCCATTCTGCCGACAAAGTTTCTGTTTGTTGTAGAGATCGCACGCTCGCCTGCCGCAAGTATACCCATATGACCGCCGAGGCAAGGACCGCAGGTAGGAGTAGAAAGTACACAGCCTGCATTTACGAATATCTCTGCAAGACCTTCCTTTATGCACTGTAAATATACCTTCTGAGTACCGGGGATAACGATACATCTTACGCCCTTTGCAATGTGCTTGCCCTTGAGTATTTCTGCGGCGATACGCATATCGCTTATTCTGCCGTTCGTACATGAGCCGATAACCGCCTGGTCGATCTTTATATCTTCCGTTATCTCGTCAACTGGCTTTGTGTTTTCGGGCAGATGCGGGAATGAAACCGTCTGCTTTATCGTTGACAGGTCAATGTCGATAACTCTTGAATATACCGCGTCGTCGTCAGCCTTGAATATATCAAAGTCACGGTCTGCTCTTTCCTTCATATACGCCATAGTTATCTCGTCAACTTCAAATATACCGTTCTTTGCACCGGCTTCAATAGCCATATTTGCAATGCACAGTCTGTCGTCAATTGAAAGGCTCTTCAAGCCCTCGCCTGTGAACTCCATAGACTGATAAAGCGCGCCGTCAACGCCTATCATACCGATTATGCGAAGAATTACGTCCTTGCCGCTTACATACTTGTTAAGCTTGCCCGTGAGGTTGAACTTTATAGCGGACGGAACCTTGAACCACGCTTCGCCTGTCGCCATACCTGCCGCCATATCTGTAGAACCTACACCTGTCGAAAATGCGCCGAGTGCGCCGTATGTACAGGTGTGGCTGTCCGCGCCTATGCACAGCTCGCCCGGACCTATAAGTCCTTTTTCGGGGAGGAGTGCGTGCTCGATACCCATCTCGCCTACATCGTAATAATTTGTTATATCATACTTTCCCGCAAACTCTCTGCACTGCTTGCACTGAGTAGCCGCCTTGATATCCTTGTTGGGTGTGAAGTGATCCATTACAAGTGAGATCTTATCCTTGTTGAACACACCGCCGAAGCCTGCCTTGTTGAACTCGTTTATAGCGACAGGGCTTGTGATATCGTTGCCGAGCACCATATCAAGCTTTGCTCTTATCAGCTGTCCCTCTCTTACGCTTTCGAGTCCTGCGTGTTTTGCCAGTATCTTCTGGCTCATAGTCATACCCATGTGTAGTTCCTGCCTTTCTGACTTTTGGCTCTTAAGAGCTGTATTTCACATAATTATTTCCGTTTATCAGTCACGTTCAAGAGCCGAGATACCTGTTCTCACAAGCTCCTTTACGCCGTATGGCTGTAACAGTCCTATGAACGAATCTATCTTTTCCGGCTCGCCCGTAAGCTCGAGCATAAGTCTGCTCTCCGCTACATTTACGACCTTTGCTCTGAAAAGGTTTGCGATCTCGATCACCGGCTGACGCGATGCAGACCCGTTTCCGACCTTCATAATGATATGCTCGCGGCATACCGCGTCATGCAGTACCTTAACTTCAGATACGTCATAGAGCTTGCGGAGCTGCTTTACAAGCTGTTCCATAACGCCCTCGTCGCCCTCTGCTACTATTGTCATACGCGAAATACCGAGGTTCTCGGTTTCCGCAACGTTAAGACTTACTATATTATATCCTCTGCGGCTGAACAGACCCGTTACTCTGCCGAGTACGCCGATACCGTTGTTTACGCAGACGGAAATTACGTTTCTCTCTGTCATCTTTCTGCCTCCGTTCAGTCGTCGATCTCTATCTCAAGGATAGGCTCGGTTATGGATTTTCCCGCGGGCACCATAGGAAGAACATTTATATCCTTGTCTATTCTCGCCTCGATAAGCACAGGAGCTGTCTTTGAAGCTTCAAGAGCCTCGCGCAGTATCTCCTCACACTTGTCCTCGCTGTCGATAACGAATGACTTTATACCGAACGCCTCGCCGAGCTTCATATAATCTGTAGGACGGTCGAGCGTTGTTTGTGAAAATCTTTTTCCGTAGAACAATCTCTGCCACTGGCGTACCATACCGAGAACATTGTTGTTGATAACAAGCTCAACAACGGGTATATTGTGCTTTGATAATGTTACAAGCTCGTTTAAGTTCATATGGAAGCTGCCGTCACCCGCAATGTTTACAACCGTCTTGTCGGGGTTGCCGCACTTTGCACCGATAGCCGCGCCGAGTCCGTAGCCCATAGTACCAAGACCGCCGCTTGTTATAAGCTGGTGGGGGTGCTTGTATGCGTAATACTGTGCCGCCCACATCTGCGACTGACCTACCTCGGTCGCGATAAGCGCTTCGCCGCCTGTCAGCTTGTCAAGCGTTTCTATAAGGTGCTGAGGTGTCAGCGTAAACTCCTGTGTGCCCTTCTGCCTGCACTCATACTGCTTCTCCCACGTCTTTATCTTTCCGAGCCATTCGGTGTGCGACTGCTGAGGGATGAGCTTTATCAGCTTTTTCATAACGTCTGTGCTGTCGCCGATCACCTGATGATATACCTTGATATTCTTGTTTATTTCAGCCGGGTCAATGTCTATATGCAGAACCTTTGCGTCAGGCGCAAAAGTCTGAGGATTACCTATCACTCTGTCGGAAAATCTCGTGCCGACAGCAATAAACAGGTCGCAGTTCTTTATAGCCTCAGCCGCCGTCTTTGTTCCGTGCATGCCGAGCATACCCA
This sequence comes from Ruminococcaceae bacterium UBA6413, assembly GCA_002437415.1. Classification (GTDB taxonomy): domain Bacteria; phylum Bacillota; class Clostridia; order Oscillospirales; family Ruminococcaceae; genus Ruminiclostridium_E. The sequence continues at coordinate 13,850 of DJPL01000064.1, read as the reverse complement.
TATATCTGCTGTCGGTTTCGTCAAAGCTACCCTGTCCCATAAGCGAAGATGATACGGGAGCATCTATAAGCTCTGCAAAAGCCTTGAGTGTCTTTGCTCCGTCATCACCGTAGATACCGCCGCCCGTGTAGAGGAACGGACGTTCTGCGCTCTTGATAAGCTCTGCCGCCTTTGCTATGCAGTCGTCCTGGTGCATAGTAACATTCACCGTGTAGGGCTTTAACGGCTTATTCACAAACTCAGCCTTCTGAGCTGTTATATCCTTAGGCACATCGACAAGCACAGGACCTTTTCTGCCGCTTCCTGCTATGTAGAATGCTTCGCGCAGAGTATCGGCGAGCTTGTTTACGTCCTTTACGATAAAGTTATGCTTTGTTATCGGCATTGTGATGCCCGTTATGTCGACCTCCTGAAAGCTGTCAAGTCCGAGCAGTGAACAGGCTACGTTACCTGTAATAGCTACCATAGGCACGCTGTCCATATAAGCTGTCGCGATACCCGTTACAAGGTTTGTCGCACCCGGACCCGATGTTGCTATAACAACACCTGTCTTGCCTGTCGAACGCGCATAGCCGTCAGCTGCATGGCTTGCGCCCTGCTCGTGTGCTGTCAGAACGTGATGTATCTTATCACTGTAATTGTATAGGCTGTCATAGATATTCAGAACTGCGCCGCCCGGATAGCCGAAAACGGTGTCAACGCCCTGCTCTATCAGACATTCGCAGATTATATCTGCACCGGTCAGATTTCTCATTTCTTTCATTCCTTTTTCTTTCTGTTTTGTGTTATTTATAATCGCGGATAAAAAATCCTATTGTTTTATTGTAACACTATACAGCGTTTTTGTCAATGGCGAAAGCCGCATTATAAAACAAGAAAAGGACACCGTAAGGTATCCTTTTCGCAATATTCGTAATATCCTCAATATATCTCCACACCTGTAAAATAATGCTGTAAGATCTGCTTATAGCTGTAGCCGTTTTCGGCAAGTGCCTTAGCGCCGTACTGTGACATTCCGACACCGTGACCGTGACCGTAGGTCGTAAAGATAAACTTATCACTACTCTCATCATATGTCAGCTCAAAAGCCGCACTCTTCAGCGAATAGCCGAGCACTGTTTCTCTCATTACTCTGCCGTCTATCGTACTGCCGTTGGCTTTTGTCATACCTCCGACAGATATCGATGTTACCCAGCCGTGCTCCCTGTTGTCAAGCGTTGAGTTTATCTTGAACCACGTTGACGGATCGCCGGTTAGCGTAATTCCGAGAGTTTCCTGCACCGCATTCTTCATATAGTCCGAAGAATAGCTGTCCGTGCTTCCCCAGTTCGGGTCTGTTGTCTTGTCAAGCGGACAATCAACGCTCACAAGGTACGGATAATAAACGTTCCATACGTTCTCTGCGCTGTTTGTATAGCCGCAGGACGATGCGTAGAATACGCTCTGTATCATCTCGCCGTTGTAGTAGATCGCTTCACCGAGCACCTCGTCAACAAGCGTATAAATTCTGTCATAGATATCGGTCTTGAGCGAAACGGTGGGACACCGTCCCATATCGTTCTGCTTTTTGATATATGTATATTCCGCTACTGCCTGAGCCTTTACCGCCTCATCGGGAAATTCATTCCATATCTCGCCGACTACCGCTCCTGCTATTATATCTCTTGCGCTTCCTGTTTTATATGTTCCCGTTACCTGATCATACACCGTGAACTGCTCGCCGCTGTTATCGGGTGCGGGCTCTTCGGCGGCTGTTGTTTCGGGCGCGGGAGTTGTTTCGGGCGCGGGAGTTGTTTCAGGCGCGGCAGTAGTTTCGGGCTCAGCCGTGGTTTCAGGCGCGGGAGTTGTTTCCGGCACTACTACCGCACTGTCGGTTGAAGCCGCCGTATGAGCCGCCGTGCGTTTTTTGACCGTGGTGGTAGTCTCGGTCATTGTCGCGGCTGTTGTCTGCGCCTTGCGGTCGCCGAGCGTCGGCTTCTTATCGTTCTGAAGCTTTATAGTCGTGGTTTCGGGAGCTTTCTGTGTCTGCTCTGACGTTGTCGCCTCAGGTATAGACACTTCGATCTCTCTGTCATTATCGGCACTGACGTGCACTACCTGAACTATTCCGAAAAGGTATATGTATATGCAGGCTATGACAAGCGCCAACAGTATCTTACCTATAGATGCCTTCTGCATTTGTATCACTCCCTTTAACTGTTATTATTCGGTGCTCTCCGCTTCCGAAATGCTATCTGTATCACTGTCGTCCGCAATAAACGAGCTGTCCTTCTTGAAGCCCTCTATCCATGCAGGATCCCAGTATCTTCCGCTCCACTCTGTGCCATAGTAGTAAAGCTCTCTCATCGTCTTGCACAGCTTGGGATCGGGGTTGCGCTTAAAGCTTGCTATCTCGTCCGATGTGAACTCGTCCGACTCACCCTCGCGCACCTTTCTTGCGACAATTACTATACGCATATCGTAAAGACCTACCTCAAACTCGCAGGTCGACAGCGTAAGGAACTTATCGCCGTACTTCATATCAACGCCTGTAAAGAACTCGCTCCTGTCGAGGCATTCCGATGTGAAATAGTTGAACTCGTCCCTGTTTGCAAAATTGAGAAGTGCGGGATAGTTGAACACCTCGCCGTACTCTTCTCTCGTATTGAGCAGCATTACCGAGAATATCTTGTACTTTGCCTTTTCGTACAGCGTGTTGAACTCAATAACAGGGTGTGCCTTTAAAAATTCAAGGCTCTTGTCAAGGTCGACTCTTCTGTACTCGGTTATCTCGGCAAAGAAGTTTTCCGTACGCAGATTATGACCGTACAGTATCGTATTGGCAGAGGTTTCGCCTGTGTTTTTGAACTCATTTTCATAATCGGCAAATATAGTTCCGTTCTTGCTCGGGTTGCCGTAGAAATCGGTATCGAGATAATGAGTGTTGTCCGTGCCCTGTACTACAGGGTAGTTGACATTTATGCCGTTTATGCTCAACCAGCCGACAAAGTCGCTGTTTATCGCGTAAAATGCCGCATATTCGGTGTTTATGGCTTTTTCGGGGAGCTTTTCTATCTCCTCGGCTGTAGGCTCGTGCTCACCGAGCTGTAATATACTGCTCTGATAGTCCGCGCTTTCACGCTTCGGCTTAAAGAGATATGTATCTATTATTATCAGCACCGCTACGCACAGCGCAACGATCGATACCAAAAACACTATCTTTCTTATTACCTCGCCCGCACTGTCGCCCTTCCACGGTATCAATCCCTTGAATATCGCGACAAATGCGTTTTCTTTTTTCTTTTTTTTCTTTTTTTTGTTTGATGACACTATTACAGATTTATAATCAGGCATTGAGTTACCTTCCTTTGATTTTGTATTGCTTACATCAACTGCTCTTTTTAGCCTTATAGCCCTTCAGCAGTGCGGGATCCCAATTACGTCCGCCCCACGAGCCGCCGTATACGCTGTACCAATAATCGTAATAAAGCGGGTCGGGATTTATCACCGTTTTTGAAACGTCAACGGTCGGGTCTTCACCCTCTCTGACCCTTCTCGCAAAGAGAACATATCTTATGTTCTTGCTTTTTCCGAAGGGAAAATCGCAGGTCGAGAGCGCTATTATCTCATCACCGTATTTGAGATCCACCTGCGGTGTGAAGATAAAGCTGTGGTCAAGAACCTTTGCGTAATAGTCGATAAATTCCTGCTTATTCTTGAAATCATATGTTCCCGTGTAATAGAAGACCTCTCCGTCCTCCTCGTCGACATTTACCTGCATCATGGCAAATATTTTGTACAGCCCTTTTTCGTATAAGGTATCGAACTGTATCACAGGGTGCTCGTCATACATCTCCCTGCCGTAATACAACACATCAAACTTGTTTACATCACGGAAAAATGTGCCGTTTGACATATTATGACCGTACAGAAGAATATTTGCAGAGCGGTAATCGCTTCCGATATGTGCACAGTATTCGGCGGTGATACACCCCGAATAGCTGTATTCCCCTTCAAAGTCGTGCTTAAGCCAATACATATTCTTTTCATAGACTTCCGCATAATCGATCGGTTTAGTCGGATCAAAGCCCTTGCTCTGCAAAACGGGATAGTCTACGTTCGTACCCTCTATCTTAAGCCAGCCGACCATATCGTGGTTTTTATCGTACCATTCTTTATATTCCGGCAGTATGTCGGTATTTTTCTTTTCGGGCGCGGCAGGCTCGGCAGGTATATCCACGCTCAGTGCGCAGGTATAATCTATCATATTCGGAGGAATAGGAGCTTCGGTAAGCTTCAGCATCAGCATTATTCCGACCGCTATCAGCCATACCGCGCAGGCACCAAGCGCAAACCATATTACTCTGCCGCCTATCACAGGCTGCTTTGCCGCTTGTGCCGCAGACGAAAGATCTTCATTCTGTTCCTCTTCCAATGCCGTACCGCCTTTCAATTATGATTTTATTCTGCTATATCAATAATAATCGTAATTATCATCGTTGTTATAGTCGTACACGCCGTCTGTGTCGTTTATATCATCGATGAATGTATAACCGTCCCTTTCAGCGTCTTCCTCATTATAACTGAGCAGCTTTCTTCTATCCCAGTTACTCTGCGACCAGTCATAGCCGCCGCCTATGTTATCATATACCCACTGCCAACGCTTGACATATGTGTTTACCGTCGCCTTGTCGACATCAACATAAGTGCTCTCACCGGGACGTACCTTTCTTGCAAATATCGCAAGACGCACATTATCCATATCAGAGCGGAACGGCCAATAGCAGGTCGACAATGTAAGAATATCATCGCCGTACTCTATATCGACATCGGTGAAGATATCGCTTCTGTCCATTATGTCAATCACGAAGCTGTTGAAGTCCTCGCGTGAGGAAAAATCGTGCTTGTTGTTGTATGCCGAGTATACCTCGCCGTACTCCTCATAAATATTGAACAGACCGATAGCAAATATCTTCCACTCTGCTTCTTCATAAAGGGTATTGAAGGTTATAGTCGGGTGATCCTTGTAGAACTGCATAGACGGCGTATCATAGCTGTCATAAAGCGTTCTCCAGTATTCGCTCAGACACGCGAAGAACGTACCTACAGCCATATTGTGACCGTACAGCACGAGGTTTCCCGAGTTTCCGTCGGGAGAAACCACACAGTTGCAGTCCATCATTACCGAGCCGCTCTTGCTGACCTCACGGTAGAAATCGTGCGTCAGATAATAGTCATTATCCGATCCCTTTACAACCGGGTAATCTATAGCCGTACCCTCTATCCTGAGATATCCCACCGTATCGGGGTTTATCTCAAGGAGCTTCTTGAACGACGGCAGTACTTCCTTACTGCTGCCGTTATTGCCTCCATCGGGGATATATATATTCGATATACCCTGGCTTCTCCACTGATCGCGGAACATCAGGAATATATCCGAAACAAGCGGTACTGCCGTAGCAAGAAATACTATAAGTGCAACCATAAACACTATTTTTCTTATTACTACACCGGCACTGTCGCCTTTCCACGGGATAACGCCCATCAAGCGTCTTTTCCAAAATCCCGGTTTTTTGGTAGCCACGCCGTTGCGGCGCGGATACTTCTCCATATATGTTGTCATTATTGCTCCTTAGTTTTGCCCCGGTGCTCAGTCGGTCGTGCTTTCGGGGAATGAGTATCCGTCACGCTTTGCGTCTTCGGCTGTATAGCTGAGCAGCTTTCTTCTGTCCCATGTGCTCATGAACCAGTCATAGCCGCCGCTTACCTTGTCGTATACCCACTGCCAACGCTTTACATAGGTGTTTACGACCGCCTTGCTGACATCAACGTCCCTGTTTTCGCCATCTCGTAGCTTTCTTGCGAATACCGCAAGTCTTACCGTTCTTTCACTGCCTTCATACGGCCAACAGCAGGTCGAAAGCGTCAGTATATCATCACCGTACTTTAAATCAACATCGGTGAATATATCGCTTCTGTCCATTATATTTATCATAAAGTCGTTGAAATCGTCTTCGGAGGTGAAGTCGTATTTTGCGTTATATCCGAATACTTCGCCCCTTGACTCATCAACATTGTATATACCGAAAGCAAATATCTTCCATTCAGCCTGCTCATACAGCGTATCGAACCTGATGATCGGGTGCTCCTTATAGAAAGACTTACTCGGCTCGTCATATGAATCATACATAGTGCGCCAGTATTCGTTGAGCGGCGCGAAGAATGTACCTACCGCCATATTGTGACCGTAGAGTATCATATTTCCAGAGTGTCCCTGAGGCGTTACCTTGTTGTGGTAATCCATCATTATAGTGCCGCTCTTACTCTCGTTCTTATAGAAGTCGTGATCAAGATAGAAATCGTTATCGGTGGTCTTTACAACCGGGTAATCGACAAGAGTGCCGTCTATCTTGATGTATCCTACCGTGTCCGGATTTATCTCAAGCAGCTTCTTGAAAGACGGCAGAACGTCCATATTGTCCTCCGGAACATCGGTATCGTCGAGCTGATACATCTGCGATATACGGTTGCTTATCTGCTGATCTTTGAACATTGAAAGAACATCGACAAGTAAAGGTATCGCCGTAGCAAGGAACACAATAAGCGCAACTATAAATATTATTTTTCTTATTATAAGCCCCGCATTATCGCCCTTCCACGGAATAACACCTTTAGCCATGCGATAAAAAATGTTATGCTTCTTTTCGACCGCCTTGACTTCTCCGTCATTATCCGGTTCTTCTGCGTTCTTTTCATCATCTTCAAACTCTGCGGCACTTTCTTCTTCAAAGGCCTCCTGCTCGTCCGAAACCTCATCTGCGCCCGAAAGCTCCTCTGATATGCTTTCATCATCTTGTGCACTGTCCTCGTAAGACTCTTCCTGTGACAGAACCTCTATATCCGACATATCATTTTCATCAGTGTTTTCTTCAAGGCTCTCGGATATTGCCGTTTTTCTGTCTATATCTGCGAGTATCTCGTCTACGGTCTTATTATCCGGATCTTTTCTGATTTCGTTATCGTTTCCCATAACTGGTCTCCTTGTCCGAACGGGTTTTTACGCCCGATTGTGTTGTTCCTGTTCTGTCTGTATTTCTTCTGCCGCCCATCTGAGCGCGGCAAGAACTGTGCTTTTTCTGATGTATTCTCTTGCGCTTTCATCGCCGCTGAGCGTGGGGTCTGTATAAACAAGCCTTGCCTGCGTCCTGTCTTTTGTGCTCAGTCCGACATATACCGTTCCGACAGGTGTATCTGCTGTACCCCCTGTAGGTCCTGCCACTCCCGTGACCGAAACGCCTATGTCGCTACCCGCGGTTTTCCTTACCCCCTCAGCCATTGCCGATGCGGTTTCGGCACTGACAACGCCGTATTTTTCTATTGTCTGCGGCGGTACGCCTATAAATCTTTCTTTCGCGCTTACGGCATATGTGCAGATGCTCATATCCATAACAGACGATGAGCCGCTGACGGACGTTATCGCGGTGCTTATAAGCCCGCCCGTACAGCTCTCCGCACAGGCAATTTTCATACCCTTGCCAACTAATAATTGTACTACATTTTCAGCGGTTTTGTCAATAAGCCTCTGAAGCTCTCCGATACGGCTCATAAAGCCACATCTCCTTTTTTATTCTTTACGGATTATTCCTGTTCTTCTTTACTTTCGATTCTGAACAGCTTTACGGTGGTACCCTCGACCGCCTTTTCGATAAGCGGAGCAAAGTCGAACGACTGCTCAGCCTTTATTACTTCATCAAATACCGGACGTGTCTTGGGGTGCTTCGGCGTGAACACAGTACAGCAGTCCTCATAAGGGAGCGTTGAAGTTTCAAATGTATCTATCTTTCTTGCTATATCTATGATTTCTTTCTTGTCCATACCGATAACAGGACGGAATACAGGATATTCCGCGGCGGCGTCGGTACACTGTATAGCCTTTAAGGTCTGGCTTGCGACCTGTCCGACGCTTTCGCCCGTGACAAGTGCACCATACTCGTTTCTTTCTGCGATTATATTAGCAATCTTCACCATAAGTCTGCGCATTATGATAGTAAAGAACTCCTCGGGGCAGTTATCCCTCAGCGCTTCCTGTATCTCGGTGAACGGAACACAGTAGAACCTTACATCTCCGCAGTAGGGTGTCAGCTTTTCGCAGAGCGTTTCGACCTTCATCAGCGCGCGCTCAGACGTGTACGGCGGGCTCACGAAGTGTATCCCGTCAACTATAAGTCCGCGCTTAGCCATCATATAGCCCGCAACAGGGCTGTCTATACCGCCCGACAGTAAAAGCAGAGCCTTACCCGAACTTCCGACAGGCATACCGCCCGCACCGATAATGCGTTCCGCACTGACATACGCACCCTTATCCCTGATCTCGCACATAACAGTGACCTCGGGGTTATGAACATCGACCGACAGATGAGGGTACGCCTCAAGTATAGCCGCGCCGAGCTCGACCTGTATCTCGGGAGTTTTCATCGGGAATGACTTATCCGAACGCTTTGCGTCGACCTTGAATGTCTTTGCATTTTTAAGCGCATTTTCAAGATAAGGGATACCCTGTGCCTTTATCTGCTCAAAGTCCTTTTCAAACACCGCACAACGCTGTAAAGCACCTATACCGAATATGACCTTCAGCTTTTCCATAACCTCGTCAAGGTTGCACTCACCGACAGGTTCTATGTAGATAGTCGACTGTCTTCTCATGTACCGGAACTTTCCGCAGTGGTGCAGTCTTCTTCTGATATTCTTCACGAGTATATCCTCAAAAGTACCCTTGTTTAGCCCCTTGAGTGCTATCTCGCCGTATTTTGCCATTATAAGCTCTTTCATTATATGTTTCCTTTCCTGCGGCTTTTCTTTGTACGCCTGAAGCGTACTATGCCGTTTTCTATTTCATCGCAGAGCGCGTCTATATCTTCCTTTGTCGTTTCCATCGAAAAGCTTGCTCTTATCGTGCTGTCGGCTCTTTCGGCGTTCATTCCGAAAGCGTCCGGCACGGAGCTTATCTTACCTTTTGAGCAGGCAGAACCACTGCTGACGTATATCTCCTTTTCCTCAAGCGAATGGAGCATGATCTCGCTTCTTACCCCGAGCACCGAGAAGCTCAGAATATTGTCAACGCTGTTGTCGGGGCTGTTTATATAAACGTCCTCCATCTGAGCCAGCCTTTCACGCAGATGCTCATTCAGCTCCTTATAATGCGAAAGATCCGTAGGATAAGCCTTTACAGCCGCCTCAAACGATGCTATAAGCTCGGTCGGCTCTGTTCCCGGGCGCAGATTTTTCTGCTGACCTCCGCCGAAAACCAGCGGCGTAAATCTCACCTTGTCCGCACAGTAAAGCGCACCGATACCCTTAAATCCGTGTATCTTGTGTCCCGACAGGCTGATAAGGTCGCCTTTGAGCGGCACCTTGCAAAATCCCTGAACGCCGTCTATATGAACGATCGTGTCATTGTTCACATTTTTTACAAGCCTGTACAGCTTTTCGGTATCGACCTTAAAACCGTTCTCGTTGTTTACCGCCATGCAGGATACAAGGATAGTATCCGCGGTAACATTATCGGCAATATGCTGTTCAAAGCTGTCTATCGCGTCCTTAGGCGACAGCCGTATTATTTCAAAGCCCTGCTTTTCGAGGTGATCCATCGTTCTCGCAACCGACGGGTGTTCCATAGCAGTGGTAACTATCCTGTTTCCTCTGCGTTTATATGCGTCCGCCGCACCCCTTATCGCAAGGTTGTTGCTTTCCGTAGCTCCCGAGGTGAAGAATATTTCTCCCTGCGCGCCGAGCTTTTTAAGAAGTGTCTTTTTCGCGCCGTTCATCAGCTTTTCTGACTCTATGCCGAGCCTGTGCAGTGACGATACATTGCCGAAACAGCTTCTAGCGGCATCTTCAGCCGCTTTTATCGCCTGTTCGCAAGGCTTTGTAGTGGCGGCATTATCCAGATATATCAAATTTTTGTCTCCTTTTCATATGGGCTTTGCCCACTTATCTATAGAACATTGCCCACTTATCTATAAGCTATAGGCTACGCCGCATAATTATTATAAGGCGTTAGCCGGTGATTGTGCGGCGTTGCCTTAATTATACACCATTTCGCGATAAAAAAACAGGGTATATTCTGAAATTTTTATGAAAAAATAACCGTGTATGATTTTTTGATACCGTTTTTATGAAAGGAAGAACATATTATGTATATTTCAAAACGCTGTTTTGTGCGGATAATCAGCTTTCTTACCGCAGTCATAGTCGCAGTGGGAATTTCCGCCGCGCTTAATATGAACAGCTCGGAGCAGTACAAGCGCAGCTTCGAGCAGAACATGACCCGAAACGTCGAGGACTTGTCCGCAGAGATCGACAACATCAAGAACACCCTGTATAAAGGTATGTATGCAGGCACGCCCGAAATGATGACTCAGCTTTCGTCAAAGCTGTGGAGCGATGCCTCCACCGCAAAATCCTCTCTGGCACAGCTCCCCGTAGCCGAGCTTCACCTTGAAAACACCTATAAATTCCTGTCGCAGGTCGGAAATTTCTCGAAGAGCCTTGCCGAGCGCTATTCCGAGGGTGAAATGCTGAGCGCGGACGACAGAAAATCACTGCAAACGCTCAGCGAATATGCAGACCGCCTTTCCGAAAATATGTGGAAGGTAGAACAGCGCATATCAAGCGGCGAGTTGTCCTTTGAAAAAGCAATAACCGAGGTGCAGGGCGCGGAAAACAACGAAGAGCCGTCGTATATCACCGAGGGCTTTACCGATTTTGAAGAGGGCTATGACAACTACCCGACACTTATCTATGACGGACCTTTCTCCGACCACATTCTTGAAAAAGAGCCCGCCATGCTGAAAGGCGCGACTGTTGTAACGCTCTCCGATGCACTGAAAAAAGCTGAAAAGGCGTGCGGCACAACAGGACTTACCCACAGCGATGCCGATGACGAGCAAGGCAGAATGCCGTCCTACGTTTTCACAAAGGATAACACCACCGTGTCGGTAACAAAATACGGCGGATATCTCAGCTATATGATGCGCAACAGAGATGTCCCCACCCGCTCAATGACCGCACTTGAAACGGTAAACGAGGGTAAAAAGTATCTTGAAATGCTCGGCATCAACCATATCACCTACACTTATTACGAGATAAACGGAAATGTCTGCACTATAAATTTTGCGGCGACCGAAAACGATATTACAATGTACACCGACCTTATAAAAGTCAGCGTGGCTATGGATAACGGCGATATACTCGCCTTTGACGGCAGAGGGTATATAACCAATCATACAAAGCGTGATCTCTCCGAGCCGAAAATAACCGCCGAGCAGGCGCGTAAAAAGATATCCTCCGAGCTCACCGTAACCGACACCTCGCTTGCGGTAGTACCGTCATCTGGCACAAACGAGCTATATTGCTATGAATTCAGCTGTACCTCTCCTGACGGCAGACAGATGCTGATATATATCAATGCCGACACCGGCAAGGAAGAACAGATACTCCTGCTTGAAATAAGCGAGAACGGTACGCTTACCGTATAACCCCCCGAATAACGAAAAGACTGCAAATCCGATTTAAGATTTACAGTCTTTTCATATTATACATAACCATAACTCATTACGATCAGCCGTCAGAACCCCACCGACTTTCACACAAAACAAATCCCCCGACCTTGCGGTCGGGGGATAATACGATCTGTTTTAACAATTAAACTAAGATTGAGTGTTCATCGTTAGGATCAAACAGGTGTACCTTGTTAGGATCAAGCGCAAGCTTGATAACGTCCTGAGGACGAGCTGTACATCTGGGAGATACTCTTGCTGTCAGCGGGATACCTTCGCATGTGAGGTAGAGGTAAGACTCAGCACCCATCATTTCGGTAACGTCTACTGTAGCTTCGATCATACCTGTCTTAGCGTTAGAGAGGAACATTTCCTCATCGTGAATGTTCTCGGGACGGATACCAAGGATAACTTCCTTGTCAACATAGTACTTGAGAGCTTCTGTATCTGTCTTGGCACTGGGCAGTTCAACATAGAACTTTCTGCCTCTTGTTGTCTTTGTATCTTCAGAACCGAACTCAACTGTGTACTTGCCGTTGAGCATGATGAGCTTAGCATTGATGAAGTTCATCTGAGGTGAACCCATGAAGCCTGCAACGAACTTGTTTACGGGGTTCTCATACAGGTTGATAGGTGAATCGATCTGCTGGATATAACCATCCTTCATAACAACGATTCTGTCACCCATCGTCATAGCCTCAATCTGGTCATGAGTAACGTAGATGAATGTAGTACCTAACTTCTTGTGAAGCTTAGAAAGCTCAGTTCTCATCTGTGCACGGAGCTTAGCATCGAGGTTTGAAAGAGGCTCGTCAAGTAAGAATACCTGAGGATCACGAACGATAGCTCTACCTAAAGCTACACGCTGTCTCTGACCACCCGATAAAGCCTTAGGCTTTCTGTCGAGAAGGTGTGCGATATCGAGGATCTTAGCAGCTTCTTCAACGAGCTTCTTGATCTCATCCTTGGGCACCTTTCTCAGCTTTAAGCCGAATGCCATGTTTTCGAAAACAGTCATATGAGGATACAGAGCGTAGTTCTGGAAAACCATCGC
>DJPL01000064.1:0-1121 GCA_002437415.1 Ruminococcaceae bacterium UBA6413 | reverse complement strand
GACTTACCGCAACCTGAAGGACCAACGAGGATAATGAACTCCTTGTCCTTGATGTTCATGGTAAAGTCGGAAACGGCTACAACGCCGCCGGGGTAACGCTTATAGATACCTCTTAAAGATAAACTTGCCATTTATGTGTGACCTCCTGTTTTATTGCAGAATAACCTTACGCTAATATTTTAACAAAATCCCGCTCAAAATGATAGTACCTAATTACCCAAATATCAAACCCCTGCGTTATGCAAAATTACCAACACATATAAAACACGTTTTATTTTTGCCCTTTTTGTGTACAAAATATACAAATTTGAACCAATTTTTAGCCTGAAATAAAGTAAAATCAAGCTCATTTTGTTATAAATCACAAATGCGGGAGCCGAAATTTAGTGAAATTTTGCAATTAGTGCTTAACGCAGTGAACGGTTGCGCTGAAAATTCGGCATTTCGATGAATATTCTAGCATAAATTTTAGTAAATTTCAAGTGGCTGTCCGTATATTCAGCTGAACCTACAAAATTCAACGTCTTAACGGAGGAAAAATGAAGCATAGAAGAAAAATTATCCGTGTACTTATTATTCCCGCTGTTCTATTTGCCGCACTGCTGCTTGCGTGGCTTATCTGCCGTCGCACCGCGATAAGCGGTGAAACCGTGACCGACAGGGCAAATTACGCAAAGTCGCTCGGATATACCGTATCGCACGACAGTGAAACCGTCCGCAACATAGTTATCCCCGCCGTATTCGGCAATGTCTATGAAAATTATAACACGTTGCAGAAAGAGTGCGGTTTTGATTTATCGCTGTACAAAGGTGAAGATGCCGTGCAGTATACATATACTATAAGCAATTACACGGACGACAGCGGGAACACGCTTGATAATATAATAATGAACCTGATTGTCTGTGACGGGAAGATAATCGGCGGCGATATCTGCTCCGCCGAGCTGGACGGCTTTATGACCGGGCTTAAAGCGAGGGAATAGTATGCGTGTGCAAAGAATTCGCCACATTATTCTTATCAGCTCTAACCATTTGACACAGCAACTACCATTTCCTGCTCTCGCAACACCGATTATCACCACTTCCACAAACAATGTAAAAGCACCGTACACTACCCAATT
>DJPL01000007.1 GCA_002437415.1 Ruminococcaceae bacterium UBA6413 | reverse complement strand
GTGCGGATCGGATAAACGCTGAAAGCATCTAAGCGTGAAGCCGTCCTTAAGATAAGATATCCCACTTTTAAGTTAAGACCCCTTGAAGACTACGAGGTTGATAGGTCTACGGTGTAAGTTGTGTGAGCAATTTAGCCTGCAGATACTAATCGGTCGAGGGCTTAAACCTAATGAGAATATATGTTTTGTTTTTGGTTCGTTATTCAATTTTGAGGGAATATCCCTTAAAAGTCGGTGTTGATTGTGATGAGGTTCCACCTGTTCCCTTTCCGAACACAGTAGTTAAGCTCATTTACGTCGAAAATACTTGGCGGGTGACTGCCCGGGAAGATAGATAGATGCCGACATAAAGAAGAAAGCACAGTTTCTGTGCTTTCTTTATATATTCCTCCTTAGCTCAGTCGGTAGAGCGCGTGACTGTTAATCACGATGCCGTTGGTTCAAGTCCAACAGGGGGAGCCATTTAAGCACTGCTAAAGCAGTGCTTTTTGTATAATAAAATATCCCGACTGTGTCGGGTTTAAAAGAGCTTAAGCATTGAATAAAAAAGGCTCTTTGTCAATAGTTGGAGTACGAAAAATAGAAAAATCACATCAGCGGGTTCGGATCAAGAATCCGCTGATAATTTTTGATAAGAAAAAATGTGAAAAATGCGGTTGTGGAATCTTTTGGAATTTCTGTAGCCATAAGCAAATGAAACATTTGTCACATTCATTACAGCGATACGGCGCTTTTTCAATATGATCACACAGTGCTTGCTCAATATCGTTAAGTCTTTTTTTCGCTGTATCCGATAATCAAGTATTATACCAGTTGCAGCATCGCAACTGGGCGATACTCTTCTTGTAGATATACCATGCTATATATCTGCTTTTCTTTTTTTCTTAAATTTTTTGACTTAAATGTTCTGCAAATTCAGAAAATTTGTTGTATTATCAGTATAGAGCATATCGTTTCTCCGTTGATTTGGATTTGCAATTTCTATTTTTTGGATTTTAACCAATATGCTCTACTTTTTTCAAATTTTAATTTTATTTATTATAGGTTATTGGTTTGTCCAACATTTATTATAGAACCTTTTTACAGCTACTTATTATGTAAAAAGTGGGTGTGACACAACTCATCATTTCCAAAGGTCCATCTCTCAGGGAAATGGGCTATCGTCCATAGCTTCTATTATGGCCTTGCACCAAAGAAAGAACATTAGAAATTCTAATTTATGAAAAGGATATAGGTTTATCATCAGTCTGTCAAATACATCATTTTTTAATTAAACGCTGGTTTTTAATTGCTAATTCACAAAAAAGTTAATTTATATTAAATTCAGGGTTGACAAATGACAAAAAATGAGTATAATATTAAATATGGAGGTGAGAAAACTATGCTTAGTGAGTTGGGTAAATTTTTAAGGAAATTTAGGATTGATAACGGCCTATTATTAAAGAATATGGCTGATACTCTTGGCATTTCCCCAGCATATCTCTCATCAATTGAAAATAGTAAGAGAAAACCAACTGATGATTTGATTGCCAAAATAAAGTATAATTACCATTTAACTCCTCAAAAAGAACAAGAACTGCAAGATGCATACTGCAAAACTATTAAGGCAATCAATATCGATACATCGCTTGCAAACGCTAATCAGCGCGAAATAGGCTTAGTATTTGCAAGAAAAATTAACGGACTATCAGACGAACAAATTGCAATGATACAAAAAATATTGTCAAATAATAAGAAATGAAAAGGTAGGATGTATATGCAACAGTTAGTAGCCGATCCATTGAGCAAGGATAATATTGTAAGTCTGGCATGGTTTGTACGTGTGATTGCAAATTACACGACAGAAATGGCATTTCCTGTAATACGATTTGCTGAGTTAGCATTGCCGCAAATTGATTCTGAATATAATTTTATGGTTAACCCCACAAAAGAAATGCCAGACAAATATGCTTGTTATAATGCTTTCAACAATACGATGGAAGTCAGAGAAGACGTTTATCAAATGGCGATATGTGGGGATGGCAGGCATAGATTTACAATAGCTCATGAGCTTGGACATTATTTTCTTCATAAAGATGGAGTAAAACTTTGCCGGATTGAAGAAAATGCCAAGATGGTATCGTACATTGATCCGGAGTGGCAAGCCAACACATTTGCAAGTGCTTTACTTATGCCGCCAAGGCTGATAAAAGGTTTATCAGCTTTTGAAATCTCAAAGTTGTGTCAAACATCAGCTCAAGCCGCCCAAATAGCATTTAATAAAGTAAAAAAGCCAAGCTAATCGCTCGGCTTTTAGCACCTACTGTAAGCCATAAAATGTTCCAGTAAGTACTGATCTAGACAATTAGTATTATACCACGTTTCTTATGAGTTTGCAAGAGGTTTTATAAAAATTCTTGCGAAAGGAGCATGGTAATATGTGGATTTTCACTGCATACATAACTCAAAAAGATGGAACACGCATTTATGCTAGAGATTATGGCAAACGCGCGTTCCGTATTTGGGTTGACAAAGCAAAGAAGAAAAAGAAGTAAATAGAACTGATGAGATGGGACTGGACTCTCTAAATGTTCGTTTTATTTATTCCTGGGGCTACGGCTCCAGGAATTTTTTGTATAATTTTATAATGAACCCTTGACTGTGCCAAGCGTTCAAAAGAGCTTAAGCGTTAAATAAAAAACTCCAACGTGGTAAAATTGAAAAGTGGTCTGGCAACTGAAATAATAACCACGAAGGAGAAAAGTCAAATGAATGACAATAATAGTTTAGCACATGCGACATGGAATTGCAAGTATCATATAGTATTTGCGCCGAAATATAGGAGAAAGATACTCCTGCACGAAAACAGAGAAGAAATGGGAAAAATATTGAGAGAGCTGTGCGAGTGGAAAGGAATAAAAATAATAGAAGCAGAAATATGTCCTGACCATGTGCATATGTTCGTAGAAATACCGCCTAAAATACGTGTATCAAGTTTCATGGGCTACCTGAAAGGAAAAAGTAGTGTGATATTTCATGAGAGACACGGTAACTTGAAGTACAAATATGGAAATAGGTCATTTTGGTGTAGAGGATACTATGTAGATACAGTAGGCAAAAATGCAAAGCGAATAGCAGAATACACAAAATCAATTAAAAGAAGATCAAATAAGTGATCAAATGACGCTACGGGAAATAAATAACCCATTTATGGGTAGCAAGTAATAAGCTTTCGCAGGTGTCAGACCGTACTAGCGTCTTTAGACGTATGCTAGAAAATAGCCTTTTAGGCGTTATCTGTAAAGCCACTGGCTCCGCCGGTGGATATTTACTATATCCCGTTTTGAAAGGAGTAAGCAATGCGGATTATAATCAGAGTGGAAGAAGATACATTCCGCACCGGTAAGGTATCCGAAGAAAAAACAGCCCCACCCGTGATCGAGTACATCGACAAATACGGGTGGACGAGAAGAGCCAAGCTGTCAGAGCTTGACAAGTTCCCTCAGTTTACATGGAAGGATAGAACTTTTCTTGAGGAAGTTAATTGTATAACGGACATTCTTTCCTCATAGGACATTCGGCATGAGTAGCATCGGCGTTATACTCACATACGGCTCCGCTTTTTATGTATTTGTTTTGCGTAGCTTGTGAATAGTTGACTTCGATTGAGTATTCATGCTTTAAAACAGGACAATAGCCTGATACAAATTCTATCATTGAAACACCTCCTTTCTCTCTTTATTATATCAGATATAGTAAAGTAGAACAATGAGGTGTGCAATCGATTGCACTTGATTATAATTTACTGCATTTTTAATAATAACACTCGAACTTGAGCACGAACTTTGCAAAAACAGCCGTTTCTTGTGAAGTTCGGCGCAAATCGAATCAAACTTAATAATTTTACCGCCCCTTTTGGAGCGGTATTTTTATACCCAAAATCAAAGAAAGCGAGGTAAAGCAATGGAACCCGAAAAGAAAACTCCCAAAGAGGAGAAGAAGCCTGACGCTCCTGCAATGTGCAGGGCAACCGGGCGATCTTTAAGCTGAATTCAATTGCTCTTTTCTATCCGGATATAGTGATTGCACGCTCGATTGAGAAATTCGTAATCGTGAGTTACTACAAACAGGATATATCCCTTATCAGCCAGCTGCTTCATAAGCTCTGTCACCCGGCACATATGTCGGAAGTCAAGACCGCTGGTCGGTTCGTCGAAAATGAGTATCTTTTTGCCGCCCATAACAGCCTGACATATCGCAAGGCGTTGGCGTTGACCGCCCGATAACGTCAGAGGGTGGCTGTCTGTGTATTCCGATAGATCAAAGCTTTTTAATAAAGCAGAAATTTCTTCGTCTGTGGCATTTGAATTTGCAAGCAGGCACTCGTTTTTGACGCTGTCTGAAAACAGCTGATGGTTTACGTCCTGCATAACCATACCGAACTGCTTTGTACGGGCTCTGCGTGACAGCTTTTTGCCGTGATACAGGATATCTCCGCCGGCACTTGGCAGAAGACCGCAAAGACAATTGCAGAATGTGGATTTTCCGTTTCCGTTTTCACCGACAATTCCTATGACATCACCGGCGCTTACGGATAATGATATGTTGTTGCAAACAAGTTTCTTTTTGCGCTTGACCGAGAGACAGTTTACTGTGAGTATGGGATCGGGTCGCGGAGATACAAGCTCTGGTATGCTGATTTCTTCGGGGCAAATGCTTCTCAGTCCCATTGCTTGTCTGTCCGAGTCCGATAATCCGCCGAATTCTTCGGGTGTAAATTCCTTATCAATGCGTCCGTCTTTCATATAAATAATTCTGTCGGCAAGCTTGTTCAGGTATGAAATTCTGTGCTCAGCTATCAGTACGGTGCGACCGCTGTTTTTGATAGTTTCAAGTATTGTGCGCAGTCGGGCTATTCCGCTCTGATCTAAATTTGCAGACGGTTCATCAAGGACATAAACCTGCGGATCCATGGCATATACAGAGGCAAAGGCGAGAAGCTGTTTTTCACCGCCGGACATTGAAAAAACACTTCTGTTTGCCAGCCGTTCAATGCTCAGCTCGGATATGGTTTCGGCGACCCGCTTTTGAATATAATCGGGGTCTGCGCCTATGTTTTCCAGTCCGAAAGCGATTTCGGCGCAGGAGTCGGTATTGAAAAACTGCGTCTTGGGGTTCTGAAAGACAGAGCCTACGATCTCGGCGATTTTATACATGGGGAGCTCGGAAATATCAAGCCCCGCTACGCTTACAGAACCGCTGACTTCTGAGTCCTTTACAAAGTGAGGGATAAGTCCGTTTATAAGCTTTGTCATTGTGGTTTTTCCGCAACCGCTTTCGCCGCAGAGCAGTATAAATTCTCCTTTGTTTACTGTCAGATTTATATCAGAGAGAATGTTTTTGTTTTTTATATCTACGCTTACGTTTTGGAGTTTGATCATAACAAAAATCCTATCAGTGTAATTGCCGTGACACATATCGTTGCCGAAATCATAATAATGAGATCCGTGCAAGCTATATGAATACTGACATAGCTTGTTTTTTTACAGGGGTTTTCGATCCCTCTTACTACTGCCGCCGCCGCGATTTCGTCAGATGTATTTGCCGCCGACATCATAATGGGAACTATTGTGCACTCTAGCCTTTCGGTAAAAGGAATGTTCTGCAGCTTTACGGCGGATCTGATATTCCCGAATTCTTCTTTTATCGCGGGGAAATACCGCAGGGTAGTGGACATAGCGATAATAAAGCCTTGCGGTAGATGCAGTGCACGCATGGCGGCAATCATCTTTTGCATTGAGGCGTTGCGGACAAGTAAAATTCCCGCCAGAATGCACGGCAACATACGCAGAGTGTAGTTTATCAGCACCGGTAAAATCATATTGATAAAATGCGGGCACAGCGGAAAAACATATTTCAACAGCGCAAGTGAAACGATTATCAGCAGTCCGCTCTTCAATGCGGCGGTATACTGCCGATACAGCAGTAAAAACAGCAGAAACATACCGGAGATAGCAATTCCCTGCCACGAATATTTTTCGCAGAACATACCGACATTTGCTATTAAAAGCAGCCATATTCCTGCTCTCGGATCAAGAGGTTTTATTTTGCCTGTCATACAATTCCCGCCTTGCAGAAATGCTTGCAGAACAGTCCTTTTGAAATCATAGCGCCGATGAAGCCGCCGACAATGGGTGAAATGCAAAGAGCGATAAGCATAGGTACGGATATCAGTCCGGAGAGCGTCTGTACATATTCGGCGGACATTCCGTTCTGCTGGATCTGCGCTAAGAAGCTGTCCTTGTATACCCAGATGGCAAGAGGTGAGCCGAGCATACCGTAGCAGAAGATAATAAACGAAATTGCCATATGTATAAAGCTGTTATCATACTTTGTTATTGCGCGGTATACTTCCGATAAAATGCATGCAACGGCAAAGGTGATAAGCAGCAGTACTGTAAACTGTCCTGTTATGAAATAGAGGATCGCGGTTATAAATCCCATTATGAGAATTGCTCCGGGCTTTTGCACCTTGGACTCCATAAGCATAAACGGAATGCCTGTGAGAACACCCGCAACGCCGGGCAATAACAGCCAGAGCACAGGCACAAAACCCGTCATCATAGCCGCAAGGTTAAGTATGAAATATATGGCGGAGAATATTCCTATTGTAATAAGATCTCTGCCCTTCAGTCTTTTGGTTTCACTCATTGTGATTTCTCCTTTATTCTGTTTTTTTATTCTGTAATGTTCCAACCTTCCGATTTCTTTCGGATATCAACAAATTCTTTATATTTTCCGGGTACATTTACAAGTGAGTCGTGAGTACCCTGCTGTACGACAGCACCGTCGTCAATTACAAGTATCTGATCTGCCTGTTCGATAGTAGCAAATCGGTGAGCTATCGTTATTACGGTCTTGCCTCGCGTCAGTTCTGAAATTGCCTGCTGGATAAGGTGTTCGTTTTCGGGGTCTATGCTTGCGGTCGCCTCGTCAAGGATTATTATAGGTGCGTTTTTCAGAATAGCGCGGGCTATTGAAATACGTTGCTTTTCACCGCCTGACAGCGTGCCGCCGCCCTCGCCGATCACTGTGTCATAGCCATTAGGAAGCGCTGTGATAAAATCATGGCAACGGGCCTTTTCAGCCGCCTCGATCATCTCCTCTTCGGTAGCGTCGGGTTTACCGAAAAGAATATTTGAGCGGACGGTGTCGTTGAACAGATATACATTCTGGAACACCATAGAAATGTTGGTCAGCAGGCTGTCGCAGGTGAGCTCTTTCAGATCGTGTCCGCCTACTGTGATACTGCCGGACTGCGGATCGTAAAAACGTGCGATAAGACTGCAAATCGTGGTTTTGCCCGAGCCTGAAGGACCTACGATAGCGGTAGAGGTCTTTTCGGGTATTCTGAAGCTGACATTTTTCAGGACCGTGCGTGAATCGTAACCGAAGTCAACGTTTTTAAATTCAATATCATAGTGGCTGAGTTCGATGTCTTTACCGTTGGCATCGATGAAGTTGTGTGATCTCAGTGCGTCAAGCTGATCCATTGCATCGTCAATTACTCCGAGAGTATGAGCGCTGTCGCTGATGGGCTCAAGTCCGGCAAAAACAGTGAACGAGAAGAATACAAACATCAGCATTACGGAGAAATCCATTGCGCCGTTCAGGCATTGCAGGGCTGCGGCTAAAGCAAGTCCGACAGAGCCGCATTTGAGAGCGAGCAGGTGTCCTGCGTTGCCGGGAAGATAACCCCATTCGATCTTCAGGTGAATTTTTTTGCTGTCGTGTGCCGCTTTTGTAACAGAATCCATAGCGGCGCCGGATTTTCCGAATGATTTTACTACGGATAATCCGCGGGCGTATTCGATAATTGCGCCTGTCAGATCGCGGTTTGCCTGTGCTTCGACAGGGGCGTTCACACGGCTGAAGTGGGAAATTATCAGCATAAAGCAAAGCGAAAGCGCGGCGGCGATTATGGCAATCAGCGCTGTTATGGGACTGCAAACGGCGAGTGTGATAAATATTACGGCAAAGTTCAGATATCCGCCGACAAAGTTGTCTATCATACGGATACCCATATTTTCAAGTGTGGAAAGTCCCGATGTGATAGAGTTCAGGATACTGCCTGTGCTGATCTGACCGAAATAGCCCAGAGAAACACGCTTCAGTGCATCTCCGACTGCCAGACGGTCACGGGCGGTGAGCCGGTAGCTTATCGGCTCTTGCAGACGTGCACGGAAATAGTCAAACAAGAAACGGAAGAAAACGAGTATTATCTGAATGATTATCGATTTCCATATCCATGAGGAGTCAAAATCCGTTTTGTTTTTCTGTGCTTCTATAAGAATTCCTACGGTGTAAGCGGCAAGACCTATCGGCAGTGCGGTGAAAATGTGAGAGAAGAAGGTCATAACGAAACCGAGGTACAGCTTACCTTTGAATTCGCCGCACCAGTCAATAATGCGTTTTACGGTCTTAAACATAACTCACGCCTCCTTTTCTGCGGAAGAAACCGCCCAATTTTTAGCTCCGATGTGTGCCTGCCACATATCCTTATAAAGCGGGCAGTTTTCAAGCAACTGTTCCTGAGTGCCCTCGGCTTCGATTTTTCCGTTTTTCAGCACGACAATGTTGTCGGCGTTTTTAATTGTGGATAATCGGTGTGCAATGACAAGCAGGGTCTTACCTTTTGTAAGCTCTGCGATACTGCGTTGAATTTTGTCCTCGTTTTCGGGATCGGTAAACGCGGTAGCTTCGTCAAGAATGACGATAGGTGCGTTTTTAAGCATCATTCTGGCTATGGCGATACGCTGTTTTTCACCGCCCGACAAGCGCTTGCCCGCTTCACCTGCGGGGGTGTCGTAGCCCTGCGGGAGCTTTGCAATAAATTCTTCACACTGTGCCGCGCGCGCCGCCTGCTTTACCTGTTCATCGGTGGCGTTCGGGTTGCCAAGGCGGATATTTTCGAGCAGTGAGCAACGGAAGAGGAAATTATCCTGCGTAACGAAGCTGACGTATTCCGAAAGCTGTGAAAGCGGCATATCCTTTACGTTTACACCGCCGAGCGTTATTTCACCCGAGGACACGTCCCAGAAACGTGAGATCAGCTTTGCGACTGTCGATTTTCCTCCGCCTGACGGACCGACAAGCGCGGTAAAGCTGCCCTCGGGGAGCTTCAGGTCAATACCGTGGAGCACCTCGTCCTTTTCATCGCCTGTGTATGAGAAATGTACGTTTTTAAGCTCTATATCGGTATGCTTAACATCTGCACGGTTCGCAGGCTCGGGAAGCTCGGGCATTTCAAGAAACTCGTCCAGATTTTCAACCGTGAACTTAACCTGACGCATATTTTCCGAGAATACCTCAAGCTTTGCAAGTGAGCCGACCATTGAAATTGAAAGCATTACGGCAAGTGCCGCCTGCGCGCCTGTAATTGTGCCACCGCTTGCCAGTGCAAGAGCAACAGGAAGTGTACCGATAAGCGTAGAAGGGAACAGCGCGAAGCTGAGCTTCATTGTGGCAAATGTCGAGGTCAGCCATTTGATCACAAAGGTACGGAAGTCGGTTATCGCGCCCGCGTATTTCTCATAGGAAACTCCGGCTCTGCCGAAAGCTTTTATGACCTCTATGCCCTCTATGTATTCGACAATTGTGCTGTTCATATAGTTTGCGGATTCATCGTATTTTGCAAAATTCTTACCGCTTATTTTAAAGGTCAGCGCCATACAGATAAGTGACAGCGGGAATGTTACCAGTGAGGCAAGTGCCAGCCGCCAGTCAATTATAAAAAGCGCTATAATGCTGACGACAGGCAGTACTATGTGTCCTGCGCCCTCGGGGATCATATGCGCGAGCGGCGGCTCGAGGTTTTCTATTTTGTCTACCATCATATTCTTGATCTCACCGATGGTATGGTTTTCGACATTTCCGAGCGGTGCGTGCAGAAATCTGTCCGCAAGGCGCATACGCAAGCCCTCAAGAATAGTGTATGCCATGCTGTGCGATGTTCCTGTGGAGAGGGTGAATGTAAGAATTTTAAGCGCGTATGACAAAAGCGCAAGCAGACACCACTTGACTATTTCTCCTGCGGTAACGGTATCTGTTACAAACAGGCAGATAAGCTCATACATACAGTAGAACGGTACAAGCCCGAGCATAACAGATATGACCGACAGAATAACCGACAATATCATCTTTTTCTTTTCACCGCCTGCGTAGGCGAAAAGAACATTTATAAAGCTCTTTTTTTCAGTTTGCATAACCTATTCCTCTTTCTCTCCGATATTCAGACGGAGTAAGCTTCATTATTTTTTTGAACGCTTCGGTGAATTTACCTGCGTTGTCATAGCCTACACGACCTGCGATCTCGGCAATGCCTGTTTCTCTTTCTGTGAGAAGCAGCTCTGCCGCCATATTCACTCTGTAGTGAATAAGCCATGTTCCGATCGCTTCACCGTAAATCGAGCGAAAACAGCTTTTCATTGCGGTCATAGGTATGTCAAACCTTTTTGACAGCTCTTCCTGCGTGTAGTTTTCCGAGATGTGTTCGGTCAGAAAACGGCGGATAGCCTTTACCTTTTCAGCCTGCGTTCTATAGAAATAGGGGCGGTTATCGTCATTTTTAGGTACGGTTACCGCGTCAAGATATAAAAGCAGTTCCAGTATTTTCACCTTGAAGTACGGAATACGGATCTTAGCCGGCACGCGATACAGCTCACTGAAAATATGTTCTGCGTCTTTCATTCCGTGCAGTATACGCGGATAGTCACCCAGAGAAAAACGTGTGATAATCTGCTCGGGACTTACGGGGAAATCCCTGACCTCTTCCGAAAGCGACTGCCCCGCAACATTGAGGTCGAACGCTACCGTAAGACCGTGGTAATGACAGGACGGAAAGACAAACTCTCCTGTGTGCTGTTTACGGCGGTCAAGCTTCATATCGCCTGCCGTAGTATAGCCGACCATACCGCTTCCTGCGACATATTCCATCTGCCCCTCGCGGCAGTGATCTATAGCCAATATCCGGCTGTCTGTGACAAATCCGCTGTTATAGTACTCCATATGAAAATCATTGAAGCTTAGCATCACACCGGGAAATACCTCATAGGCGGTCATAGTGCCCTCACCGGTTTCATTGCGAAACTGCCATACCGAGCACCCGTCACTCTGCGCCAATAAGACAGCACCCTCGTTTTCAAGCGCTTTTATATGTTCCATAGGCAAAATTCTCCTGATACCTTTAATTTCGATCTGCAAACGCATAGGATTAGCTAAAACTAACCGTATAACAGTATATCATGCCCGGGTATCCGTGTCTACACCTAATGGGTGTAATTTTACCTATCGGACGAAAACTTTTTTGCACGATGATTAAAACAGTTCGGTAATATGCATTCGGACTCGGAGCATTCCGGTATCGGATTTACGGATAACAAAGCTTCATCACACTTGACAGTATGCCGCGCGGTGATATATAATATATGAAACTTAATTTAACACCCATACGCAAACCGATTTATAATTTCAATGCAAGCTACACCAAAGAAAACGAGGTTATTACAATGTGCTATATACTATACGGTTCGGTCAACAACGGAATAAATATGCAGGATTATAAGAAGGCTGTCGGAGAATTGCCTTATGATTTTCAGGCGGGCAATGAAGACGATATAAACCGCTGTATCGCAGAGGAAACGTACAAATACAGAATTACATATAACGACTGCGATTGCGATACTCCTGTCGGAGGTCACGACGCGGATAACGAAAAGCTGAAAGCTTTTGCGGGGTTACTTGACAGACTGCGTGATGTTAGAGGGATAAAGTATGTTATGCTCAGCAAAAACTGGACGGGCGAGGAAAACGAGAAGAGCATAACAGTGCATATTCAGGATACTGATATAGTAAAAATGCTGGCTGACGCGGAGGAAAAATGTCTGTACAGGATAGAACTTTACAGGAAATACTGAGCGTCTGAAGCGGATATACTTATTGGTTTAATATTACAGCTGTCACCCGCACGAACAGGAAACAGAAATTTACACCGCTTACAGAGATATGCCGTCTGTAAGCGGTGCTTTTATTGAATAACTTTTATTTACCGTAAGCATATAACACTATATTAACATTATCCTTGACACAATTCATTGCCTGTGATAGAATGAAAACAGCAGATACAACCGAATTATTATGCAATATTTCACGAAAAGAGGATAACATTATGGCAACACCCGATCTTTTATTCCCGGCAGACGCAAAGCAAAAAAGATACAATCAGCTTACTAAAAGCGCGGCGGCAGACTTGCAGATAGAATATCTTGCAATGACGCTTTCGCCGTATGATACCGAGTACGCACAGCGGATATTGTCACAGCTCGTGACAGATCCCGAGGTCATAAGCTACAGACAGGACATAGTCGATGATTTTATAAATGTACCTGAGCTCGAGGCAATTCTTTATAAAAGCCTGCATACTATTTACGCTAACTCAAAATCGGTCTATGCAAAGGCAGGTTCTACTCAGTCGTTCTTTGAGCTTACCGAAAATACAGCGCTTATCGAGTCGTTTATTTTCTGTATGGAGGAGTGCCACGGATTTTATGAAAAGTGCTGTGGGAAGCTTGTTTCCGCAGGTATGCGTGCCGTAGTGCAGGCTATTGAGGATAAATACAGATCGGAAGAGTTCGCTACGCTGAAGGTCGAGATCGCCGAGCTTCGCAAAACGCTTGCTACGGGTTTTCGCAGTGTGACCTTCGGGGTAAATCTTGACGAGCTTATGCGTCCTGAGGAAATAGCGCTGATAAGCGTAAACCGCGAACCGTTTAAGGAAAGGAAGCTGTTTGATAAGCTTCTCGGCGTTCAGAGCTCGGTCGAGCCGCTGACCAATGTCTATACAAGAAAAAGCAAGGACGGTGCGATTTCATCGATCAACGAGAGGCTGTTCAAGGAGCTTGACGCACTGGGCGGAGAATATTCAAAGCATTTTAACACGGCGCTCAGGGCTTATTATGACGCAAGTATAGATTTCCTTATCACGCTTGAAAAGCAGATAAATTTCTACATAGGAGCGGCAAATACGGTAAGCCGTATGAGAAGTATGGGACTGCCGATGTGCAGACCTGTCATATTGCCGATGAACGAACGCAGAGCCGACTATAAAAAGCTGTACGACACGGCATTTGCCAATAAGATGTGTACAAGCTATGTCGGTGTGAATGACAACACTGTAAAGCAGAATGACTGCCGCATGGACGATGACGGTCGTATTCTTATACTGACAGGACCGAATAACGGCGGTAAAACGACCTTTACAAGAGCCGTAGGAATAGCGCAGGTGTTCGCTCAGTGCGGACTTTATGTTTCGGCGGAAAGCGCCGAGATATCACCTGTCGATAATATCTTTGTTCATTTCCCGAAGGAAGAGGAAATCGGCATAAACGCAAGCCGTTTCACCGAGGAATGCAAGCAGTTCCGCGATACCATAGGCGCGGCTACCGATCACAGTCTTGTACTGATGAATGAGAGCCTTTCGAGCACAACGCCTACCGAGTGCCTTATCATTGCAAGGGAGATCATGAGGATATTTGCCGATATCGGCGTAAGGCTTATCTATACAACTCATATCAAGGAGCTTACCGACAGTATTGAGAAAATCAACGAGGAAAAGCCGAAAAGCACGCTGGCAAGTCTTACAGCGGAATGTGACGAAAACGGCAAGCCTACTTATGTTATTTCAAGACGTATGCCCGATAAAGCGGGAAATGCGGAGTACATTTTCAGAAAATTCGGTATTTCGTATGATGAGTACAGGAAGAATAAAAGCTGACGTTGCTTGTCACAGACGTAATAAATATTATGATACCTAAGCTTAACGGAGGTAAGAATGAACTATACAGAAGCCGAAAAACGGTTTTCGGAAATGCATGAGAAAGATGATCTCAGCGATGACGATTATGAATTTCTGAACGATATCACAAAAAGCGACGATATGTGCCTTAAATGCGATGCGGCAGATCTACTTATCGATCACACGACAAAGCAGGCAGTTGAAATACTGAAAACGCTTAGCAACGATAATGACGCTATCGTAAGGACGAGCGCTTATGATAATATGTGGGTGTTTGAAAAACAGGATTTTGATGAGATACTCAGAAATGCTGTCGCTCACGAAAAGGACGGAATTGCAAGAAGCTATGCCGTGTGCTCTTTATATGACCTGTATTCGGAGAACAGCTGTGATACAGCCGGGCTTATTGCTTTTATGCACAAGCTGTATCCGTCGGATAAAGACAGAAGATGCAGACTTCAATATCTGCGTAATTTCTATCTTTCGGGAGAAAACGATAAGCTCGGTGAAATCATCGCATATCTTGAAGATGAAGATTACACAATAAGGATCTCCGCTGTAAATACATTTTCCGAGATACTGAACAAAGAGAATAAAGAAGTTTTATTGTCGGTCGTAAGGAAAAGACTTAAAACAGAAAACAGCAGGGCTGTAAAGGCATCGATAGAACAGCTTTTAAGCTATGCCGAAGGGATATAAACAAAGCGGTGAGCGCAAATCCAATTGCGCTCACCGCTTGTTTCATAAACGATTTAAATTACTTGAAATATTCCTCGCCGAGTATCTCGACAAATCTGGGTCTGACACCTGTCTTGTTGTCGATATGACCGTAGTTCTGGCACATATCGTAGCTCGGTAAGGTGTTACCCTCAACAAGAACGGGGCGTGTGGGGGTTATCGCAACGTCCCAGCCTATGTATCCGACCTGAGGGACTACAAGCGCCGCCTTTTTGCACATTTCGACCGCTTCATCAAACATCGGTATCTCAAAGCCGTTGAACCTTGTGTGCGTGAACGGATGCTCTTCATAATAAACACCGGTTGCATCGCAGTATGCGTTCTTGTGTATCACGCCGTCCGTGCCGATAGAAACATACATACCGCCGCTGCAAATATTGTCAACGCAGTTAGTGCCGTTGCTCATGCGGACAAGCGCATACATAAAATGTACCTTTCCGTCATGCAGAAGCGTTACCATACGGATAGTATTTATAGACGAGGGACTGAGCTTGTCCATCTGCTCATTCTGCTTTATCGTTTCCTCCACAAGATACTGCTTGTTGTCGCAAAGGCGCTTGTAGAGCGCTTCGTAATCGGTATCGGGGGTCACCGTTTCTTTGGTTATTCCCTCGCCGCCGAACTGGTTTACGGGCTTCGCAAATACCGTTTCACGACCCTTGCAGAACTCGCGCAGGTCGTCCGCCGTGGCTTTTTCAAGATCAAGAAAATCTCTGCCGATGTATTCTCTGAAAGCCTCGTCAAATTCGGCTTTGTTGTCGAATATATGGAAATATGTCCTGTCGTTGCAACGCTTTGAGATAGTGATATTGTCATTCATCGTCATAAATGTGCGTCTGTTCTTGCCTTTGATGTTGGCAAAGCCGAACACACGGTAATCCATATAGCCGACGGAATAGCGGAAAATGCACCATATCATATCGAAGAACATTATAAATCTGTTCTTGCCGGTTTCCTTATGGATCGTTCCGATATAGCCGAACATACGCCTGAAGCTTCCTGCAAACAGTCTGCGGAAGAATGTCTTTAACTTTGTCATTTATACAACCTCTTTATCAAAATCTCAGTATCTTTGAAACTATCTTATATATCGCACGCTTGAGCGGAGTGGAAACAAGCTCCTTTTCTCTGGGAGTAAGCCCGAGTAACCACACCGATATTATGAATATCACAACATAAATGCCGCCCCAGAGAAGTATTCCGAGATAACCCGAAACGTGAGCCAGACACGCTATCAGTATCGCCGCGATAGCGGGAACGACAAGAGAGGGGAGCAGTGCGGTAATTCTCCGCCAAAATCTCGGGATATCAAGCCCGATATATTTATTGTAGTACCAGTTCATTATAAGTCCGTTGCCGATAAATACAGGGATCGCCGTACCTATTGCGACACCGACCGAGCCGAACAGTGCGCACAGCGGTATGCTGATTATTATATTCAGCACCGCGACAAGTACATATACAAGCGAACGGAACTTGTGCATATTCTTCGCTCGCTGTATTTCAATGCCGAGGTTCTGTATGCTCGGAAGAATGGTAGGTATGAACAGCAGAAGAGCGATAACAAATGCGTTGGCGTTTGCTTCACCCGCCCACAGTAGAACGAACGGATAGCCTACCGCCATAAATCCGAACAAAATCAATGTAAGGATTATAAACTGAAAGCGCCCGACGCGGATAAACAGGTCGCTTATCTGCTTGTTAGGTACTTTGTTTGCGACCATCTGGTGAACCTTTGGGGTAAGTATGCCCGAGAACGTGGTCGCCATTGACATATAGTAGATGTTGAGCTGAGATGCAACGTTGTAGGTCGCTACCTCGTTTGAGCCGTGCATCCAGGCAAGCAGGAACTTGTCAACGCTCCAGTTGAGCTGATCGACCACAATTCCGACAAATACCCAGCTTGTGAACCTGAACATTGATTTAAGCAGCTTGAAATCAAAGTCACGGAAGTAGAAACGTATATATAGCTTCTTTTTACAATAGATGATATTCAGCACACCCGAGAACAGCGTGAACGCAAGGCTCATATACGCTATTGCCTCGGAGCGCAGTCCTATCATCAGAAGCGGGATTATAAGCAGAGGATTGATAACCGATTTTACTATGGCAAGCAGCTTGAGGAAGATGTACCTCTCGTTTACCATAGTGTTTGATTCAAATACGCTCAGCGGGAAGCTCACTGCCGCAGTTACAGTCATAATGTACATAAGCTTTACCGCAAGGTCAATTTCCGCATCGGTAAGCTTCTGTCCGAAAGCAAGGCGGGGGTTGGCGGCAATGGTAAATCCGACTACGAGAACGACAATTCCGATTATCGAATATATGATAAGGAACATACCGTTCAGCTTAGCCATATTGTACTTGTCGCCGGCTTCTTTATATCTTGTATAAAATCTTGTGTAGGCACTGCCGAGTCCGAAGCTGAAAAGGTTTAAGTACGATACCATAGGGAGAACTATGGAGTAAACGCCGTATTCGCTTTGTCCGAGCCTTTCTATCATTATAGGCGTGTAGACGAGCGAAACGACCGTACCGAGTATCAGCGACAGATACGAGAGCAGAGAGCCCATTTTTATCTGGTCAAATTTCATTCGCAATTTTCCTGTAAATTCTGTTTATATTAAAAATAGTATTCCAAATTCATATTTTAGCATATTTTATGGGGTTTGTAAAGAAAAATTACGGTTTACTTATCCGACCTTGCGTTTTCTGACGACAAAAGTGAAAATAAGCGTGCAGACAACAAGAATTACAGGGAAAAACACTGAGAAACCAAGACCTGTTTTCATACCTGTCGATTCATCGACACCGTTTGCGGTGGCAAAGTTGCAGATCATACCTGCAATGAAAGGACCTGATGCACAGCCCAGATCTCCCGCAAGCGCCATAAGGCTGTACATTGCCGTACCGCCGGACTTGTATTTTGCGGCGGCAAGAGAGAAGGTTCCGGGCCACATGACGGCAACGGATAATCCGCAAAGCGCACACGCGGCAAGCGACAGTGCGGGGATATCGGAAAAGGCAACGGTTATATAGCAGATGATACACAGGATACCGCTTGCAGTCATTATTTTGTACAGGCTGATTTTGTTTGCGAACACAGCGTAGAGCGCTCTGCCTGTACCCATAAGTACCGCAAACAAACATGGACCGAGCAGATCTCCGAGCGACTTGCTTATCATAAGACCTTTCTGCGCGAAAAGCGACGACCACTGCGACATAGCAAGCTCGCTTGCGCCCGCACAAAGCATAAGTATCAGTATCAGCACAAAGCCCTTTTGCTTAAAGAGTGCCGAGAGTTTTACGTTATCGTTTTCGGAGAGTGACGGTGCCATCGGAACTTTGGTAAAGAATATCGCATTGAATACAGGAAGCACAGCCCACAGCACCGGGAGCATAAACCACAACTCCTCACCGAAAGCGGCAAGAAAGCCTGTAGACAGCAGTACGACCGCTACCTGTCCCCAGCAGTAGAAGGAGTGGAGCAGGCTCATGGCGGCGGCTTTTGCACTGCCCGCCGTGTCCGGGATTGCCTCAATTATAGGGCTTATCAGCACCTCTGTAAGCCCACCGCCTATTGCATATACGACAACAGACAGGGCAAGAGCTATAAATGTATTTCCGACAAAAAGCGGAAGCGTACCCATCATTATAAGACCTGCGGCACACATAATATGTGCAAGTATCGTCATTGCTCTCACGCTCATATGTTTTGACAGCTTTACAGAGCCTAAGTCTATAAGGAGCTGTGTAACGAAGTTCACAAGTATCAATGTGCTTATCTTGTCGTAGCTTAGCTGATATCGCGTCTGAAATACTATAAAAAGCAACGGCGCAAGATTGTTTACAGCCGCCTGGCATATGTAGCCGATGTAGCAGGCGTTCACCGTGGAACGATACGTCATGGTTTTGTTCATTGCAAAAGTCCTTTCACCCGGAAAATTCGATTTATTATAAGCTATCGGCTGAGTTTTTTCAATCCCAAAAACCATAATAATAAAAACGATTACATAAATTCGCTTTTTTGCACAAATAACGACTTGTTATATTAGTCAAATCTAATAAAATCACAACAAACGCATTTACTAACTGCTTAAAATATGCTATAATGTTCGGAGAATTAGTATGACCATCGTCCGCAGAGGATAGGAATATACCGTAAAGACGAGGGAAAGGTTGGTTATTATTTATGAAGATCAAAAGCTTATTGATCATAGTGCTCGCTTGCTTTGTGATCATTCCGTCGGTTGTATTTGCGTCTGTTGCAAATGTCGAGATGAACAAGCTCGCACTGAAGAACTACAAGCAGACAGCTCAGTCTATGGCTGATAATCAGGCTTACAACATATCGGAGTATTTCCGTATTATTTCGGCAAGCGCTAAGCAGATAGCCGACAACCCCGATATACTCGAATTCAATAACGAAAAAAATCCTACATCTACAGATGCGCTCGATATCTATTCGATGATCACATCTTCGGATAACGAGAATGTCAGGATCGACCGCATTATGATCGTTAGTAAGAGCGATTATCTTCCTGTAGTTGCTACCGATGATCTTTCCGGTCTTTCAAAGGACGAGATACTCAGCGGCACTTTAAAGAACATATGCAACAGAAAAGACGGCGAGGTAACATTCTATACTCCCGATGTATACACGACCTTTAAAGAAGGCGACAAGGAGCGTAACGACCCTGTATTCCCGGGCAAGACCGGCACAAATCTCCGTCTGGTCGTAAAGTACGCGGTCGGTGATTATTATGTGGTTACGTTCTTCAACAGCTCTGCATTGAAGTCATTTGCCACTTCATCACAGTTTGCCAACAACAGTAAGCTCATTCTTATCGACCCTAACGGCTCGATAATGCATGACAGCTACATAGGAAATACATCCGACAGCAAGAACAGCGCTTATCTTAAGTTTACGGATAAGGCTCAGATAGGCTCTGTAGCTGAGGTCGACAATTTCAAGGGTACGGATAACGGCGTTATTCCTACCATAGGCTTCACATCAAAATTACCTGCTATAAATGAGGGCGAAGAGGGAAACTGGACGCTTGCTATAGTAGCGGAAACAGATAAGGCATACACTTTATCGGGTGAGGCTATGGGAAGCATAATCGGTATGATAGTATTTGTATCGATCATTCTTATCGCCGCTGCCATAGTACTGGTATTCATTATCACAAAGCCTATAAAGGTTATCGAAGAAACACTTGTCAAGGTTCACAGAGGTGACCACGAGGCAAGAATTAACGTAATTGCGAATAACGAGTACGGTCAGATAGCTCGTACCTTCAACGACCTTATAGATGATATAGTTGTTAGTGAGGGCAGATACCGTACCATCATTGAAATGTCCGATAACATAATCTTTGAGTGGAACTTCAAGACGAATGATGTTATCTTCTCAAACAACTTCAATAAGAAGTTCAGCTATCGTGCACCGTCTGATCATTTCGGCGACAGCTTCCTGCTTAAGGTCAAGGTTCACCCCGAGGATAACGACAGGTATCACAAGGATCTCGAAAAGCTCTCAAAGGGTGAAGAGTTTGCAGGCAACGAGTACCGTTGGAAGAACATCTACGGCGACTATATCTGGATACTGTTGCGTACAGCTACTATCCGCGACAGAGATGGCAACATAGCTAAGATAGTCGGCGTTATCGTTGATATCGACCGCGCTAAGAAAAGCGAAAAGCTCCTTACCGAAAGAGCAAGCTATGACAGTCTTACCGGTCTTTATAACCGTGAGTCTATCGAACGTACCATTGACAATGAGATCGAGCTTATCAATGTCCGCAAGAGCGAATTTGCAATACTGTTCATCGACGTTGACGACTTCAAGGTCTACAATGATAAATACAGCCACGCTACAGGCGACCAGGTACTTAAGTTCGTTGCGAATACGATAAACTTTGTTATAAAGGGCTTCGGTACAGCCGGACGTTACGGCGGTGACGAGTTTGTAGCTTGTGTAAGAAACGTTGAAACAAACGATCCTACAAGAGTAGCCCGCGATATCCTTTCGGGACTCAAGGAGGGCTTTACGTCTGATAACGGTGATAAGCTCACAGTCAACGCAAGTATCGGTATTTCCATCATCAAGGATTCTTCGCTCCATGTTGATGAGATAATCGGTATGGCAGATGACGCTATGTACAAGATAAAGAAGAACGGTAAGTCTAACTTCGGTATTCTCAACAGAGAAACAGCCGCAAAGCCTGTTCCTGCTGAGGTTGAGGAAGAGGATGTTATCGGCGGCGCAGAAGAGGCTCAGCCTGACGCACCTGTACAGGAATAAGCCTGTTAATTAAATAGTAAATCATAAGGAGTGCTGTTTTATTGGCACGCCTTTTTGAAACTACGGAATTGTGAGTAATGATATGATACGCGAAGTACACGAAGATGAATACGAACAGCTTATGAGCCTTTATTGCCAGCTGCACGAAAAGAGCATACCCAAATATAAAGACGATACAAAGGCTCTGTGGCAAACCCTTGTAAATAACTCCGATTATCACTTTATTGTAGCCGAGGAGGACGGGAAGATAGTATCGACCTGTACCTGCATTATAGTGCCGAATATGACGCACGGACCGCGTTCTTATGCGTTTGTTGAGAATGTAGTGACCGACAGCGAATATCGCGGCAGAGGGTTTGCTACTGCGTGTCTTGAAAGGGCAAAAGAGATAGCACAGTCGGAGAATTGCTACAGACTTATACTTATGACCGGTTCTAAGCTCGAAAGTACGCTGAACTTCTACAGACGTGCAGGGTATGACGATAAAGAAAAGACAGGATTTATATTGCATCTGGACTAAGAAAGAGCTTGCTTACACTTTTGGTGTAGGCAAGCTCTCAGACTGTCGAAAAAGCCAAGC
>DJPL01000045.1 GCA_002437415.1 Ruminococcaceae bacterium UBA6413 | reverse complement strand
CGGCGGTTATATGGGATATCATAACCATATCGGCTTTCGGGAGAGCCGCCGTAAACGGCACAAGCTCGCATTCTTTCAGCTCGTTCCACGTTTTTTCTATGCCGACATAGCCTGAATGCATATCGTCCTTTGTGTCGCCGTGCCCCGGGAAGTGCTTAAGCGTTCCCATAATGCCGCTGTCGTGCATTCCGTCAAGCTGTGCCGAAACCATCTTCGCGACCTGTGACGGATCGCTGCCGTAAGAGCGGTCGCCTATCACTATATTCTGCGAATTTGTGTTGGTATCGGCGACAGGCGCAAAGTCAAGATTGAAGCCTAGCTTTTTAAGGTACAAGCCTATCTGTCTGCCGACCTCCTCCGCCTTTGAAGTGTCGCCTGTCCTGCCTATGTCCTCCATACTCTTATAGCTTGCGACATCGAAATAACCCGAATTTGCAACGCGGGCTATTCTTCCGCCCTCTTCGTCAACGGCGATAAACAGCGGATATTTACTGCTGTTTTGCAGGTCGGCGATGAACCTCGGCAGTTGCTCGGCGCTCGTGATATTCCTGCTGAAAAGCGCTATGCCGCCGACAGGATATTCTTCAAGGCGGCTGATAACGGCATCGTCAACACGGTCGACTCCCGGGGCGGTTTCCGCATTGCACTGCGCGGCGAGAGCTTCGGGACGGACAATAAACAGCTGTCCCACTTTTTCTCTCAGCGTCATTTTGCCGAGAATGTCTTTTGCGGTACGTACCGTGGTATCATCATCGGCAAAAGTGAATTTTTCGGTGCTTTCGTTTTCATCGATTACCGATACTCTCTGTGTGCATGACGATGTCAGAATTATACAAATTGTCATCATCAATGCTACAGCTGTCTGTTTCATAAATTCTCCCATTTTTTACTTCTGTGCCATACAGAGCTTATAATAGTCGCCCTTCTTCGCCATAAGCTCGTCATGTGTACCCGCCTCCGTAATGCCCTTGTTACTGATGAACATTATCTTGTCGCAATTCCTGATCGTTGACAGGCGGTGAGCGATTATAAAGCTCGTTCTGCCCTTTAAAAGCTCCTGAAGACCCTTTTGCAGTTCCTTTTCGGTCTTTGCGTCAATTGAAGATGTAGCTTCATCAAGGATAAGTATCTTCGGGTCGGATATAAGCGTTCTCGCAAAGGATACGAGCTGGCGCTGACCGCCCGAAAGCTGTGAACCGCCCTCATACATCTCAGTCTTGTAGCCTTTCTCAAGCCCCATAATGAAGTCATCGGCACATACGGTTTTTGCCGCCGCCCTGATCTCTTCCTCGGTGGCATCAAGCTTGCCGTAACGGATATTGTCCTCGATCGTGCCCGAGAATATGAAGCTGTCCTGCATCATAATGCCCATCTTGTCGCGCAGTGAATGGAGCGTTACCTTGCTTATGTCGTTGCCGTCTATGTACACCGTTCCGCCTGTAAGGTCGTAGAAACGCGAAAGCAGATTTACTATAGTAGTCTTACCCGCACCTGTAGGACCTACAAGCGCTATGCTCTCGCCGGGCTTTACCTTAAAGCTTACGTTTTCGAGGATATTCTTGCCCTCTTCATATGCAAATGTTACGTCGCGGTATTCGACCTCGCCCTTTATATCGGGCATTTCGTAAGCGTCCTCGGCATCCTTTACATTGACAGGCTCGTCCATCGTTTCAAATATACGCTCAAGGTAAGCTACCGCATTTACAAAGTTGTTGTAAAGGCTGGCAATATTGATTATAGGCTGCCAGAAGCGCGAGGAATAGTTGCTCATTGCAAGTATCGAGCCGAGCGACACAGCGGGATAGCCTATAACGAGCAGTCCGACAAAGTACAGAGCCGAGTCTACCACCGCTCTTATATTATCAACCGAGAAGCTGACGAAGTTGTTTACCGTGACAGCTTTCATCCACGCCTTTCTGTAGGCGGTCGACAGTCTGCGGAAGATGCCGAGGTTCTCGTTTTCACGTGCAAAACTCTGTGTTACACGCATACAGTTTATGCTTTCGGCAAGGTATGCGGTCTGATTCGAGTTCTTGTTTGAAACGTTCTGCCATGCTCTTCTCTGCTTGTTTTTCAGTATTATCATAACGATTATGAACACGGGAACGCCCGCAAAGATAACAAGTGCCAGTCTTGCGTCAACCGAGAACATAAAAATCGTTATGAATATAAGATTGAAAATTTCAAGAATAAAGTTGATTATACCGTTTGTCAGCATATCCGACACGTTATTTACATAGTTTACGACACGGACAAGTATCTTGCCCTGCGGTCTGTCGTCATAATAGCTGAACGGAAGCTCCTGCAAGTGTGCGAACAGATCCTTTCTGATATCGTATATCATCATCTGTCCCGCTTTTGTCATAATTCGCTGACGGATATTTCCGAGTACTACGCTGACAACAATAGACAGCAGAAAGCCGATTGACAGCAGTACAATATAAGGAATATCACCTTTCGGTATTGCAACATCGACTGCCTCTTTTGTAAGAAGCGGTCCGATAAGTGCAACCACAGCCGCTATTGCGGACAGCAACAGTGCAAGTATTATCTTCCACTTGTAGCGCTTGACATATACCATTGCGCGCTTGAAATGACTGAAGTCGAATGGGGTCTCGAGCTTTTCATCAACGTCAAATTTATTTCTTGCCATTTAAACCGCCTCCTGTTCTGTACCGTTCTGGAGGGTGTAGATCTCATAATAGTAGCCACGCTGTTTCATCAGCTCATCGTGCGTGCCGCATTCCTTGATACGGCCGTCCTCAAGTATAACTATCCTGTCGGCATATCTTGCGGAGGATGTACGCTGTGCGATGATAAGCTTTGTACACTCAAAGTCAAGATGGTTGAGGTTCTCCTGTATCTCCGCCTCGGTTTCCATATCAAGTGCGGAGGTCGTATCGTCAAGTATCAGTATGGGGGGACGGATAGCCATAGCACGCGCAAGCGCTATTCTCTGCTTCTGACCGCCCGACAGACCTACACCGCGCTCGCCGATTATCGTTTCATACTGCTCGGGCATCTTCTCAATAAATGTAGCGGAAGCTAAATGAGCGAAGTTCTTGACATCTTCAAACGGCATATCGGACTTACCGTAGGCGATATTACCGTCAACGGTATCGGAGAACAGCAGAACCTCCTGCGTTGTCATACCGATATTGGCACGCAATACATCAGGCTCGTAGTCCTTGACATTCTTTCCGTCAACATACACTCCGCCCTCGGACACATCGTAAAATCTTGCTATAAGGTTCATGAGCGTTGTCTTGCCGGAACCGGTAGAGCCCATTATTACAATGGTTTCACCGTGCTTTATTTCAAGATCTATATTGTGAAGTACTGTGGTATCGCCGAACTTTGCCGATACGTTTTTAAACTCGATATCGCCTTTTAGACGGGGACGCTCGGCACTGTTGTGATCATTTACAATATGCGGACGTGAGTAATATACATCGATTATCTTGGAAATACTTGCGAAGAAACGCTGTAGGTCGTTAATCAGCATACCGATATTTCTCATAGCGTTTGCTATAGTCCAAAGAAGTCCCGAAAATACGGTGTACTGAGCGATAGTAATCCTGCCGTTTATGACGAATATACCGCCGACCAGCATCTGCACTGCCCAAAGCGCCTGTGCCAGCGTTTCTATGTAGGGTTGGAATGTAAGCCATACCATAGCCGCCTGCTGATTATGCTCGCAGTAATCCTTGTTGTACTTATCAAAGTCCTCTTTCTCGTATTCCTCATGGGCAAAAGCCTTTACAACACGGTTTGCGGCGATGTTCTCCTGAGCCTTTGTGTTAAGACGCGAGAGCTTTTCACGCAGTACCACATATTTAGGTCCAACCCTCTTTGAGAACATACGGGTCACTACAAAGAGTATCGGGGTAAGCGCCAGTATGCACAGCGTCATCAGCCAGTCAAGCGTAAAGAAGTAGATGACTGTAAAGAGGAAAAGCGCACAGCTTTCAACCACCATCATGATGATCCATGCGATAGAATGACGTATCATATCAAGGTCGCCCGTAAGTCTTGTTACAAGGTCGCCCTTTGTATGCGTGTCAAAGAAGTGCATATCCTGGTTCTGAATACGCTCGAACAGCTCGTTACGCACTCTTTGCAGAACGCCCTGCGACACGACCTCGTACAGCATCTTTGCGAGGAATTGCAGGCAGGTACGCACAAATACGAATAAAATCATC
Source organism: Ruminococcaceae bacterium UBA6413 (assembly GCA_002437415.1). GTDB lineage: Bacteria > Bacillota > Clostridia > Oscillospirales > Ruminococcaceae > Ruminiclostridium_E. Next base: position 702 of record DJPL01000045.1, on the reverse strand, counting down.
GCAACGCAAAGCAGTATCAGCAGATCACGCTTATTTTCAATGTTCTGCAAAGCGTCGGGTGAAGATATGAATATACTTATTATCTGCTCGACTATCATAGGTCCTGTGAGGAAGAACGACTGTATAAGAACAGACAGGCACAGTGCAACGGCATAAACCGCACGATAGCCTTTCATCTTTCCGAGCATCCATTTAAACTGGAACATTTAATCACACCTTTCAAATCGACTCTCCGCGCCGCTATATTTACTTAACGGCAGGTCAAACTCGGTAATCGTTTTCATATTCCCGCACAAAGCTGTGTAATAAATGCTCTGCACAGGCTCTCATTCTTTTTGTAAAGCCGATATTACACGGATTTATCGGTTTTTCTTTGGCGATTATAGCACAACAAAAACAGGCTGTCAAGGGGGTTTTTTAAAATATTTAAAATATTTTTTCGGAGTGATATTTTAAGTAAATTTTATAGATTTATTAAGCTATTTTAAGCGGTTGTCGAAACGAATTTGTAAAATCTTACTGATGATTGTGACTGGAATTTGTTATTTGTTGTACTTTTAACATAACGTTTTTGGAGTTGATATTGATGGCAGGCTGACGATAGTTCTCTTTGTGGGATAGCAGGCTACCGATAGTTCTTTTTGTCGGACAGCACTTCTCGGGTTCGCTATTCCATTTAATAACGTTGCTACTATGAACGAG
>DJPL01000001.1:217-62133 GCA_002437415.1 Ruminococcaceae bacterium UBA6413 | reverse complement strand
CGTGAATAGCAGCAACGTTATTACATAGAATAGCGAACCCGAGAAGTGCTGTCCGACAAACAGAACTATCGGTAGCCAGCTATCAATGTTAAATACTAAAACAGTATACAATAAGTACACTATACAAAAAAGCGAGCCGTGCGCACTATCTTTTGCGCTTTGGCTCACTTTTTCTTTTCAGGGTTGTATCACAACCCCTTTATCGTTTATAGTTTACAGCACCTTTATAAGCTCATCGTAGATAGGAGCATAGTGTGCATCTGTTATGCCGAAATCCATTTCCTTATATGACCATACGGCGCGGGCAATGTGATACTTTTCAAAGGCTTCATTTATCATTTTGAACCAGTTAAGAGTACCCTCTGTGTCAGCACGGTCGATAACTCCGTATTCGCCGCAGTAGAGGGGGAGATCAAGCTTTTCGGCAACCTTTATGGCATCGGCAAACATATTTACAAAATATCCGCTGTCGACCGTGCCGCTTATACCGTCAAATTCGGTAACAAAATCCTTGTCGAAATACTTTTCACTGTCGGCTCTGAGCTCCTCGGCTGTTCTCGGGAAAGTCGTGCGGTAGGAAAGGTCAAGCCTGTCGACCCACTCTGCGCCCTGATGCGTGAAAACAAGGGGGCTGTAGCAGTGGAAGGTCAGGACGATATTTTCGTCCCACGGAATATCAAGCTTAGTAAGACCGTAAATGCTCGAGTTGAAAATACCGCCGATAACTATCTTAGTGTCGGGTGCGATTTTTCTTATCTCTTTTACGGTGCGGCTTGCTATCTTGTTCCACGGGTCGGTAAAGTCTGCGCTTGTAATTTCGTTGAGCAATTCAAAGGCTATATGCTCATCGTTGCCGTAACGCTTTGCTATCTTCTGCCACAGGTACACAAACTGATCCTGCAATTTTTCATTTGCGAAAAATCCGCAGTAGGTTGGGTCGTCAAAGATGTAGCCGCAGGTCTTATGCAGGTCGATCACAATGTTAAGACTGTGCTTTTTGCACCAATTCACGCAGTTTTCGATATATGCCATTCCACTTTCGATGAGCTTGCCGTCGTCTGTCTGTATCACGTTGTAATCAACAGGCATACGGACGTGGTCGAGCCCCATGGAGGCTATCCTTTCGATATCCTTTTCGGTGATGAATGTCGAGTAGTGCTCATCGTTATAATTCTTGCCGCACTGGGATATCCAGCCGCCAAGGTCGATGCCTTTATAAAATCCGTCAAAGCTATGCATAGTTTTTCTCCGTCATAATTTGAGTATCGGCAGGGAGAACCCTGCATTTTATATTTGATTTACACCTTAATTATAACAGCGAAAGCAAAAAAACACAACCTGTAATGTGACTGATTTTATATTTTTGTGCGATTATTTTCTGCCGAGCGCTTTGGCAAGGTCGCTTTCGGGTGTATCGGTCGGTGTGATGTTGTAATTTTTCACCAGTACATCAAGCACGCCGGGCGAAACGAACGCGGGCAGAGTAGGACCGAGAAAAATATTCTTTATGCCGAGATATAAAAGCGTCAGCAGTATACAGACCGCTTTCTGCTCATACCACGACAGAACAAGCGTCAGCGGCAGGTCGTTTACCGAACAGCCGAAAGCATCGGCAAGCGCAAGGGCTATCCTTATAGCACTGTAGGCATCGTTGCACTGCCCGCAGTCAAGTATCCTCGGTATGCCCTCGATCGTGCCGAGGTCAAGGTCGTTTATACGATACTTTCCGCAGGCAAGCGTTAAAATAAGCGTGTCGGGCGGGGTTGCCTTTGCAAAGTCGGTGTAGTAGCTTCTGCTCGGGCTTGCACCGTCACAGCCGCCGATAAGGAAGAAGTGCTTTATCTTACCCTGCTTTACGAGCGCTACTATCTCATCGGCTCTTGATAATACGGCGTTATGCGCAAAGCCTGTCATTACGGTGTGACCGCCGTTCATACCTGTCATTTCCTTATCCTCGTCATAGCCGCCGCATTCAAGCGCCTTGGCTATAACGGGTGAAAAGTCCTTGTCGTCACCTATGTGGACAAGCTCGGGGTAAGATACGACAGAGGTCGTGAACACTCTGTCGCTGTAGCTCTGTCTTACAGGCATAATGCAGTTTGTGGTGAACAGTATCGGAGCGGGAATGTTGTGAAACTCCGACTGCTGGTTCTGCCAGCCTGTACCGAAGTTGCCCTTTAAGTGCTTGTACTTTTTAAGCTCGGGATATCCGTGAGCGGGGAGCATTTCACTGTGGGTGTAGATGTTTATGCCCTTGCCCTCGGTCTGCTCTAGCAGAAGCTTCATATCGTGCAGGTCGTGACCGCTGACAACTATAAAAGGTCCTTTTTCTATCGTCAGCGGAACAACGGTGGGTACGGGATCGCCGTAGCTTTCGGTGTTGGCGCTGTCAAGCAGAGCCATACACTTGAAATTGACTTCACCTGTCTTAAGCACAAGCCTTAACAGCTTGTCGGGGTCGTTTTCACCCTCAATAGCTCTTAGTGCCGTGTAGAAGAAAGCGTTTACCTCGCTGTCTGTTTTGCCGAGTGCGAGTGCGTGATAAGCGTATGCCGCCATACCCTTTATGCCGAACAGGATAAGCGACTTCAGTGAGCGGATATCTTCACTTGCTTCCCACAGCCTTGAAAGCTCATAGTCATCAACGTGGCTTTTATATATTCTGCGCTTTTCGTCTTTAACCTCGGCTGTAAGCTCCTTTACCGTGTGGGTATTGAAGCTTACGTTGGTGATCGTTGTGAACAGACCTTTCAATATAAGGCGGTCGGTGCTGTCTGTAGGAGCACCGTATTCAGCGGCTTTTGCAAGTCCTATAAGTGCACCGATAAGCTCGTCCTGTGCCTTTGCGGTATCGCTTTTCTTACCGCAGACACCTGCCTTACCGTTGCATTTTTCGTTATGTGCCGTCTGCTGGCACTGAAAACAAAACATTTCGTCAGTCATAAGTTTACCTCCGTCAGGTAGTGTTACTTTATTTTTACTTCGTTGACAAGCGGCTTTCCCGCAAAGAACGCATCAAGATTTTCGTAGGTGGTTACTGCGATATTGCGCAGTGCTTCGCGGGTGAGAAAAGCCTGATGAGAAGTGAGCAGTACATTCGGGCGGGAAATAAGCAGGGCGAGCACATCGTCCTTGATTATCGTATCGGACATATCCTCAAAGAAAAAGTCGCCCTCTTCCTCGTATACGTCAAGCCCCGCACCTCTTATTTTTCCGCTGTTCAGTGCGTCAAGCAGGGCGGTGCTGTCGATAAGCGCACCTCTTGAGGTGTTGATAATAAATACGTCGTTTTTCATCTTGGAAAAAGCGTTTTTATCAAGCATACGCCTGTTCTTGTCGGTGAGGGGGCAGTGGAGCGATATCACATCGCTGTTGGCATACAATGTGTCAAGGTCGGTATAGATGAAATCTGCGTTTTTTGCCGGAAACGGGTCATATGCCAGAACGTCCATACCGAAGCCGTGGCAGATATCTATAAACGCTCTGCCTATCTTACCTGTACCGATAACGCCCGCTGTCTTTCCGTGCAGGTCAAAGCCTGTGAAGCCCGCAATATTGAAATTGAAGTCGCGCACACGGATATAGGCACGGTGTATCTTTCTGTTCAGGGAAAGGAGCAGTGCCATTGCGTGCTCTGCAACGGCGTAAGGAGAGTAGGCGGGTACTCTTACTATCTTTATCCTGTCCTGCGCCGCTTTCAGGTCAATGTTGCTGTAGCCTGCGCTTCGCATTGCTATTATTTTTGTACCGCCGTCACACAGCGTGTCAACAGTTCTGCTGTCGATATCGTCATTGACAAAGGCGCAGACCGCTTCGCACCCTTTAGCCATTACAGCGGTGCGGTAGTTAAGCTTTGACTCGATGTATATCATTTCATATCCCGTATTGACATTATCGAATGAGGCTTTGTCATATGACTTTGTATCAAAAAATGCTATCTTTTTCATAGGCTACGATAATCTGCTGTCTTCCTTTCGCTGAAAATAGCCCTGCGGTCTGCGGCAGACAGGGCAGTACTCGGGCGGGGTAGTGCCGCAGTGTATATATCCGCAGTTGCGGCATAACCACACCACCGTTTCGCCCGAAGAAGAGCGTATACTTCCGTCAGAGAGCATTTTCGCAAATGTATTGAAGCGGCTTTCGTGATCTTTTTCGATAGTGCCGACACGCTCAAACAGGTCGGCTATATTGTCAAGTCCCTCCTGCCGTGCGGTTTCGGCGTACTCCTTATACATCTGCGTCCATTCGTAATTTTCGCCGTGAGCGGCTCTTTCAAGCGCTTCGGCGGTTTTCGGGATACCTCCGAAAATAAGTCCGAACCACAGCTCGGCGTGAGCTCTTTCGTTTTTTGCGGTGGTGCGGAATACCTGCGATATCTCTTCATCACCGTCCGCCTTCGCCTTGTCGGCATATATTTCATAGCGTACCATCGCCGCAGATTCGTTTGCAAATGCGGTTTTCAGGTTTTCAAGTGTTTTTGACTCGGATAACTGCATAAAAAATCTCCTTTCCTTTAGTTACCGTTATTGTAACCGAAGAAAAGGAGAATATTTATTCAAAATTTGTTTTGCGGGAAAAACGTGTTACTTTCTTATGAAAAGCACGCCGAGGGTGTTAGGTCCGCAGTGACTGCATACTGTACAGCCTGCCTCTGTTTCAAGTATTTCCTCGAATTTTCCGAGCTTCTTTACCGCCTTGTGCGCTATATCAATTATTTCTTTATCGCTGGGCGAATGGGTGATGAATATACGCTTGTAATCAATATCATCTCTGCCTGAAAGACGCTCGGTGATATATTTTTCGATGCAGGCGGAATATTTACCTCTGTACTTCTTGCCGACGCCCATCTTGCCGTCCTTTACCTCAATGCAGGGACGGAGAGAAAGAAGGTTTGCGCCCAGTGCCGCAAGCGTCGAGCATCTGCCGCCCTTGCGTAAAAAGTCGAGCTTTTCGATAACAAAGCTTGCTTCTACCTTTGCTGTAAGAGCGTTCATAGCCTTTACGATATCCTCGGGCTTTTCACCTGCCTGTGCCATTTCAGCCGCTCTAAGAACTATATGTCCGCTACCTGTGGAAAGGTTGCGGCTGTCTATAATGTACACGTTATCAAAGCTTTCTGCGGCGATGCAGGCGTTCTGGTAACAGCTCGAAAAATCGGCGCTGATATCAACGTGGATGACCGCATCGTATTCTTTGCTCAGCGGCGTGAATGCTTCGATATAATCCGCTACGTTTACTGCGGCGGTGGAGGTGAGTGCTCCGCCTGCCTTTACATGGTCGAAAATGTCCTTGGGAGTGATCTCAAGACCGTCCTTGTATGCTGTGCCGTCCTTTATGATATAAAGGGGGAGTATGGTGATGTTGTACTTCTCGACAAGCTCCTTTGAGAGGTCGCAGGTGCTGTCCGCGGTGATCTTTATATTCATAGATATGTTCCTTTCACTGAAAGTATTAAATTCATTCTACATCAGTATACCATATTTTGTGCGAAACGGCAATAGTTTTTTGAGAATAAGCGGAAATTTATCTAAGATAAATAAATCGCTTGACCTTTTAGGGCAAATATGGTATTATAATGGTAATAAATTTTCGGAGGTAATTTTTATGCAGTATGAGATAAAGGGTGCTCCCCTGCCTGTCGTAATATGCAATGTTGACGCGGGCGAGTCGATGTATACCGAAAAGGGCGCTATGAGCTGGATGACACCTAATATGCAGATGTCGACAAATGCGGGCGGAAGCTTCGGTAAGGCGATGTCCAGAATGTTCTCGGGCGAGTCAATGTTCCAGAATATATACACCGCTCAGGGCGCACCCGGACAGATAGCGTTTGCATCAAGCTTCCCCGGTGAGATACTGGCGATGGACGTATCGCAGGGCACGATTATAGCACAGAAGAGCGCGTTCCTTGCGGCTGAAATGAGCGTCAATATGAGCATACATTTCCAGAGAAAGCTCGGTAGCGGCTTCTTCGGCGGCGAGGGCTTCATAATGCAGAAGTTTGAGGGCAGTGGTATGGTGTTCCTCGAAATTGACGGCTCGGTAATTACATACGACCTACAGGCAGGGCAGTCTATGCTTGTTGACACGGGATATCTTGCGGCTATGACTCAGGACGTTTCGATAGACATCGAGAGCGTCAAGGGAATAGGCAACAAGCTGTTCGGCGGCGAGGGTTTCTTTAATACAAAGGTGACAGGTCCCGGCAGGATATGGCTTCAGACAATGCCCGCTTCCGCAGTTGCCGCGGCTATTGATCCGTTTATCACTACGGCAAAATGATGATATGAATACAAAAATCCGCCTTTTCACGGGCGGATTTTTTATGTTTATACGTTTTTGATAAGCTTTTTTATCTGCGGTACGCTCAGCAGTATTACAACACCGATCGTTGTGAATACGATCTCGGGGAGCATATATGCGCCGTTGTAGAGAAGGCTGTACAGCCACGGCTCGTTTATCGTAAGACCGTTCCACAGCTCACCGAATGAGCCGAATATCACAACTCCGCTTATGTAGTGGCTGACAAGACGGAGCACCATTGCGAGCACCGAGCCGCCTATCATACCGGGTATGCCGTGCTTTCTGAACATTCCCGCAAGACCGATAACGGTGAAAGCGAATATGTAGTCCAGGAAAATACAACCGATAAGTGCGGCGGGAGTAAGACCCCAGCCCATAAGACCCTCAGCACAGCCCTGACCGAACTGTATCAGCGAGAATACAAAAGAAGCGGCAAGTCCGCAGCCGATACCTCTTTTAAGGCTGTAAATTACTATCGGGAGCATTGATAACAGAGTTATCGAGCCGCCCCACGGCAGATTGATGATTTTGATGAAGCTGAGCACGGTAGCAAGCGCCACCATTACCGCACCTTCAACAAGTGTAAGTACCTTTTCGTTTTTCATCTGAAAAACCTCCGTTAAAATAAATTTAACCGAATACCTTGCGTTAAACACAAAAATCCCCGACAGACGCTGTCGGGGTAATGAGCTATAGAAATGTGTCGAAATTCCTACGGCGGCATTATCCGCATCAGGTCAAGGGTCGAAGTCAGACTTCCTCTCAGCAAAAAGCTCCCCTATTCAGTCTTATATTATTTTAGCACCGAAAGGGGAAAATGTCAAGGGCTACAGAAAACTAAGCTCAGGAAAAACACGCCTTTCGGTCTGCTTTGCGGAAATTGTAAATTCAACAGTACAAATAAAAGCTCCCCGCCAAACCCGGCGGGGAACTTTTATTATATCACCCTGTAGCCCTTAGCCTAAAACAACCTCAACCTTGTGAGTGCCGTTTTCAAATACGGGTATCACGTTGCTGTCAACAGCCTTGCCGTCAACTGTAACGGACTTAACGCCGTGGCAAACGTGATCGGGGTTCTTTACAGTAATCTCGTAGGTTGCGCCTCTGAACAGTCTTGAAGCTGTGAAGCCGTCCCATTCGTGAGGAATTGAGGGATCGATCTTAAGACCGTTGTATTCGGGCTTGATACCTAAGATATACTGAGATACCGCAACGAAGTTCCAAGCGGCTGTACCTGTGAGCCAGCTGTTCTTAGCTTCGCCGTGACGCTTAGCGTCCTTACCTGCGATCATCTGAGCGTATACATAAGGCTCTGTGCGGTGCAGATCGGAGATATCCTCTCTGAATGCGGGTGCAATCTTTGAGTAGTACTCAAATGCCTTGTCGCCTCTGCCTACTGCGGCTTCTGCACAGATAACCCATGCATTGTTGTGGCAGAAGATACCTGCGTTTTCCTTGTAACCGCCGGGATATGTGGAAATCTCGCCGTACTGGATGTAGTAGTGTGTGAACGCAGGGTTGTTAAGAACAAGGCCGTGCTTTGAGTTAAGATACTTGTCTACGCTGTCAAGGGTCTGAATATCATAGCCCTTGTCCTTGCCAAGACCTGCAAGAACGCACCAGCCCTGAGGCTCAATGAATATCTTGCCCTCTTCGCACTCGTGTGAGCCGACCTTCTTGCCGTAGTGGTCGTAAGCACGGAGGAACCATTCGCCGTCATAGCCGTATTCAAGAGTGTTCTTTCTCATCTTTTCGATCTCAGCCTGAGCCTTTTCAGCTTCTGCTGTGTCGCCCTTCAGCTTGCACATTTCAACGTACTCGGGAGCTATTGCACAGAACATACCCGCGATCATGACAGACTCTGCAACCTTGCTGTAGTAAGGAGGTTCTTTGAACATTTCCTTGTTGTTGTATGTCTGGAATGATTCACCGGGCTTGTCTGAGAAGCATGAGAGGTTAAGGCAGTCGTTCCAGTCTGCACGTCCGCTGAGCGGAAGTCCGTGAGGACCGACCTTCTTTACAACGTGGTAGAACGCTCTCTTCATATGGTCGAGCATTGTGTCTGCAAGCTCTTCACGGTTCTCATAAGGAACCTTCTCATCAAGGATAGAAACATCGCCTGTTTCCTTTATATAAGCCGCAACTGCGAGGATCATCCACAGCGGGTCATCGTTGAAGTTAGAGCCGAGCTCGTGGTTACCCATCTTTGTGAGGGGCTGATACTGGTGGTATGCACCGCCGTCCTCAAGCATTGTAGCGGCAAGATCGATAAGTCTTTCTCTTGCTCTTGCGGGGATTTGGTGTACGAAGCCGAGTAAGTCCTGGTTGGAATCACGGAAGCCCATACCTCTGCCGATACCGCTCTCAAAGTAAGATGCGGAACGTGACATATTGAATGTAACCATACACTGATACTGGTTCCAAATGTTTACCATTCTGTTGAGCTTTTCATCGGGAGAATCAACGCTGTACTGACCGAGCAGGCTGTTCCAGTGAGCCTTCAGCTCATCAAGGAGCTTGTCAGCCTTTTCGGCTGTGTCGCACATAGCCATCATAGCCTGAGCCTTTTTCTTGTTTATGATGTTATTCTTTCTGTCGCCGCTTGTTATTATTGTGCTGTTTTCATCAAGGTCGGGAGCAAACTTTTCTTCAACCTTGTTTTCAACATAGCCGAGACAGAATACGAAATCCTTGCTTTCGCCGGGCTGGAGCTTGATCTCAATATAGTGAGAAGCAACAGGTGACCAACCGTCTGCAACCGACATATTGGGTGCGCCTGCAAATACTGTCTGAGGAGCGTCAAAGCCGTTGTATAAGCCGAGGAAGCTCTCTCTGTCGGTATCGTAACCGTTGATAGGTGCGTTTACGGAATAGAATGCGTAGTGGTCGCGTCTTTCCTTGTATTCGGTCTTGTGGTAAATAACAGAGCCGTCAATTTCAACTTCACCTGTGTTGAAGTTTCTCTGGAAGTTTGTTGTATCATCGTTTGCATCCCAAAGACACCATTCGATGAAGCTGAACAGCTTTAAGTTCTTTTCCTTGTCGCTGTCGTTCTTTACAGTAACCTTCTGGATCTCTCCGTTGAAGTTCTGGGGAACAAAGAATGTAGCTGTAGCTGTAACGCCGTTTGATGAACCCTTAATAATTGTGTAGCCCATACCGTGACGGCACTCATAGCTGTCAAGTGTTGTCTTTACGGGCGACCAGCCGGGATTCCATACATGACCGCCGTCGTTTATGTAGAAATAACGTCCGCCCATATCAATGGGAACATTGTTGTAGCGGTAACGTGTAATTCTTCTCAGTCTTGCGTCCTTGTAGAAGCAGTAACCGCCTGCTGTGTTAGAGATCAGTGAGAAAAAGCCCTGTGTGCCGAGGTAGTTAATCCACGGATAGGGGGTCTTGGGAGATGTAATGACATACTCTCTGTTCTTATCGTCAAAATAACCGAATTTCATAGAATCCTCCTAATGTTTTTGTTCCTGTAGCGTAAAAGTTACAACGTTACAGAAAACGTCTATGATAATTATATCTTAAATAAATTTTTTTAGCAAGGGTTGTAATCGTTTTAAAAACAAAAAATTTTGTGAAAATCAAAAATCCGCAATCTGCACAAAAAATCGGGCTGTGTTAGTGCAATGTGACGATTAGTAGCATTATATTGATATTTTGAATTTCGGCTTGCTTTACAATATGGCGGAAAAATGGTATAATTATTTTACATACGAATTGTCGAAAAAGTACATTTTGTTAAAAGTAGGGGCAAAAATTCTCTATCCCTATCCCCATTAGGGCACTTTTCTTGCTTTGCGTCGTGCAAAGCCTTGTGTGCCCTATTTGCGGCGTCCTTGCCGCCAACCCCCTTTCCCCGGGAAAGGGGGAGAACACGGGGGCTGTCGCCCCTGCGACCTTACTTGGGGCTACGCCTAAAGCAAGGACGCTTTGGTTGCTTGCCAAAAGTTTTGCACGATGCAAAACCATCAAAGCAAGCAACGCCAAACCCCACTTTCCAGAAATTGTACAAGCTCTTTGACGATTTGTATCTCGGAGCGGTTTTTCATAATATCAAACTTTGCCCCGATTGCCGATATGACGATTTTGACAACTGAGCCAAAGGACACAATATGAAATACATTGAATACCGTGAAAAGCGCGAGCACGGAACGCGTGAATTTCCGTATGCGTGCTACAGGGTAACGGAGAATTTCCCGCGCTATAATATGATACCGCACTGGCATAACGAGTGCGAGATAATCTATGTCAGGAAGGGGCATTTTGAGCTGTTTCTTGACGGACACACGCACAGGATAGATGAGGGTTGCTGTTCGCTTATCATCGGCGGAAGTATGCACGGCGGCACGCCTAAGAACGGCTGTCATTACGAATGCCTTGTTTTTGATATGGCGGCACTGCTTAAATCGAGCCAGATATGCGCTTTACAGCTACAGCCGATCGTAAATCACGAAAAACAGCTGATCACCGTATTCCCCGCAAACAGCGAGCCTGCAAAGGACGCAAGGGCGGTAATAGACGCAATGCTTGAAAAAGCGCCGGGATATGAGTTTATTGTGCCCGGGCGGCTTTTGTGTATGCTCGGTCACATAGTGGCAAGGGAAGAGCATTATCAGAGCGGAGAAACAGCGGCAAGCGATATAAAGAAGGTTCGCCGCTTCAAGAATGTCATAAGCTATATCGAGCAGAATTACCGCAAGAACATAACGCTTGAAGAGCTTGCAAACGAGTGCGGAATGAACAGAAATTACTTCTGCCGCGCGTTCAAGGAGTATACAGGTAAAACGCCTGTCGAGTATCTTAATTATTATCGCATTGAGTCTGCCTGTGAGCTTATAGCAAGCACGGACGAAAAGCTGATAATCATAGCGATGAAGTGCGGATTTAACGATTACAGCTATTTTATAAAGGTGTTCAAGAGTATGAAGGGTGTAACACCGAGAGATTATTGCAGGAGAAGCTTCTGATATGATGTACATATTTATCGCATTGTTATCCGCCTTGTTTGCGGCGATAACAACTATACTTTGTAAATGCGGACTGCGTGACGCAGACTCCGACGCGGCAACGGCACTGCGTACAACGATAGTGCTTGTGCTGTCGATAGCGGTAGTATGGATAACCGGCGAGTGGCGTGACTTGCCGAATGTCACGGGAATGACGCTGTTGTTTCTTATACTTTCGGGCTGTGCCACGGGCGGTTCATGGTTGTGCTATTTCAAGGCACTGAAAATGGGCGATGTAAACAAGGTCGCTCCTATTGATAAATCGTCGACCGTCCTTGCTATGCTGATGTCGTTTATTTTCCTGGGCGAACAGCTGACGCTGTATAAGATCATTGCAATGGTGCTTATCGGAGTAGGTACGCTGATGATGAGCATACATACGGGAAAGAGCGGAACGAAAGCGGGCAGGTGGATGATATTCGCGTGGATGTCCGCAATATTCGCCGCCCTCACTTCAATACTTGCAAAGATAGGCGTTGAGAACGTAAACTCAAACCTCGGTACTACAATAAGAACGGCAGTTGTGCTTGTTATGGCGTGGATAGTCGTAGCGGCAAAGGGCAAGAAGAACGTATTTTCAGGACTGGGCGGTAAGGCATTCGTCTTTATCGCACTCAGCGCAGTATCGACTGCGGCATCATGGCTGTGCTACTATTACGCACTTAAAATCGGCGACGCATCGGTAGTTGTGCCGATAGACAAGCTGAGTATACTGGCAGTCGTGCTGTTCTCAAGGGTATTCCTTAAAGAAAAGCTCACGGCGATGTCGTCCGCAGGACTTGTACTTCTCGTTGTGGGTACGGTGTTCACGATACTTTGATGATATAATCGGATATAAGGAAAAGCGGAGCGTGGGTTTCACGTTCCGCTTTATCATATTTATCTTGCTATTCTTGGGTTATCAAAATCAGTATATCCGAAATAATTTATTATAGCTGTTGTTTCTTCGGCTTTGCCATATTCTGCTATCATATACTTCATGTGCTCGGCTTTATTTTGTAACGGTTTTGAATATTTGTCATAATTGATGGGAATACAATTAAATTTGAGTATAAGCAAAGACACCGCCGAAGCGATGTCTTGCAGTAATCACTTATCTTTCCACAATCATCAGAACGCCTTCTGCACCAACCTTGTTTTCAGGTTCTACAAGCAGATTTTCGTTAATACATTCCTCAATTGTTTTTGCTAATATTCTGACGCCTGCTATAAGTCCTGTATAGATTTGATACTCGTTCATCAGGTGTTCAGGAATGTGTGCTTTTATAAACACAGAAAGCTCAGCGGCAATTTGTTCAATAACGGTCTCCATATCATTATTGAAATCAAAAGAAAGATTATAGAAGTCCATATCGTTCTTTCTGTCGATCACAATGATCTTGGGTTCAATGACATTTCCGTTCTTTCGAAGATAGCCACATTCAAGTGCTTTGGCTGCTATTTCTTTTTCACTTTCGGACAGGTCGTCAATAGCAATTCCGCCAATGGTTCTGAGTACCATTAAGAGTTTGGGATCACAAGATATGTTGTGACCACAATGGAAATGTTTATCAATACGCTTGCCGTAAATATTGGATACAAATACCGACTTATACCCGCCGATTGAAGTTGCGTCTATATCATCACTGCCATAGAAATCAAACTCAGGATACTGTTCATCTGTAAATGCAACGGCAACACAGGAAAAAGGTCTATTAACCGGAACTATATCAGCGAAGTATTTGTCTGCAAGAACTTTATTTATTCTTTTTTCAAAATCCCAAACTGTTCTTGAGATCAAAGACCACATAATAAAACGTAAATCTTTCTGTTCGCTTAAATAAGGGAATGAAAGTATCTTTTCTTCATTCTGTTTTAACGTGTTTTTGATAACTTTGCAAAATTCAGGTAAATGCTTTTCGTAAATTTTATTGGCTTGGTTGTACTCATCATAATCCACCAAATGAATATTCACTGCATACTTGCCGTTCTCAAGCTTGCGGAGCATACCGTATTTCCCATTTTCGCCGTGACATTGAATTTCCAATTCTTCTTCAATATAGGGCATAGGCACACAAAGTTCTTCAGATAGCTCTTTGGCTGACTTTGGTTTGTCTTTGCACAAGTAAATTAAGTTTTGAGAAAACATCCTTTCGGTTTTAGAACGAGGATCGTTGCCGCAAGGATTTCCGGTTCCTGAAATAGCCAATTTGATAGGCTTTAATACATACGTTCTTTCACTCATAGTTTTAACCTCTTTTCTAACTGAATTTCGCGCAGAAAACAAACGTTGCTTTACGGTGGTTTCATTGATGTTAAGTCTTGTGGCAATTTCTTTCACCTTCAGCCCATCAATGTAAAACATTACCATTACCTCTCGGTATGCCTTTGACAAAAAAGCAATTTCCTTAAAAATCCTGCTTATTTGTTCTTGTTCGGCTACTTCCTCAACAAATTCTTCTATTTCATTTTCTTTAGATGCTAACATCAAGTCGCTGTTTTCAATGCTGAACACTTGGCGTTCCGAATTTCTTTTCTCACAATAATCAGCATAAACTCTGCGAGCAACAGTCCATACAAAAGCGTAAAAATTATCAATACGTTTTTATTTATGTATGGCTGATATTACTGCAAGAACTATATCCGAGCATAGATCTTCAGCTTCAAAAGATGTATTGCATCTGTGATAAGAAAAATGATAGATCTTATCGAGGAGATTTTTGTCATCAAGTAATTTAAGTGTTTCGTTTGTTTCCATTTTGCACCTTTTTTCGTTTCAATCATGATTGTTACGCCTATATAGTCGGAACAATCTGAGGTTGGTTAGGTGGTTTTATAATTTTTTTTCGTGACTGTGCTACTATTATGCGCTGAAAATCGGCGACGCATCGGTAGTTGTGCCGATAGATAAGCTCAGCATTTTAGCGGTTGTACTGTTCTCAAGGGTATTCCTTAAAGAAAAGCTCACAGCAATGTCGTCGGCGGGACTTGTACTTCTCGTTGTAGGTACGGTGTTCACGATACTTTGATTTTAACAGAATATACGAGAAAGCGGAGCGTGGGTTTCACGTTCCGCTTTTTATGTTGCTTTTATAGGGAATAGCCGTGCTTCGGCTTTCAGTGATTTTCGGTTTGCAGTAAGCGTTGAGATGGTGTGCGTAAGCACCCGCCGGTAACGCAGGTTACGCAAGCCGCAAACTGTCAGAACGGCGAATTGACTGTGTCATCATGACACTGCCTTGGTAACGTCTACCCACTTCTCATATCCCGAATACTTTTCCATTTCGGGAACGGTAAGCTCAATAGCACTGTTTGAACTTCCGCAGGCAGGGAAGACCGTTTCGTACTTTTTCAGCGACTCGTCAAGATAAACAGTAACGCCGTCATTCAGTCCGAAAGGGCATACTCCGCCGACTGCGTGACCGATAAACTCTGCCGCCTGATCTGCGGTCAGCATTTTCGCCTTTGCGCCGAATGTGTGGCGGTACTTGGCGTTGTCGATCTTTACATTGCCTGCCGTTACAACGAGTATCGGGTTGTCGTTAAGCATAAACGATAAGGTTTTTGCGATTCTGCAAGGCTCGGTATGAAGCGCGTGAGCGGCAAGCTCAACTGTTGCACTTGACTCGGACAGCTCGATTATTCTGTCTTCTATGCCGTAAGCTCTGAAATGTTCCTTTACTTTTTCAAGTGACATTTTGTTTTCTCTTTTCTTTCCTTTTGTTCTTTTTCTTTTTATCTGGTTTGGTAGGGCTGTAATGACGACAGCAACATATGCAGGTTCGCATATTGATTTGGGAATGCCCCGAAAGCCATTTTCGGAGCTACCTGCACGGTCGTCTTATAATCCCTGCCATCGGTCATAAGCGTAAATTCAAGCTTGTACTGACCGATAAGAAGCTTCTTTATTTTAAGCTTCTTTATAGCGGTAAGCGGACATGAGCCGCAGTTGCCGTCGCCTATAAAGTCGTAGCGTATCATCAGCAGTCTGCCCTTGTCGGTAACGGCTAAATAGCCGTAGTCCATAGTGTTTGGCAGAAAGCTGTTATCTCTGTATACACAGTACACGGGAAACATTGCGACTTCATCGGGATACAGCACCTTTACAAGCTGTGCGTGCATATCCGCTTCATCGTATTTCAGCTTCATATTACTTGTTTCGAAGGTCAATAACGCGCTTTGCCTTACCCTCAAAACGCTCTATCGTCTTGGGCTCAACAAGCGTAACCTTTGTATCGATACCGAGTACGGTCTTGAGGTTGTGATGAATATTCTTCTGTAAGTTCGACAGCGCTTCAAGGCTCTCGAGTACGCTTCCGTCAACAAGCTCGCACTTTACTTCAAGTCTGTCACTGCTTCCCTCGCGGGTAACAACGAGCTGATAGTGGGGAGCTATCTGCGGGATAGTCATAATAACGCTTTCGATCTGTGAGGGGAATACATTAACGCCTCTGATCTTCAGCATATCATCGCTTCTGCCCGAGGGCTTGCCCATACGCGCGTGAGTTCTTCCGCACTCGCACTTTTCGTATGTTATTGAAGTGATATCCTTTGTACGGTAACGCAGAACAGGCAGAGCCTCTTTTGAAAGAGTTGTGATAACCAGCTCGCCCTTTGAACCCTCGGGGAGAACCTCGCCTGTATCGGGGTTGATTATCTCGGGTAGGAAGTGATCCTCGTTGAAGTGCAGGCCGCAACGCAGTGAGCATTCGCCCGATACACCGGGACCCATAAGCTCGCTCATACCGTAGTTGTCGGTAGCAAGCAGATGCAGATAATCCTCTATCTGCGCTCTCATCTCGGGTGTACAGCCCTCAGAGCCGAACAGACCTAAGCGGAGCTTCAATTCCTCTCTCTTAACGCCCATTTCTTCTGCGACCTCGCCTATTCTCAGTGCATAAGACGGTGTTGCAACAAGCGCAGTTGTACCAAAGTCCTTCATCAGCATGACCTGCTTTTCGGTATTGCCCGATGAACACGGAACAACGGTAGCACCTATCTTTTCAAGTCCGTAGTGCAGGCCGAGCGCACCTGTGAAAAGTCCGTATCCGAATGAGATCTGTACAATATCTTCATCTGTTGCGCCTGCGGCTGTGACCAGTCTTGCCATACAGTCCGACCACATTTCAAGGTCGTTCTTTGTGTAGCCGACAACGGTGGGCTTGCCTGTAGTACCCGATGAAGCATGAAGACGTGTTACCTTCTTTAAAGGTGTTGCGAACATTCCGAAAGGATAGTTGTCGCGGAAATCCGCCTTTGTGGTATAAGGTATGTACTGTATGTCTGACAGCGTTCTTATCTTTGAGCAGTCAAAGCCGACTTCATCAAACTTCTTTTTGTAAAGCGGTACGTTGTCGTAGCAGTATTTTGTTATGTGCTTGAGTTTTTCAAGCTGTAGCTTTTCAAGCTCGGCTCTCGGCATTGTTTCGATATCTTTCTGAAAGTAATTCATATTATAACCCTCTTCTTTATTCTTCGCTCTCGGTGTACGCACAACTAAATTCGGTAAACTGTGCCGTGCCGCCTACTGCGTATAATCCTGTCATTGTGCCTGTAAAGCCGCCTGAAACCTCGCTTGTCAGGTACTTTACCTGACCGCTACCGAGATATGCTTCGGTGTCGCCGCATTTCACGGAGAAATTGTAATTATAATGGTCGGCTCTGACGATAAGCGTTGCGCTGTCGCCTGTTATTTTGACCTTGCTTTGTTCGTGCTTTATTCCGCCGATGTTGAGCTTGAGCACGGCATAAGTGCCGTCAAATGTTTTTTTTAGTGCAATGTCATAATGCTCATTTTCGCACATATACATTGTGACACCGCCTTCACCGCTTCTGCCTGTAATGCTTACGTTTACGAAAAGCTCCATATCAAAGTCACGCTGACGCAGTGCAATAAATGTAGGCGAGTCCATATCATCAAGCGTCAGATCAGTGCCGCAAAGCTCATATTTATCCGCCGACAGCCTGTAGTTTTCGGGGTGGTACTTACGCAGATAGCACCAGTCAACAGCAGGGTCTGTATTGCCGAATGTGAATATGGGCAGCTTATCCTGAGTAAAATTCCCTTTTATTTCATACTGTGCGTCTGTCGTGCCGTCAGCTCCTGCAAACAGTCTGCCGCTTTCATCAAAGTGGGCGGGGGAAAGGAAAACCTCTCTGCCAAGGCTGTGAAACGGCATCCATATGCCGATCTGCCTGAAGCCGAGGCTGAGTATATGCCAGTCGCCGTACTTGTCCTGTATCAGATCGCCGTGACCGATACCCTGTATTATGTACGGTGCTTTGTTGCGGTTTGTGAGTATGGGGTTGTTGTCACCTGTGACATACTCGCCCCAAATATCGTCCGATACGGCATATGTTATCATATGACCGTATTCTGTGCCGCCCTCAGCCGCCATAAGATAATATCTGCCGTTTATCTTATATACATGGGGGCTTTCGAGATAACGTCCGCCCGAGCCTTTCCAGATGGACTTGCTGTGTGAGAGCTTTTTACCTGTCTCAATGTCTATCTCACACTGTACAACGCCGCCCTCGCCGTAGTCATCCTGTCCGTTGCTTATAAAGAACGTCCTGCCGTCCTCAAAGTACAGTGACGGATCTATGCCGCCCTGGTCAACTTCGATCGGATCTGACCATTCGCCGTAGATGTCATCGGTATAGACATAGAAGTTTCTGTGTGTGGTGTCGTTGGTCGTCACCATATAGAACCTGCCGTTGTTATAGCGGATAGTCGGTGCGAATACGCCGCCCGACGCGGGTATCTTATCAAGCATTACCTGCTCGGGACGTGTCAGCACATAGCCTATCTGCTTCCAGTTTACAAGGTTATCGCTCTCGAAAAGAGCAACACCGGGGAAGTACTGAAAAGTGCTTGTTACAAGATAATATTTTCCGTTTGCAAAACAGACGGAGGGATCGGGGTAAAAGCCTTTCAGCACGGGATTTTTGTATATCATGCTCAATTTCCTTTTCTGAAATTTAAAATAAATTTATGCGTACTTTAATAGTATACCGCTTAAAAGTGCGAATGTCAATATAAAAATGTGCTGTACATAAAAACTCCCGGTCGGAATACCAACCGGGAGCAAAATATTCTGTTTTTTTTACGGAAGCTGTTTGTTTATCAATACATTCCGCCCATACCGCCCATGCCGCCTGCGGGCATTGCGGGAGCAGGATTTTCTTCCTTCTTGTCAGCAACAAGGCTCTCTGTTGTAAGAACCATAGAAGCTACAGATGCGGCGTTCTGTAATGCTGAACGTGTTACTTTTGCAGGGTCAACGATACCTGCGGCGATCATATCGCCGTATACTTCGTTCTGAGCATCGAAGCCGTAGCCTACCTTGCCTTCACGGCGGATAGTGTCGATGATAACAGAACCTTCAAGACCTGCGTTTACAGCGATCTGACGAACAGGCTCTTCAAGAGCACGGAGAACTATCTTAGCACCTGTCTTTTCATCGCCTTCAAGAGTAGCGATAAGAGCTTCAACAGCGGGCATAGCATTGATAAGTGCTGTACCGCCGCCTGCTACGATACCTTCCTCTGCGCCTGCCTTAGCAGCTGCAAGAGCGTCTTCGATACGAAGCTTCTTTTCCTTCATTTCGATTTCTGTAGCGGCACCGACCTTGATTACTGCAACACCGCCTGCGAGCTTAGCAAGTCTTTCCTGGAGCTTTTCCTTGTCAAATTCGCTTGTTGTATTTTCAATAGCGGCTCTGATCTGAGCGATTCTTGCCTGGATCTGCTCTGTTGAACCTGCACCGTTTACGATTGTTGTATTTTCCTTGGAAACTGTTACGCTCTTAGCACGGCCGAGCTGATCGATCGTTGTATCCTTAAGCTCAAGACCGAGTTCAGATGTGATTACAGTACCGCCTGTAAGAATTGCGATATCCTGTAACATTTCCTTACGTCTGTCACCGAAACCGGGAGCCTTTACACCTACGCATACGAATGTACCGCGCAGCTTGTTGAGGATAAGTGTTGTAAGAGCTTCGCCCTCAATGTCCTCGGCGATGATAAGGAGCTTCTTGCCTGCCTGTACGACCTGTTCAAGTAAGGGCAGAACATCCTGAATGTTGCTTATCTTCTTGTCTGTGATAAGGATATAAGCGTCATCAAGGTTAGCTGTCATCTTATCTGTATCTGTTGCAAAATAAGGTGAAATGTAGCCTCTGTCGAACTGCATACCTTCAACGACTTCGCTGTAGGTTTCTGCTGTCTTGCCTTCTTCAAGAGTAACAACACCGTCTGTTGTAACCTTTTCCATAGCTTCTGCAATCAGCTTACCTACATTCTCATCACCTGATGAAACTGTAGCTACACGGGCAATGCCCTCGCTGTTTTCGATAGCCTTTGAGTTCTTCTTTATCTCAGCTACTGCTGTGTCAACTGCCTTTGCGATACCGCGCTTAACATCCATGGGGTTAGCACCTGCGGCAATGTTCTTCATACCCTCTCTGATAAGAGCCTGAGCAAGCAGTGTAGCTGTTGTTGTACCGTCGCCTGCGGCGTCGTTTGTCTTTGTGGAAACTTCCTTTACGAGCTGTGCGCCCATGTTCTCAAAGGGATCTTCAAGCTCAATTTCCTTTGCTATGGTAACACCGTCGTTTGTGATCAGCGGAGCACCGAACTTCTTGTCGAGTACGACATTTCTGCCTTTAGGGCCGAGTGTGATTTTTACTGTGTTTGCAAGCTGGTCGATACCTGCCTGTAAAGCCTTACGGGCTTCTTCACCGTATATGATCTGTTTAGCCATTGTGATATTTCCTCACTTTCAATTATTCTACAACTGCGAGGATGTCTTCCTCACGGAGTATTGTATATTCTTCGCCGTCTACCTTGACTTCTGTACCTGAGTATTTGCTCATCAGTACCTTGTCGCCGACCTTCAGCTGAACGGGAACAAGCTTTCCGTCAACAGTCTTGCCGGGGCCTACCGCTACTACTTCGGCTACCTGAGGCTTTTCCTGTGCGGCACTTGTAAGAATTATACCGCCCTTTGTTGTTTCTTCTGCTTCGAGCATCTTTATAACTACTCTGTCCGATAACGGTTTGATCGTCATTTTAATGACCTCCTTGTTATATTTGCTGTCACTTCATTGTCTGTGACGTTGCTGTTTTATTTCACTTGTTAGCACTCTTGCGTTATGAGTGCTAACCGCTGATTATTATTGTAATCACTTTACACATAAAAATCAAGGGGTAAAATGTGAAAACTATCAATTTTGTTAAAATGACATAAAATCAATTCGTGACATCTTTTGATATTTATGCATGTTTACACATAAATTTGTTGCGAATTTTGAAAAAGGTGTTGAAAAACGGTACTGAGGGCTGTATAATATAAGGAGATACAGGGACGATAAGAATTTATCGCTTTAATATTTAATATTGTGTACTTTACGGAGGCACGAAAATGTCAAAGAAAATTATAATAGCCTGTGACAATGAGCATATTTGCGATTTTATCTCGAATTACGCCGAAAAAGAAGGCTTTACGGTAAGAACGATATGTGATATAAGCGAAGACACACAGCATGTTGTGCGTGAATGTCTTGTTCTTCACCCGG
Organism: Ruminococcaceae bacterium UBA6413; assembly: GCA_002437415.1. Classification (GTDB taxonomy): domain Bacteria; phylum Bacillota; class Clostridia; order Oscillospirales; family Ruminococcaceae; genus Ruminiclostridium_E. The sequence goes on along the minus strand of DJPL01000001.1, from coordinate 41,255 downwards.
ATATAATCATACTCGGCGGATGTTATCTTGATGCCGAACAGGAGTGCCGCCATACCTCGCTTATGGCTGATATCTACACTCTTAAGAATGACGGGGGTGAACATACGCTCTCGCTTCCGCTTGATATAGCACAGCTGTCAAAGGTATTTGCCAAGTATGACGGTAAGAGCCGAGGCGAATATGATACGCTGTCAATTGACAATGAACATAATTGTGTAAAGGTCGGCGATAAGGAATATCCGCTCGGACTTAATGAACTTGAAATACTGCGTTCCTTTATTGCAAATCCCAACCGTGTATTCAGTAAGGAACAGCTTGCTTATGAAGTATTCGGCCCTGACGCAAAGGGAAGTGACGCACTGGTCGAAGAATCGGTCAGCCTGCTTAAGTCAAAGCTTGACGGCTTATCGTCAAAGTGGAGCATAAGGCTTATATGGGGCGTAGGATACAAGTTTGAGGTGAATGTTCAGTAGTCAAAATCCAAAGGTGGGGAACAGTATATGATGTTTATGTCTATGATGGTGGTCAGTGGATTTTTGCTGGTAGTCGGCGCGTTCCTTCTGATCATTGTCCCGCTTGCGATAGGATTACCGCTGCTCATAACCGGAGTATCGCGCAGGAAAAAATGTCTTGCTGCGGGCGTAAAACCGCGTAAGGCATCTATAATCGCGGGCGGTATATTCTGCGGAATACCGGTAGCGGTGGTAACGTTTATAGTTGTGATGCTTGCGGTAGGTGTGGCAAGACTTATAATAAACGATATGCAGTATAGCAATGTAGTCGAGTACTGGAAAGCCGGCGACAGCACTATGCAATCGGTAATATGGGATTACTGCGACATCCGCGAGGAATATTTAAAAGCCGCCGAAAGCGGCAACAGAGAGGCGCTTGTTGCGCTGTACAGCGATAACGCAAAGGCACAGCCCGATTTTGATAAGCAGATAGATGAATTTATGTCGGCTTATCGCAAGGGCTTTCTTAAAATACTGAAAAACGGCGGATCGGGACGTTCAAATATTCAGAGCTATGAATATCCTATCAATGAAAATGCAGTTTATCAATATGACGATATTCTTTGCCTTGGCAGTGACGAAAAAATATACGGTATGCTGTTTCTTTCGTGCAGGAGCGACGCAGACGATGAGGGAAATATCGGTATGCACAGTGTGCGTATCTACAGTGCCGATATTGCCGCCGATGAGCTTCGGACAGGGGAGAGAAACCCGCTGACTGCCGCATCTTTTGAAGTGAATGATAACGTCATAACCGATGATATGACGATTATCGGAAACGAGATCTCTTATACTGACAACGACAGTCCCGTTATCGACCTTGACACAGCACTGAACACGATAAAGGAAAACGACACGATAGACGGTTTTACAAAGGCGGTCGGAAAACCGTTTGCGGTGTGGAAAAATCCGGATACCTCCGTGTGGAGGATAAACAGTGTTTCCAATTACCCGGATAACGATATGTCCGGATATCTGATAGTGGTTTATAGCGATGACGGATCGATCAAAACCTCTGACAGCTATGTAGCCTATGAGAATGATATCAGAGTTTATCTTTCGGCATTTGACGACTATTTTCCCGACAGCTATTAACTGTATTAGCAGGACGTATAAAAACAAACACGGCACGACTTTCATAGTGACAGTCGTGCCGATTTTATTATTGCCGATATTTCAATAAAAACGGCGCAGTCAGCTGACTGCGCTGTTAGCTTTATTCACTGAATTCGTTTTTAACACTGTCAAGTGCCGCTATGATAACCTTATCCATATCATAGTACTTGTACTGTCCGAGTCTGCCGCCGAAGATAATGTCCTTGCGTGTATCAGCGAGAGCCTTGTACTTCTCATACAGTGCATTGTTCTTATCGTTGTTTACGGGGTAGTATGGCTCAACACCGGGCTTCCACTCTGCGGAATATTCACGGCTGATGACCGTCTTTTCCTGCTTGCCGAACTCAAAGTGCTTATGCTCGATTATTCTTGTATAAGGAACTTCTCTGTCGGTGTAATTTACAACGGCGTTGCCCTGATGGTTCTCCTCGTCAAGTACCTCTGTTTCAAAGCGTACAGAGCGGTACTCAAGCGGACCGTATTCAAATCCGAAGAACTCGTCGATCTGACCTGTGTATACAGTCTTGTCGGCAATGTCGGGATTTTCCTTGATAAACTCAAAATAATCGGTGTCTGTCTTAACGTCAGAGCCTGCGAGCATCTTTTCGATTATCTGTGTGTATCCGCCTATCGGAATACCCTGATAGCGGTCGTTGAAGTAGTTGTTGTCATAGATAAATCTGAGCGGGAGACGCTTGATTATGAATGACGGCAGCTCTGTGCAGGGTCTGCCCCACTGCTTTTCGGTATAGCCCTTGATGAGCTTTTCGTAAACATCTGTTCCGACAAGCTTGAGCGCCTGTTCCTCAAGGTTTTTCGGCTCTGTTATACCGAGATCTGCGATCTGCTTTGCGATCACTGCCTTAGCCTCGGCGGGAGTCTTGATACCCCACATCTTGCTGAATGTATTCATGTTGAAAGGCAGGTTATAAAGCTCGTCCTTGTATGACGCAACTGGAGAGTTGATATAGTTGTTGAACTCTGCAAACTGATTTACATACTCCCATATAGCCTTATCGGAGGTATGGAAAATATGCGCGCCGTACTTGTGTACGTTGATATTCTCCACCTTTTCGGTGTAGATATTGCCCGCAATGTGGTTGCGCTTGTCGATAACAAGGCACTTCTTGCCTCTCTTGTTAGCTTCGTATGCAAAGACCGCACCGAACAGTCCCGCACCGACTATAAGATAATCGTAATGTGACATTTTAATTCCTTTCTGCTTTATTATTACGTGATTTACTTTCGTAATCATATACAGTATTGTTTTCACCGATTTTTTTGCTGAATATTGCATTTTTCAGCCAGCTCAGTGAGTTGCTTCGTATTTCATCAAGCTTCTTGTCCGTCTCTGTATAGTCAAGACTATCCAGCAGGTCGGCGTTTTCACTTAATGCATCGGGTGAATTGAATAAACGATATATCAGGTCCAGCGGTGTCAGCAATGATACAAATCTTGCGGCACCTCTTCTTTCGTTTGTCAGTGTGATAAACGGCTTTTTGAAGATGATAGAGAAAATCGTGCCGTGGAACGAATCTGTTACAACGCTGTCGGCGTGTGAGTAATACCACATCCAGTCGTAAAGTGTGACCTCTTTCTTTATCTCAATATTTGAAGACTCAGGCAAATGCATCTTCTCGATATTTTTCTTGAACTCTGTGGGAAGCTCGTCTAAAATAACAATTATTTTAGTGTTCCTTTTTTCTGATATGAGCTTTAAGTTTGCAGTTATATCCTCATTAGGATCAAGAATATATGCAAGTATATACTTTTCGTCTTCTTTTTGTTCAGCCATATCGATAAGCTTTTGATATTCTTCAACCGGACAAAGGAAAGTAGGGTCGCAGACTTTTTCAACATCGGATACGCCAAAGTCATTTGTCGCTATATCATACGACATATCGTCTCTTACCGAAACATGATCGAAATTCCTGAGGTTGTTTGAACTGATAAGCTTTTCTTCCTCTGTTCCTGCATACGGAATGCCGAAAGAAGTGCCGTATGCGATCTTTTTCTTCCTGTCCTCGACAAAATCAAGATAGTACATCTGTCTGTACGGTCTGCTGAGGTAAATATTCCAGAGCTGATCCGAACCTACTATAAACGTGTCACAGTGCGCGTTGAGCTTATAAAGGTCATTCAGCGGATAAACAAGGCTCACATCGTAGAAATTCTTGGCTACGAGTTTCGGATGCGTCTTGTCGAAGTTTTCGGTAGCAGGCGCAAGCGGATTGTTTATCATGAGAACCGACAGGTGAAGTGTATTGGTAAGCGTCTGATGAAGTGCAAAGTAAGTTGCCATACTTCCGTAGTTTCTTCCGTACCAGAGTCCTATAACACCGATATCAAATCTTCTGTTCAGCGCATAGTCTACCGACTTTCGGAATGACTGACCTTCAAGCATTGTGTAGAACCAACGTCTGCCTGCCGGTATGTTCATCTTTCTTCCGAAGCGGTTGTGATGTATAAGAAAATCATACGGTATCGGCTCGCAAAGCTTCATTCTGCCTTTTATCTGATCAAAGATTTTTTCGCCCTTATTATTATTGATAAGAATAGCGCTTGTTCCCTTGTGGTCGTTGTAATTGACGTTGAACTGAGATACACCCCAGCAGTCGCCTATAGATATATCACCTTGTCTGGGAGCTGAAGCAAACATACAGTCGCCGCATACGTCCTTAAGCGCAACACCGGTATGCATAGCCTTTTCGTATTCGTCAAACTTGAAGTTGCTCGGTACTTCTGTGCCGTCTTTCAGATAGGCAATCTGGTTGAATGAGCTATATCCGAATTTCTTTGTTCTGAATTTAAAGTCGGCAAGATTTTCCGTTCCGTACTTTTCTTCAATGTAGCGGCTGAATGATTTTTGCGACGGCGCACCGTGACATACAAGATCTACCGTAATGAGGTTGTCATAATGCTTTTTGCCGAGCATACCGTATAAGCCGGCTACCTGACACGGACATCCGGTAAACAGTACAAGCTTGTTATCGTCAAGAAGCTCTTTTACCTTCCTGAAGGTGTCACCGAGATAGCTCTGAACATATTTTGAACCTCTGAGCTTTCCGAGGTCATCCTTATTGTCAACAATGATATGCTGTACTATGAAATCCTCTCCGAGAGTTGCACCGGCAACATATCCTCCGTTGTCGATAATGTGCTCGGCAATAAGAGTAAACATACCGCCCGAAGAACTGTTCATTCTTATCTCATCTTCAGCCATAGCTGCATAGCACTTGGGGTTTGAAGTATTTGTATATTTGGTGCTCATAACAGGGCAGGCACTGACACATTTTTTACATTTTACGCATTTGCCGTTATCTATTACAGGAGTAACGAAGCCCTGATCATCACGGCTGAGTGAAATTGCGTTTACGGGACAGGTATTGTAACACGCTGTACATCCTATGCAATAGCTGTGCTTAAGATCATTTATTGTGACGGGTTTATCTGTTAGTATTATAGGGTCGGGAACAACAGGTGCCGGAGCAGTATTGGCAGGTTTAGATGCAGGTGCCTTTTTAGGCACAACGTTCTGCTGCTTTGGAGCGGGGGGCATAGTGTTGGTTAAAAATGCTCTTTTTGCAGCAATAAGTGTGCGGATTATCCTGTTGTTTCTGTTCATATTCCAAGGTACTCCTTCCAGAATTCTTCAGTTGTCATCTGAGCAAACTTATCGGAATACTGTTTTTCAATTAAAGCGTGGTTTTTCTTGTAGTTTTTGCTTACCTTATTGAAACGCTTGATAAGCGCAAAGCAACGTTTTCTTGACATTTTGCGTACATATGCGGTATCGTGCTTGCGGTCCACGGCAATAAGCGTCTTTCTGCGGTAGTTCTTACCGGGTACAAAGAACCAGTCGTATGAAATAACTTCAGGGTAGTGTCTTAACATGAAACCGGGTAAAAGGTGACCGTTGATGGTCATCATATAAAACAGCTTCTGAAGTTTGTTTATGCGCTTGTATTCAAACGGGTCATCTCTTCCGGCATTGGGATAGTCTGTGAGCTGTGAAATAGGAACCATTTTTTCGTTCTTGGCATTGTGCTCCTTGAGCGACTGTTCGCCGTTGAGATGCATAAACCAATCCGGGCCCTTCATAAAGTCGTCAATCGAGTCAATAAGCAACTCTGCGTTGTTATATGCAAATCTGGTTATTTCCTTCCAGAACTGTGTCCTGATTCTTGCATAGAAATCTATATCCTTGCATATGCCGCCGGCAGCCTGTATTATGAAGCTGTTTCTGTGTACCTGATAAAGCTCCATTGCAGCATTGAACTTGCCCGCAAATCCGACGTGCCAGATGCATATACCGTTTAATGTAAGGAATCCGGGATTGTTTCTTATAGAAAACTCTACGTCATCGCCTCTTACAAAGACAGGAAGCGGTAAACCGTTTTTCTCAATATGAGTAACGGGAATACAGCAATACCACCAACCGGCATATGAGCTGTCCTGTTTCTTGTCAAAGTAGTTTTCATTATGAACTATATCTACTATGCTTCTCATATCAAACGCAGGCTTGAGCGGACCGTATGAGCCGTCAGCCTTATGAACATAGCCGACATCTTCATACTGTCTTTCTCTTATATCATAGTCGAACATCGCACCGCTGACAAAGCAGTCCTTATATTCGTCCTTGACGATTCTGAGCAGATAGAATGTTCTGAAAAGGCTCTCTGGCATGATCATAACGTCATCGTCCATCAGCAGAACATGAGTCTGCTTTTCGGGAAGTGCCATAGCTTCTATCATACCTCTTGTAAAGCCGCCCGCACCGCCGACATTGGGGTTGGGATATACTTTCAGATCTTCGCAGTTGTAAGCCTCGGGATCAAGTGCACGCTCGTTGTCTATAACGTGAACGAACAGATTGCCCTTGAGGTCACTGCCTTCGCATAATACCTTTGATTTCAACATAGCGATATTGTGCTTGATATATTCCTGCTTTTTAAATGTGGTAGTAGCAAGAGAGATCTTTACATTTCTGATATACTTTTCTTCAATATCCGAAGAATAATATCCGCCGTATATCTCAACATCATCAAAAGCTACGACCTTGAAGCCGAGCAGATTTTTATTGCTTTCGGGGATCGCAATTCTGATAAGCTCTCTGTTTTCCGCTTCGTAATCCTCATTTACAATAAGATTATAATTTATGTTTTCGGAATTGCAATAGATCTCATAGAGTTCTATTGCAAAGCGTCCTTTTATATCCAGTACAAGTGAAAAATTGCCGGCATTGGTGTATTCTTTCCATCTTCCGAGCTGAAAGCAGTTGTAATATGTCTTAAAGTCTGCTGTCATATACTGAGGCAGTATATGACATCTTTTCTTAGGGTCATATACGAACGGTGAAGTATAGTCTTTACTCTTGGTCATAAGCTCTGCGTAGGGCAGAAAATTAGAATCCTGTTCCTTGTGAAGGACAATATTTTGCAGTTTAACTTCTTTCATATTTGTTATCTTCCTCGTTTTTCTTGCGGAGAACAGCTGAAATTTTATGTCTGTAATGTCAATTTCAGAGAAACATTCCCCAAATTATCTTAAAAAATTATATCATAGCTTAAACGGTTTGTCAACGACTGAGAAACAACAAAAACCAATTTAAGCTAAATTTGCTTAACGACAACGCTGTTTATTTACTTAAGCTTCCATTTTTTTGTTATAGGCTGCGCAGACCTCTTTTGCCGTTCCCTGCATCACAGGTACGCCGTGATCAAGCCAGAGAGCTTTATCGCACAGCTGTTCGATGGATTTCATATTGTGTGATACATACAGCAGCGTAGTGCCATTTTTAAGCATATTGCGCATACGCTCGGAGCACTTCTTTCTGAACTTTATGTCGCCGACCGAGAGTATTTCATCGGCAATGAGTATGTCCGGTTGCACGGACGTAGCTATTGAGAAGCCGAGTCTTGCCTTCATACCGGAAGAGAAATTCTTTACAGGTGAGTCAAGAAAATCCTTGAGCTCGGAAAACTCAACGATCTCATCAAACTTCTCCTCGATAAAGCTCTTTTTGTATCCGAGCAGTGTTCCGTTGAGATAAATGTTCTCCCTTGCGGTCAGGTTAGGGTCGATACCTGCGCCCAGCTCTATCAGTGCGGCTACCGAGCCCTTTACGTCTACCGAGCCCTTGTACGGCTTAAGAATACGGCTTATAACCTTGAGCAATGTTGACTTACCCGCACCGTTTGTGCCGACAAAGCCCCACGCCTCTCCTTTTTTAATCTGAAGATTGATATCCTTCAGCGCAATAAATTCCTGGAACATAAGCTCATGGCGGAGCAACCTGACTACATATTCTTTTATGTTATCCACTTTCATATTCGCTTTGTTAAAGCGGACGGTAACATTGTTTACGTCTATAATATAATCTTCCATACCGACACCTCCGTCATACATAGAGAATGAACTTGTCCTGCTTATCTCTGAAAATTACAGTGCCAAGCACAAAGAACAGCGCGGCATATCCTACGCCGAGGATTATTGTTTTCATATCGGAGATATGACCTGAATAAGCGATATCCCTGAACTGCTTTATATAGATATACAGCGGGTTGAAGTTTTCGACCAACAGCTGCATCCAGCGGGGAAGAATATCAACCGGATAAAATATAGCCGACGCATACATCCACATTGTGGTAAAGGCGTTGTATATATATCTTGTGTCGCGGAAGAATACGTGCATCTGAGCAAGGAAAAATCCGAGCCCGCAGGCAAATATATATGCCTCCAGCGTTACAAGCGGGAACAGCAGCATTGTCCAGTAGAAAGGAGCGCCCGTGAATATCAGAACTATAAGCAGTGCTCCGAGCGACAGGACATAGTCCACCATACAGCTTGTGACTTTGGCAAGAGGGAACATATACTTGGAAACGTATGTCTTTTTCAGCAGTGCGGCGTTTGATGTAATACCGTCCATTGCCTTGTTTGTAGAGCCTACGATAAAATCATACAGCGTCCTGCCGACAAGAAGATAGACAGGGAAGTTGGGTATGTTTCTGTCAAACAGTTTAGAGAATACAACATACATAACTATCATTATAAGAAGCGGGTTTAGCACGCTCCATACATAGCCGAGTACACTGCGTCTGTATTTCAGCTTAAGATCTCGTGTAACGAGCTGTACAAGCAGATCCTTGTAGTGCCTTACTTCAAGAAATCCGCCGGTTTTATCCTTGCGAACAAGTGTCATTTTTACCTCCGTCAGTCAAAGCTCTTGTTATGTCTTATCTTATTGTAGAGCTTTGAATTAAGAATTTTATTGTATCCGTTAAGTCCTATATGCAGTCTGTTGAGCGTCTTTAATATCTTACAGTGCTTTTTGCTCATTTCATATACCGTATGATATTCCTTATCCATAAAGCTCATCATTTCATCCGCTCTTTTTCTGCCTGCCTTTCTGTCCTTGTCGCAAAGCAGGGAAGTGACAAGAAAACTCAGCAGGAGCAGATGCGTTTTCTTTGCACAATAAAGAGCGGCGGCACCTGTAAAGTCTTTGCCCTCTGCGGTCATACGCTTAAGTACAGTTTCGGTGTGACCTATGCGCTTGAGCTGATTTTCGGCAGACACGCTCTGCGTAACATCGCCAATGCGGTACTCGTATATGAACAGGTCGAGCGGCAAAATGCTTTTGGCTTTACTGCACGGGAATGTTGCGTACTCGTGATCCTCATAGAATACCTTTTCGCTCATCTTTATGCCTTCGCTTCTGTAGAAGTCGGTGCGGTAGGTTATTCCGTGGAAGGTCAGACTGCGATCAAAATTTTTCCACTGAGTCATTATCTCGTCCATAGTATATTCTTTGCCGAACTGCGGCGGGAAACAGCGCCATTTTCTGACTTCGCCGTTTGAAATATTTATTGTATGGTGAGGTGTCAGCACAACGTCCGCCTCAGTGTTTTCAAGCGCCTTTACAAACGCGGGTATATTTTCGGTCAGAAACCAGTCGTCGGCGTCAAGCACCTTAAGATACTTGCCTTTTGCTTTTTCACTTCCCGCATTTATGCCCGAGCCGTGACCGCCGTTTTCCTTATTTATAAGGCTTATCGAACCGGGGTATTTTTCCGTGTATTCTTCTGCGATCTTTTCGCACCCGTCCGTAGAACCGTCATTGACGACTATTATATCAAGCTTGTCTGTACATTCGCACAGAAGCGAGTCAAGACATTTTGCGAGAAACGGCTTGCTGTTATAAGACGGAATTATAATACTGAGTATCTTATCCATTATCTTTTACCTTTTTTAAGTTTAGTCAGTCTGTTTTCTTTGATACCTTTGACCGTATATGAAAAAGCCCTGAACATACTCATACCGGAGAGCTGTTTTCTTTTTGCGAAAGCATAATACGCGGCGTATAGTACCGACAGCGGCAGACCCATTATATATCGCGTTGTATTTCCGCGGTTTACGAAAAATTCCTCATCAAATCCTTTGAACCATGTCGACTGTGACTGTGCCACCGAGGCCAGTCTGAACGGGTAGTGATATATATTGAGCTTTGCTTTCCGGCACTGCGTCAGAAAGCGGAACTCCTCCTCCGCGCCGTTGCCCGAGCCTGCTCCCATATTTTCGTCAAACAGTACGCCCGAGGCAAGCAGCTTTTCGCGTCTGAATGTTATCTGCCACGAGCTTACGCTCATAAGGTCGATGTAACCGAGCTTCTTTACACTGTCGCCCCATTTGAGCGGGCGATCAACCATATCAAATATTATTATATCCGCGTTGGGAAGAGCGTCATAAGCGCCTGAAACGGCTTTTTCGTATCCGTTGCTGAAAACCTCGTCATCATCGCAGATAATACATACATCTGCCTGCGAATTCGATATGGCATAGTTGCGGCTTTTTGTAAGCCCTCTGTCGGTCATGGAAAACGTGCGTATAAGGGCATTGCCGATATTTTCTTCTTTATAACCGCTTTCATCACACTGATTTACTATAACAGTGTCCGAGGTGATATGAGAGCGCTTTATCATTTCTTCACTGTCGGAAAGAAACATACACGACAGGAGTATCTCTATATTAGTCAATATCCTGCTCCTTAGTCCGCTGACACGCGATTTTGTTGCAAGCAACATTTATTCTATTATACAACTGTTACTTAAAAAAGTCAATCGACATTATTTGATAGTATTTTGCCGCACAGACGGCTGATTATATGCGTTTTACATAAAAAGACCGCTGTATTTCTACAGCAGTCTTAATAATTAACGTCCTTATTTACCGCTTACGGGGTTATCCTTGTTGTGTGTGAAAAGCATTCTTGTTCTCTTATGTGTTTCCTTATCAACATACATTTTGGAGTCCGCGGTATTTATATAGTAGTCAATGTGCATCTTTGTTCCTTTAGGCATAATGCAGCCGCCGAAGCTTCCGTGTACATTGTAAGGCTTTTCGCTTGTCAGATTGTAAGCGGCAAGATATTCGTTGACCTTTTCGATGTACATTTTCATTTCTTCTTCGCCCTTACCCTTGCCGAATACAACATATTCGTCACCGCCGAAGCGGGCGCAGATGTCGTTTTCGTCAGCAGAAGCCTTAAGCGCATTCGCCATAGTAAGAATTGCATTGTCACCTTCACTATGACCAAAGTTATCGTTTATCTGCTTTAAATTGTCAAGGTCGATCGAGATGACCATACAGTTATCCTTTAATCCGTTTTCGACATATTCGTTATACGTCCTGAAGAAGCCTCTGCGGTTATAAAGCGATGTCAGAGGATCGGTAACATACAGCATATCTATCTTCTTTGCATATGCATACAGCTCATTCTGTCTGCGAACCGACTCAAGAAGCTGAGAGATAGCAAGCGTGATAAAGTTCAGCAGATAGTTCATATTGCTCCACGGATAGAAGTCGAATGCCAGGTATCCGAGAGTGTTATCCCTTGCGTGGATAGGCGTATATAAAATAAATCTGCTCGCGTCAGCCATTTCGTAGAAGTCGGGGAGCATTTCGGCAGTCGGAAATTCCGCTTCGCACTGCGGCTTTTTGTCCTTGTATCTTGCTATGCACTTCATAGTGTCGCAGTAGTCGAGCCTGTGCACCGGACAGCTTTTGTCTACCGCGTCAATGGAATCGTTTATGATAGAGCTTGTCATAAAGTCCTTGCATATACATATCCACGAATTGTTGCACCATATACTTGACAGTGTTCTTGAAATACTGTGACTGGCTTCCTCAAAGGTAGAACAGCTTGCAAGCTCCTGCGATATCCTTGCGGTTCTTGTGGCAAACTGTCTGGCGTTATATATTTCCTCAAACAGCTCGTGACGCTGCTTCGGTGACAGATCCGAGTTGCTGTTCGGATTGTGACAGCGGCATGATGTGCCGTAGATTATATTTGGCGGGATTATGCCGAGCTTTGCGGGTCTTATGCCTTTTTTAAGCAGATCTGCGGTAATTCTTCCGGCTTCACGTCCTGCCGACTCGCTGAGTATCTTAGCGGTGGTGATATAGCCGCTTGCCTCGTCAATTCCGTCCATGCCCGTTACGGCTATTTCTCCGGGTATATCAAATCCGAGCTCGGCAAGCTTTATCATTACGGCAGATGCCATAGTGTCGTTCGCGCATACTATAGCTCCGCAGTCAAGAGTGCCGTCCTCGTTCATTTTATCGATCTGCTGTACTGCCGGTGTGCTCCACATATTACCGTAATATATTCTTGACGGTTCAATGGGTATATCGTGACTTTTAAGCGCGTCAATAAAGCCCATAAGACGCTCTTCGGAAACCTGCTCATCCTTGAAGCCTCCAATGAAGTTGAGTTTCTTGATACCGTGCTTTTCTATAAGATGGCTTGTTATTATTTCTATCTCATGGCGATAGTCAGGCATAATGCAGTAGCAGTTCTTGTAATCATACTGCTTGCCTATGGTAAGTACAGGTACATTTTTGGAAACGGCGTTCTCTATCGTACGTTTAATAACGTCTTCGCTACTGCTTAAAAAGAATGGTGCTATTACCAGCATATCGAGAATATCATAATTCGGAAGATTATAGATATTGGTTTGTCCGACATTCTGTGGAACGTCTTCGTAATAGCTGGTGCAGCCGTTGAAGATATGTACGTTTATTTCGCTGTCACCCATAACATTGCAAAAGCCCTGTAAAAGCATCCTGCCGCCCTGAAGATCGCCGATACAGAAAGCAACGTTTTTTCTTCCGCTTTTGTTCTCCATAGATAATGCCCCCCTTTCATTGTAAATTTTTCTTGAAATGTAAAACGTTGTGAAATCGTTTTATCTGAGATATAGAATACAATCAGTATAACACATTTGCGGCTGAAAATCAAGCAAAATTGCGCCGTTTTGCATATGTTTTCGCTGATTTGCGTAATAAAAGCTATGTGTCGCAAGACTCACTTTTTAAACTTCGGAACATAATCTGCGAATACAACAAAAATCGGATAAATTTATTGCATTTTCTGCCGATATGTGATACAATAAACCTTATAAAACTTCATCGAGGAGTGTTGAAATTTGGAAAACAACAATAACTATAAAAACAACAAGCCGTCAAAGGACAACAGACCGTCTTTTCCCAAAAGAGCGGTCATAACAGGCGGTATGCCCTACGGCAATAAACAGCTTCACTTCGGTCATGTCGGCGGCGTGTTCGTGTTTGCCGATACCTATGCAAGGTTTCTGCGTGACCGTATAGGTAAGGATAATGTAATTTTCGTATCAGGTACAGACTGCTACGGCTCACCTATAGCCGAAAGCTACAGAAAGCTCACAGAAAGCGGAGAGTTTGACGGAACTATAGAAGACTTTGTAAGAAGAAACCACGAGAGCCAGGAAAAGACTCTCAGAGATTACGATATAAGTCTTGATCTGTTCGGAGCTTCGGCACTTGACGAGCCCGCCAAGATACACAACGTAGTGTCCGACAAGTTTATCAGAAGACTGTATGAAAACGGTCAGCTTGAAAAGATCACGACTTCTCAGTTCTATGACGAAAAGGCAGGAGTTTTCTTAAACGGCAGACAGGTAATAGGCAAATGCCCCGTTCTCGGCTGTCAGTCCGAAAAGGGCTATGCGGACGAGTGCGACCTCGGACATCAGTATATGCCGTCAAGCCTTATCGACCCCAAGAGCACGCTCACAGGCGAAACACCCGTAATGCGTGACGTTGTGAACTGGTACTTCCGCCTTACCGAGTATACAAAGCTCCTCGGCGAATACGTTGACAGAATAAAGAAGATGCCGAACGTCCGTTCGCTCGTTTCAAAGACTATCGGTGAGTTTCTTGAGCCGCCCGTTGTTCATATTAAAAAAGAACTGCGTGAGGATTACGAAAAGATAAAGGATCTGCTTGCACATCATACCCTGACAGACGACCCCAAGAAGCCGTCATTCACTATATGTTTTGACACTCTTGACGAGCGTGACACGGCAACCGAGATAATGGCACATCACGGTCTGCGTTTCAGAACAGGCAAGACGCTTGTACCGTTCAGACTTACAGGTAACATAGAGTGGGGCGTAAAGGCTCCCGACCTTGAAGATGAAAAGGGACTTACCGTATGGGTATGGCCCGAGTCACTGTGGGCACCTATCTCGTTCACCTGCGCTTATCTCAAGAGCAAGGGCATAGATATGGAGCACTACAAGGATTACTGGTGCTCAAAGGACGCACAGGTATATCAGTTCATCGGGTCGGATAACATCTACTTCTACGGCGTTGCCGAAATGGCAATGTTTATGGCACTGAAAAAAGGTGAGATAACCTCAGACCCCGAGGACGGCGAAATGCAGTTGCCTATCCTCGTTGCCAACAATCACATTCTGTTCCTTGACAAAAAAGCAAGCAGCAGCGGCTCTATCAAGCCTCCCATGGCGGCAGACCTGCTGAACTACTATACGGCAGAACAGCTCCGTATGCACTGGCTCGGACTGGGACTCGGCACAAGGAGCGTAAGCTTCCAGCCTAAGCCCTACAATCCCGACGCAAAGCCCGAGGACAACGACCCCGTTGTAAAGGAAGGCTTCCTGCTTTCAAACGTATTCAACAGAGCGATACGCTCCTGCTTCTATTACGCTCAGAAGTATTTTGACGGTAAAATGCCTGTAGGCACGCCCGATGCGGACGTTATCGCAGAGTGCGAAAAGGCAATCCTCGAATATGAGCGTTATATGTATAAGTTCGAGTTCCATCAGGTGACCTATGTTCTTGACTCACTGGTAAGAAAGTCGAGCAAGGTATGGGCAAAGCTCAGCCGTGAGGCAGATGCGGCAGACGATAACGAGCTTCGCGAAAAGACGCTTATCAACGTGTTCCATTATATAAGAGTAGCCGCACTTCTCCTGCACCCCCTCGCTCCCGAGGGCACAGAGATGCTCCGCGAGTACCTCGGCTTCGGCGAGGATTTCTGGAGCTGGGATCATGTGTTTGAGGGTATGGCTTACTTCTGCAAGGGCGAGAGCGAGCACCGGCTTAAGTTCCTTGAGCCGAGAGTTGACTTCTTCAAAAAGCACCCCTCACAGCTTGCGGGAAACGAAGAAAAGTAAATTATCGCAACAGCACCGCCGCCGTGAAAAACACAGCGGCGGTAATTTGTAAAGGAGAACTAAGTGGATATTACCGACAGCAACATCGACAACGGTAAAGCCTTCGACTGGGGCAGAACATCGCAGGATTACGCAAAATACCGCGATATATACCCCGATGAGTTTTATCACAGAATAACCGACAGAGGGCTTTGTGTATCGGGACAGAATGTGCTTGATATCGGAACGGGTACAGGCGTAATTCCGCGTAATATGCTCCGCTTCGGCGCTAAGTGGACAGGTACGGATATTTCTCCCGAGCAGATAGAGCAGGCAAAACTGTTATCGCACGGTACGGATATAGAATATTTCGCTTCGCCCGCCGAGGAATTGTCGTTCCCCGACAATTCGTTTGACGTTATAACCGCCTGCCAGTGCTTCTGGTATTTTGATCATGAAAAGCTTATACCGAAGTTCAGGCGTATTCTTAAAAACGGCGGAAGCCTTGTTGTGCTCTATATGGCGTGGCTTCCGTTTGAAGACAGGATCGCGGGTATGAGCGAGGAGCTTGTGCTTAAATATAACCCCGACTGGAGCGGCAAGGGCGAAACGATGCACCCGATACATATCCCGCAGTGCTATGACACTTATTTTGAGAAGGTCTACAGCGAGGAATACCCGCTTGACGTGCATTTCACAAGAGAGAGCTGGAGCGGCAGAATGAAAGCCTGTCGGGGCATAGGCGCTTCACTGTCCGAGGAAGAGATAAATTCGTGGGAAAAAGAGCACTTGAAGTTTCTTGAAACCAACGTACCGCCGGAGTTTGACATACGTCATTACGGTGCGATAGTACAGCTGAGACTTAAAGATAAAGGATAACATTATGGAAAAATTGGCAATAGCGATGAGCGGCGGAGTAGACAGCTCGGTAGCTCTGGTGCTGTTAAAGGATAAATACGATGTCAGCGGCTATACGCTGAAGCTTCACGACAGTATGGCGGCGGACGATACGGGGCTTTGCGGTTCGGCAGGCGATATTGAAGACGCGAAGGCTATAGCGGCAAAGTTCGGCGTACCTCATTATCTGCTTGATATGAGGGAGCTGTTTTCCAATACGGTACAGAAAAGCTTTGTACAGAGCTATCTTTCGGGAAGAACTCCGAACCCTTGTGTTGAATGTAACGAGATAATCAAGTTCGGCGCACTGCTTGACACGGTGAAAAAGCAGGGGATAAATCACATTGCTACAGGTCACTATGTCCGCAGTTGTTATGATGAAAAAAGCGGACGATGGCTTTTAAAGAAAGCGATAAACGCTGACGGCACAAGCAACGCCAAGGATCAGTCATATGTGTTGTACCGCTTAAGCCAGGAACAGCTTGCCGCAAGCGTTTTCCCTCTCGGCGAAATGACCAAGGACGAGATAAGGCGCATAGCCGCCGACAGCGGGCTTATCAACAGCAACAAGCCCGACAGTCAGGATATCTGTTTTGTTCCCGACGGTGATTACGCCGGCTTTATCGAGCGTTACACAGGCAAGGCTTACCCCGACGGCGATTTCC
This sequence comes from Ruminococcaceae bacterium UBA6413, assembly GCA_002437415.1. Taxonomy (GTDB): domain Bacteria; phylum Bacillota; class Clostridia; order Oscillospirales; family Ruminococcaceae; genus Ruminiclostridium_E. Next base: position 24,568 of record DJPL01000001.1, on the reverse strand, counting down.
TCAATGAAAACGGCAATGTGATAGGTCGCCACAAGGGTGTTATATTCTATACTATAGGGCAGAGAAGAGGAATAGGCACAGGCTTTGGAAAGCCGATGTATGTTATCGGAAAAAATGCCCATAATAATACCGTGACCCTCGGCGGTAACGAGCTTCTGTTTACCGATACCCTGTACGCCGATGATCTCAACTGGATAGCGTTTGAATATCCTACAGGCGAGTTCAGATGCAAGGCAAAGACGCGCTACAGACAGACCGAACAGCCGTGCACTGTATACCCGCAGGATAACAACACGGTCAAAGTCGTGTTCGATGAAAGGATAAGGGCGGTAACTCCCGGACAGCACGTTGTATTCTATGACGGTGATACAGTGCTCGGCGGCGGAGTAATAATGTAGAATTGTGAAACTCTGACAAAAATCGAGTTCACTTTTCATCTAATTTACACAAAACTATTCTTTTAATTTCACGAACAAGCTTTATTATATAACTACAGTCAGCGAGAGAGTAAAACGAAAGCGAAAAGGATCGACAGAAGATAAACGCTGACATTTATAATTGCTATCTTCGATTTTCATATATATTTCCCCAAAGCAAAGGACTCCGGTGTAACAGCCGGAGTTCTTTGTGTTTTACACAGGATTTACCGCGTTGTTGCATTGCGAATGTTTCGCCGTGATTATCGCAAGCTGTCACCTTCTCCCACACCCCACTTTAAATTATTATCTCAACCCTATTGACAAACGCATAAGTCCATGTTATCATATAACTGTACTAAGGCGAATAGTACAGATATCACGAAAGGCGGTGTGAAATGTTTTCATTAAGACTACAGGGCGGAGTGCCATTATCCGAGCAGCTCGAGGCGAGAATAGCAGAGCTTATAATCAGCGGAGAAATGGCTGAAAACGAAAAGCTCCCTGCTGTGCGCGAAGTCGCCAAGGAGCTAATGATAAATCCGAATACTGTTCAGAAGACCTACAGACAGCTTGAACAGAGAGGACTTATATACTCTCTTCCCGGTAAGGGCAGTTATGTGGCTGAGAGGTCGCAATATTCATCTGCCGTACTGCAAAGAGCCGCCGACGAATTTCGTCAGGCTGTGATAAATGCGAAAAAATCAGGGCTTACCGAAGAGATGATGACTGAAGTAATTAACGCCGTTTCAAATAAGGAGGGTGAAATATGATAAACGCAGAAAATGTAACAAAGAAATTCGGAGATTTTCTTGCACTTGACGAGATGACGCTAAATGTTAAAAGCGGCAGTGCTTACGGACTGCTCGGCTCGAACGGTGCGGGAAAATCAACGCTCCTGCGTATTCTTGCGGGAATATACAAGCAGGACGGCGGAAGCGTTACGGTCGACGGTGAAAAGATCTATGACAACGTGGCGGTAAAACAGAGGATATTCTATGTAAGCGACGATGTTGAGCAGTATGCTAATATGACTCCCGATGATATGAGAAAAATGTACGAGGTATTCTATCCGACATTTTCAAAGGAGAAGTTCGACAGGCTTATGACGGTTGTCGATCTGCCGCGCGACAAGCGTATGTCGACATTTTCAAAAGGTATGAAGCGACAGGCGGCGGTAATATGCGGACTTGCGGCATCAACCGATATTCTCCTGCTTGACGAGGCGTTTGACGGACTTGACCCGACTATGAGAATAAATGTCAGAAAAATGCTTTTTGACGCTATGGCGGAGAATAACAGCACAGTTGTGATTTCTTCACACAACCTTACGGAAATTGAGGAACTGTGCGACAGTGTGGGACTCGTACATAAGGGTAAAGTGGTATTTGACCGCGAGCTTGACAGTGTAAAGGGCAATCTGCATAAGATACAGGTTTCGTTTGACAGCGTAAAGACAGCCGCCGATTTCCCGGAGCTTAAAATTCTGTCGGAGAATACGATAGGCAGTGTACAGAGCTTTATTGTTAAAGGCGAGCCTGAGAATATCTGCCGTATAATGCGTGAAAAGGGCGCAAAATTCTGCGATGTGATACCGCTCACGCTGAACGAAATATTCATATACGAAATGGAGGGACTCGGTTATGACAGCTCAGAACTCGATAAGTAAAAAGAGCTACTTCGGCAGCTATTTCAGATATAAGCTGTTCAAAAACAAAAATCTGCTTATTCTTTCTTTGATATTCAGTGTACTCGGTATACCGACATTTGCCGCCTGCGTTTCGGTTTGTACCGGAATTCTCAACGATTATATAAATATAGGCGTATTCAGTCTGGAAGATATGCCTGAAACTCTGGGTACTGTTGATACGATTTTGATGTCCGGTGTCATAGTATCGGTCGTGTCTGTCGGGATACTTATGATAATGTCATTTGTGGTATCAAACGTCATATTCAGCTACAATCTTAAAAAGTGTGACGCAGATATGATTTTGCCGCTTCCGCTCAGTACTACCCAAAGATTTTTTGCCGACCTGCTTTCGGGCTCAGTCATATGTATTCTTCCCACACTGCTGACAGGTGTGATAACTGCGGTGATAACGTCTGCAAGTAAAATTACACTTTCGGACAAGATAACGCAATTGTACAACAACGGTGACTGCAACGCGAATATAAGCACATTTTACTATGAGACAAATTCGATACTGTATAAGGATATTGCCGGTGTGGTGCTTTATTTGCTGATCTCAATTGTTATTGTTCAGGCGTTTATGTATGTTTTCTGCGTGATGATGAATGCCTGTGCCGGAAGAACGGCTGACAGCATTATCTATTCCGTACTCGGTATGGTGGTATTGTCAATGGCTGTTGTTTCGTTTGCCCGCATAATCATAGGCAGACTGACCAGTATTCCAAGCGATGAACAGGTTTTTTCACTGGCAATATATGCCGCACCGCTCGGTCCTGTTTTTTCGTTCGCGGGTTCTTTTATCAATGCGTATAGGAACGTTGGATATCAGCTGGATGATACTCCGTGGCAGAGCGATATGTTCTCGGTGTTCAGCGTGCGCAATATGACGGTGCTTGCAGTACTGTTCATAATTTATCTCGGTCTTGCTTATCTTGCAACAAGGCTGAGAAGGGCTGAAAAGACAGGTTCGCCGTTCGTGTTCGAACTGCCGTATCATATAATAACACTCGGTCTTGTTGTGACTGTTTTTGCCAATATAACAGGAACAACAGGCTTGCATGCAAATGACATAACGGCATTTATAGCTTGCCTTGTAATAAGCATTGTTCTGTATCTTTTGGCAGAATTGACGCACGGCAGAAAAATACGCAAGCTGTGGCAGTCATTTGTAAGATACGGCTGTGCGGTTGCAGGCTCGTTACTGCTGTGCTTTGTTATGAGGGCGTATGACATTTTCGGACTTGAACACTATGTACCGCCTGCGTTTTTTGTAGACAACGTAAGCGTTTCAACGTCAAAGGCTTTCAATGAATTATGCGGCGGCGGTATAGCTGACTACGGATTACAGGAGTTTGACGATGAGAAATCGATTAAAGCGATAACCGATTATCATTCATTTATAGTCAATAACGGTTATGCGAGTGCAGGCGGCAACGGAGTTATCCTTTACATAGGTATGCCGGACGATCAATATACCGACTACACTACTGTGAACTTTAAATACAATCTCAAAGACGGAAGCGTTGTGACAAGAACATTTAATGTCAATATCCAAAAGGATAAAAGCGCAGAATATGCGAAAAAGCTGTACGATATGAGATGCGCCATGTCTGAAAGTGACGGATATCAATCATTTTTTGAGTATTTCGGAAGCGCAGGAAGCGATTGGGATATTATCTTCCACCGCGATGACGGCGAGCTGTACGGAAGAAAGCTTAAATCGGAGCTTAACGAAAAGCTGATCGAGGCGTTGAAAAATGATATGAAAGCAGGCAGAAACACAGGAAAACTCGCTGCTGTGCTCGACTTTGTCCTCGCTGACGCAACTTATTCCTCAATGAGCGTTGAGATCAGAGAGAACTGCAAGGAAGTGCTTGCCATACTGGATAATACGGATAATTCGACATCACGCAGGGAAAATATAATCGGCACTCTTCAGACAACTAAGCATGCGTATGACAATGTGGAAGCCGATGCAGTATCCGGCAATGAAGAATACAGCATAAGCACAGGAACTGACACCGCTAACTATGTATTATACAGAATTGAAAAAATGCTCTCGCCATATCAGGTTTCTTACAGCTCAGATTTGGTATATGCCGTTAATGCCGAGATCGCCGCGGTTGAATGTGATCTTGCCGACAGCAAAGCAGTGACCGAATTTGAAAAACTGTGCAAAATGTATGACTTCTACACGGACGGAGTACTTTCCGACAAGAGCTATGTGTTGACTGAATCGGCTGTTTTCGGAGGAGCAATATATTATATTCCCTATGAAAACGTGAGCCGTGCGGAAAAGCTCTACAAAACGATAATCGACGAATATCAGGATCTTACCGGACAAAGCCCGGATAACGAATGATAAGCATAAAAATTCTCCTCATATAAATATAAAGAACACCCTTTGCCGTGCAGACGGCACAAGGGTGTTCTCAGTTTGTAGAAAAAGTCTATTTTTATAAAAAATAGAGTAAATTCTCTATCCCTTTCAGAACGTTTTGTGGGCTTTGCATCGTGCAAAGCCTTTGTGCATTCTATATCGGCATCCTTGCCGAAACCCCAAACCCCTTCCCCGTGGTGAAAGGCTGTGTATGCTTGGTTGGCTTTGCTTCCTGCAAAGCCTTTTGGCATACACGCCCGGCATCCGTGCCGGGCTATATTACTGGGGCTACCGCCCAGTCCAAGCAAGGACGCTTGCAGTCAGCCGCACAAAGTCACTGCACGACGCAGTGACACAAATGGCTGACGACCTGTACGGGGGCTTCGCCCCTGCGACCCCATTTTTTTACTAATTAAGAAGTTTATCAACAGACTGAGAACACCCTTTGCCGTGCAGATGTCACAAGGGTGTTCTGTTTATTCTGCCTAAAACACAGTGGCTAATTTAGTGCAATATTTCTATTGAGCCGTGTCGCGGATATGTGATACAATAAAAACAGAAGTAAATATTTGATAATTATCAAGCAGATTTTTTTAACCGACAAGAAACATTCCGCACTACATCAAAGGAGCTATTTATGAAACACCGGAAGAAATTATCCGCAATCATACTGTCGGCGGTAATGCTGACAACCGCCTGCTCGGGCAGTACATCTCCCGATGGCAGTACAGAAATAAATGACAGCGACCCCGCCGCTTCGGAAAATGCGGGAACAAACGACAGCACCGACAGCACCGACAGCAGTAACGACACAGACCCCGAAAGAAAGTCCGTTAATGATGTTATCGGGGATATTCATGTAAAAACCAAGCTTAAAGTGCTGTTTTTCGGTGACGAAAAGCTGGAGAATGATTACAAAAGATATTTTGATGTTCCGAGCGAAGTGCCCGAGAGTCTTTCGTATATGAAATATTATACCGATGATCCGTTTGTTTATGTAAAAACAGACTATCAAGACAGCTATACGGCAGTGCACGCCCTTATAAATTCGGATCAGTCACCCGATATAGTGTACTTTAATAAAGATAAGTATGTGGACGGAGTTACGGAAAATCTTTTCTCGCCTATCGACAATATTATCGACTTTGACTTAAAGGAATTTCAGCCTTACAGACAGATACAACAACAGAATACCGTCATAAACGGTAAGACATACGCACCGGTATACAGCGTAGAAAACGCATCGCTTTTATGGTACAGAAAAAGCATAATTGAAAACAATAAAATTGAAGATCCGTGGAGCTTGTATGAAAGAAACGAATGGACTTGGAGCAAATTTCTGGAGATGTGCGAAAACTATTTCGACGGCAAAAACGGTAAATTCGGCATCGACGGATACGGAGTGCCCGAGGCATTGCTTGCTACCACAGGTGAGAGCTATGTCAGCTTTAAAGACAGTCGATATGTAACAAATTTCAGAGATGAAAAGCTTATAAATGCTATGGATTTTCTGTTACAGTTCCACCCATCCAAGAAAAAATTGTGTTATTATGATGAGGAAGATGGTTACATTTCGCCGAATCGGTATGCGTGGGAAAGCGGCAAAACCTTGTTCTGGTCGGACTATTCGGAATATATATTGCAAAGATTGACTAACTACAAAACCAAATATAATTTTGCCTCAGATGAAATAAACTTCGTCCCTTTTCCAAGACCTGACGATGTGAAGAATAAATATCAGACAGCAAGAATAAACTCATTTCTGCTTGTTAAAGGTTCAAAGAACATCGAAGGCTATAAGGCGCTTGTGTATGCTTGTGCTCTTGCCGAAAATGACGAGAATAACAAAAATGAAACCCGTGAGCAGTTGAAACGGCAGTATGGTTGCAACAACGAGCTGGCGGACAGAATGAATAAGGTGAAAGGTGACTTGCTGACCGGAGCTGTAACAGATTACAGCTATACGCTTGATCCGACGAGATTTGAATTATTTTGCGGTGAAAGCTATATATACGAGGTCAAACAGTGGACTTATTATAACGGAAGGGATTATAAAGAGCTGTTAAACAACGATACGAATAATATGATAAAAGCAATTGAAGAAGATGCCGATATTGCTAATTCAAAAATCGAAAAATTCGGGCAGAACAGCAATATAAACACTTCGTCTGAAAAGCAGTAAAACTATTGATTATTAACAGTTTCGTCGTGAAAAAATAGAGTTACAAATAAATTTAGCTAATTAACCTAAATTTTTATGCTTTAATTGTGCTATTTACACAAAACCGTTTAGCTAAATTACTGCAAATTGTTTATTGACGGTGCAGTAGGAATTTTGTTATAATAATAAACGTAATATTAGGCTCTCCCTTGTACATACATGGGAAATCTACAGGAGGATAAAAATGAGAAAATATACTAAGGCTATTGCCGGCGCATTAGCACTCGTATCTGCCGTAACAGCTTTTTCAGGCTGCTCAGGCAGCGCTTCTACAAGCGGTGCTGCGGATAACAACAGCTCAACTGCTTCAACAACAGGCGAAACACAGAAGCAGATGTCTGAAAACGAAGGCGTACAGAGCGCAGTTGCTAACGTATCTGCCAGCGAAAACTATAAGGACATCAAGGTTGATACAAAGATCAAGTGGATGGCTTGGTGGGACATTCAGGAGGCTTCTCCCGCAGTAGAGGTATTCAAGACGCTCTATGGCACACCCGAGAACAAGCCTAAGGGCTATGAGAGCGTAGCAGATGAAAACGTATTCGTAAACATCAAGGTTTCAAGCTATGCAGACAGATATACCAGCCTTTCAAAGCTCGTACAGTCAGATGATTCACCCGACTGCTTCCCTTTTGAGATCTGTAACTACCCCTACAGCATTTATCAGAACCTTTTCCAGCCCCTTGACGGCATTATTGATTTTACGACCGATGACTGGGCTGATTATAAGGAGTCTATCGACAAGTTCAACTGGGGCGGCAAGAATTACTGCCCGATTATGAGCCTTACACCTACAAGCTTACTCTGGTACAGAAAGTCAACTGTTGAAGAAGCAGGTCTTGACGATCCTTGGGAGCTTTACGAAAAGGGCGAGTGGACATGGGAAACATTCCTGACAATGGCAAGAAAGTTCTCAGATCCCGACAACGGTAAGTATGTACTTGACGGTTACAACCCCGAGAACAGTTTTGTCTGCACAACAGGTACACCTCTTATCGCACTTGAAGGCGGTAAGCTTGTTAGCCACCTCAACGATGCTAATATCGAAAAGTGCCTTGATATGCTCCGTTCATTCGATAACACACAGGAACAGCTCCGTTACCCCAGAGATATTGAAAACAACTGGTCACCCAGCTACCCTGAGTGGGTAAACGGCAATACACTGTTCTTCGATGACGGTACATGGAGATATGAAGAAACATGGAGACTGTATAAGAAGAAACAGAAGTGGGATGACGACGAGATCAACTTCGTTCCTTTCCCCCAGATGGATGGTTCAGATAAGTACTATCAGAGCATGAAGCAGGATTCTATAATGCTCGTTGCAGGTTCAAAGAATATAGACGGTTACAAGGCTTGGATCTATGCTAACTTAGTAGCATCAAACGATGCCGAGGTTCAGAAGGCGGGCAGAGAGCAGTCCAAGGCAGAGTATGACTGGACAGATACACTGCTTGACAGACTGGATACACTTAAGGATCCCGCAACATTCACAGGCGTATTTGACTTCAAGAACGGTATCGGTCAGGATATCGCAAGCACAGACAAACAGGATAACCCTGTAGAACAGCTCACAAAGGGCCCCTACATGACAGGTGAGTCCTACACATCTTTCCGTGAACAGTATCAGGGTCAGATCGACGCTCGTCTTGCTGAACTCAATAAGACAGTTGAATAATTATTTACGATAATAACAATAACGGCTCTGCAAAAGCAGAGCCGTTGCTTTTTATCCGCTTTCGCACAGATGCAAAAAGCCCGCCGCAAATTATCCTGCGGCGGGCTGCTTGTTTATCCGAATTTCCTTGCTTATGCCTTGCTGATATTGTCTATCTTTCTGGAAGTTTCGGCGATCTTATCGCTGAGCTCCTTTACAGTCGCGATATTTGCTTCTATCGAGCTGACAGCCGATGCTATTTCCTTATCGATAGCCGAAATAGAGGAGCGCACGCTGCCGAGCACATCTTCAATACTGCGTGTCTGGTTAGAGGTCTGTTCTGCAAGCTGACGAACCTCCTGAGCAATCACATTGAAGCCTGCGCCCGCCTCACCGACGTGCTTTGCTTCTATTGAAGCATTGAAGCCGAGCAGTGTCATCTGTGTAGCGACATTCTGTATGTATTTCAGGATAGAGTCTGTCTGAGCAACCGCCTTGGCGGCTTCAGCCGCCTTTTCGCGCAACTGGTCAAACTCTGCGGATAAAGCCGCAATTGTTGTGTTGACCTGCTTAACCTTTACGTCAATATCTTTATAATCTTCATGAACCTCATCGAACATATCGGACGTGTCCTTATGCTCTTCGGAGATACGGTACTTTTCGTATCCTACCTGTGAGAGTGCCTGAGACATCTTGAAAAGAAGCTCTGCGGCATTGTTGACCTTCTCTTCCGATACTATCGGAACTTTCTTTACAGCCTCGACATATTCATCGGGGTCAACGTCAATTTCCTTAGCTATAGCGCGGAACTTGTCAAGGTCGGGTTCTTCCGTAAGCACCTGACCGCCGATAAGAGAGCCTATCTGCTCGCCGTTTACGATTATGGGAGAGGCAAAGTCAACAAGTCCTCCGTGGCAGTAGTAAACCGCGGGTCTGCCTGTCTTGCTTGCCTGCTCGCCGCCCTTTAAATCACAGAGATTGCATCGCTCACAGCCTACACTTGATTTTCTTGTGTAGTTCATACAGAAATCCGTAGGACATGAAAGATGGGTTACAGGTCCGTTCTGATCGGTGGCGAGAGCCGCCATGCCGGTTGCCTTTGCAAAAGCGTCCTGCAAGGACTGTAACTGCGCTCTGTCTATCACGTCAAGTAATGTAATCTCTTTGTTTGCCATTGTAATGACACCTTCCCTTTTTTCTATGTTGATACAAGACAGACAGCCCTTAAAATAAAAGACTGTCTTTTTTTAAGATTATACTCCATTTTAGATAAAATTGCAATACCGCCAACCGCAGATTTTGTTAAATTGTACAAGAGAAATTGAAATATTTAGTTATTATTTCCGATTTTTCTTTATTCGACAGAAAGCCGCACAAATTTTGCTTGATTTTAGAAGCGAAATATGCTATATTTTTAAATAGGAATAAGAAACTATAAACGAGCCACGGCGGTAAATCCGATACGCGTGGCTGAAAGGCGGAAAAAACATGAAGATCCTATATGCGGCAAGCGAGGCTCAGCCCGTAGCGGCTTCGGGTGGACTTGCGGATGTTGCCGGCTCTCTTCCCAAGGCACTCGTTGAAGAAGGTCACGAGGCTTGTGTGGTAGTGCCTCTCTATGTAAACACAATAAAACAGCAGTGGCGTGATCAGATGACCTACGTTACTAATTTTTCTGTACCTGTAGGCTGGAGAAACCAGTACTGCGGACTGTTCACCGCAAAGATAAACAACGTTACATACTACTTCCTCGATAACGAATATTACTTCAAGCGTGATTTCGGTCTGTACGGCTATTACGACGATGCCGAGAGATACGCGTTCTTCTCGCGCGCAGTACTTGAGATGCTCAAGGTTATCGACTTCAAGCCCCAGATCATCAATTCAAATGACTGGCAGTGCGCTCTTATACCCGTATATTACAGCATTTTCTACAGAAATGACGAAAAGCTTTGGGGTATAAAGAACGTATTTACGATCCACAACATTCAGTATCAGGGCAGATACGGTATGGATATACTTGAGGATGTCCTCGGTATACCGAAGCACTTTGCTTCACTTATGGAATATGACAGAGATATCAACCTTATGAAGGCCGCTATTGAGGTTGCCGATAAGGTAACGACCGTTTCTCCCACATACGCAAGAGAAATTCTTGACCCGTGGTTCTCACACGGTCTTGACAGAGCGCTTGCAGACAAGCAGTACAAGACCTGCGGATTCCTGAACGGCATTGATACCGATATGTACAATCCCGCTACAGACCCCGCGATCCCCGCAAATTTCACTGTTACAAAGAAAGCGGGAAAGAAAATCTGCACGCAGAAGCTTCTTGAAGAGGTCGGACTCCCTCAGGGTGATGAGCCTGTACTCGGTATGGTATCAAGACTTGTTGAGCATAAGGGCTTTGACCTTGTAAAGTGCGTATTTGACGATATTATAAACCTTGGCTACAAGGTCGTTATATTAGGCTCGGGCGAGGCTCAGTACGAGCAGTTCTTCCACGAGATGCGCTGGAAATATCCCGACAGAGTAGCATTTACCTGCGGATATATCCCCGACCTTGCAAAGAAGATCTATGCAGGCGCAAATATGTTCCTTATGCCGAGTAAGAGCGAGCCCTGCGGACTTGCTCAGATGATATCACTGCGCTACGGCACTATCCCGATAGTACGCAAAACAGGCGGTCTTGCTGACAGCATCGTTGACTGCGGTGATGAAAACGGAACAGGCTACACCTTCCAGTCATATAACGCTCACGATATGCTCTATGCCATAAAGAGAGCAAAGGATTGCTACTGGAACAAGACAGAGTGGAACAAGCTCGTTACCAGAGCTATGAAGGCTGATTTCAGCTGGAAGCAGTCAGCAAAGCTGTACATTGGGCTTTACGAAGAGCTTGCAGGTCAGCAGTAAGTAAATAAAACTTATATGTACGGGCAGTCGCTCCTCAGGAACGTTACTGCCCGTCATTCGTGTAATAAGTGAATTTTTAACTTGGAATAAAGAGAAAGAGGACAAAATGTTAATAGCAATTATCGCTCTTGTAATAGGAGTGGCACTTTATATTATGAATATGGCAGGTGTCAATATAAACGCAAATGTCATATGCTCGCTCGGAGTACTTATAGTTGGCTTTGCAATGCTGATAAAGGGCGCGGATCTGTTTGTCGAGGGCGCGTCAAAGATAGCCGCAAAGTTTAAGATACCGCAAATAGTGATCGGACTTACAATAGTCGCAATGGGCACATCTGCACCCGAGGCGGCGATCAGCATCAGCGCGTCATTTCAGGACGCGGCGGCAATTTCCATAGGTAATGTAGTCGGCAGTAATATACTGAATATACTGCTGATACTCGGCGTAAGCGCCCTGATAACGAACCTGAAAATTAAGCCGAATACGCTGAAGTTTGAGATACCGTTTGTCGTATTCATTACAGCCGTATTACTGCTCCTCGGCTGGATCGGCGGCGGACTTGACAAGATAGACGGCGTTATCATGCTGGTGCTGTTTGCGGCGTTCTTAGGATATCTGTTCTACCTTTACAAGAAAGGTGATGACAGCTCCGCCGAGGAAGTCCCCGAGCTTACCGATAAGGACACGATCCCGATACTGATCCTCATAACGCTTATCGGACTTGTCAGCATAGTAATAGGCAGTGACCTCACGGTTTCTGCCGCAAAGAGCATAGCTCAGGTTATCGGTGTCGATGACAGAACCATCTCGCTTACCGTAGTCGCATTCGGTACATCGCTCCCCGAGCTTATCACCTGCATTGCGGCTTCGCTCAAGAAAAAGTCGGATATTGCTATCGGCAACATAATAGGAAGCAACATATTCAATATCCTGTTTGTAGTAGGTCTTGCCTCGGTATTCTCACCCAGTGTGCTGACATTCGGCAATGCGTTCATCGTTGATACTCTGGTAGCCATTGCGGCGGCTGTACTGCTCGGATTTCTTGTTCTGCGCAAAAAGGAGCTTACAAGAGCAGGCGGCATAATTATGCTTGTTGTGTATGTCGGATATTTCGCGTATCTTTTTATAAATCCCCTCGGACTTGCTTAACAGGAGAACAATATGATATTTGATAAAATAAGAAAAACCGACCGTGATGAATTTCTTGCTATGGAGTATGATTTTTATCATTCTCCCGCGGTGCTTCACCCTATCCCCGATGAAAATCATAAGCTTACATTCGATGTGCTTATGGAAGGCTCGCCGTATGCGGTATGCTTTATGTTCCGCAGTGACGATAAAAAGGAGATATACGGCTTTGCGCTCCTTGCGCTGACTTATTCAAACGAAGCCGGCGGTATGGTGGTATGGCTTGAGGAGATATATGTAAAGCCGCAGTATCGCTGTAAGGGCATAACGGGAGAGTTTTTTAAGTTTATAGATAAAGAATATTCCGATGCCGCAAGAATAAGGCTTGAAACCGAGCCGGATAACGAAAGAGCGATCAAGCTTTACGCAAGAAACGGGTTTACACAATTAGGTTATTCTCAGATGTATAAAGGTAATTAACTTAAATTTTGTGTAAACACCGTGTAAACGCAAAATTCGTTGTTGCAATTAGACAAAAATATTTTTCAAGTTTGGATTAACTAATGGTTGATTGAAAACCGAAAATTTGTTATAATAATATAGTAATTAAGCGGCAGTGTGTAAAGCCGTACAGGAGGTAAATGATGAAAAAAACGACCAAAAAGATTTCAGCAGCAATTCTTGCTCTGGTAATGGGCGCTACAGCGTTCACAGGTTGTTCGGGCAGTACAGCAACAAGCGGCGGAACAGCAGGCGGTACTGACTCTTCTGCAGAGAGCACAACAGCTCCAGGAAGCCAGAAGATAATGTCCGAAAACGAAGATGTAAAGAGCGCTATCGAAAACGTTTCCGTAGACTCAGACTACAAGAACATCAAAGTTGATACCAAGCTTAAGTTTATGGCATGGTATGACATTCAGGAGGCATCTGCTTCTGTAGAGCTCTTCAAGTCTATGTACGGTACACCCGCCAACAAGCCCGAGGGCTATGAGAGCGTGGCAGACGAAAACGTATTCGTAAACGTAAGAGTTTCAAGCTATGCAAACAGATATGTTGACCTTGCAAGACTTGTACAGTCTGATGATTCCCCTGATACATTCCCCTTTGAAACATCCAACTACCCTTACGGTATTTACCAGAACCTGTTCCAGTCTATCGACGGTGTTATTGATACTACTACAGATGACTGGGCAGACTATAAGAGCATTATAGATATGTTCAACTGGGGTGGAAAGGTTTACACACCTATCGTTGATGTAAACCCCGCAACACTTCTTTGGTACAGAAAGTCTGTAATCGAAGAGAACGGCTTTGACGATCCTTGGGAGCTCTTTGAAAAGGGTGAATGGACATGGTCAAAGTGCATAGAGATGGCAAGAAAGTTCACAGATCCCGACAATGCAAAGTATGCATTTGACGGTTACGGACTTGATCACGCATTCATCGCTACAACAGGTAAGCCCCTTATCGGTCTTGAGAACGGTAAGCTCGTAAGCAACCTTAACGATGCTAACATAGAAAAGTGCATGGATATGCTTCGCTCATTTGATGATACACAGGAACAGCTTCGTTACCCCAGAGAGATCGAAAACAACTGGTCACCCAACTACAACGAATGGGTAAACGGCAATACTCTGTTCTTCGAAGACGGTACATGGAGATATGAAGAACACTGGAGACTCTACAAGAAAAAACAGAAGTGGGACGATGACGAGATCAACTTCGTTCCCTTCCCCCAGATGGACGGTTCTGATACATATTATCAGGAAATGAAGCAGGACGCATTTATGTTCGTTGCGGGTTCTAAGAACACTGACGGCTACAAGGCTTGGATCTATGCCAACCTCTTAGCTTCCAAGGATGAAGAAGTCAAGAAGGCGGCCAGACAGCAGTCCATTGATGAGTTCGACTGGAATGACACATTACTCGACAGACTTAACGTTCTTAAGGATCCCGAAACATTCTCAGCAGTATTTGAGTTCAAGAACGGTATCGGTGCAGATATAGCTGATACAAATACAGGTGAAAACCCTGTAGGTCACCTCACATCAGACGTTGTAATGGGCGGTAGCTCATTTGCAACTGTTCGTGAAGAGAACAGAGGTGTTATCGAGGCAAGACTTGAAGAGCTCAACGCTACTGTTTCCTAAGCTTTAAAAGTTAATGCATAAATTATGCCGACGGTATTTTGCCGTCGGCATTTTTATATATCGGTTTTTCAGAACACGCTCGATAATGTTATCTGCTGTCTTGTTATATAAAGCTCTATAAGTCTTTTCAGCACGGCGCATTCAGAATAGATATCGTCCTCTCCGTTCTCGGCAAATACCCTTATGCGTGACAGACACATAGCTATCTCGTTATCGCATTCGGTGTCCTCTACAAAGATAGTATCCTGTGAAAGCCCTCGCCATATATCCTCCGCATATGCCGCCTTTTCGGCGGCTTTTTTTGTATCGTTGTTGTCGATAGCCTGCGTTATTTCGTCTGCACTGATATATATTTCCTTAGCGCGTGTGTCGGAATAATTGTACCCGAATATCGCAAAAGCTACCATTGCCGCGACTATGGCGGCACAAGTTACCATTCTTCCCATTATTGTTTCTCCTGAGGCTTACATATTGACTTTGTACCGCATTCGTTATCAGACTTAAGCACGGTGTAAACGCCCTTGTCCACGCTGTCTGTGAGCAGGAATATATCCTTTATATCAAGTCCCATATCATTTATCATACCGCGCAGCTTCTTCTCGTCACCGTTCCAGCGGCGCAGTCCGGGATAATTGATATCGCCGTCCTTAATAAGCAGACAGGGCGGATCGCAGTTTTGCACCTTGATGTCCATATCGCCGTTTTCAACATTTCTGTAACAGCTTTTCTGATAGAAGTTTATCTTACCGGTAGTTTCAACTATAGCGTACTGCACCTGTGAAATATCAAATATCATACATTCTCGCATCGCTTCCATAAGCTCGTCAACGCTGTACCGCAGGTGCTTCATCACTCTGCGGTCGATAACGCCGTTTGTAATGATTATCTGCGGCGTACCCGTGACAAGACGGCGGAAGCGCTGACTTTTCAGCATAACGAACGACATAAATACGTCAAGACAAACTATCATCAGTATCGGTATAACACCGTATATCATCGGTACGGTCGAGTCTTCAAGCGACAGTGTCGCGATGTTTGAGATAAGTATGGTTGTGACAAGCTCGGACGGCTGGAGCTGAGCCAGCTGCTTCTTGCCCATCAGCCTTAGCGCAAACACTATAAGAATGTACAAAAGTACCGAACGAATTATTATTATCAGCATATTGCCTCCATAGTCGGGAAAGATAATTGATAGATTTTTATTTCACCGCTATTATTTACTGATAATTTTTTATTATGCGAGGTCTTAAGAATGAGCAATATAAAAAAGCCGGATTTTTCCGAAAAGAACACTGAACCCGTAAACAGCTCCGATACCGCGCTGTCGTCAAATCTTGATGAAAGCTGCTGTGCCGTAAGGGCACTTATGAACAACAGCTCGGATCTGATAATCAAATATTTTACCGCAGGCGGACACAGAATGGCTGTAATTACCTGCGAGGGAATGATAGGCAAGGCTGACCTTGCAAACCTTATATTCCGCCCGCTTGTATCCTCTCCGCCCGAAATAGTCGATGATAACGAGTTCTTCTGTGCGGTATGCGCCGATATGCCGATAGCCGAGGAGCAAAAGCAGGTGTATGATGTCGGCACTCTCTGCCTTAATATAATGTCGGGCTTTGCCGTTCTGCTGTGCAACGGTGCTCAGTTTGGCATAGCGATAGGCATACAGGGTTATTCGCACAGAAGCATAGATGAGCCGTCGACCCATATGAACCTCAGAGCCTCCCGCGAGGGTTTTATAGAGGTGGTAAGAACAAACGTATCTATGGTTCGCCGCCGTATGAAATCCCCCACGTTCAAAACCGTTATGATGACGATAGGCGACCGCAGTAATACAGATGTATCTGTATGCTACCTTACCGACAAGGCTGATGTTAATACGGTAAATGCCGTTATCGACAAGCTTAAGAATATACCGCTTAATACGATAGTCAGCAGTGAGTATCTGCAAAGCTTTTTAGAGCCGGGCGGTACAACGCTGTTTTCGCAGATATCCGTCACCGAGCGACCCGATGTGTTCGCGTCAAAGCTTTACGAGGGCAGAGTAGGGATAATTGTGGACGGCACGCCGTTTGCACTGATTTTGCCGAGCCTTTTCGCAGAGAACTTTGTTACGATGGACGACTATTCGCATAAGCCCTACTTTTCGGCATTCCTGCGTACTATAAGGTTTTTTGCGTTTATAGCCGCGGCGGTGCTTCCGGGACTGTATGTTGCACTGTGTAACTTCCACCCCGAGATGTTCCGTTCTGCGCTTTTGCTCAACATCTATTCATCTGTCCAGACAACGGCTTATCCCGTTTTCGGCGAGTGTCTGATAATGTATATCCTGTATGAGATAATGCGCGAGGCAGGGCTCAGACTGCCGCGAAGCGTAGGTCACGCTGTAAGTATTGTCGGCGGACTTGTAATAGGCGAGATATCCGTTTCCGCAGGACTTATGAGCGCGCCTGTCGTGTTGATAATCGCCGCAACGGGATTATGCTCGTTCGCCGTACCCGATCTGTACGACAGCTGTATGATACTCAGGCTTGCCTTTATTGTCGCGGGTGGTGTGCTAGGTCTGTTCGGAATAACGGCATTCGGTGTGGTCATATTCTTCAGGATCTGCTCGAAAAATGCATACGGTGTTCCGTATACCGCACCGTTCGCTCCGATAACGCTCAAAAGCATTATGCGCGATACCTTTTTCAGAGCAAGCTGGAAACGGCTCTCCGACTCCGATATGACCGTACAGCAGTTATCGGGCAAGGCTAAGAGCGGATACAGCAGCGAAAGGACGATGAGAGATGAGCAGAATAAGTAACAGACAGCTTGTGATCGCCTTTCTTGCGTGCAGATTGTCGGCAGAAATGACGACTATCCCGGGTGAAATGGTAAGGTACGGTGCAGACCGTTTTTGGGTGATACTGCTTGCAAAGCTTATCGCTACACTTGTGTATCTGCCTGTGATATTCGTAACGCTTAAATTCAGAGGCGACAGCGTGATAACAGCCGCAATGCGCAGAAATAAAGCATTCGGCATAACGGCAGGTGTTATTATGTCGGTTCTGCTTGCGGTGACTGCCGTACAGACTCTGCTTAGCTTACAGCATTATGTCACAGATACGCTCCTCAACAATATCGTTACCGTATCGGGGATAGCGCTGATAACTGCGGCGGCGGTATACGGTGCGATAAAGGGGCTGAGTGCCGTTACACGAAGCGCTGTATTTGCGGCGGTCATATTCGGCTTGCTGATATTCCTTATAGGCGTTACTATGTGGGATAAGGCAGAACCCGATTATCTTTATTTTTCTTTTGTAAATGACCGTCCGTACTTCTTCAAAAGTCTGATCTCTGAGATAAGTATGAACAGCGAGATACTGATATTCGCCGTAATTACCGATGAGCTTCGCAGTAAGCCGCACAGAACAGTGCTTTATTACCTGCCGATGCTTCTTATCCTGCTGGAGCTTCTCAATCTGCTGTATAACCTGATACTCGGTCCTTATATAAGTAAGGTTGAATATCCTCTTTATATCATTGCTTCATTGTCAGATATCATACTGTTTCAGCGTCTTGACGGTATAGATGCCATCGTCTGGCTGATGTGCGGCATAATCAAAGCCGCACTGCTTATTTACTGTATCGGCAGGATCTATACCGTGTGCAGTAAAAGGCCGCGTACAAAGCTTGTAGTTACAGTCGCAGGCTTTCTTGTTTTTATGCTTTGCATAATTCTCGGCAGTGACGCAAGTGTATATGACAGAATGACAAATGTTATGAACAGCGGTATACACATATTGCTCGGCGGCGTAGTCGTGCCGCTTATCGTCCTTGTAGCAGGCAGAAAAAAGCAGAGCGGGAGGGTAAAAAAGAACAATGAAAATATTTAGAACAACGGCAGTGCTTATGATTGCCGTATTTACACTCAGCCTGTGCGGCTGTGTTGATTATGTTGACCTTGCGGACAGAGCTATAGTGCAGGCGATAGGAATAGACTACCTCCCCGACAAAAAGGTTTACCGTATAAGTATGCAGTACTTCAATCAGTCAAGCGAGGGCGGACAAAATCAGATCGATAAAACGCAGGATAATGTGTTAAAGAGCGTGGGTGAGGGCGACAATGTATTCTCGGCGGCAAAAAACGCCTCACTGCTTACGGGAAAAGACCTGCTTCTCAGCGAGAACAGGCTGATCATCATCGGCAAGGAGCTGAGAAAGTACGACCTTGAGCAGACAATGGAATTTTTCATCGGCAACTTTCACTCCCACCCGCAGGCATATGTAGCCGCGGCGGAGGAAACGGCTGAGGAACTGCTTGATATCCGTTTCAAAGAAGGCTCGACCTCATCGCAGAGATTGTCCGACCTTATCAGAAATGCGGCAAGCGAGGGCAGATGCGTTTACAGCTATCCTTATCGGGTAATGACGATGCTGTGCACAGGTACTAGAAGCGCGTTCCTGCCGCTGCTGAAAACCGCCGAGCTCAAGACCGATGTCACTATACCGAAAGAGGGCGGTGACAGCGGCAAGGGTGGCGGAGAAGAGCAGAGCGAGGACGGAGAAACAACGATAATTCTTGACGGCGGAGTGGTATTCAAGGACGGCGTTGAGCTGGCTCAGGTAAATGCCGACACATCGACAGCGATATTCTTTCTTACCGGCAGAGTATCGGAATATTCGTTTACCGTGCCGCTCGAAAAGTACGCGAAGCCTAGCATAACGCTCGATGATATAATGCGCAGTGTAACAGCAAGCGAAAGTGACGGCAAGGTGACCTTTGATATATCACTTAAAGTGTCGGGAAAGATAGGCTCACGCGGAAGTATAAAAGAGGGTGACTCGGACGCTGTGAACGTTGTCACAAAAGCCGCCGAAAATGAACTGCGACGCATAATAAAGAAATCCGTTATATCGGTTGCAGGCAAGGGCTGTGATGTGTTCGGACTCGAAAATGCTCTTCGCAGGTGCTGCAATCAATTCTATAACGAAAACAAGGACAGAATAGGTGAGATAATAACAGACAGCGAATACAATGTGAGCGTTGATATTGATATATTCTCACTCGGACTTAACACGGCATGACCGATAACCGCAGATGAAACGTCTGCGGTTAATTTTCTGCATTTCAAATTTTGAACAATCGGTTGCAAAAAAATAAGCAAATATGGTAATGTAAAATTATGATGAAACGATTTTCCCCCGAAAGGAGCAGTTATGTCAATAATAAAACATATTTTAAGGATAGTTTTTTATGTTTTGTGATATTTATAAGTGTTTCAGTCAGCGTGTCACTGACATCACTTCTGGACGCTTCTTCCGATAAGCTTGTTATGACCGAAAAGGCTTCGGGAACTTCAATATCCGTTAATGTAAAAAACGGAGCAGAGGCATCATATGAGTATTCCGAAGATGAGATCAAGCTTAAAATCAAAAACGGTGTCAACTATGACGATATTAAGATCACGGTAACTCTTCCCAATGTAAAATACGACACCGCATATCTTGAAAAGGTCCTCGGTGACAGCAAGGAGCAGGAAAAGGAATACCTCGACTCTATGGAAAAGGGTCCGTGGAATTCAAGAGTGGATTATCGACTGTACAAAGAGGGCGGAGAATACGACAAAGACACAGTGTATACGCTGACAGACGGCGAGGATACTTACACCTCGGGTCTTACTTCACCGACAGCGGCGGCATTCGACAAAACAGATCTCACCGAGATAAGCAAGGGCGGCAGGAAAACGATCGTCCTCACGCTCGGCAGTGAACAGTCGGGCGCGCTTGAAAGCGGTACATATGTTTTCCGTGCGGATCTGAAGCTTGTTTCAAGAGCGGAAAAGGGCGCGGTGAAATTAACATATCAGGACAGCTTCAAGGTCATATACAATGTCATAAAGGACGCTGTGGATCAAAAAGGACTTGAAAGCTTCTTCTCACCGACCTCGTGGCTTATGCCGTGGGCAACCGTGTGTTTTATCGGCGGTCTGTTCTTCCTGTGGAAGGATATCCGCAACAGCTTCAACTTTGTCGGAGCGCTCATTGACGGTGTGACCGTTACAGAATATATCGTAAGCGTATACGTCAACGGAAAATGCGTAAGATCGGAGCTTGTCAGAAGCAGCGGCGCACCGGGATTTGTAATGTCTGTCCTGATAGGCTTTATAGTGTACGCTGTTTCCTTTGTCCTTATGCCGCTAAGACTTGTGGTACTTCTTATATACGATATCATACACGCAATAATCGGCAGTGAAGAAGGCTTCTCGCTGTTCGGAAATCTTCTCGGCAGTGTGGGAACGCTTATGCTTCTGTATGCGATAATTATGTTGCTGTGTGCTGAGTTCCTGCTCGGCGCGATATTCGGTATCGTCGGAATAATTCTTATGATAGTAGCAAGGTTTCTTTGTAATATGGCTTCCGATATATAACGGACAACGCCCCCTGTTTTCAGGGGGCGTTGTCCGTATATTATTTACCGTATGAAGAAGAAATTTTACTGTTTTAAGCTATTCTCAGAAGATAGCTACGACTGCACCGTTGTACTTTTCGTTGATGAAGTTCTTTACATCGTCTGACTTCAGAGCATTGATAAGAGCCTGGATCTTGGGGAGGTTTTCGTTGCCGCTCTTAACTGCTATAATGTTGGCGTATGTCTGAGCCGCATCACCCGAAGCGTCTTCTACTGCGAGAGCCTTGCTTATGTCAAGACCTGCCGCAAGAGCATAGTTACCGTTGATTACTGCTAAAGAACCTGCATCGCTGTTAGCAAACTGAGCCGCAACAGTATCAGCCTGAACTGTTGTTATCTTGTAGCCGTGGTCGTCCTTGATATTGAGTGTTGTAACGCCGTCCTTAGCGTTTGCACCCTCAGGGAGCTCGATAAGACCTTCCTGCTGTAAAAGAAGAAGTGCTCTTGTTTCGTTGCTGTCGTCGGCAGGAATTACGATCGAAGCGCCTTCTTTGATGTCTGCGATCTTCTCAACGCCGTTGCCGTAAAGACCGAAGGGTTCATAGTGGATAAGTGCGGCAGGAACCAGATCCGTACCGTTCTTCTCGTTGTAGTTATTGAGGTAAGGTGTGTGCTGGTGATAGTTAGCGTCAAGCTCACCGCTTGCAACTGCGTTGTTGGGCAGTACATAGTCATCGTAGATGGTGATCTGGAGGTCGTAGCCGTCCTCAGCAAGCTTGTCCTTTACAAATTCAAGGATCTCGCCGTGAGGTGTAGCTGTAGCGCCGATCTTGATAACCTTGTCCGTATCGGCTGTGTTGTCTGCTGTGCTTTCTGCCGAGCTTGCGGCTGAAGAAGCATCTGCCGATGAAGCGTCGTTTGAAGAAGCTGTTGAGCTTGTGCTGTTTGAGCTGCACGCTGTAAGTGTTGCGCCTGCAAGAGCCGCTGTGAGTATCAGTGATAATATCTTTTTCATTTTAATTCTCCGTTTCTGCGGTTTTACCGCCTGTCAATGTTGTATTTTTTATTTTTCTTTCTTTGTTCTGCACCGTTATTTTACGGGCTTATCTTTCTTATATACAACATCGGCACATTCGCCCGAAACGGAAATTCTGTCTTAAAAGCTTTATGAAAAGCAGTGACATATTGTATCTCTCCTTACTTGTTTATACGTTTGTCCGCCTTTCGCGCTATCAGCATACCGAGCTCCTGAATGAGCTGTACTATGATAACCGTAAGCAGTACGCATATCCACACAATATCGTTATTGAAACGCTGATAGCCGAATGAGATAGCTATCATACCGAGTCCGCCGCCGCCGATCGTTCCCGCCATTGCCGAGTAACCGAGAATAGTTACCAGAGAAATGACTGCACCGACCATAAGTGCGGGCTTTGCTTCCGGGATAAGCACCTTGTATATTATCTTGAATGTGGAGCTGCCCATTGCCTGAGCCGCTTCAATAACGCCTTTGTCAACCTCTTTGAAAGAGGATTCCGTCATTCTTGCCACATAAGGGATAGCCGCTATGACCAGCATTACTATCATTGCCTTATTGCCAAGACTTGTTCCGACAATAACCTTTGCGGCGGGTAAGCATGCGACCATCAGAATGATGAACGGGATACTGCGGAATATATTGACGATAATACCCACTATTTTATTGAGCCACGGGATAGGGTGGATACCGTCCTTATCGGTAACTGTAAGCAGTACGCCTATCGGAAGCCCGAAAATGTATGCTAGAAAGGAAGAAAGGAACGTAAGATATATCGTTTCCCATATTCCCTGGATAAGCACTCCCTTGTCCCACAGCTGTATAAGATCGCTTGACATTTTACATTCCCCCTTATACCTGTGAATAAGTAACACTGTTCGCTTTCAGATAAGCGATTATCTTTTCTGTCGAGGTTTCATCATCGGGCAGCTGTACAAGTATCTGACCGTATGCCTTGCCGTCAATGTCCTTGGTGTCCGCGTGAAGAATGTTGACGGGCGTGTTGCACTTGAGTATCATATCTGATAACAGCGACTGTGAAGAATTTTCGCCGTTGTAGATAATTCTTATCTTCTGTCCGTTCTCGCTTGTCACGGGAAGCTCGCCCTGCGGCATAATAAGCTTTCTTGCGATATCCGATTGCGGATTTGCAAATACCATTCTTACATTGCCTATTTCGGCTACCGTGCTGTTGTCAAGCACTGCGACCCTGTCGCATATGCTGTCTATTACCTTCATCTCGTGTGTGATCACTATTATAGTAACACCGAGAGTTCGGTTTATCTTCTTTAAAAGCTCCAGCACCGATCTTGTGGTATCGGGGTCGAGCGCGCTTGTTGCTTCGTCACACAGAAGATAATGCGTTTCGGCGGCGAGTGCTCTTGCTATCGCCACTCTCTGCTTCTGACCGCCCGAAAGCTGTGACGGATACGCCTTAGCCTTGTCCGAAAGTCCTACAAGCTCAAGCAGGCTTTCGGCTCTCTTTACAGCGTCAGCCTTTTTCATACCCGCGATTTCAAGCGGATAGCAGATATTCTTTATAACGTTTCTCTGCGCGAGAAGGTTGAAGCCCTGGAACACCATTCCTATGTTCTGTCTGGTTTTCAAAAGCTCCTTGTTGCTCAGCTTTCCGAGCTCCTTGCCGTCTATTATCACCTGTCCCGATGTCGGGCGTTCAAGGTAGTTTATGCAACGGACAAGCGTGCTCTTGCCTGCACCGGAAAGTCCGATGATGCCGAATATCTCGCCATCGTTTATCGTGATGTTGATATCTTTTATCGCTGTGATACTGCCCTTTGAGGTGCGGTATGTCTTTTCAAGGTTTATAAGTTCTATCATATATCCTCCCATAAAAATAACGGACGCTTACATACGTCCGTGCGGCTTGAGTTCTGAGAGGCTCAGATTTTCTTTCGGGACAGACGCATTATTAAGTTGCTTTCGCACATTCGCATTATGCTCATCATTTTTATCTCGTCAGCCCCTTTCGTTTTCGTTGTTATGAGTATAACATACTAAACCTAGGTTGTCAATAGGTTTTGCGGAATTAGTCTGCCGAAAACTTTTGTTTAATTTTTATCGGCTTTGTGGGTTTTGCATAAAAACAAATGACAGTTGGCAGATTAAAAAGCTCGGTGAATGGCTGGAGGTTAGTACGGCGGGCGTGGCAAGCTTCTGACACTGCGAAAAAGCGAATATGATAGTAACTGTCTCAAATTGTTAGTACGGATAAAAACTATGCGGCAGTATAATAGAATATATCAATAGCACCGCTGAAAACATTTCCATATCTACAAGGTGTTAATAATTTCGTGAGTTTATCAGTGCAACTGCACTGTCACCGAAACTTCCAAAAAAC
>DJPL01000001.1:0-185 GCA_002437415.1 Ruminococcaceae bacterium UBA6413 | reverse complement strand
ACTATCCTGAGATATCTGTACAGTCCCCCCGGGTCGAACAGAGCGTAGCGTCCCGCTTATGACGTGCTTTTAAACATAATCGTTTGTGTATCTTATCGCCAACACCCCTTTATGGCAGAAGAGGTGAGGAGTCAGGAAAGAGGGAGCCACGAGGGAGAAAACCTAAGGGGAGAGGGGAAAGCGCC
>DJPL01000003.1:7986-18562 GCA_002437415.1 Ruminococcaceae bacterium UBA6413 | reverse complement strand
CGCCCTCGTGTGGAGGGCGACTAGCCGCCGAGCGGTTGCCTGTGTTCGATAACGTATTTCAATCCTCGCCCTCGTGTGGAGGGCGACCGTTTCAAACTGGCTTTCATACGCAAGCCAACATATTTCAATCCTCGCCCTCGTGTGGAGGGCGACTGCAAATTTATACAAAAATCAGCCTTATTCCAAGAGCAAATACCACATTTCAAATATTATTTCTCCTGTTAAACCAATCGCATATAAATTTGCGCTTTGATAATTTCCTTTATAAGTAAATTATCGTGTGCGAATGTCCTCAGAAAAATCTGTGAGCTATACATTCGCGCAAAGTTAAAAAATCAGAGGGTCTTCGACTTTTATAGTCGGTTTAGTGCCAAAATGCTCAACTCGATTTGAATATTTATCACCGAGATTATAAAACCGTAAACTATCCTTTTCGGTATCAATAAGCTTTGTAAGCTTGAATTTCAACTCGCGAGCCTGCGCCGCATCGACAACACATTCAAATACAGAATTCTGAACTCTGATACCGTAATTGACACATTGCTTTGCGACTTTTCTGAGTCGGCTCTTTCCCTCCGATGTTTCAGTGTTAACATCATAAGTTATCAACAAAAGCATATCTACCTCCAGAGCAGCATTGGATATTCATCAAGGTCGCCCCTGATATATCTTGCAAGCAGAAGCGCCTGAACATACGGCAGTAAACCCCACTCAACCTTTTCTTTAAGGAACGGATGGGTTACCGTTTCCTGTTTTCTGCTTTGCCAATGTGTAAGGAAAAGTTTCCGGCCATCTTCACTAAGCAGCACTGCGCTGTCTTCTCTCACATCAAAATCTTTATTTCCGATTATACGTATGTTGATAAGACTCACAACAAATCTGTCACACATAATTGCACGAAATTCCTCAACAAGATCCAACGCAAGAGAGCGTCTGCCGGGGCGATCAGTATGCATAAATCCCACATAAGGATCAAGTCCGACTGCTTCAAGAGCTGATGTACACATACCTGTTGCAATTGAATACGCAAATGAAAGCAAGGCATTTACATTATCCATGGGCGGGCGTTTACTTCGCACAGTAAAATTAAATTCATCCTTCTGCTGAAGAATCAACTCGTCAAATACCGAAAAGTATAATTGTGCCGATTCCCCCTCAATTCCTCGCAGAGTATCGATATCGGTAACATTACGACACTTTAATATTGCCTGCGAAAGAAGTTCGGAGCGACTTTTCAGCTTTTCAACATCTACCTGCAAGGAATGATCTCTGAGCGCTCTATCAATAACATAGCGGCTGTTGTAGAGCTTTCCTATGATAATGTTCCTTGCTATCGCAAGACTTCTCTCTTCATTATCCGCAATGCGATACTGCTCTCTTCGAAGATAAACGTTTCCGCTAACCGCACCCTCGGCTCTGGCAAGAAATTTTCCGCTGCGGCTCATAAAGTTGAGCCCGATATTCTCTTCCGTGCACTTATTCATAAGCGCCGGACTTGCGCCTCTGCCTCCGAACACAATTATATCTTCGATATTGTGCAGCGGAAGCCTGATCTCGGTATCGTCTTTTGCCCGCATCACAATATTCTCACCGTCAAGAAACAGATACTTATCCGGAGTTGTTATATAAAGCGTATTTCTGAGTTTTCTCATTCACTGTCTCCTTTCAGGCGGTTTCTTATATATTCGGATGCAGACGAAGAAGTTGCCGCCGGAAGGCATAAATTCTTCATCGAGCAGGCATTGCAGCTCCTGCTCTTCTTTACCACGGGAGTGTGGTGCGCGCTGTATAACCTGTGCATTTCATTGACTACAGAAGAGAGCCTTTCTCTGAGCTCCTTTGTAAATTCCACTTTTACACGCCGTCTTATCTCTCCGTAAAACATATAACCGTATGGTATATCACAACACAGCATTTCCTCAAGGCAGACAGCCTGTGCGATAAGCTGAAGATCATTACAATCGCTTTCAATGGGTTTCCCGCGCTTGTATTCAATAGGTATGACGCTGTATTTACCATCTCTGCCAAAAAGGCTGATCCCATCTTTAGATTTATGAAATTCAACTATATCGCATTCGCCGCTGATTCCGTATTCTGATGATGAAACCGGCATACTTCCGGTAATAATAACATCTCTACGCGTTTCGGTAAAATCTCCGTCGTGTGCATTACGATGAAGAATATTGCCGTCAACCGTCAGATAATTGTCATTCCACTGCATTTCTATATATGCAAGTGCCCACTGCCGCTTACAAAACACGAAATGCTGTATACCGGAAATCATCAGATATTCATCTTCGTTATAACTCATTAAATATTGTCAATTATCTCAGGCTGTACCGCACCCTCGGGATTACTGAAAATTATATCATAATCATCAATTGACATCGGAGTTCTTCCGTTGAGTGAGGTCTCTTCCTTTACCTGAACGGAATTATGTATCTTAGCGGAAGATACCATAGGAGTTTTACTGTCATGCTTCCACCAGTAAACTCTGCATACCTGCATACTGCCCTCAGGACGAGCAGAGGAGCAATCGTTTTCAAACAGCGTTACTAGCGCCTGCTTTATCTTTTCTGCATCTTCATCACTGAAGCCTGTTTTTTCGGCAAGCTGGCAGTTGATACTGCCTTTGAAAACATACAGTCCGAATTCTATGCGGTTTTTTGTACCCATTGTATCGGAAGCCTTGCCGCCTTTTACGCTTTCACTGTTTACACTCTTTGTGATCTGCATACTTACAATGTCTATCGGTGAAACGCTTTTTGCTATGCTAAGCGATACCGGTCCCCTTATGCCGACAGAAACCGCATCGCCTTTGAAAGCAAAAACCTGACCGAAGCTGCGAACATCTATCCACTGTTCACAAGCGATCCTTGCATACTCATCTTTGTTTGTATTTTTACCAGAAGATACTTTTTTGAGTTCTTCGCAGGAATCTGCTCTTGTTCTTAAGCTGTCACATCCGTCATCACATCTGTCGTCACTCTGGACAAATACTCTTTCGCCCATATCCTGAAGTCTGTTACGTATCTTACGCTTGATGCAGACATCTGAAATTTCGCCAAAGCCCTGAGAGTTTATTCTGGGACGGTTGCCGCTTAAAGGATCGCCGTTGGGGTTTGCGTCTGTTGCTGAAATAATAACCTCAAAATCTATCTTATTTGTTAATCCGCTCATAATTACTTATCCTCCTTGTTATCGTCTGTTTTCTTAGTGTATAATTCGTTTACCTGACAGCTGTATGCGTGCAGGAATTCCGGTGACAACGGCGAATTGTTCTTGAACTCGCCGTGTTCAAACATTGAAGTTATTTCGTTTATGATACGTTCATAGTAAACGCTTCCGCCTCTGCCCATTCTGTCCAGATACGGTCTCAGGCTCTTATATATAACGTCCCATGTCTGGTAAGGATGATTTGAAAATGCTTCAAAAAAGCGTTTTGCATTTGTCGGACGGCTATCTTCCTTGTCGTATGTTGATGCCTCTGCAACATCGGCAACAGCAAGCAGTCTGCCGTAAAGATAATCTCTGCTGTGACTTTCTTTATCAAGTGACATTGTACACTCTCCTTTAGTTTCAATAATTCTTTTTCGTATCATACCACAGGCACAGTTAACGACTTTTTTCCAGTTACTTTCATTATCATATGAGTTGTATTTGCAAGCTCTCATGAACAACTGATTAACCATATCACGCGGTATTCTTCCTCCACCTACAATGTATGGCAGAAGTCGCTGAAAAACATCTTTTCTGGTTTTTTCACCGGCTTTCAGTAGATTTCCTTCCTCATTACCATAAGTACAATTGGCAATCTCATACACTGAGAAAGAACGGCGTTTGCCATAGCACATCCATGATGTATCATCATGCCATTTTGCAAGATTGCCGATATAGTCGGAAGTGGCAAGCTCGGCATATTCGGTAATTGACAGTCTGCCCGGTGTTGCACTGTCGAACATCATAAGCATTGTCTGCGAGGTGGGACTATACTTATTTTGAATTCCCATAAGCGACTTTCTGGTAAGATCCTTGTTTATCTTTCCGGTGGTTGCTGTAGGCTCGTTTTCATCGTTAAAGTCATCGTCGTCATCTTCAAAAACACATTTCTGCGTTGCATCGGGCACTTCCGCAAGACTGTCCTCCCAGACAAGAACACAAAGTCCGTCAACATATATGCCCTGATTTGCAATAAGGCATTTAAGCGCATTGTGCATTCTCTGAGAGTAGTCATAGCTTATTGATGTTGCCTGCGTCTTATCCGCAAACCTTCCTCTGTAGGAAAAACCGCTCTCGTCATTTGTCGAAAAGAGCTTTGCCGAATCTCCTGCATTACGGATATATTTAGGGTGAGCATAAGTTGCAGAAGCATCATTTCCGGTCGCATAGCATAATTGCTTGTTATCGGCTTTACTCAAATTATATCGTTCAAAACTATTTCTGATTGCAGCGTCTTTCCAGGTTTTAACTCCATTAACTATAAAGCGAATAAACACATCTGCTTGTTTGATACCCGATATTTTATCATCAGACAACTTTTTCTTTTCATCGTCAAGTGTTAATATTCCGGCACTGATAAGATCAACCACTAACGAATCGTTGGAAAGGTATGTGTATATTGCTCTTATTGCGTGATTATCCGGATCATAATTACACCAATCTTCAAGCTGAGCCATATAAGCTTCATGATAGGATTGCTTATCAGCCGATTTTCCATCAACATATTTGCAATAATCACCTGCAAGATATACCAACTTATCATTGAGCGGATGAGGAGCACAACCGCTTGTTCTTATTCCTGATGACTCCGTTACCGGTATAACAGTCGGCGCATCCGATTTTTCGACCTTTTCCGCAAAGCCCAGCGGCGGTATGGTTCCGTCAAGATTCAAAGAAACCGTTATCTGTGCATTCTGTCTAGAATGAGCTATCGGAAGCATTCCGCTGTCCTCCTGCAAGCAGAGCACATTATACGCGTTGGCGAGTTTTTCAGTCCAACTCAATATCATCACCTCCGCCTATAAAGTCAAATTCCTCGAGTCCGCTGAAATTATCATGCTCTTTGCCGAACGGCTTTATTTTCATATCACGGATATGGCGTTTCTGAGATTCGGGAATGTCGCTCGGATGAACGAACTTTATAACCCCGTCCTTCATCACGGGTCGCCAGAATCTGACGGTAAGCTTACCCTTGTCTTCTTCCCTTTCCGCTTCATCTGCGTAAGTGATACCGTGATACATAAAGCCGTACGGAATTTCAGTGCCCTGATAATAGCTAACGCCTTCATCATAGTCGCACGGTTCGACATAGCCCATACATTCCCTTGTTCCGAGGAATATATCACGTCTGCCGCCGCGCTGTATCATGCGCTTTGCAATATTGTGGTGCTTGTTTTCGTTCCTGTCTTCTTTAAGCTCGGGACGATTGTCATTCCATTCAAAGTGAGCTCTTACCCTGTACTCCACATCTTTAAGATAGGTGTAATACGCAAGGTCGTTACCGCCGCCGTATTTTATCGGACGTATACCTTTACGCTCCATGGAGATCTTATTCATCACCCTGCACTCGTCTATTACCCATATGATGGTCGGCTTCCAGTATACGCTCATCAGTATACCTTTAAGCGCTTCGTAAGTGGGTATGGGATAGCTGAATTTTTCTCCGCCGGGACGTGTCAGAACGTCTGAAAACAGCGCGAAATCTCCGCTCACCTTGAACTCGACAATATTATCGTGTTCGGTTTTGCTCAAAATTCTTACCTCCTTTATTTTCGGGTTTTATTGTGACTAAAGCCCGTATTTTTTGATTAGTCATTATATGTCAACCCATTTTGCATAGGCTGTGCATCATACGTTAATACATCATAAGTTCAGGCTCTGCTTCTTTTACTTCCAGTCCTGTTTTATCATTGTAGCAGCCCTTTTCCAGTTCATACGCAAATACATTGTCGTCCTGTTTTAACGGGTTCACCGATTTATTTGCTATCAGTTTTCTCAGCACATATTCATATACATTTACGGTATACTGCTGTGCTTTGCGCTGAAGCTCAAGAGCCTGTGATATGCTCGTTTTCCCGCGAAAGGTTTCAATAATGCGTTCTGCTTCATCATTGTACGGAACAATAACACCGACAGTGTTATCATCTATAGGCTTGAATTTGTCGCCGGCAGTTCTGAATGCCTGTCCGTCCCGACAGAATTTATCTGAATTGCGGAATATGCTATTCAACGACAGCAGATTAAAGATATCATCTTCCTGATTGTTAATTTGATATTTAAGAATATCATTACTGTTCTTGTTAGTACACTCATCATAAAAAC
Organism: Ruminococcaceae bacterium UBA6413; assembly: GCA_002437415.1. Taxonomy (GTDB): domain Bacteria; phylum Bacillota; class Clostridia; order Oscillospirales; family Ruminococcaceae; genus Ruminiclostridium_E. The sequence continues at coordinate 12,241 of DJPL01000003.1, read as the reverse complement.
GGCTGTAGTAATAATTCATCGCATCGACCGACAGAAAATCATCACTTTTGGAATTCATTACAGCAATAATCGTATTTATAGCCTGCCGCCTAGATTCTGTAAGTTCACCGAGCCTTGATACATTCTCCTGCTTAAGCTCGATTATATACACGTTGCCGCATTCATTTTCTCCGTTACGGTTACAACGACCTGCCGCCTGAGCGACATTTTCAAGTCCCGCATGAGAACGTATTACACATTTAAAGCTGATATCAACACCTGCTTCAATAAGCTGTGTGGTAATGCATATAACCGGCTCGTTCCTGTCAAGCATTCCTCGGACATCATCTATAGCCTTACGTCTGTGTGCGGGACACATATTGGTGCTGAGGTGAACAAGCTTCGCCTGCACACTCTCTTCGGCATTCAGCTTTGATACTTCATAGTACACCTTTGCAGCCGCGTCTTTGGTGTTTACAATAAACAATACATTTCCGTTTTCACGGTATTTATCCATGCACACAGCCGCCGCTTCTTCATAAGTATATCCACCCTTATTGTCAAGAAGCGGTATTACGCGTGTGCGCCTGAAATTTTCAAAATCCTTCGTGCATTCTCCTGTCACCGAGCTGTTTTCATCAAGCAACAACGGATACTTGCACTGTTCAAATGTAGGCTGAGTTGCAGAACATAAAACTATCGTACAATCCATAAAGTTTGCCATAAAGTTCATTGCTAAATTGAACATATATACGCATTGCACCGGCACAGACTGTACCTCATCGATTATAATAACCGAATTTGCAAACCTGTGCATTCGCCTTAGCGCCTCGGTCTTTGAAGAGAACAGCGTGTTCAGAAACTGAATCATGGTTGTAGCAATCAGAGGTTTATCCCAATGCTGACAGCGAAGCTCATAATTATCAAGCTCCTCCGCTATCTCCTCTTTGCTCTTGACTTTATTACCGGTTATCTTACAATACATATCGGAGTGATGCTCAAGGTAGTTTTCCTCACCCGCTATCTCACGGAGCACATCGCCATTTTGCTCAAGTATGGACATAAACGGCGATATGTAGAAAATACGCTCTTTGTTATACTTTATACTGTGTTCAATCGCAAATCTCATTGCCGAAAGCGTCTTGCCGCCACCGGTAGGCACTACCAGGCGGACAATGCCGACCTTGTTCTTTGCAAAGTCACGGCATCTTTCGGAAATGTCCATTCTAAGCTGTGATATTCGGCTTTTATCTTTTGAAAAACCGTTCAGTTTCTTGTCCAGTCGTTTTTTCATATCAAGCCAATTTTTTTGTATTTCGGCTTCAGAGAGCTCGGATATTTTTATACCCTCCATAAATTCGGCAGTAGCCGTTCTGTCAGCGTCTATAAGACATGACTCGGCAAGTCTTTCTAGCATACCAAAGTAGAACGCATATGTCACAAAGTCTTTTTCCCCGTTCTTTTTCCGTCCCAGCCTGTTTATCCTGCGGCTTATCTCGTGATATTCCTCAGTCGCCTTACTAAGCAGATCGTCGAGCTCTTCATAAGATATAAGCTGTGCTACATTGCTTTTAATTTCATCGTAGCGTTCCTGCGTACTGCATCTTTTGATATAATAGTTTTTGCACTCTTCGGTCCACCAGTCATGCAGTCCGTGATGCGATATGATAATTCTTGCGATAAGCTGTGCGGTATACCTTACATATTCATCTTTGCCTACCGTATATTCTTCGAGAAGTCTGGCAGCGGCATAGCTGTGGTCTATATCACCGCGTTTATATCTGCCAAGCCCTCTTATATACTCAAGAAAATCATTACACAACTTCCCAAGGTCGTGCATTTTTCCGGCAATATAAACAATGTGCTGTATTCTACACGGTTGCCCGTATTCGGCCGCAAGCGTTGCGGTTTTATCGCAATGCTCGTTCGCCGTTTCCTCAACCACTTTTTTACCTTCCGGAGTTTCTATTTCTCTTATATGTGCAATATACTCCATTTTAGCCTCCATATCACTTCGAATTATATGTTAAGTATAATACTGTCAGATGTAATTTTCAATACTTTTTTGAAAGAAAAAGTAATTTTTACTCACTTATCAGTCGTATTTTGTCGAATTTATTAAAACTATTATATACTAATGTTTTATTCGTTTACTTTCAGGCTTTTTTACAAAATATGCAAATATGTCGGGAAAATTATTTTATATTGAACTGTCATATTGATTTTACTACACGATATGTCCTATAAACAGTACACCCCTGCATTACCTCACGGTAATGCAGGGGTGTACTCTATGTTTTATTAAATATTAAACCTTTTCGCTCGAAAATCTTCCGACTATCTTTGCGTTCTTATCGATATTGACCTCAAAGCGCAGTGTACACGCAGAATAATGAGGATTTTCTCCCTCACCGATCACTTCATAGAAGAACGCCAGCGCTCCGCCGTCTTCCATACGCCTTACAGCGCACTTGCAGAAGCCCTCTGCGATAGCCTGCCTTACATAAGGTATATCGCGGTCATATGTGCAGAAATTGTCCTCGGTGACAGGGATATTCACATCGCCGTCCGAGCAGCTGTTCTCCCTGAGCATGGTTTCAAGCGGAGATACCTTTTTGCGGCTGAACTCCGCGAACGGAGCCTTCTTGGCAATTTCGCCCTTTCGTGCGGGCTTTCCGTTTATCTTCCAGCACGGACGGGTAACAACGACCGTTTCGCCTATGTGGAAATCATTGTTCAAATGCTCGCTCTGCGCCGAATAATAATCCAGTGTATCCCTGTCGATAACGACTTCCTTTGCCTTGTCACGGACTATTCCGACAAGCTCAAGCATAGAAAGCAGCTCGCCTGCCTTTTCCATGCACTTTTCATCTGTCCATATCTCATAGTTGCGGAAATTGTTTCTCCAGTACGTCTTTATCGGCAGATCGCCTATCAGCGACTGTATTCTCATTTCCCAGTCAAACAGTATGCCGCTTTTGCTGCGTATCTTGTTTTCCTTTATCGCATTGAGCGGTTCGAGCAGCTGTGCAAAAGACGCTATGTTGTCCGCAATATCCTGAGCTATGTATTTCTTTGTATCGGTCGTTTTCTTCTTCTCGTTTTCCTCTTCTATCTTCTCATCGTTGTACTTGTCAAAGTCGTCCTGACCCGCGTCTGTATCAAACATTGAGAACACCTCGTCAGGATCGGTAAATGTTTTCTTCTCCTCCGGCTCATCGTCGACCAGCAGATTGCCGAACAGATCCTCCATATCTGCTGCAGTATCGTCCTGTTTTTCTTCAACCGTCGGCACAGTCTTGTATGCTTCATCGGGAAGGTCAAAGAAATCAAGCGTTCTCGGCTTTTCTTCTGTACCACTGCCTGCTGTAATATCTGCGTTCTCCTCAAACAGATCCCCGATATTACTGTCAAGCTCATCGGTATCGGTTTCGGAAACCACCGCTTCCATAACAGGCTCAGGTGTTCTTGCGTCTTCCGCTGAAAGCGCTTCAGCCGGCTGTTCCGTATTGTCTGTATTTACTTCCGCCGATGTTTCTTCCGAGGGTTCTTCAATAATATCGGTGAGTTCTTTGAGTGCCTCTTCCACAGACTCTCCGGTACGGATAGTAGCCGCTTCATCTATAGCATCAGCCTCTTCCGCCTGCTCCGAAATTTCCTCAAGCTCCTTAACTGCCTCTTCGACAGGCTCACTTGCAGTAACGCTCTCAGCCATAGCCTGTGCAAACTCTTCTTCAAGCGTATTCGCCGCTTTGACTGCTTCTTCTACAGCTTCGGACTGTTCCTCGCTAATCTCTTCCGCCTGCTCCGAAATTTCCTCAAGCTCCTTAACTGCCTCTTCGACAGGCTCACTTGCAGGAACGCTCTCAGCCATAGCCTGTGCAAACTCTTCTTCAAGCGTATTCGCCGCTTCGGCTGTTTCTTCCACAGCTTCGGGCTGTTCCTCGCTAGCTTCCTCTTCCGCCTGCTCCGAAATTTCCTCAAGCTCCTTAACTGCCTCTTCAACAGGTTCACTTGCAGGAACGCTCTCAGCCATAGCCTGTGCAAACTCTTCTTCAAGCGTATTCGCCGCTTCGGCTGTTTCTTCTACAACCTCGGGCTGTTCCGTGCTAACCACTTCCGCCTGCTCCGAAATTTCTTCAAGCTCCTTAACAGCCTCTTCGACAGACTCACTTGCAGGAACGCTCTCAGCCATAGCCTGTGCAAACTCTTCTTCAAGCGTATTCGCCGCTTCGGCTGTTTCTTCCACAGCTTCGGGCTGTTCCTCGCTAGCTTC
>DJPL01000003.1:7827-7973 GCA_002437415.1 Ruminococcaceae bacterium UBA6413 | reverse complement strand
GAAATTTCCTCAAGCTCCTTAACCGCCTCTTCGACAGGCTCACTTGCAGTAACGCTCTCAGCCATCGCCTGTGCAAACTCTTCTTCAAGCGAGCTTGCCGCTTCGGCTGTTTCTTCTACTGCCTCGGGCTGTTCCTCGCTAGCTTC
>DJPL01000003.1:7535-7695 GCA_002437415.1 Ruminococcaceae bacterium UBA6413 | reverse complement strand
CTTCAAGCGTATTCGCCGCTTCGGCTGTTTCTTCTACAGCCTCGGGTTGTTCCGCGCTAATCTCTTCCGCCTGCTCCGAAATTTCTTCAAGCTCCTTAACAGCCTCTTCAACAGGCTCACTTGCAGTAACACTCTCTGCCATAGCCTGCGCAAACTCTTC
>DJPL01000003.1:0-7497 GCA_002437415.1 Ruminococcaceae bacterium UBA6413 | reverse complement strand
CTTCAAGCGTATTCGCCGCTTCGACTGTTTCTTCTACAGCCTCGGGTTGTTCCGCGTCAGCTTCTTCCGATAAGATATCAAAAATACTTTCATCGGGTATATCGGGCGTTTCAGGCTCAGTGGCAGAGGATATATCCTCAAGCACCTTTGCCGCTTCCTCAACAGGTTCGGACGTAAAAGTTTCTGTCGCAGGTATCTCCCGAATGAACTCTTTTTTTCCTTCCTTCATAAGTATAGCATTGGCAATAGCGATAGCCTGAAGCATCTCATCGTCCAACTGTTGCTTACTGTAATCGGTAATTTCATCAGCCGCAGGAACGCTCTCTTCTTCCGGCTGTGTGCTTTGTTCCGGCTCAGTGTATCCGACTTCTTTTCCGGATTCTTCAAGCCTGTTGAAATGGTCGAATACGCGCTCGAAGCTTACGCCGACATTTTCGGCTTCCTCCGACTCGGTGAAAGTAAAGCTTACCGGCACTGTCCTCTGCTCTTCGTCATTGTTCCGCTGTGACAGCTCCTCATAATCACGCGCGGCAGTGTTTATCCTGCTTTTAAGAATATCAGTCTGTCGCTCTTCATTCACAGGATTTCTTATTATTTCTTTGCGCGTTACATTTTCTCCGCTTTTCCACGCGGCAACGCTTTTCTGCTTTTTAAGCACAGCCTGCGACTCGTCAAGTCGTCTTTTTGCGTATACAGCCGCACCTACCGCCGCCGCAGTGCCTACTGCCGCCGCAATTGCTTTTCCAAGTTTCATATATTACCAACCTCCGGGCGATTGCCCAAATTTATTCAACACTCTTGAGCGCCTCTACCATATCGACCTTCATAAGCCGCTTATGCATAAAGAGCATTACTGTTACAGCAAAGAATATTGTGATCACCGCCGACAGCGCAAAGCTCATAGGGTGAACCGTCCTGCCGAACATTACCATATCTATCTCAGCCGTCCTTACAACAAAGTCGACTAAGAACCGACCGAATATCATACCCGCAAGCGTACCTATCAGTGTAAGTATCACGGTTTCTCTGAAAACATACATTGATACTTCCTTATCATAGAAGCCCAGCACCTTGAGCGATGCTATTTCACGGATACGCTCGTTTATATTTATATTAGTAAGATTGTACAGCACTATAAACGCCAGTGCACCCGCACTTACTATAAGCACTACTATTACAAGAAGCAGGGACTTGAGCATAGTCGAGAACGTGCCCTCTACGCTCGTCTTGAAGCTGACGCCCATAACGCCGTCTATCTTCATCAGCTTCTCGGCAAGCTTATCCCTGTCGCTTTCGGGCATATCGTCACCCTGCACCGAGTTGAAGAAGTAGCAGTTATACGGAAGCGCATCTTCGTTGCTAAGCTCCTTGTAAAGCTTTTCGGTTATATAAACATAGTGGTGTGCGTAGTTCTCGCATATCTCAGTAACCTTTGCGTTCACACGCTTTGTATCCGACAGTGACAGCGTGATCTCATCACCCTTTTTCACTCCGCCGAGCAGTGTGGCAAGCTTTTCGTTGATTATAACGCCTTCGTCCGTAACCGTATAGCGCTCGCCCGTACGTCTGTCCTTGACTGTAACAAACTGCGCGATAGTATCATTATCCTTTGCGCCGAATATGTAAGCGTCCGTGCTGTTTTTGCCGCTTGATACGGTTATCTGCTTCTGATATATCTTGTTTCCGTCACAATTATACTGTGCAAGCTTATCGGATATTTCGGTGATCTGTTCATCGGTCTCCGTGTCGCCGTAAGCAGCTATACCGGTATAATTGCTTATCTCTCCGAACTGCTTTTCTATAATGTCGTTTACGCTGTCATACACTCCGAAGCCTGTCAGCACGAGTGCAGTACAACCCGCTATGCCGACTATCGTCATAAGCATTCTTCTCTTATAGCGGAATATATTTCTCATCGTCACCTTATGGCTGAACGAAAGTCTGTTCCAGATAAAGCCTATGCGCTCAAGCAGTATCTTTTTACCGCTCTTCGGCGTTTTCGGTCGCATAAGCGTTGCCGGGCAATCGTGAAGTATACTGCTGCACGAAAAGTAAACCGTTACCGCCGTAAGCAGTACAGCCGCCGCCGTTGTTCCTGCCATAAGCGCAAAATCATACGGCAGAAGAATATCGGGTATAACATACATCATTCCGTATGCGGTGATAATGATAGCGGGAAAGATCTTCATACCGACAAGCATACCTATCACAGCGCCCGCTATACCGGCAGTCAGCGCATAGAACATATACTTGAACATTATAGCGCCGTTCTTATAGCCGAGCGCTTTCAGCGTTCCTATCTGTGTACGCTGTTCTTCTACCATTCTTGTCATAGTGGTAAGGCATACAAGCGCCGCTACCATTACAAAGAACAACGGGAATACCATTGCGATATTGCTTATTCTCTCCGCATTCTGTCCGTACTCGCTGTAGCCCGGATCATCATCGCGTGTGAAGAGATACCACTCGGGCTTTTCGACATCGTCAAGCTTCTTTTGATTATCGTCTATTTCTTTCTGCGCGTCCGCAAATTTCTCATCAGCCTCAGCCTTTGCGGCACTGAGCTCCTTTACGACGTCGTTATATTCCTTCAGACCGTCCTCATATGCGGCATAGTTCTTTTCATACTCCTCAACGCCGTCATTGTACTTTGCAAGACCGTCCTCATACTGCTTTCTGCCGTTGTCGTACTCGGCTTTTCCCTTTTCGTATTTTGCCAGTCCGTCCTCGTACTGCTTTTTGCCCTCGTTATACTGTGCAAGACCCTCTTCGTATTGCTTTTTGCCCTCATTATACTGCGAAAGTCCGCTCTCATACTGTGCCCTGCCGTCATTATACTGTGCAAGTCCGCTTTCGTACTGAGCTTTTGCGGCGCTGTACTGTGCGTAACCCGCGTCATACTCCGCCTTGGACTTTTCGTATTCGCTAAGTCCCGCGTTGTACTGTGCAAGCCCGCTTTCATACTGTGCCCTGCCCGCGTCAACCTGCTGCTGTGCGGCGTCAAGCTGTGCAAGCTTTACAGCGGCTTCCTCGCTTGTCATCATACCGACCGCAACCGCAGTATTTATCTGCACTCTTGAATTATTAATATCATTCTGACTGTCGGTGAGCTGTTTGTCGGTAGCGTCAAGTGTTGCCTTGCTCTCATCAAGCTGAGCCTTTGCGCTGTCAAGCTGTGTCTTTGCTGTATCAAGCTGTGACGATGTTTCATCAAGCTGTGTTTTTGCACTGTCTAGCTGAGCTTTCGTATCGTCAAGCTGTTTTGCCGAGCTGTCAAGCTGCGCTTTTGAGCTGTCAAGCTGAACCTTTGTATCATCAAGCAACTTTTTACTGTCGTCAAGCTGTTTCTTGCTGTCATCGAGCTGTTTTTTGCTGTCCGCAAGCACAGGCTCGTTTTCATCGAGCTGTTTTTTAGCGTCATCGAGCTGTTTTTTGCTGTCATCAAGCTGTGCTTTGCCGTCAGCGAGCTGTACCTTTGCGTCATCAAGCTCCTTTTTCGCATCGTCCAGCTTCTTTTCGTTATCGTCTATTTCCTTGTACGCATCAGCCTTCTTTTCATCAAGCTCCTTCTGACCGTCGTCTATCTTGCTCTGCGCCTCTTTGATTATCTCGTCATATCTGCCCTGTTCTCTGCTGTCGGCTATCTTCTGAATGCGCTCGCCGAGCTCATCGCGGGCATTTTCATATTCATCGCTGTAGCAGTTGTACTCCTTGAGCTTGTCCGAGGTTATCACTACCTGAGTGTAGACCTCTGTCTTGAAACAGCTCTGCGGCACATAGCACAGCATAAACACCGAGCCGCTTCCTATTGTCGTGTTTCCGCGTTCGACATCGGATATGTACATAGGCGACTCAAACCTGCCGACTATCGTAAACTCCTTTACCGAAAGCGTTTCGTCTATATCGGTATTTTCATCTCCGCCGAGCGTCAGCTTATCGCCTACCTTGTACTCCTTCACCATCTTGCTGTTATCCACAACGCACTCATTCTCAGCCTGCGGCAGTCTGCCCTCGGTTATCTCCAATGAGCTGTAAGGGTTGTTCTCTCCTATGGTATCAAGAGAATATACCCTCGCTACCTTCTTCTCACCGGAGTCTGTATTGACATAAGCGTCCGTGTAATATCCCGGATAGACATTCACATTGGAAAGCCCGTCCTTCAGCGCCTTTATATCGTTATCATCAAATCCGTAAGTCGAAACCAGTCTGTAGTCAAGCAGTGATGTGCGGTCATAGTAGTTATCGGAAGATTTTTTCATCGCGGGCGCACTTGCAAGCAGTCCTGCGAAAAAGCCTGTTCCGATCGCAATTATGCCGAATATGGAAAAGAACCTGCTTTTTGTCTTTTTCATCTCGGCAAATGCATTTTTCAGCATTGCATTTTTCATATCCGTTCCCTTTCCCCGCTTACCACTCTATGTTTTCAACGGGTGTGGGATGCTCGTTTACGACTATCTCACTGACCTTACTGCTCTTCATATGTATTACCCTGTCAGCCATAGGACATATCGCCGTGTTATGCGTTACGAGTATGACCGTCATATTGTCGCTACGGCAGGTATCCTGCAATAATTTCAGTATCATCTTACCTGTGTTGTAGTCAAGCGCACCTGTCGGCTCATCGCAAAGAAGAAGCTTCGGCTTTTTGGCAAGCGCCCTTGCAATGGCGACTCTCTGCTGTTCACCGCCCGAAAGCTGAGCGGGGAAGTTATTTATCCTGTCGGTAAGTCCTACCTTTTCAAGTATTTCCGTTGCAGGGATAAAATCCTGTACCGTCTGTGTCGACAGCTCTATATTTTCCTTTGCCGTCAGGTTCGGGATAAGGTTATAGAACTGGAATATAAAGCCTATATCATATCTTCTGTAGTCGATAAGCTGTTTTCTGTTATATGCGCTTATCTTACTGCCGTCAACATAAAAATCTCCCGATGTCGGCGTATCCATTCCGCCCATTATGTTAAGCACCGTGGTTTTTCCCGAACCGCTCGGTCCGACTATTATCGCAAACTCGCCCTTTTCTATGTCAAAGCTTACCTTGTCGTTTGCGTTTATCGTTATATCGCCCATTCGGTACTGCTTTGTAATGTCATTCAGTGTAACAAAACTCATTGTTGTTCCTTTCTGTTCACACAGCCGTTTTTCTTTTGTTCCGTAATTTCTCTCAGTACTTTTTATTATAACATTTATTATAGTGTAATTCAACATTTTTAACAGGATTTTAACTTATTCCGTCTGCCGCGCAAATAAAGGAAAATATTGAAATATAAAAATTATTCTCAATTTACTTGACAAACGCCTTAGCGTGTGCTACAATATCATACGGAAAAATCCCTTATCAAGAGCGGTTTACATTTTCCGCATAAATGTGCGGATTGGGAGTCAGGCTCCGTAAACCCAGCAACCGTTTCGTAAAGCTCACGGCTTTGCGAAAAATGGTGCTAATTCCTACGGCACGGCAAGGGCTGTGACCGAAAGATGAGGAGCACGCGTCAGGCAAGCTCCGAAAGGGGCTTTTTTTCATGCAATTTTACGCAAAAACGCGTATGGAATGCGGTATAAAGCCGCTATACGAAAGGAAAAATCAATGGCAAAATACTTATTCACTTCAGAAAGTGTTACCGAGGGTCACCCCGACAAGATCTGCGACAGAATTTCGGACGGTGTGCTTGACGCAATATTAGAGCAGGACAAGAACGCCCGTGTAGCCTGCGAAACCTGTGCTACAACAGGTATGGTTCTGATAATGGGCGAGATAACAACAACGGCTAATGTTGATATCCCCGCTATCGCAAGAGATGTCATAAAGGAAACAGGCTACGACAACAGCGACTACGGCTTTGATTACAAGACCTGCGCTATCCTCACGACCCTTGACAAGCAGAGCCCCGATATCGCAATGGGCGTTGACAACGCTCTTGAGGGCAGAGATAAGAACGAATTTGATACAGGCGCTGGCGATCAGGGTATGATGTTCGGTTATGCCTGCGATGAAACAGAAGAGCTTATGCCCCTTACAATTTCACTTGCCCACGCGCTTTCAAAGAAGCTCACTGCGGTAAGAAAGTCAGGCGAGATACCCTACCTTCTCCCCGACGGCAAGACACAGGTAACGATCGAATATAACGAGGACGGCACGCCCTCAAGAATAGATACTATCGTTGTTTCCTCTCAGCACAAGGCAGAGGCTACACAGGAGCAGCTCAGAACCGATATTATCGACAAAGTAATAAAAACAACAGTTCCCGCTTCTCTCCTTGATGAAAGCACAAAGATGTTGATCAACCCCACAGGACGCTTTGTAGTAGGCGGACCTCAGGGCGACAGCGGACTTACAGGCAGAAAGATAATAGTTGATACCTACGGCGGTGTCGGCAGACACGGCGGCGGCGCATTCTCAGGAAAAGATCCCACAAAGGTCGACCGTTCAGCCGCTTATGCCGCAAGACACGTTGCGAAGAACATAGTAGCCGCAGGCATAGCAAAGCGTTGCGAAGTCGAGCTTGCATACGCTATCGGCGTTGCACAGCCCGTATCGATATTTGTCGATACATTCGGCACAGGCGTAAAGCCCGACACCGAGATCTCAGCCGCAGTAGGCAAGGTGTTCGACCTTCGCCCCAGTGCAATAATCAGCTCCCTGAACTTAAGAAACACCAAGTACAGACCTCTTGCCGCTTACGGTCATATGGGACGTACAGACCTTGACGTTGCATGGGAAAAGACAGACAAGGTAGACGAGCTCAAAGCCGCACTCGATATAAAGTAATCATAAAAATAGCATTAAAGCCGTTACGGAACACCGCAACGGCTTTAATAATAAAATCAAACGGAGAACAACAATGACTGATATCCGCCCCGCGACCCCGTCTGATGCTTCCCGCATCGCAGAAATTATCGTCACAAATTACAGAGTAAATTTCTATCCGTTTTTTAAAAACGATGCCTTTTACTTCGGTGAGCTGAATGTCCTTGACACAGCTAAGGAGTACTCTGCGGGCTCAACAGCACTCAAAAATACATTCGTCTACGATGACGGCGTAATTAAAGGCATTATCCGCGTTTCGGGCAACGAGGTCGAAAAGCTGTATGTAGAGCTGCAATTTCAAAACCAGGGCATAGGCGCAAAGCTTCTTAAATACGCTGTCGATAACTTTGCCGTCAATGAGCTGTGGGTGCTCGAATACAACAAGCGGGGAATAGATTTCTACCGCCGCAACGGATTCAGCCTTACAGGCGAAAAAATCACGGAAGACGAATTTGTACCGCTTTTAAAGATGAAAAGAGAATAAGCCAAAAGAAGCTGTGACGAAATGCCAAAATTTCATCACAGCTTTTCTGTTTGTCAAAATTTCATTGAAATTGCAATGCAACATATTGTAAAAAAGTCAGGGCAATAAATATAACCAACAACGCTGAAAACAACTTCCGTGCCGATAAGGTGTTAATAATTTCGTGAGTTTATCGGTGCAACTGCACTAACATTAACCCTTCAAAAAA
>DJPL01000063.1:49225-49557 GCA_002437415.1 Ruminococcaceae bacterium UBA6413 | reverse complement strand
TCTGTGTCTGTGTCTGTATCTGTATCTGTGTCTGTATCAGTATCAGTGTCTGTGTCTGTATCTGTATCCGAGTCTGTGTCTGTATCAGTATCAGTGTCTGTGTCTGTGTCTGTATCTGTATCCGAGTCTGTGTCAGTATCGGTATCTGTGTCTGTGTCGGTATCCGTATCTGTATCTGTGTCAGTGTCTGTATCGGTATCCGTGTCTGTGTCAGTATCTGTGTCTGTGTCGGTATCTGTGTCTGTATCGGTATCAGTGTCTGTGTCTGTATCTGTATCGGTATCTGTATCCGTGTCAGTATCGGTATCAGTGTCTGTATCGGTATCTGTGTC
>DJPL01000063.1:41592-49125 GCA_002437415.1 Ruminococcaceae bacterium UBA6413 | reverse complement strand
TGTCTGTATCGGTATCTGTGTCTATGTCTGTATCTGTATCCGTATCAGTGTCTGTGTCTGTGTCGGTATCCGTGTCAGTATCGGTATCCGTATCAGTATCTGTGTCAGTATCGGTATCGGTATCGGTATCGGTATCGGTATCCGTATCAGTATCTGTGTCAGTATCGGTATCGGTATCGGTATCGGTATCGGTATCCGTGTCTGTGTCTGTGTCGGTGTCAGTATCGGTATCCGTGTCTGTATCAGTGTCTGTGTCGGTATCATCATCGCCGTAATCGAAATCGTCGTCTGCGAAAGGCGGATTGAACGGACTGTTACCAAACTCGGTGCTGCCGTAATAAGACTTGCAAACTACCTGACCTTCATGATGCCAACCGTGACCCTCAATATTTGAATTCGGGGCAAGGATAGAGCCGTTGAAACCATACATATCAACATTGCTTGCATCGGTAATGTTGAATAACAGGTTGTCGTTCTTCTCTGTCGAACTAAATCTATGGTTATTGATTATAAGCGAATGCATACCAAGGTTGAGTCTTGTATTCTGATCGCCCTGTCCGCCCGTGATATTGATAAGTATTGTAGAGCCTTCCGGAACGTTGATGTTAAGGCCGAACATTCCGTTTCCGGTCATCCAGTTCCACTGATAAACATCAAATGTAAAGACATTTACGCCCTTTTCATAACCTGTCAGATTTATGTTGCCGTAGCCGCCGTCATATATGCCTGTAGGCTGTAGACTTGCAAGATGAGCAGACGATGAGCGCAGATATGCAAATGTATCCGCGAAGTTGAACTTACATTCATCGCTGTTAACACCGCCGACTACTGTCGTGCCGTTTACATTTTCATTGACATCTCCGAGCTTGTTTGCCCACAGATTGCCGACATTCATCTTTATATTAGCAGTTCCGCCTACTATAACAGAAGCATAGCCGTTTCTGTCCGTGTAGTTGGGATCCTCCTTGTTTACCTCATACCAGCCGCCGTTTGCAGTGACATTAAGATCACCGCCGGTAGCAATTCTGCCTCCGCAGTCAGCCATAGTGATGGTTGCGTCTTCTTCTGTAAACAGAGTAAATCCTGCCGCATAGCCGAATACATCATTATAGACATCTCCGACAAGATTATTGTATACAGAAGACTGGCTGCTTGTTACCGAAGTATCAAAATCCTCTGCTGATAATATTGAAGGTAGATCGGTGCTGTAAACGCTGTCCGTTACATAGGTCTGAGAAGCGGAATTATCCGTAAATATCTCAGCCTGTTTCAGCTCTGAACCTGCCGCGCCGCCAAAGAATCTGGTGATCAGCATATTTATCGCGAATACAAATGCGATTATCTTTCTGAGCACCTTCAGCTTTGCACTGAGCTGCGGCCGCTGTGTGTAATTGTCGTAGCTGTTCTGAAGCATCTTAATGACCTCCTGTTTATTATAAAATGCTTAATTAGTAATAATTATCATTTATCTTGTAAAATTTGTAAGTTGGTGCATCTGCTTTGCGCAGGTACACTTCTATACACTATCATTATATACTTGCCTTGCGAAAATGTCAAGTATTTCCGAATAAAACGATAATAATTTTTGTCCGATTTCTCAAAATAATGGTTTATGTGCCGAAAACGAAATTTATCTCTATAATTTATTTCGGCATTTTCCGTGACGGATTAAGTGAAAATAATCGTAAAAATCATTGCATTTACAGCTTGGTAGTGCTATAATTGATATGAAAAATCAACTTTTTAATTGCTTGACTATATTAAAACTATTTGGAAGGACGGATCTTAATGTCAGAAGTCAGAGCTGTTCAGAAAACAGAAATGCCCGAGATAAACGCTCAGGCGGCTATAGTTGTAACTCAGCACGAAGGTCGTATACTTCTTGAAAAAAATGCAAGAATGAAATTATCGCCCGCTTTTCTGACAAAGATAATGGCATCTATAATTGCGCTTGAAAAGTGCAATCCCGCCGATAAGGTCACTGTTTCGGAAAACGTTGTAAAGCAGGTTTCCGGGTGGAAAAGTGCCGCGGCGATAAATCTTGAAGCCGGCGAACAGATATCGGTTCTCGACCTTATATACTCCATGATGCTCGTTTCCGCTAACGATTCATTATTTGCACTGGCTGAATTCATCTGCGGCGGGATCGACAGGTTCGCGGTAATGATGGAGGAAAAGGCAAAAGAAATAGGTGCGGAGGACACCGTAATAGCCTCGGCAGACGAGAAATTCACCTCCGAGCAATACTCAAACGCATACGACCTCGCCATAATATGCCGCTACTGCATGACCAACAGGATATTCAGGACTATTGCCGCATCGGATAAATACACCATACCTGCAACCAACCTGAACGGTCCACGCGAGATACAGAATACAAATCTTCTTGTCAACAGCAGTAACAGAAGATACAGATACGAAACTGCGATAGGCATCAAGAGCGGCTACACAGCCCGCTCAAAATCCTGCCTTGCCTGCTCCGCTCTTCCGCCGACGGGAAAATTCGGTGAAGAAATACTTGCTGTTATTCTCGGCGCGGAGAACACAAAGCAGATGAAATATGTTTTCTACGATGCGATAACACTGCTTGATTTTACATTCGACAATTACGAATCGCTCAGCGGTAAGAAGCCCGGCGAGCAAAACAGCGAAAACGACAACTCGATCACCACCGTAAGTAAGCTTTGCGAGGTGCTCAATGCAAAGCTTCGCAATGCCGCTGATGTACCGATCTCATCATTCGCATTCGGAAGGCAGAAAATAAAACCCGGCTGTGCTTATTTTGCCGACAGCAAGGAATCCGCTTTGACTGCATATGAAAAGGGCGCGGCGGTTGTTATAACAAAAGAAGCCGTAGATAAAATACCGAATATAGTCGTAAACGACCTTAACGAGGCGCTCGGCAAAACAGCTGTATTCATAAAGGCTAAGCTCGGTATGTGGTCGATAGCGGTAATGGACAGTCCCGAAAAGATAGACCCGCTCGACATGATAAATCAGATGCTTTTAAACAAGATGGAAACTGTACGCTCTGTTTCAGTTACCAATAACTATGCATCTATGCTCAGAGCGATGTTCTCCGCGACCAAAAAGACCGAAGCCGCGGTTATCAATGTTTCGTGCGTAAACGGCGGAAACGTTGAGCGTGTTTCTCAGACGGCAAACTTTGATATAGCAGTGCTTACGAGCACTGTCGCTTCCAAAAATCCCCGCGACCTTACAAAGCCCGAGCTTATCGACGAAAAGCTGAAGGTGTGCGACGGAATGAACGAATCCGGTGCTGTTATCATAAATATTGATGACAAGAACCTTGCCGAGATCTTCACTATACCTCAGGATATAATCACGATCGGCGTTGACAACAGGATGGCTGATTATTACGCCGATAACATTCAGCTGTTGCAGGATAAGATAGTATTTGATATAATCCACGGTGCGGATAATTATCATATAGAGCTGTATTCTGATGATAAGCACAGCGTTTATCAGGCGCTTGCCACATTTGCGCTCGGCGAAATAATGGGAATACCGCCTAAGCAGATAATCCCCGCCATAGAAAAATATCGCCGTACAAACGGACTGAACACCGTCAGAAACGAACGCGGGATTTATGTAATTTCAGACTTTGAAAATGAAGCGGTCGAAAGTGTCGGCTCTGCGCTCAAAGAGCTGTGCACTATTCCCCTTTTGCCCGAGTCACGCAGAATTGCCGTATTATCGGAAGTCGGCGACGGTGATGAGCACGAGCTTGAAATCTTCCGCAAGGTCGGCAATATTATCAACAAGGCGAATGTAAGCATTACCGTATGCTACGGCGAAATCTCGGCAAAGCTTATGGAAACCGCCGACCTCAAGAACAAGTTTGTTATTAAGCTTAAATCGCGAGAAGCTCTGACCGAGTTCCTTAAGCTCAATCTCCGTGATAATGACGCTGTCCTGTTCAAGGGTTCGGCTAGCACAGATCTTGATGAGATAATGACGGAAGTAACATAAAGCTCAGCCGATATTATTAAACGCGGCTTGACCGAATCACAATTACAAAAGCGGGCATCGACCTTTTCACCGATGCCCGCTTTTTTGTTATTGCCTGATTATATTATTTCGCCGTAGTCTTACCGCTGACACTTCCGTAATTACCGTAAAGTGCCGTGCTTCCGCTCATATAATAAGCACAAACTCTGAACTTATACGTTGTGTTCTTAGCAAGTCCTGCTTTTCTGAAAGTAGTAGTGCTGTTATTGGTTATCTTTGCAACGCGAACCCACTTTCCGCCCTTGTACATTTCTACAATATAACCCTGAGCGGAGGTGTTCTTTGTCCAGCTCAGACGCAGTGCGTTTTTAGCCTTTCCGGCTATCTTGACACTCTTGACTATTGACGGATTGGTTCTTGCCGTAATAGTAGCGGTGTAATCGCTGTAAGCCGCAACACTGCCGATCATCTTGTACGCTCTTACTCTGAACTTGTATACAGTTGAAGCCTTGAGTCCTGCTTTCCTGAAAGTAGTTGTATTTTTGTTGGTAATCTTAGCGGCTCTTACCCACTTGCCGTCTTTGTACATTTCAACAATGTATCCGTCAGCTGAGGTGTTCTTTGTCCAGTTCAGACGCAGTGCGTCAGCCGCTCTGCCGCCTAGCTTAGCGCCTATCACTTTAGCAAGCTTTGTTATTTTAAAGGTCTTTGTAACAGTGCCTGTGTAATTACCGATACCCTTGATCGTTACCTTTGCCGTGCCGACTTTTACATTATTGCTGTAGGTTACGGTGTAGTCATAACCATTCTGAAGTGTTGTAATATCATTATATTTAACTGTAGGTGCAGGCTTTACAGCTTTTCCGGTGTAATACTGATTTGCAACAGATATTGTTGCAAGAGATATGTTCTTCTTTACAACCTTGTCGGTAGATGTTATAGCACTATCAGAAACCTCAATAACACAAGTCGTCGAAACGCCGCTTGTTGTCTTTACCTGTATAGCCACTGTGCCTTCGGATACGCCTGTCACAATGCCCGCACCGTCAACAGTTGCTATATCCGTATTACCTGATATCCACTCTATCCTGTCTGTAGTATTCTGCGGTGCTACAGTCGGATACAAGCGTAATGTTTCTCCTGTTTTAAGATTGTAATTTTTCTTATTTAATTTGATTGAGGTTGATTTGATTGACTTTAATGTTGCGGAATATGAAATGCCGTTACTCTTTGCATACTCTTCTGCTTCTGAACCGGGTATGCAATATATCTTTATTCCATAAGCTTTCCGAAACAAATCGTCATTAGGCATGGACGCCTGACCGATTTTTAATGTCAAGCTATTACATCTGTAAAAAGCCCAACAAAAATTAGTGAATTTTTCCCAATTCACTACTGAACTCGGTATCGTCACAGATTCAAGTTTAGAATCAGCAAAAGCATGATAACCTATTGAAGTAACTGTTTCCGGTATCAAAAAGTTTCTTAAACCAGAGCCTTCAAATGCGCTATCACCTATACTTGTTAAAGATGAACCACCGATAACTGTCTCAAGCGACTTTGTGTAGCAGAAAGCTTCCGCTGCAATATATCGTACATTTTCACCGATTTTTACATTTTTCAACGAACCGCAATGCCCAAAGGCATTACTATCTATACCTGTTGTTGCATTCCCGATTGTTACTTTTTTAAGCGACTCACAATCAGCAAAGCAACCAGGCGGAACCGGGGCACTCGCATTAAAAGTTACTGATACAAGGTCGTTACAATCGCTAAAAGTATATCCATTGTATGATAACCACCCGGTACCATCATATAAAAATTCAGTTACAGATGCCGGAATGCTAACGCTTGTAAGTTTTGTGTTGCTGAATGATTTATATCCAAGGCGTTTTAAAGAACTCGGAAATGATATAGATTTCAATGCTGTATTCGTAAACGCATAATGACTTATAGTTTTGATATTATTACCAAATTTCACGCTTACTAATGATGTGCAATCTTCAAATGCACTGTCCCCTATTGAAGTTGTCGAATTTCCTATCGTTACTGTTTTAAGCGAATTACAATCATAAAAAGCAGCATGGGGAACAGAATTTGCATTGAATATAACAGTAGTAAGCTTATCACAATTTTCAAATGTTCTATAACCATTCCAGCCGTTACCGAATTCTGTTACCGAAGAAGGAATCTCTATTGATGTAATCGAAGAATTAGCAAATGCGTGATACCCGATATATGTAATTGTCGATGGTATTTTTACTTTATTGACGTTTTTACCATTATAAAAGGCTTCCCTTTCAATACCACTAATCGTATATCCGTCTAATTTTGACGGAATATTAAGGTTAGAATCAAATCCCGAATATGCGGTTATATACGCTTCCCCATTACCGATGGGTGTATACTTCCACAACCCCGAGCTATACTCTTCCGCACCCGCGCATACCGCGCAAAGCACAGCCATTGCCGCAAAGGTCATAAGCCCCAGCAGCCACTTTTTAAGTTTCATAATATACCTTCTTTCAGATAATTTTATACATGTGTACATTTATCGCCGCTCAGGCTCTCTTGTTTCCGCAATTTACGCAGAAATCGCCCGCGGCGCTATTGCTCTTTCCACATTTTGAGCAAACCCATGTGTTTGAAGCGTTAATGTTATTATAATAGGTGTTGTTTGCCATATTAGCATTTTTAGCGGGAACACCTGCAAGCTTTCTCAGACACTCGTTGCTGTCGTCGGTAAGAACTATAAGCTCACCGAAGCCGCTAAGTATCAAAGAGCCGATCACCACAGGTATAGCGACCAATAATCCAACCACAAATCCTGCGCCGATCAGGATATTTCTTAACGTCTCATTGTACTCAATATCGCCTGCTATACCCCAACAAGCAACAGCTAAAACAATTGCCGCGATTATGCCAAGCACCCTGATCACAGCCGCAATTACTTTTAGTTTAGAACCGAACTTATTATACATATTTACCTCCTGTAAAAGCAAAATATCACGGTCGTTAAAAATATCAACCGCAAAATGTTGTTGAATGATTAACGGTTTACCGTTAATCAAATTATATCACACCAATACCCATTTGTCAACGGTTTACCGACAATAATGACCGAAATTTTGTGATATTATCAATGTAGAAAGGAATGATAGCGATGTCAATCTCCAACGCTGTGGCGGAGCGTATATTACAGCTATGCAAGGATAAAAATATTACAGTAAACAAATTAGCAACTCTTTCGGCTGTTACACAGTCAACCGTAAACGACATAGTCAATATGAAATCAAAAAACATCGGCATAGTGACGTTGAAAAAGCTCTGTGATGGACTTCAGATAAGCATTACGGAATTTTTTGACGACGAAATGTTCAGAAGTCTTGAACAGGAGATATACTAAAAGCCTGTCGGGAAACCGGCAGGCTTAAAAGTTATTCATAAAAGCAAAAACGCCGTGAATATTTCCACGACGAATTTTCTGGAGCGGATTACGAGGCTCGAACTCGCTACCTCCACCTTGGCAAGGTGGCGCTCTACCAGATGAGCTAAATCCGC
>DJPL01000063.1:25616-41549 GCA_002437415.1 Ruminococcaceae bacterium UBA6413 | reverse complement strand
AGGATTTTCAGTCCTCTGCTCTACCGACTGAGCTACAGAGGCAGAAATCCATTAAAAATGGCGACCTGGATGGGACTCGAACCCACGACCTCCGCCGTGACAGGGCGGCGTTCTAACCAACTGAACTACCAGGCCATTGGTGGAAACTATAGGGCTCGAACCTATGACCCTCTGCTTGTAAGGCAGATGCTCTCCCAGCTGAGCTAAGCTTCCACATAAAAGGTTTTGATTTAAAGCACTGTCGCAAGCCATCGCTATACCGCTTGTCCTGCGTTTGTGTTTCGTTCTCGCCACCTGACAGTATTATATTTTACACGAAAATGACACGTTTGTCAACACTTTTTTTCATATTTTTATGGTTTTGTGATTTTTTTTATTATTTTTTGTATTTTACCGCAAATTTTGTGCATTTTGTACAAGCATAATACTCTTTTTTACGGTAACAATACTAAAAGAGTGCGTATGTGATCAAATCACGGGCATTCAGGTTTAACGGAAGGACGGTAACGGTAATTATGCTTGACAAGATAGCTCTTTTCATACTGCTTGTTGGCGGACTCAACTGGGGACTTGTCGGTCTGTTCCAGTTTGATGTAATAGCCTGGGCATTCGGCGGAAGCGCAAGTATTATAAGCAGAATTCTCTATATAGTAGTGGCGCTTTCGGCAATATGGTGCATATCGCTTTTCTTCAGACAAAACGAAGTGATAGACACAGGCAGAGATACAAACGAAATGCACAACAGATAATTCTGCAGGCGTTGAAAAACACATGCAGACAAGGAAATCGCCCCGATAAGCGCGCAAAGGTACGTTGAGGGGCGATTGACGCAGTAAGCAAAAATGCCTTCGCAGAGCCGTTTTCAGGCTCTGCGAATATTTTGAATTATTCAGCCGAGAAAAGCAATTTAAATAAACTCTGCCGGCATTTTTGCGATGCGTGGGTTTATCGACAGTCTGATCACCGTACCTCGACAGGTACGGTGTTATCATATTTGCCCTGTTTACAGCATATATTTGAGCAAACGGATATGCACGGTCGATAAAGCCGTGCCGTCTTACGAAAGGGGCGATTTTGTGAAAGCCGGAACAAGAACGGTACCGGATACGAAACGTGAAAGATGTGTCATACTCGGAGAATATATAATAGATAACAAAGCAACAGTACGCAGCACCGCAAAAGTCTACGGAATAAGCAAAAGCACAGTTCACCAGGACGTGACTGTAAGACTTGCAAAGGTTGATCCACACCTTGCGGCTAAGGTCAAGGAGATATTACAGAAAAACAAGGACGAGCGACATATACGGGGCGGACTTGCAACAAAATTGAAATATCAGAGCTGTTCAAAATGATACATAAACCGCGACAGATGCAAACGTACCTGCCGCGGTTTTATTTTAGCGGTTCACGACCGAATATAGCAAAAGTAAGCCGTGTCACTTATTTTCAATGCCCCGGCTCACTTTTTCAACGCTGTCTTATCTCAGCTGTTTATTTATCATTAACATAATACCTGTATGAATTTATCGTGACAACCTGCGGCTTTATTTCCGATATCCTGTCCTCTCTTTTGTCGACAAGTTTAAATCCGTTTTTCTCTATGACCCTGTTGCTTGCAATATTCTCTGCCGCCGCCTCGATAACAAGCTCAGTAAAGCCGTCATTCTCAAGCTCCTTCATAATAGCCCCCAGCGCCTCGGTCATAAACCCATTACCCCAATATCTGCGGCAGGAGCAATATCCTATCACAGGATTTCCGTGATGATATCCAACGACATCGATAATTCCTATAAGCTCACCGTCCGCCTTATTCTCAATGCCGTAACGGTAGCAGTTGTCATTACTGTATTCGGCAAGCCACATATCAAGAATTGCCTTTGTTTCGCTTATGCCCTTATGTACATCCCATGTGACATATTTCGTGACCTCGCTGTCGCTTGCCCAATTATTGAAAATACTCTCTGCGTCATCTGCCCTCAGCCGCCTTAGCAACAGTCGTTTTGTTTCAAGCTCTCTCATATTATCCTCCATTGCATTATTGCAGTTTCTCCGATAAAAACGTACCTGATTTTCAATTAACAAAATCCCACAACCGCCTTAAACGTTGTGGGATCAAAATTCATTTACTTGTCAAGTAAGAACATAACCTTTTTGAGCTGTGCTGTCATTGCCGAATAATACAGTGGGAACATAGCCTCTACACAGCCGAGGAAATACAGATTGCGGTTGTTTATCTCGCCGAACTTAGGCATATATGTGTAAACATATCTTCTGAACCAGTCCGATGAATATGACGGCAACGGTGTTTTCTGCTTTCTGACCTTCAGGTTATCCTCATAGCTTTCATAGATGATCCCCCCGAAGTTATCCGCACCGTTTTTTATCATCAGCTCATATACCTGCTTCATCTGCTTATCCGACATCGGGAAGTCCTCTATCTGCCTTGATATAAGCGGCAGTCTTGCCGCCAGGCTGAACATAATAAGGTGCTGTACCCTGCCGAATTCCGCCGTTTCAAACATAGCGTCGTTTTCGGGTGTCTTTATCCTTATCCCGAGGTTATCAAGCCTTGACGTTTCCGTAACGTCCATAAGCGCTATACGGAATACATCTTTAATATTTATGTTGTAAAAATCGCTGTCAGACACGGTGTAGATATATCTCATAACCGTTGTCATTGATTTTGCCGTATTGGTGATAATTCCTGCTATTATCGGCAAAGACTCGTTTGAAATGCTCATCTATCCTCCTCAGGAATGCTTTTAGGGATATTTATAGTCTTGCTGTGACCCTTTAAGATCTCTTCAAAAGAATCACTCGGCATAGGCTTTGCAAAGTAGAAGCCCTGAGCCATTTCACAGCCAAGACCTCCGAGAAGCCGCGCCTGTTCATCGGTTTCGATACCCTCGCATATCGTATGCATACCGAGCGAGGTCGCCATTCTTATTACATGACCGAGAATATCGTTGGCACGCTTGTTGCTGTTTGATTCGTCAAGGAATGCCCTGTCGATCTTCAGCACATCGGCAGGAAGATCCTTCAGCATATTCAGCGAAGAATAACCCGAACCGAAGTCGTCTATTGATATATGGAAGCCATAGTCCTTGAGCTGCTTGAATACCGTTGTCAGCACATCAAGCGACTCATAAGCCGCGCTTTCCGTGATCTCGATTTCAATACTTGAAGTCGGTACACCATGGGATACACAGATATCATTGAGCTTTTCCACAAACTGCGGATCTCTGAGGTGAACTCTCGACATATTGACCGATATCAGCAGATCGTTATAATACTTCCGCCAATACTTTATCTTCTGACAAACCTGATCCATTATGTAAAAATCAAGCTTTATTATAAACCTGTTCTTTTCAAACAGCGGTATAAACTTACCGGGAGAAATGACCGTGCCGTCCTTTATCCATCTTACAAGCGCTTCCGCACCGGTAAGGTTTACCTTGCCGTCAAGCGAAACCTTAGGCTGATAGAACACGCAGAACTCATGTGTATCAAGCGCCGTCTGCATCTCATTTTCAATGCGCTTCTCCTCACGCATTTCCTCAAGCATACTTTCGTTGTAGAACGCATATGCACTGTCGTCGCCGTACTTGACGGTACGCTTTGCGATATCCGCAAGGTCGCCCATACGTCTTATTGAAACATTCTTGTCGATTATTTTGTAGATGCCGAACGAAAGCACCGGCACAAACTCCGTTACCTCGTACTCAATAGCCTGTATCAGCGAATTAACTCTTCTTGATATATCATCATCGCTGTGATAGATCATAAATATGTAGAAATTATCGGAGTTTATTCTTGAGAACGTTTCACCGTCCTGGATATTGCGGTTTACCGTATCGGCGATCAGCTTGAGCACTCTGTTGCCCTCGTCGTGACCGTACATATCGTTTATCGCCTTGAACTTATCAATATCAAAGCTTACAAGCGCATATCTGCGATAATCATGCTGAAGAAGCTTTTGGGCATCTATAACAAATTTGTCCCATGTGCTGTAGCCTGTCAAACTGTCAGTATAAGCAATACGGCTGACCTCCGCGTTGGCTTTTTTCAACCTGCGGAACGATACCCTAACGATAATGATATATGCCACAATTACCACAACCAGTATCACTACAAAGAGGACATACATCATTATATTGATAAACGTGTAGAAATTCTGCTGAGCGGCTACTACATCTTCCTTGAAAATAAGCAGATAATGCAGATCGTTGCTCTTTGTAAAGCCGCTGTAATAAGCGATATACTTATCTCCTTTGCAATAGCTCTTTATTATTCCGCTGCCGCCGAGCTTAGCGAAGTTATCCTTAACGGTACTTCTATCCGCCTCGTCTACTCCAGCGAGAAAATCCGAGGAGAAGAACAGCTCGCCCATCGGAACATCGTCACCGAGCGAATTTTCACCCGACATCACGACTTCACCGTCGGAATTGAGTACATAGCCGTTGCTGTCGTATCCGTTGCCCGAGAATGACATATCAAGCAACGAATTATAGCTTTCTGCGTCACACAGACCCGCCAGAACACCGATAATACGCTGATAATCTCCGTATATCGGCACTGCGATGACATTCACCATTTTTCCGTCCGGCTCACTGAATATAGCCTTTGAAACGTTTGCCTCGCCTTCAAGAGCTTTCTGATAATACTCTCGCGCCGAAATATTCTTTTCGATCTGCTTGCTGGTCGTAACATCTCCGTTTTCATCGGCAATAATAAACGATTCTATCGTTTCACTGCTGTTTTCGAGCTCTTTTATCTTGCGTATAAGCACATTCTCATCTGCGGTCTTATAATCGCTCAGACACGCCGCAAAATTCTTCACCGTGCCTATATCGTTGTTTATGGCACTCTCGACTAACTCGCATTTCTGCGTTACCGTCCTGTCTATGTACTTGTTGACCTCGCCGTCAAGCGCACCTATGGTATTTGCCATAAAGACAGAAGCAAATACAATGAAGATCGCTATCAATATGGCAGCAACAACTGACATTACTTCCGTTTTATACTTAATTTTCGGCATAGCGATCCCCCTCCTATCATATTGTGCATGCAGCCTGAAATTACCATCAATGCAAGCAAGCACTTATTTAAATAAGAGTATAGCACATTTCGATATAAAAATCAACTGCCGCGAACAAATTATATCATCATTGTATGTAAAATCGTTACAGTTTTTGTGCATTTTGCACTATAAAAATGTATCCTGTTACAAAAACTGCCCGACATTCCTGCCGGGCGGTTTTGATATTTGATATTTACTTTACGCTGTCGATAAACCTTACGAATGCCTCTCTGCCCTTTTCATCGCGCTTATAAACGCCCGCGTCAAGCAGGACCTGCTCAAACACAGCGCCAATCTCATGCTTGATGATATTCTCCGCGTCGTCGGCTTTGACATCCGGATATTTCTTATACAGTCCGTTCATCCATTCGGCGTGACCCGACAGCTTCTCATCTGCCGAAAGATCGGTCTTTGCGACAAGCGCATCGCAAAGCGCCATTATCTCGTTTGCAAGCCTTGCAGGAAGCACCGCCAGACCCATTACCTCGATAAGACCGATAT
The DNA here is from genome assembly GCA_002437415.1 of Ruminococcaceae bacterium UBA6413. Classification (GTDB taxonomy): domain Bacteria; phylum Bacillota; class Clostridia; order Oscillospirales; family Ruminococcaceae; genus Ruminiclostridium_E. The sequence continues at coordinate 35,968 of DJPL01000063.1, read as the reverse complement.
TTTCCTTCTTGATGTGGTGCAGTGAAGGATTTGGGTGGAATATGCCGAGCGGTCTTTCCTCGCTCGTGATATTGTTTCTGAGCACAAGGTCGCACTCATATTCATCGCCGTGCCGCCTTGCAATAGGAGTTATCGTGTTATGCGGAACACCGTCCGTGAACGCGTAAATTCCCACGCTTTCATCGCTGTACGCTCTCCACGCAACGAGGATTTTATCGCACGCCTTTTCAAGCTCTGACCTGTTCTTACCGCTGAGTCTTATTACCGACATCGGCCACTTGACGATTCCCGCATTAACGCTGTCAAAACCGCTCATTCTGAATTCGTATTCAACCGGAGCATTTTCCATAGCGAATGTATAGTGTCCGCCCTGGAAGTGTTCATGCGAAAGAATAGAACCTCCGACGATCGGCAGATCCGCGTTCGAGCCGACAAAGTAATGCGGAAGCATATCAATTATATCAAACAGCTTGCCGAAGACCTCCGCGTCTATCTTCATCGGGATATGCTCGCTGTTGAACACTATGCAATGCTCGTTGTAATAGCCGTATGGCGAATACTGAAATCCCCACTTTCCGCCGTGGATAGTCATAGGTATCGGGCGCAGATTTTGCCTTGCGGGGTGAGTAAGCGTACCCGCAAATCCCATATTCTCCATACAAAGCTGACACGCGGGATAAGAAACCTTCGCGGCATTTCTCGCGGCGGCGATATCCCTCGGGTCTTTCTCCGGCTTTGAGCGGTTTATCGTAATGTCAAGCTGACCGTACTCGCTGTCGTATTTCCAGCGTATATCCTTAGCGATCCTACCCTTGCGGACGTAATTTGTATCCTCGCTGTATGTAAAATACCAGTCGGTAGCCGCTTTCGGACTTTCTCCGTATTTTTCACGGAATTTAGCTATAACCTCGTGCGGCATCGCCGTGAACACACCCATAATGCGCGTATCAAACAGATCCCTCCACGCATTCGATGCGGGTATGATCTCTTTTTCGACAGCATAGTCGACAATTTCGTTCAGTATCTCGTCAACCGACCCATGTTTACAGCTCGCGGGATTACTCCAGTTGTCAAGCCTTAAAATGTCGATAAGGCTGTTCCTGACGCAGATCTCGTCATCGGCTGTTATAAGTCCCTTTTCAACCGCATAGTCAATTAGCGACTGTACAGCCGTTTCTATCGCAGCTTCCTTCATAGCATTCTCTCCGTTCTCTGCATTCTATATTTCAGAATTTATTGCAGTTTAAGTATACCACAATCCCCGCCGGATTTCAACATAAATCATTCAGAGCGATTTCCCCGCCCCGCCCGCAACTCCGATTATCTTCTCTTCCGCAAACACCGCCAACCCCGCACTATCCCTCGCCGTGCACTATCATGACTTGCCTCCCCTCGAAAAAGGGGAGGTGATTGACGGCAACATTCTTGTTTTAAATACAGCCATACTCTGCAACACCTGCAACGCTTAAATTGCACAAGCTTTATCCGCCGTCAAGACTGAGGGATCGCTGCGCCAATTTTCTCCACTTCATCAAACGCCACAAAAGCAACGTATACTACCCAATTCCCGTAGGGTGAGGTGCTGTGTGTGCTTGTACGGTTTTGCGTCTATTGCAATCGTGGTCGTTTGTGGTCGGTGCATCCGTGCACCGACTGGGTTCGACCACTTATAAGCATCCATGCTTAACTCTGTGCACACACTTAATGCATCCGTGCATTGCTTGCCCCTCCCGTTGCCCCGATTATCTCCATTCCCACAAACATCATTAAAGCACCACACACCCCACAAAAAAATCGAGCATCAGCTTTCGCACCAATGCCCGATTAAAACTATTAACTTTTATTCAGCAAACACTTACTTTGCCGCGGTCTTACCACTCACACTTCCGTAATTACCGTAAAGCGCTGTGCTTCCGCTCATATAATAAGCGCAAACCCTGAACTTATAAGTCGTATTCTTAGCAAGTCCTGCCTTCCTGAATGTTGTTGTGTTGCCGTTAGTTATCTTAGCCACACGAACCCACTTTCCGCTCTGATACATTTCCACAATGTAACCCTGAGCAGAAGTATTCTTCGTCCAGTTTACTCTCAGCGCGTCCTTAGCTGTACCGCCGATTTTAACGCCTGTCATTACAGAAGGATTTGTCCTTGCGGTAATTGTAGCGCTGTAATTACCATAAAGCGCCGTACTGCCGCTCATCTTGTAAGCCCGTACTCTGAACTTGTAGACAGTCGAAGCCTTGAGTCCGGCTTTTCTGAAAGTAGTCGTGCTGTTGCTTGTTATCTTGCCGACACGAACCCACTTATTACCCTGATACATCTCTACAATGTAGCCGTCAGCTGAGGTATTCTTTGACCAGTTAATTCTGAGCGCGTCTGCCGCTCTGCCGCCGAGCTTTGCGCCTGTTATTACAGAGGGATTGGTTCTTGCGGAAAGCACTGAGCTGTAAGCGCTGTAAAGTGCTGTGCTACCGCTCATCTTGTAGGCTTTAACTCTGAACTTATATGCAGTTCCCGCTTTAAGTCCTGCTTTTCTGAATGTCGTTGTGCTGTTGTTTGTGATCTTAGCAACACGATTCCACTTACCGTTCTGATACATTTCAACAATGTAGCCGTCAGCAGAAGCATTCTTAGTCCAGTTTATTCTAAGCGCGTCAGCCGCTCTGCCGCCGAGCTTAACACCGGTCACAGATGAAAGAGCCGTAAGCACGCTGAGCATATCGGAGTAACCGCTGTACAATACTCCGTTCTCATTTGTGTTTCTGTACGCCTTTATTCTGAATTTGAAGCTTGAACCGGGAGTAAGACCGCTGACAGTATAGTTTAAAACTTCAGCCGACTCGATTTTGCTTATCTGAACCCACTTATTATTCTTGTACTGCTCAAGAATATAACCGTCGGCATTAACGCTTTCATTCCACTTAAGAGTTATCGAATTGCTCTGTGCGGATTTTTTACCAAATCCGCCGACATTACCGGGATTTGCGGCAGTAGTAGCCGCTTCAAGCTCGGTATAAGCGCTCTCATATTTGCCGTCATACGCCTTTATGCGGAACTGGTACGCGGTATCCTCGCTGAGCGACTCAAATGTACAGCCAAGATAATTGTTAGCTGTTGGTTTTACCGCTTCGACCCAGGTCTGTCCGTTATAATATTCAATAATGTAACCCTGTGCCGAGCTGTTCATATCCCACGCAAGCTCTAACTGATCGATACCGGTTGATACCACTCTGAAATTCTTTACGGCTTCAACCGTAAGCATATTTGTATATGCGTCGTTGTAAGCGTCGCCGCACCTCGAACACTCATGATGAGTGTAGCCCTTGCTCTCATACGTGGGAGCTATAACTGTGCTTTCATACTCGTGACCGAGCGGTGCAATTACATTTTCTTGTGTTGTTCCGCAACCGTAAACGCACTGTCTTACACGCATACCGCTTTCTGTGCAGGTTGCCTCTTTGTTTATTATCCATTCGCCGAATTCGTGCTCGTCCGTCTGCGGTACTACAGTCAGATCCGTCCTGTCGTCACAGCGTGTGCAATGATGTGACTTTAAACCGTCATTTTTGCAGGTAGCAGGTATATCAACTGTCCATTTATCCGAATAATCGTGACCGAGTGCGTCGATCACTTCCGTTTCACTTGTTCCGCAGTCGCCAAGACAATATCTTATACGCTCGCCTTCTTCGGTACAGGTTGCAGCCTTGACAGTTTCCCATTCGCCGAATGTATGATCGCCGGTTGACGGGATACCCAGAATATCTGTTCTGGCATCACAACGCGTGCAGTGACGTGACTCTTCGCCGGAGTTCTTGCAGTCCGCAGGTATATCAACCGTCCACTCGTCAGAATAATCGTGACCGAGCTTTTCAATGATGTCATTTTCCACAGCTCCGCATTCGGTGCAGACTCTGTGCTTTGTGCCGTCCTCTGTGCAGGTAGCGGCTGTATCCGTTATCCAGTCGCCGTATGAATGCACGGTGCACTCTGCGTCAACAGCATAAGCCTTGATCATAAGGTTATTTTTTGGATACTTACCACTTGTGCAGTCCTGCCAAGAGTAATCAAGGTCGAATGTGTAGTAGCTCTCACCTTTGTTGGTTTTAAGACTGTATGTAAGTCCATTCATCGGATATCCGTATTCCGAATAAATCATGGCTGAGCCGCTGTTATTGGTTATTTTGGCAACAATGGCGAATGTGTCACCCTTCTGTACTTTTACGGGCGACTCAAACTGTAACGAATAATATCCGTCATATCCGACATTTTTCTTAGTAGCAGTTGCAGCCTTAGTACCCGATGTCGGATGGGTCTTGTCTGTAAGATCGGTATATACGCTGAGCTCAATATCCGTTCCTTTTGCGGTATATACGGCAGCACCGGTTATTTTTGATGTGCCCTCGGCAGTAAATACATTTGCCCCATACATTGACGATTGACCGTATCCGAAAGAGGCTGCCGAATTGCCGCCGTCATAGCTGTAAAGTGTATCATAATAATCATCAGCACCGTCTATGGTATAGTCATATGCGACACCCTGCGACTCTATCGACTTATCATAGTATGACAGCCAGAAATAGCCGTCATCGCGGTTGTCATCTCCCCAGCTGTTTTTTATCAGCCATGCGCCGTCACCCGCGGGAGCGGTCTTGAATGCGGACGCAGGTATACTGTCGTCCCAGCCTACTACCGTAACCGCATGATTAGATACGATTTCTTCACCGGATTCATTTGTTTCATCGGAGCAATAGTAGTAATAACTGCTGCCGTCATCTCCGAATTTTCCGTAATCATTAGTATCGTAATAACTCAGCGAAGCCGCACCGTATGTCAGAATAAGCTCCTTTAACTGATCGTTGCTGTCAGTCTGATTTATATCGGCAACATAAATACCTGTGAGCTTTGCAACACCGGAATTTTTAAGCTCTGTATATTCCGACTCAGTAAACGCCTTATTCACAATGCCGGGAGTGCCGTATGACGAATAAGGATATTCCGAACTCTCATTATACGGACCGATGCCGTTCATAATGGCAAGTCCTGCATTCCATACATTGCCGCCGGCTGTTAAATACTCCGTATCGGTTGAAGCTGTATATGCAGCGTAATCTCCCGAAGCATTAAGCTTGCCGTAAAGCGACGGGTGGCTTATCATATACGAAAGCAGATTTTCCGATAAATCAAGCGTATCGGCTTGATACTTGTCGGGGAACTCCTTAATAAGAGAAGCCTCACTGATCGCCGTCGAAGTAAACGCCCAGCATATTCCCCATTGACCCTGATTTTTTACAGGAGTTATATAGCCCTGCTCTACCGAGCTGTACTTTGCGGGTGCGGCATAAGCCGACAGTGACATAGCACTCGCGGTTATGGCAAGAGCCGTGGCAAACGCCGTTACTCGGATCAGCTTTTTATTCATAAGGTACCTCCCGGATTGTCACACAATCCTCAAGTTAAAAATTACCGTGATATACACATTCTTCACGCCATTCTACAGGTTTATTATATCATATAGCATTGTGACAGTCAATTGATAAATCGATGAATTTCACAAGACGTTTTTGCGCACTTTGAATAAAATTTGAATTTCTCATCAAAAAGGGCTTGTATATTTTAGCTAAATATGATACAATAAACATAAGCCTAAAGGAAATATAAACCTCAAGGCTCAGGCAGACGGTCCACCGTGTGCCGAAGATTCAAGGCGATATCGCCCCGAAAGGAATGACAGGTATATGACAGTAAACATTACAGCGAAGAAGATTCAGGTTACACAGGCGTTCTCGGATTACGTAGCAAAGAAGATCGAAGCTAAGCTCGACCGTTTCTTTGCAGGTGACGCAGACTGCAAGATAACACTCTCCGAGCAAAAAAATATGATAACCTGCGAGGTTACGGTGCGTACAGCAGGACTTATATTCCGTTCAGAGCAGAAAGCCGCTGACAAGAATGACGCATTTGATGCCTGCATAGACCGTATTATAAGACAGATCCGCAAGAACAAGACGAGAGTTGAAAAGCGGATGCAAAGCTCATTCAATGGCGCATTTGAAGATACTGTTGAAGAACAGGCTGATTTTGAAGTCGTTAAGCATAAGAAGTTCAATCTCCGTCCTATGTCGGAGGAAGAGGCTATCTTACAGATGAATATGCTTGATCATACATTCTTTATGTTCAAAAACGCTCAGACAGGCGAGATAAACGTAGTATACAAGCGTGATGACGGCAACTATGCCGTTCTCGAGCCCTCCGAGGTCTGATATAGGTGCAAAAGTAAATAACTGAATATACTGCCGTGCAGTGAAAGCTGTACGGCAGTACTTTTATGAAAACAAGTGTGAAAAAAGGAGCATTATGAAAAAAATAAACTGGGGCATAATCGCCACGGGAAAAATCGCCGCAAAGCTTGCAGAAGCGATAAACTACAGCGAAAATTCCGCGCTTTATGCGGTAGCGTCAAGAAGCGGTAATAAAGCAAAGGCATTTGCCGAAAGGTTCGGTGCAAAAAAGCATTACAACAGCTATGAACAGCTTGCAGACGACCCGGACATTGATATCATCTACATAGCAACGCCTATGGCACAGCATTACGAAAACGCGAAGATGTGCATTGAAAAAGGAAAGAATGTGCTGTGCGAAAAGACGATCACTCTCAACTGCAAACAGCTTGACGAGCTGATTTCTCTTTCGGAAAAGCATAATGTTTTCTTTATGGAAGCAATGTGGATGAAGTTTATCCCCGCATTCAGGAAAGCCAAAGAATGGGTGCGTGCGGGCAAGATCGGCGATATAAAGCTTGTCCGTGCCGATTTATCATCGTTCTGCCCGTATGACCCGAACGACAGGCTTTACGCAAATTCACTCGGCGGCGGTTCTCTGCTCGACCTCGGTGTTTATCCGCTGACATTTGCCTGTGATTTTCTCGGGTACAAGCCGAAAGAAATCATCACAAGCGCGTACATCGGCAAGAGCAATGTCGACTATGACGCTTCCCTGTTGCTGAGATACAATAACGGAAGCTTTGCCGACTCACAGATAGGCTTTGATTTTATGAAAGAAAATTCTGCCTGCATAATCGGCGACAAGGGCAGGATCACTTTCGGCAACTGGTTCTTCTGCACGACCGACATCAAGCTTTATGACGAGCTCGGAAACCTTGTCGAAGCACCCGAATTGATCCATAACTGCAACGGCTATGAATATGAGGTGCAGGAGGTTGAACACTGCCTTGACAGCGGCAAAAAGCAAAGCGATATAAACCCGCTTTGGCAGACAAGAGCCGTGCTTGAAATAATGGACGAATGCCGCAGACAGTGGGATTTAAGGTTTGACGGTGAATAAAGAAATGACCCCTTGCATTTAGCAAGGGGCTCAGTCTGTCGATAAACTTCTTGATTATTAAAAATTGGGGTCGCAGGGGCGAAGCCCCCGACAGGGTCTAGGGGCGGTAGCCCCAGCAAAATAGCCCCGGCAAGGATGCCGGGCGTGTATGCCACAAGGCTTTGCAGGACGCAAAGCCAACCAAGCATACACAGCCCTTCACCACGGGGAAGGGGTTTGGGGTTAGGGATAGAGAATTTACTCTATTTTTTATAAAAACAGACTTTTTCAACAAACTGGACCCCTTGCATTTTGCAAGGGGCTTTCTGTCAGTTTACCTTTATCTTATCCAGTACTTCTCCGACCTTATCGTGTATCACAAGGTCAGCCTTATTGTCGTAAGGTGTTGGTGACATATTTATAAGGACTAAATTATTGCCGTTGAAATAACGTATAAATCCCGCCGCGGGATATACCGTAAGCGAAGTTCCGCCTATGATAAGCGTGTCGCACCGTTCTATAGCGGAAAGCGCACCCGTTACCGTCCTGTCGTCAAGATTTTCACCGTACAGCACAACATCGGGCTTTATTATCCCGCCGCAGTCACAATGGGGTATTCCCTCGCTGTGGAGCATATATTCCGCGCTATAGCCTTTTCCGCACTTAAGGCAGTAATTTCTGTGGACGCTTCCGTGAAGCTCGTACACAGTCTTGCTTCCTGCCGCAGTATGCAGTCCGTCTATATTCTGCGTTACCACCGCAGTGAGCTTTCCCGCCTTTTCAAGCTCAGCCGGCTTTAAATGCGCTTTGTTCGGCTTTGCGTCAAGGCAGAGCATTTTCTCGCGGTAGAACTCAAAGAATTTTTCGGTATGCGAAAAGAAATAATCGTGGCTTAAAAGCTCCTCGGGCGGTACATCGTATTTCTGATTATATAACCCATCGGGCGAACGGAAATCGGGTATGCCGCTCTCTGTGGATACACCCGCACCGCCGAAAAACACGATCGACTTACTCTCATCGACTATCTGCTGTAATGTTTTCATGAAAAGACCCTCTTTCAGATATCCTCGCCGTTATCGTGGCAGAAATGACACTCGCCGCAAAGCTTCTTGTGTCCGTATATCTCTTTTATTATACTCCAGTTGTCAAGCATCTTTTTTGCAACATCGGGGTCATACATCAGTCCGATATTCTTTTCGATCTCTTCATGCACCGTGTCAAGCGGAAGCGCTTTTCTGTAGGCTCTTGCCGATGCCATCGCGTCTATCGAATCACACACGGCGATTATCCTTGAGCCGAGCGGTATTTCCTGCTCCTTTGCGCCGAACGGATATCCGTTGCCGTCATATCTTTCGTGATGGTGCAGTATTATAGCCGATATTCTCGAAAAGCTCGGCGACTTTGCAAGTATATCAGCGCCTATCTGCGGGTGCTGTTTCATCAGCTCCCACTCTTCAGCGTCAAGTCTACCCGGCTTTAAAAGCACCGAGTCGGGTATTCCTATCTTTCCTATATCATGAAGATGTGCGGCTATATGTATTTCCTGTATCTCATCATCTGATAACCCAAGCATTTCCGCGAGAAGCGTTGCGGTATCGCTGACTCTCCTTGAATGATCGCCTGTATAAGGGTCGCGCGCGTCAAGCGCCGAGGATATGCACTCGACAAATTCATGATACAGCTTATTATCGGGGGTAATTATGCTGTTGGTATCTATTATCTCCGGTTTGTTTTCTTCCACGTTACAATTCCCCATTTCATTTTACATTACCGAAACGCAGTAATGTATCACACAAGTTAGTTTAGAGTAACTCCGGTATAAAAAATTATTCGGTAACTACGTTGTCAACGATAAGTCCGTTATGCTTTTCTCTGATATGCTTTTTCAGCTTATCAAATGATTCCACACTGATATCGTGCTCAAGCTTGCAGGCATCTTCTGCCGCTGTCTTTTCGTCAACGCCTATACCTATAAGCCAGTCGGTAAGAACTCTGTGACGTTCGTATATACGCTGTGCGATCTCCTCACCGGGTTCTGTAAGCGTTATATATCCGTCCCTGTCTACCTCAATAAAACCGCCGTTTCTCAGAATGCTCATAGCTCTGCTGACACTCGGCTTTGACAGCTCCATTTCGTGTACTATATCAATAGAACGAACATCTATCCCTCTGTCGCGCAGAATGAGGATAGTTTCAAGATAATTCTCGCCTGATTCATGAATATTCGCCATTAAAGCACCACCTTTTCAATTGGTTATTTCTGTCGGTTAGCCACCGCTTATTCATTATTATAACACGATTTTAATGTGCCGTCAAGGCACATTGCGGCAAATGCCGCAAGTTTTGCCTATCGGGCAAAACAAAATCGTGTTTTAACGTTCTCAGCCATTGCGTAGCAAAGCCGCATATTATGCGGCGAAATCGTCTTATGACGATTTCAGGCTGAGGTTGTTATAGCATTAAATAAAGTGGCTGTCAAGCCACAGTGGCGGTACGTCACTGTTTTGCGTAGCAAAACTATTTAATGCTAAAACGTTCTCGGATAGGTGCGTATGCACCTCCGCATTTTTATGCGGTAAAATCGTTGTAAATGATTTTTAGTCCGATGTTGTTATAACACGATTTTAATGTGCCGTCAAGGCACATTGCGGCAAATGCCGCAAGTTTTGCCTATCGGGCAAAACAAAATCGTGTTTCAACGTTCTCAGCCATTGCGTAGCAAAGCTGCATATTATGCGGCGAAATCGTCTTATGACGATTTCAGGCTGAGGTTGTTATATCATCATTTGTATTAACTGTCAAGTTTCAAGTCTTAAACACAAAAAGAAACTGTGACGAAATACAAAATTTTCATCACAGCTTCCTAGTTTATAAAAATTTCATTGAAATTGCAATGCAACATATTGCAAAAAAGTTAGAGCAATAAAATATACAGCCACCAACGCTGAAAACAGTTTCCGTGCCAATAAGGTGTTAATAATTTCGTGAGTAAATCAATGCAACTGCATTATCACCGAAACTTCCAAAAAACG
>DJPL01000063.1:0-25582 GCA_002437415.1 Ruminococcaceae bacterium UBA6413 | reverse complement strand
AGATATCTGTACAGTCCCCCGGGGCGAACAGAGCGAAGCGACCCGCTTACGGCGGCTTTTCAAACGCAACCGTTTGTGTGTCTTATCGCCAACACCCCTTTATGGCAGAAGAGATGAGGAGTCAGGAAAGTGGGAGCGCGAGGGAGAAAACCTAAGGGGAGAAGGGAAAGCGCCTTTGGAGCGCCTTCCTCTCTTCCCTTGGGTTGTCTCCCTCACACATAGCAGCAACGTTATTAAATGGAATAGCGAACCCGAGAAGTGCTATCCAACGAATAGAACTATCGGTAGCCTGCCATCAATGTTAATTACTAAAACGGTATAACAGAAGTGCACTAAAGACAAACTTTCTCCATATACCCAAAAAATGAGCCGTGCGCAATATTCTTTGCGATTCGACTCACTTTTTCTTTTTCGGGTTGTATCACAATCCCTAAATCATATTTACAATACAATATCAAACCTTAGCGATAACCTCAACCTCAGCAAGTACGCCCTTGGGGAGTGCCTTTACCGCAACGCATGAACGGGCGGGCTTAGATGTGAAGTACTGACCGTAAACCTCGTTAAACTTTGCAAAGTCGCCCATATCGGCTAAGAAGCAGGTCGTCTTGATAACATTTTCAAAGCTTGTACCCGCCTGCTTTAAAACCTCGCCTAAGTTTTTGCAGATCTGATGCGTCTGACCCTCGATGTCCTTTGCTTCAACCTCAGATGTTGCGGGGTTGATAGCTATCTGACCCGATGTGTAAAGTACACCTGCGTGTACTATTGCCTGTGAATAAGGACCTATTGCGGCAGGTGCCTTGTCTGTATGAATTTTCTCCATTGTTTTGTACCTTCCTTTTATTTATTTCTCGATGCTGTAGCCTGCATCGGTAAGTGCTTTTCTTATCTGAGCGATATGCTCATAATTTCTTGTTTCAAGCTCAACACGCAGATAGCAACCGTTAACATCTTCGCCCTCGTTTGCACGCTCGTGGTGAACCGAGATAACGTTACCGCCGAGATCTGCAATGATCTGTGATACACCTTTAAGCTGACCGGGCTTGTCAATAAGCGCAATGTTGAGCTGGCAGGTACGACCCGACTTGATAAGACCTCTCTTGATAACTCTTGAAAGGATCGTAACGTCGATATTACCACCGGATACAAGGCAAACGACCTTCTTGCCCTTTACGGGTACTTTATTGAACATTACAGCCGCTACGGGAACTGCGCCCGCGCCCTCTGCTATCAGCTTGTGCTTTTCGATAAGAGTAAGTATTGCGGTCGAGATCTCATCGTCCGTAACAGTTACGATATCGTCAACATACTTTCTGCAAAGCTCAAATGTGTTTGAACCGGGCTCTTTTACCGCGATACCGTCTGCGATAGTGGAAACGTGATCGAGGCACTCGATCTTTCCGTCCTTGACAGATGTCAGCATACTGGGTGCGCCTGCCGCCTGAACACCGTAGATCTTGATTTCGGGCTTAAGTGACTTCATTGTGAAAGCGACACCCGAGATAAGTCCGCCGCCGCCGATAGGCACTACAACAGCGTCTATATCATCGAGCTGTTCAAGCAGTTCAAGACCGATCGTACCCTGACCTGCGATAACGTCCTCATCGTTGAACGGGTGGATAAATGTATAGCCATGCTCGTCACGGAGCTGTAAAGCCTTGTTGTACGCATCGTCATATATGCCCTCAACAAGACAGATCTCTGCGCCGTAGCTTTTTGTTGCTTCAACCTTTGAGATAGGTGCACCGTCAGGCAAACAGATTATAGACTTGATACCGCTTCTCTGTGCGGCAAGTGCAACGCCCTGCGCGTGGTTGCCCGCACTGCAGGCGATAACGCCGTGCTTCTTCTCTTCTTCAGTAAGTGTGGAGATCTTGTAGTACGCACCTCTTACCTTGAACGAACCTGTTACCTGTAAATTCTCTGTCTTGAGATAAACGTCCGCATCGGGATTTATCTGGGGAGCATGGATAAGGTCTGTAGGTCTTATTACCTCTTTGAGTTTAAAAGCCGCATGATAAACCTTGTCTAATGTCAACATCTTTTTTCTTTCCTTTCCTGTCTTTGCTTTATGAATGATTTTGAGATTTCAATGATACAAAGCACTTTCCGGTAGCTTATAAAATAAAAAGCCCCGCCTTATGAAACTGATGTTTCAAGAGGCGAAGGCTTGAAGTCTCCGTGTTACCACTCTTATTGCCCGCATATACGAGCCGCTCTGTACATATCCGTCAATATGCTACTCTGTAACGGGAGTGCCCGTACAGGCTTACTGTTGTTTCTGCCTGTCTGCTCAGAGGTGATTATCTTATGCGGTATTTCCTGCCGTCTCGCACCGACAACGGCTCTCTGTGAGGTTTTTCCGCCGACTTCCTCGTCAACGCATTTTCTTTATCGATTTAGAGTATAGCACTGTTTTGGTGATTTGTCAACACCAAAATCGAAAAATAAATAAATTCAAGGATTATTATTAGAAACTCAATCAAAATATGTTTTGTAATCGATTCTCCACTCTTTTTTGGGAAACAGATAATTATATAATTCAATAAAATAATTATCAGTCATACTTGCTATATAATCTACAACTATTTGATTAGGTTCCTCATTTTCGTAGTCATAATCTTCGTAATATCGCAAATTATTTTTTATATACGAAACATGATGCTTGTAAATTAAAGAATTCCTGTTTTTTTCTTTAACATCTGAAAGTAATTTCTGATATAAATCGTTAAACATCGGCTTTATAATTCTGTCGTATTCCTTACTTACATCTTCGTTGAAATAAATGTATTCATAATTCTCTTTTTTCGCTGTTTTCAAATCAAGAAAAGCACTATTACTTAGTGCTATGTAGTCCTTGCCGTAGCTGTTATCAACAATATCTACAACAAGGTTATTAATCATTTCTGCATTATGACTTCCTATAAATTCAGACGAAAATTTGTAGTCTTCCGGCAATATTTTTGCTGTAATAGCATCCTGCCGGTCTTTTCCGATATAAGCTATTATATCGCTTATTCTTACCACACAACCTTCCAGAGTCATAGGAACTAGTTTTTCTATTGAAAGCTTTCCGTTTTTATAACAATCCTCCACTTTTTCATCAAAAGTTTCAAAGCTGTTTAAATTTGATGGACGATATTCATTGAGTTCAAATTCTCCGTTATGGCACAGCACCCCATCAAGAACCTGTAAACTGATATTTCTTTTGTACAGTACATCAAGCACTCTTACGCTATGAACATTATGATTAAAGTAACGACCTGTATTTTCATGTAACAAATCGCTTAAATAGCGTTCACCTGCATGACCAAAAGGAGTATGACCGATATCATGTCCGAGAGCTATTGCTTCTATCAAATCCAGATTCAAATCTAATAATCTGCCAATATTACGTGCAATTCTGGAAACCAATTGGACATGAAGTCCTCTTCTTGTTATATCATCATTACTAACAAATGAAAAAACCTGTGTTTTATCATTATAACGATTATAAAGAGGTAAATGCAAAATTTTATCAATATCTCGTGAATAAGAAGGTCTCAGAAGACTATTTATATCTTTGCGTTGATTGCGACGTAATGCGTTTTTATCCAAAGCCTTATAGGGATTGGAAACATTGTTTGCTATATTTTCGGATATTAATTTTTCTATATTTTCATCGAGCTTATGATAACGCAACATACTATCGTCCTTTCTGCACTGTAAATTTGTTATATAATTATAACATATTTGTATAGAAAAATCAATGCAAATTGGCTTCTTAAAATAATTTTTGATATAACTTAAGGATTTTACGCGAAATAATCGTTAAACGCCTTGACGCCGATATTGACCTGCTCTTCCGCAAACTTAGCCGCGTCATCGTCATTCTCGCTTGTGTCATCGGTATCGCCCAGTATCATAAAGCAGTAGTAGCCGTCTTTTTCAAGCACCTTACCTGCATTTACCTTTGCAACATTTACAGGGTACTGCGTCTGCTGTTCTTTCATCACAAGAAGCGTATCTTCAAGGGCGCGCTTTACATCGGCTTCCTTGCCCTTTGCAGGCTTTACTATAACCAGTCTATCAGGGTGAAATCCGATAACAGGAGCTTCCGCTACAACCTCATCGTACATATCCTTTTTCAGCCCGAATTCACTTTCAAGCATATCAGCTTCCATAGTCTGATCGGGCAGATAGTTGTCGCCATATGCCTTAGCTATCGTATCTCTCAGTCCCTGAGCGGATTTATCGTTGTTCTTGTCGGTATCGGTTACATTTCCCGATGAACTTTCCGCACTTTCGGATAATGATGTTGAAAGTCCGGGAGCGGCAGAAGAAACGCCGCTTTCACCGCCGTTTGCCGTACAGGCCGAGAACACTGCCGCTATAGCTGTAGCCGCCGCTACAACCGATATTATATATTTATACTTCTTCATTTTTCTGTTCATAATAAACACTCCTTTTACGGATTTTACTTACAGATGATATTATTACCGTGTGAAATCGACATTATACCTATGTAGAATTTATATGAAAATTTCGGATTTATCTATAGACATTTTCGGGCACAAATGTTATAATTGAGTCATCAAAATAACCAAATTTCACACAGGAAGGAATAACAATATGCACGATATTGATAAACTTATTTCTGAAATGACGCTTGAAGAAAAAGCAGGACTTTGCTCGGGCGCCGACTTCTGGCACACCAAAAAGGTCGACCGTTTAGGCATTCCCGATGTTATGGTAAGCGACGGACCTCACGGACTGCGCAAGCAGGATCTTAATACAGTTGACCCAAATCAGAGTATAGAGGCTGTCTGCTTCCCCGCCGCCTGTGCTACGGCGTGCAGCTTTGACCGCGAGCTTATGCAGTCGATGGGCGAAACACTCGGCGAGGAGTGCCGCGCCGAAGATGTATCTGTACTGCTCGGACCGGCCGTAAACATAAAGCGTTCACCGCTGTGCGGCAGAAACTTTGAATATATTTCGGAAGACCCTTACCTTGCGGGTGAGCTTTCCGCCGCATATATAAGCGGAGTTCAGAGCAAGAATGTCGGCACTTCCATAAAGCACTTCGCCGCAAACAGTCAGGAAACGCGCCGCATCACCTGCTCATCTGATATGGACGAGCGTACACTGCGCGAAATCTACTTTCCCGCTTTTGAAACAGCGGTCAAAAAGGCTCAGCCTTGGACTGTGATGTGCTCATACAACCTTGTAAACGACGTATACGCATCAGAAAACGACTATCTTCTGAACAAGGTTCTGCGTGATGAATGGGGCTTCAAGGGTTATGTAGTGTCCGACTGGGGCGCAGTAAACGACCGTGTAAAAGGTCTTGCCGCAGGACTTGACCTAGAAATGCCGTCAAGTAACGGACTGAATGACGCAAAGATCGTTGAAGCCGTGAAGAACGGCACACTTGACGAAAAGATACTCGATACTGCCGTAAAGCGTATACTCGAACAGGTATACCGCTACCGTGATGTCAAGGGTGGCGCGCATACATTTGACCGTGGTACAGACCACAAAAAGGCGGCAGAAATTGCCAAAGAATGTGTGGTGCTTCTTAAAAATGACGGTGCTCTTCCTTTACCGTCCGGCGGAGCTAAGATAGCGTTCATCGGCGCTTTCGCCAAGAACCCGAGGATACAGGGCGGCGGAAGTTCCCACATCAACACAAAGAACATCTCAAACGCGCTTGAAAGCGCCGCAAAATACTCCGAGATCTCTTACGCAGAGGGCTATGAGCGCGAAGCAAACGACACTAACCCCGCACTCCTTGAAGAGGCTGTACAGCTTGCCGCAGACAGTGATGTAGCGGTAATATTCGCGGGACTTCCCGACAGCTTTGAGTCTGAGGGATATGACAGAACACATATGCGTATGCCCGACTGCCAGAACGAGCTTATAGACGAGATCTGCAAGGTGCAGGAAAACGTTATAGTAGTTCTCCACAACGGCTCTCCCGTTGAAATGCCGTGGAATGACAAGGTAAGCGCGATCCTCGAGGTTTACCTCAGCGGCGAGGCTACAGGTGAAGCAACGGCGGACATTCTCTTCGGCAAGGCTAACCCCTGCGGAAAGCTTGCGGAAACTATCCCGATGAAGCTTTCAGACACCCCCTGCTATCTCACATTCCCCGGCGACCGCCACGCAGAGTACAACGAGGGCGTATTCGTAGGCTACAGATACTATGATAAGAAGGAAATGACAGTACGCTATCCGTTCGGTCACGGTTTGTCATACACGACCTTTGAATATTCGGATATAAAGCTCTCCGACACAACAGTGGGCGATGACGATATCCTCACGGTAAGCGCGATTATCACGAATACAGGCAACTGCGCAGGTAAGGAAATAGTACAGCTTTACGTTGCCGACAAATCGGGTTTTGCCGTTCGCCCCGAAAAGGAACTTAAGGACTTTACAAAGGTCGAGCTTCAGCCCGGTGAAAGCAAGACAGTCACATTCAAGCTTGACAAGAGAGCGTTCAGCTACTACCATACAGAACTCGGTGACTGGTACGCACCCAACGGCAAGTACGATATAATGATAGCAAGCTCCTCACGCGACATAAGGCTTACGGCTGAGGTCACACACAAAACAGCGGTTAAGCTTCCGTTTGTTGCAACGGAAAACACGGTATTCGGCGAGTTTATGGACTACGCTGAGGGCAAGGCTACTCTTGATCTGCTCTTCACAAAGGTTGCAAAGGGACTGCTCGGCGGTGAGCACTTTGAGCCTGAGGCTGTACGCAGTATGATAGGCAGTATGCCGCTCCGCCAGATACGCTCATTCGGCGGTATCAGCGATGAGCTTTTACAGAAGGCAGTCGATATGCTGAATAAGGACTTCGGCGGATTTAAGGCGCAGATGTAATTTAACAGAATACGAAAAACCGGTGCAAGCCACATTGCCTGCACCGGGTTTTATTATAAAGGAAAATAAGAAGCATCATTCAGCGTAAACCCGCTATACAACACATCATATGTTCTGCAATCCTGTGCGGTATAATGCGTAAAAACGCCGTTTTCGTCCAATGAAAAAACATAGTCTTCCCAATAAATATCACGAATATCAGGCATATCAGGCATATCAAGCATATCACGCAATCCTGTTTCATTTATCCATTGCGTACTCTTTGATATAAATTCGTCATCGCTGTTATTAAAATATACATATCTCCTGAAAGCAACTTTATCGTCCTGATAAAAGTAACAATCCTTTTCCACCGACGATATTCCAATGCCGGGCAATATATCGAAATATGTACATTCCTTTGCTTTTCCGCCGTCAAAACGGTATTTTGTAAACGTATCTATCAAACAAATATGCTGATCATCATTCCGGTAAAAGCAACCTACCCTGTACACATCTTCACTGTTATAAAAATATATTCCGTAGTTGTTACTGCCACACCTGTAGTCGTAAATCAGACGACCGTTTTCATCAAAACCATATTCATAGCCGTATTTCTGAGGCTTGTTCTTACAGTTTTTAATTTTTCCTCTATGATAACCACCGACAGCGAGGAACAGATAATAATCGGGATTATACCAACCTCCTGTACCATTGCACTCCACGGTAGTATATTCGTATCTTACCGCACTTTTCAAAGCGTTTTTCAGTATGTCGGGGAAATTGTCTTTTTGCGAATTTACAAACGCTTTTACCTCGCTTATTTCGCTTTCAAAATCCTCTTTTGTTATATCTGCGATATTCATATTTTACCTCATATAAAAGAAACCGACTGATATAGGACTATCAATCGGTCTATTCCCTCATTACTTCTCTTCCTGCTTAGCCTTTTCCCTTGCAAGCAGATTAGCCTTATAGTCAAGGTAATTCTGAAGAATAACTGCGGCGGCGACCGCGTCAATTACCTTTTTGCGCTCCTTGCCGCGCTTGTTTACGTCATTCATCATATTGTGCGCCGTGACTGTGGTTGAACGCTCGTCCCACATTACAACAGGTATCTCAAGGAAGTTCTGAAGCATATCGGCAAACATTCTGCACTTCTCGCTTCTCGGTCCGTATGTTCCGTTCATATTTATCGGGTTTCCGACTACGACCTCGCCGACCTCATATTCGACAGCGGCGGCGGCTACCTTTTCAACACACGTCTGAAAGTTTCTTTCATCTATAACGCCCAGCGGTGATGCAAGCGTCTGTGTTCTGTCACAGCAGGCAAGTCCTGTGTGCGCATCGCCGTAATCAACAGCCATTATTTTCATTATTTTTTGTTTCCTTTCGGATAAGTAGTTTTCCCTGTAACAAAGCTGAATTCAAGCTCTGTCATAAAATCAAAAAGCCCCGGGATAAGCTTTTTCTCTTTCTGCATTTTCTCAAACTCGGCAAGAGTAACGAACTTTGCGCCCGATACCTCCTCTTTCTGAAGCGTCAGATCATCGAGCGTCAGATCCCTGTGGAGCTCATAGCAATCAATAAAGAAAGCCGCACCGTGCTTAGTGCCCTTGAAAGTCAGCTCATCATCGGTAACATCTATGCCGATCTCTTCCTTTATCTCGCGCTTTATGCAATCAATGCTTGATTCGCCCGCCTTGACCGCACCGCCTGTGCATTCCCACAGACCGCCGAAATTCTTGTACTTACAGCGCTGTGTTACGAGCAGCTTGTTACCGCTTACTATCCACGCCTCACAGACAATGTTGTATTCGCCCGGCTGCATACGGATACCTCTTTTATGAAGCTTTCCGGTACGTTTTCTGTTCTTATCATATACGTCCCAGTATTCTGCCACTCGTTTCACCTCCCTGTAAAATCATAACTGCCGTTCAGCTGTTTGCCGTGTATTCTTTCAGTGCTTCGGCAAGCTGAGCGGGACATGAGCTGCTCTTTGAGCCGCACTTTATGCCGTCAAGGCGCTCAATGACCTCGTCAACGGGCATTCCCTTTACAAGGTGCGCTATGCCCTGAAGATTGCCGTTGCAACCGCCTATTACCTGTAGGCTCTCTACCTTGCCGTCCTCAACGTCTATTATCATTTTACGGGAGCATACTCCCTTGGGTGTATATTCAAATGTCATTTTTCGTCTTCCTTTCAAATTGTCAAATTGCTATGCCGTTTATCTTACTGCTGTGCCGCCTTTGTGACTGCTGTTGCTACCGCCTCGGCAACCGACTTGTCAAGCGGACTGGGGATTATATATTCTCTCGACAGCTTGTCGGGAGTTACTATATCCGCTATCGCATAAGCGGCGGCCTTCTTCATCTCTTCCGTTATCGCTTTTGCTCCGCACTGTAAAGCACCCTTGAATATTCCGGGGAATACAAGTACGTTGTTTATCTGGTTGGGGAAGTCGCTTCTTCCTGTTCCTACGATATACGCACCTGCGGCAAGCGCCTTGTCGGGCATAATTTCAGGCTCTGGATTTGCCATAGCAAATACTATGGACTTTTCCGCCATCGACTTTACCATATCCTCGCTTACAAGACCGGGCTTTGATACGCCGATGAATACATCTGCACCCTTCATAGCCTCGGCAAGTCCGCCCTTTATGTTATTGTTGTTTGTCTTTGTTGCGATCTCTGCATGAGCGGGATTTTCGTACTTGTCGTCCTTATTGATGATACCGTTTATGTCAACCATAATAAGATTACCGATACCCATATTGAGTAAGAACGTGCCTATTGCGATACCTGCCGCACCTGCGCCGTTGATTACAACGGTGATGTCCTTCATCTGCTTTCCCGCACAGCGAACGGCATTGATAAGTGCCGCACCTACCACAACGGCAGTTCCGTGCTGGTCATCATGGAATACAGGGATATCAAGCTTTTCTTTCAGTCTGCGTTCGATCTCAAAGCATCTCGGCGCTGAGATATCCTCTATGTTTATTCCGCCAAAGCTGTCGGAGATAAGCTCGATAGTTCTTACTATCTCGTCTACGTCCTTTGACTTTATGCAGATGGGGAATGCGTCAACGCCCGCAAACTCTTTGAACAGGCAGCATTTACCCTCCATAACGGGCATACCTGCAAGTCCGCCTATATCGCCGAGTCCCAGTACCGCAGTACCGTCTGTGATAACTGCGACTAAATTCTTGCGGCGTGTCAACTTATATGACAGCGAAGGATCTTTTTCTATTTCAAGACAGGCCTGGGCAACACCGGGAGTATAGCAAAGAGAAAGATCCTCTCTTGTATTTACGGGAGCTCTTGAGATAACCTCGATCTTTCCCTGCCACTCATAGTGCTTTTCCAGTGCCTGCTGTTTGATATCAGTTGCCATTTTTCTTTTCCTTCCTTTTGCCGATTATTTGATTTTCTTCTTCAGTATCCGCTGAAGCGATGCATCCGGCGTGTAATTTGTACCAATAGCTATCGGATAGTGGTTATAAAATCCGTGGAAATCCGAGCCGCCCGTCGTGATGAGATTATATTTCTCGGCTATTTTGAGCAGTCTTTCGCGCTGTTCTTCGCTTGCGCTCTGATGCCATACCTCCGCACCGTCTATCTTACCTGCGGCGGCGAGCTCTTCAAGCAACTCGAAATTATCAAATACCGCGGGGTGGGCAAGTACTGCGATACCGCCCGCCGAATGTATAAGCTCAAGTACAAAATGCACCTCCGGATAATCCTGCATATCGGTGCTTACTTCTTCTGCACAAAGTCCCGTTACAGGATTGAACAGCTCCTCATACACCTTGCCGTAAAGATCTGTCGTGTAACCGTAGTCCATAAGGGCGTGCATAATATGACACTTGAATATCACTTTACTGCCTGTGGCGTAACGCAGTATGCTTTCAAGCGTTATGGGGTACTTCTCAAGTACTTTCATAGCCATCTGTTTGCCGCGCTTCTTACGCAGTTCACAAGTGCGCAGACATAAGCCTTCAAGCCTGTTGGGCTTTTCGGGATTATAACAGATTATGTGCGCCTTTGTTCCGTGCTTGCTGTCGTATGTAGAAAACTCGACCGCAGGGATAACGTTGACACCGTAACGTTCACCGAGTACAACCGCTCTTGATGAAGACGAAAGCGTGTCGTGGTCGGTTATCGCAAAATAATCGATACCGTAGCGCTTTGCCTGTGCAATGGTTTCTTCAAGACCCAGTGAGCCGTCGGACATTGTTGTGTGACAATGTAAATCAGCCTTCATATCAATACCCTTCTTTCTTGTTGTTCTGCCGGATAACGATGCAGTGAAAACCGCACAATACATAATATAATTATACCACTTTTACGGATATAATGCAACAGTTTTTGTAAATACCCGGCGAATGCGCTTAATTTACGCAAAACGGCATTCCCGCACTTTCTGCGGGAATGCCGTAATAATTATTTGATAACCTTGCCGTGAGCCTTTGGCGCTGCCTTTATCTCCTTTTCGCTTCCGCCTCTGTCGACAAATACAGCGTTTTCGGCGATATCCTCATCACTTATCGGACCGAGCTCGGGGTTGCGCTCGCCGCGATCCTCATAGTACGGATTGACGATATATTTCTGAATTATGGGGTAACATATAAACGTTGTGGTAAAGCTCATAAAAGCCAGTGGGAACACTATGACCGCAAATATCGAATAAGGCAGGAATAAAACGATAAGCGTTATTATCGCAAGATTTATCACCAGCGCGATAAAATTGCGCTTTACACCGAGGAAAACGAGGAGCAGCGCATTTTTCAGCATAGCCTTGAGCGGAAGCTTCAGCGCAACTATTTCAAGATAGATATAGAAGTGCATTATATACAGCAGTGTCGCAATGCAGATAAACACGCAGATATATACGATCATACCGTCGGGAAGCTTATCGGCAGCCATAAATTCAAACAGTGCGACAACAAGAGCCGCTACACCTATAACGTCGATAATTCCTATAGCAACGGACTGCTTGAAATTCTTTTTGAACGCAGTGAAAAACTCGTCAAACACAAAGCAGGGCTGCTCAAGTATGAACTTTCTCATAACATGAGTAAGCGCTGCCGTGGCAGGTCCGAATGTCACGACAGGTATACAGAAAAGTATGTAAAGCAAATTCAGTTCGATGATTTTCCAGAACTTTCTGCCGAATATCTCCCAGTATCTGAAAAACGGCTTCTTCTGCGGCGCAGTCTTTGATACACCGTTGCCCGAACTCTGATAATCAAATAGCTTGAATGCCAAGATAACAACTCCTTAAATATGAACAGATCCGCCTTGCGGCATAATGTGCATGGTAGCATACGAATGTTAACGGCGTTTAAATAAACCGAAAAAACGATAAACAGCAAAAACGCCGTATAATATTATACAATATTTTTTGTCGGATTGCAAGGTATAAATGGGAATATTGTATAAAAACTTCTAAAAATATATCTTCTTCGGCTTCTGTGCGCCATAATCTATTGAACAGCAGTTCAAAAAGTGATATAATGATTTAAATATATTCCGAAAGGAGCTACTCTTTACCGATAGTGGAATACATTACGATAGGAAATGTCAGGATAGAAAAAACAGCCTCGCTTGCCCCTATGGCATCTGTTGCAGACAAAGCCATGCGCACTATGTGTAAGAAATACGGTGCGGCACTGCTCACAGGAGAAATGGCAAGCGCAAAAGGTCTTTGCTACTCGGACCGCAAGACTGCAAGCCTGCTCACGTTAACTGATTATGAACGTCCGATGGCAATACAACTGTTCGGCAGTGAGCCCGAATTTATGGCTAAAGCGGCAGTTATCGCGGCGCAGTATAATCCCGATTTCATAGATATAAACTGCGGTTGCCCCGTTCCGAAGGTTGCGGGAAACGGTGCAGGTTCGGCACTGATGAAAAATCCGATTCTTCTCGGACAGATAGTTGAGGCGGTCGTAAAAGCGACCGATATTCCCGTTACTGTCAAGATAAGAAAGGGCTGGGACGAAAAGAATGTTAATGCCGTTGAGGTCGCCCGTGTTGCACAGGAAAACGGAGCGTCTGCGATTGCGGTCCACGGCAGGACAAAGAACCAGATGTACAGCGGCAAGGCCGACCTTGACATAATTGCGGAGGTAAAACAGGCACTGAGCATACCTGTAATAGGAAACGGCGATGTCGACAGCGGCGAAAGCTGTAAACATATGTACGATTACACCGGCTGTGACCTTGTAATGGTGGGCAGAGCCGCCTGCGGCAGACCGTGGATATTTTCCGAGATAAAGCATTATCTTGAAACAGGAGAAGTTTTACCCCCACCTTCCCCCGATGAACAGCTTGACATTATGAACGAGCACATAAGACTGCTCTGTGAGGACAAGGGCGAATATATCGGAATGAAGGAAGCACGCAAGCATACCGCATGGTATCTCAAAGGCAGACCGGGCGCGGCAAAGCTCCGCAATATGTGCGGCAGTCTGTCAACGCTCGAGGATTTTGACAATATGCTGGCGCTTATAAAAAGCACGGCACGGCAGGACATATAAAGAACGAAAAGGAAAGGCAAACCAATGAAAGAAACGGCACACAAATTAAGATCTCTTACCGCATTTGACATAAGCGGCGATTATATCATCGATCAGTTTGAACAGCTTGCAAGCGATGATGAATGCACAGCGATAGACGCGTATACAAATATCGCTCGTTATCTGCTCACACACGACAAGACGCTTGCGGACTATCTGCGCGAGCTTCTGACATACGCAGACTCAAAGCTTATAGAAAGCTACATAAAAAAAGAAGATACAAGCAAGCTTTATGCCGTTGAATACGACGTATCGGTAATAAAAGAGCTTGCAAAAATGTCGGCTCACAAGCTGAAAGATTATCTCTTCCAGAAGTTCAACGAGAATTTTATTTTCTCACTTCCCGAATATGTAACGGGCGGCTTTGACTGCAATGCAGAGTATTTTATCCGCCATATAAGCGAAAACGGAAGCGGCATCTATGCCAAATACAAGGCTTTCGTATACGACAACGGCGAGCTTCAGCCTATTGAAAAGCCCGACGCTATACGTCTTTCGGATCTTAAGAAATATGAAGCACAGAGAAAGCAGATCGTTGATAACACAAGGGCATTCATTGCAGGTCACCCCGCAGACAATGCTCTGCTCTACGGCGACAGAGGTACAGGTAAGTCCTCGACTGTCAAAGCACTTCTCAACGAGTACGCAAACCTGCGCATAGTACAGGTCGACAAAAAGGACGTTGCCTGCCTACCTACACTGTATAAAACGCTGAGCGAAAGCCCGCTTAAGTTTATAATCTTCATTGATGACCTGTCTTTCGGCGAGAATGACGAGGGCTTCGGCGTACTTAAAAAGGTTCTCGAGGGCTCTGTCTGCGGCAGGCCGTCAAATATCCTGATATATGCAACGACAAACCGCCGCCATCTCATCAAGGAAACCGAAAGCAGTCGTATGGGCGACAACGTTCACAGTGCGGACGAAATAGACGAGAGTATGTCGCTGTCAGACAGATTTGGTCTGTTTGTAACATTCCTCGCGCCCAACAAGGAAATCTACCTTGAAATTGTACGCAGTCTTATCCTCGACAGAGGAATTATAATAGATAAGGACAAGCTCGACAGATGCGCGGAAAGATTTGCGCTCAAGCGCAACGGCAGATCGCCGAGAATAGCAAGGCAGTTTGCGGACAGCCTGCAATCAAAGCTTGCGCTCGGCATTGACCCGGAGAAGATGTAATATGAAAAGAAAGCTTATAATGCTGACAGCGGCTTTACTTGCTCTTACGGTCACATTCGGCGGCTGTGAAAACATTATGCTGATACCCGGAAAATCATCGGGTGCTATAACAGAAGAAAACAGCTCGGCTCAAAGCAGTGAACCGCTCAGCGCATACCCGGTAACACTGAACGATACGGAGATCGCAAAAGCTCCCGAAAAGATAGTATCTCTCACCCCCGCTTACACCGAGATACTCTTTGAAATGGGTTACGGCGAAAAAATAACGGCGGTCAGCGACTATTGTGACTACCCCGAGAGCGTAAAGGAGCTTCCCAAGGCGGCAAGCAGTGCAAACCCCGACATAGCGGCTATCAAAAAGCTGAAGCCCGACCTTGTTATCACGGCGACTCCGATAGTGACAAAGGACAAGATATCGCTTGAAGCACAGGGCATCAAGGTTCTTGTTATCCCCTCACCCAGAAGCATTGAGGAGTTTGAAAATATCTACAAATTTTTCGGACTTGCGATGAACGGACTGTTTGACGGTGAGGCGGCGGGAGAAAAGGCATTCTCACCGATAAAAAAACAGATTGACGCGATAAAAAAGACAAAAAAGAAATTCATCTATGTAACCGCCGCTAACACTCCGGCGGGCGGAGATACGTTTGAAAGCGCTGTTCTCAGCCTTTTCGGTACAAATATTGCAGAAAGCGCAAGCGGCTATACATATAAGGCGGCAGACCTAGCCGAAAATCAGCCCGACCTTATATTCGTAAGCGATATCATAGGCGTGGATACGCTGATATCGGACGAAAACTATTCGGAGCTTAAAGCGGTAACGGACGGTAAGATAACGGTTCTTGAAAACAGATATTTTGAACGTCCGAGCGGCAGGATAACCGAGCTTATCGGCACTGTGGCAAAGGCATTCGAAGTTGATTTGAACGCGAAAGCAGAAACGGAAAACAGCTCTGCTCCGAAGAGTGAAGAACCCGCCGATGCCGAAAGCGGCAATGATGATAATTCAGCCACGACAGAATAAACCTTAAAAGAGCACTCTTATCTTGTGCTCTTCAGACTGTCGATAAAACTATATATCTTTTAAAAATGGGGTTGAGGGGCAAAGCCCCCAACAGGGACTAGGGGCGGTAGCCCCAGTAATATAGCCCCTTCCCGAGGGGAAGAGGTTTGGGGTTAGGGATTGAGAATACACTGCATTTCTCAAAAACAAGCTTTTTTCTACAAACCAGAGCACTCTTATCGGGTGCTCCTTTCTCTTTTATCCCTTATTACTCACCCATTATCGCAAAAAAATATTGACTTTTTACCAAAATCGGATATAATTAAATATGTATGTTCAACTAAAAATCGGGTACTGCTTTTTGCATCCCTGATGATAAACGGAAGGAATCATAAATTATATGAAATGGACAGGACTTAACGATCTTAGAGAAAGCTATCTCAAATTTTTCGAGAGCAAAGGACATCTGAGAATGGCATCAGCTCCGCTTGTACCGCAGGGTGATAACTCTGTACTTCTTATCAATGCGGGTATGACACCTCTTAAAAAGTATTTTCAGGGCATTGAAGAGCCCCCCAGACACCGTGTAACAACTTGTCAGAAGTGTATCAGAACACCCGATATCGACAATGTCGGCAAGACAGCAAGACACGGCACATATTTTGAAATGCTCGGCAACTTCTCATTCGGCGATTACTTCAAGCATGAGGCTACAGCATGGGCGTGGGAATACCTCACAAAGGTACTTGAGATCCCCGAGGAAAAGCTGTGGGTCACAATTTACGAAGAAGATGACGAAGC
This sequence comes from Ruminococcaceae bacterium UBA6413, assembly GCA_002437415.1. Classification (GTDB taxonomy): domain Bacteria; phylum Bacillota; class Clostridia; order Oscillospirales; family Ruminococcaceae; genus Ruminiclostridium_E. The sequence continues at coordinate 9,166 of DJPL01000063.1, read as the reverse complement.
GGGCGATATATGGGCTAACGAAGTAGGCGTACCCCGCGAAAGAATAATAAAGCTCGGCAAGGCTGATAACTTCTGGGAGCACGGAAGCGGTCCTTGCGGTCCATGCTCGGAGATCCACTTCGACAGAGGCGAAAAGTACGGTCCTTTCGAGAGTTTTGAACAGGCTGGCGAATGCGACAGAATAATCGAGATATGGAACCTCGTATTCACACAGTTCGATAACGACGGCAAGGGCAACTACACACAGCTCGCAACAAAGAACATCGATACAGGTATGGGTCTTGAGCGTCTTGCCTGTGTAATGCAGGATGTTGACAACCTGTTTGAGGTCGATACAATCCAGAACATTATGAAGAAGATCTGCTCTGTTGCGGGTGTAAACTATCATGATGACCCCACAACAGACGTTTCTATCCGTGTTATCACCGACCATATCCGTTCGACAACATTTATGGTGGGCGACGGTATCCGTCCTTCAAACGAAGGCAGAGGCTATGTACTGCGCCGTCTGTTAAGACGTGCCGCAAGACACGGCAGAATGCTCGGCGTAAACAGACCCTTCCTGTATGAGATCTGCGACACTGTTATCAACGAAAACCTCTCCGCTTATCCCGAGCTTGATGAGAAGAGAGAATATATAAAGAAGGTCATCAAGACTGAGGAAGAAAGCTTTGCAAAGACTGTAGACAAGGGTATGCAGATACTCGGCGAGTTTATAAAGGAACTTTCGGCAGAAGATACTCAGAAGCCTATCTTAAGCGGTGAAAACCTCTTCAAGCTTCACGACACTTACGGCTTCCCTATCGACCTGACGAGAGAAATTCTTCAGGAAAAGAACATCGGTATCGATGAAGAGCGTTTCTTCGAGCTTATGAACGAGCAGAAGGCGAAGGCACGTTCTAACCAGGCGTTCAAGGGCGGCTGGGACGAAGCTACAGCGAATGCGCTCAGCGGACTTACAACAACATTTGTCGGATATAAGTCACTGACAGCCGACAGCAAGATCCTTGCCATGATAAAGGATGGCGAGGTTACAGATGTCTGCAACGAGGGCGACGAGGTAACAGTTGTTCTTGACGTTACACCTTTCTATGCAGAAAGCGGCGGACAGGTAGGCGACTGCGGTACAATCACAGCAGGGGACAACGTAATGCAGGTCATTGACACCAAGAAGACAGGTGCAGGACAGTTTATCTGCAACTGCCACGTTGAAAGCGGCTGCTTCTATACAGACGACGCGGTTAAATCGGCAGTTGACGAAAAGAAGCGTATGGCTACGGCAAGAAACCACACCTGTGCTCACCTTTTACAGGCGGCACTCAGAAAGGTGCTCGGCGACCACGTTCACCAGGCAGGTTCTTATGTAGATCCCTACAGATGCCGTTTCGACTTCAGCCACTTCAGCGCGGTTACTCCCGAAGAGCTTGAAAAGGTTGAAATGCTCGTAAACGACTGGATCCTCGCAGGTATCCCCGTTGTAACAGAGGAGCTTCCTATTGAAGAAGCACGCAAGAAGGGCGCTATGGCTCTGTTCGGCGAAAAGTACGGCGATATCGTAAGAGTTGTACAGGCAGGCAATGTATCAACAGAGTTCTGCGGCGGTACACACCTTGACAATACAGCAAAGGCAGGTCTGTTCAAGATCATATCCGAAACATCTGTAGCATCGGGTGTAAGAAGAATTGAAGCTGTTACAGGCTACAACGTACTTTCGGCATACGACCAGACAAAGGCGATGGTAACAAATATCGCACAGGTTCTTAAGATAGCTAACCCCTCTGCCGTAATGCAGAAGTGCGAAAATATCATGAATGAAATGCACGCTATGCAGGCTGAAATAGACCGCCTTAACGGTATCATTTCAATGAGCCAAATGAAGAACATCACCGACGGTGCGGCAGAAGTAAACGGAATAAAGGTATTCTCCGCTATGCTTTCGGGCGTAACAGGCGACAGTCTGAGAAAAGCCGGCGACAAGCTGAAAGATGCTAACGATTCGTTTATTGCGGTACTCGCAGGCGTATCGGACGGCAAGGGCAACTTCCTTTGTATCGCAAGCCCCGAAGCAGTTGCAAAGGGTGCAAACGCAGGCAAGATAGTTAAGGAGATCGCGGCTATCGCAGGCGGCAAGGGCGGTGGAAAGCCCGATACGGCTATGGCAGGTATCGCTGACGTAACCAAGATCGACGAGGCACTTCTCGCTCTTACCGATATAGTTAAAAATATGATCGGCTGATAAACAGTCGGAAAGGAAATAAAGTATGGACTGCATTTTTTGTAAGATAATTTCAGGCGAAATTCCTTCTGAAAAGGTATACGAAAGCGATAAGGTCATCGCTTTCAAGGACATCAATCCCATGGCACCCGTACATATTCTTATAATCCCAAAGGAGCATATCGGGGGTGCCGATGAGCTTGACGAAAGCAATGTTGACGTTGTAAAGGATATTATGCTTGTTGCAAAGCACCTTGCAAAGTCCTTCAACCTCGACAACGGCTGGCGACTTGTTTCAAACGTAGGCGAAGACGGCGGACAGACTGTACGTCACCTTCACTTCCACTTGCTCGGCGGCAAAAAGCTTAACGTTGAGCTTGCATAAAAGGTAAATAATTGTGAGGCGGAAATTAGCGGCTGTTGGAGCATCATATCTGATAGGACTGATTTTCGCCTCAGTTTTTCTTTTCTTTGAAAAAATTATCATTTGTGTAATTTTCTTGCTCGCAGTTATTGCTGTACTTGCGGCTGTATTTAAAAGAAAATACGATATGACCGCTGTACTGCTCTGCTGTGCGCTTGGTATAACCGTATATTTCACGGTATCGTTACAGCTCGACAAGGCGGCTGAGACTCTTTGCGGCGGCACATACGATATCAGCGCAACAGTAGCTTCAAAAAGGAAAATCGGTGCTGACAGTGCCGTTTTCACGCTTGAAAGCAACACCGAAAAAGGCAAGATCGGCATACTGCTTTACGCAGATGATATAAACGCACAAAAGGGCGACACACTGCACTTTAAGGCTGAGTTCAGCAAGCTTTACAACACCGCCGCATACGCCACCGCCGACAGATACCGCTCGGACGGCGTTACACTGTCCGCAACGCTTAAAAGCGACATCTCGGTAACGAAAGTCGGCTATCCTTTGGCTTTCATCGACAGCTACCGCGATTACCTGATAAATAAGATCGACGCGGAGTTTACCGATGACAGCGGCGCACTGATGAAAGGTATATTCGCGGGAGATAAAAGCTCGCTTATGGACGAGCTGTATTACGATATCAAGGCAGCGGGTGCGGCTCATCTGACAGCCGTATCGGGTATGCACCTGACGCTTATCATGACGGTACTTATAGCGCTGTTATCTGTGACAGGACTTGCAAAGGCATATCGTGTCCGCTTTATCCTGACAGTGGTACTGACGCTGTGCTTTATGGCGTTTTTCGGCTTTACGGCATCGGTTTTAAGAAGCGGAATAATGATCATCACGGCGAACATCGGCGCTGTCTTTTACAGAAAGAGCGACTGTGTAACCTCGGTAGGACTTGCGGTACTGCTGATAACGCTTTTTGACCCGCTTTCCTGCACTGACGCAGGACTTATACTGTCGGCTGTCACAACACTTGGTGCAGGTGCCGCCGCTCCGATGATCTCCAAAAGGCTTACCGATACGTTCCCGTGGCTTAATAAAAAGCTCTGTGATACTCTGTGCGTTTCAATATGTGCGGCACTTGCAGGTATACCGCTGTCCGCTGTGTATTTCGGAACGTTCTCGCTTGCCGGTATATTCGTATCGGTCATAGTACTGCCGTTTTTCACAGTTTGCCTTGCGGCAATGCTCATCTTCGCGCTGACAGGCGGAATTATCACCCCTATTGCAGTCATAGCTCATTTCTGCTGTGACATTATGCGTACGGTGTTTTCATTCTTTGCCCGCGTCCCTTTTCTGCATTTCAGCTGTGATGCACTTGCTGTCACTTTAACGCTTATTGTTTCTCTGACTGCCGCAGTAACGGCAATTATCCTGACGCGCAGAAAGCACATAACGGCTATTTTGCTGACAGCCGTACTGTGCTTTACCGCAGTAAATGCCGTGCTCCCTCTCCTGCCGTCCGAAAGCGTGGAAATACTGCTTCACAGCGACGGAGAAAACGGCTCGGTCGTAATTATCTCCGACGATATTTCAGCCGCCGTTCTTATCGGAAATGACAAAAAAGAGCTCAGCATTATAAGAAACGAGATACTTGACAGGAATAAAGCCATATCCGACCTGACCGTTCTTTGCCTTGACGATCATGACGAAGATATTATCGGCACGGCAAGCGGTTTTTCGTCCGCCGTGTCGCTTTGTAAAGACAATAACGGTATTGCCGGAAGGTATTTTTCTCTTGACTGCAAAAATAATTCCGTACTGCTCACCGCCTTTGATACGCGGATAAACATCTCCGATATCGCAAATATAAAAGAAAACACAGCAAATATATTATGGGGCAGAAGTAAATATATCTCTTCTCCCGCCCGTTGCTTTTTCATAAACAGATACTCAAAAAGTCAAAACGGTGTATCTTTGTATTACACCGATTGTAAAATAACCGTTACCGCCGACGGAATGACCGTCACGGCTAACAACAGGTAGAAAGGAGCGATAATGTGAAGCTTGACGAAGACAAGCTCTCGGCAGGTATAAAAAGCGGAGAGATCAGTCGCGTAAATTATCTTTACGGCGATGAGCGCTTTCTTGTAAAGACCTACACCGACAGAATTCTTGATGCAACAGTCGGCAAGGACAGGAACGATATCAACCTAACAAAGCTCGGCAGTACGTTTCCTGTTGACGTTCTTACCGACAGCATAGAAAGTATGCCGCTGTTTGCCGACAAAAAAGCCGTGCTTATAAGCGACCTTGATATGGAAAAGTTCGATGAGAACGGCATAGAAACGATACTTTCCTCACTGAAGGACGTACCCGATGAGTGCACCGTCATAATCAGTATGACAGGAAACCCCGAACAGCTTAAAAAAGCCAAGAACAAAAAGCTCATTACCGCCCTTTCAAAGCAGAAAAACGCGGCTGTCTGTGAGTTTTCGCATCTTACTCCCGCAAGAGTGACCGAGCTTATAATGAAAAAGGCGGCAAAGCGCGGCTGTGTGATATCACGACCGAACGCTCAGCATATTGCCGAGCTTACTCTGTGCGACTTATCGCTGAGTTCTGCCGAAACCGACAAGCTTTGCAGTTATGTGGGCACAGGCGAGATAACCGCCGAAATGATTGATAAGCTGACAATAAAACAGCTCGATACAAGTATATATTCGCTTGCGGCAGAGCTTACCAAAGGCAACCGTAAGCAGGCTCTGCTTATACTTGACGACCTTATCGCGCAGAAGATAGACCCTATCGTGATACTTGCGTCATTATCGTCAAACTACATCGATTTCTACCGTGCGAAAGCGGCGCAAAGCTCAGGAAAGCCCGCTTCACAGGTTGCAGAAGACTTCGGATATGCGAAGAACCGCACATTCGTTGTCACAAAAGCAATGAACCTTGTTTCACGGCTTGACACGGCACATATAAGAAACTGCCTTGATATTCTGTTCAGCGCCGACCTTGCGCTGAAAACCTCGGCAGTAAACGGCAGAACCGTGCTTGAAGAAACGATAGTAAAGCTGTCTCCCGAAAAAAGCAGGAGGGCGTACTATTGATAAAATTAAATCAGGCAGTGATAGTAGAGGGCAAATATGATAAAATAAAGCTCTCCTCCCTGCTCGACGCCGTAATAATCACAACGGACGGCTTTGGCATATATAAGGACAAGGAAAAAACCGAGCTTATACGCACACTCGCATCTACCTGCGGCATAGTGATACTTACCGACAGCGACACTGCGGGACTGCGCATAAGAAATCACATAAAGGGCTGCTGTAAAGGCGGAAAGATCACAAACATATTCGTGCCGCAGATAAAAGGCAAGGAAAAGCGCAAGCTAGCCCCTTCAGCCGAAGGATATCTCGGAGTGGAAGGTATAAGCGCCGATATCCTGCGCAATACGCTGTTAAAAGCGGGCGTTACTGCTGAAAACTGCGATAAAGATGACTTTCTTACCAAGGCCGATATGATGGACGACGGTATGACAGGCTTTCCCGGAAGTGCCGAAAAGCGCCGCAAGGTTCTCAACGCTCTCGGTTTGCCGCCGATACTGAGTGCCAATACTATGCTTGAAGTAATAAACAGGCTGTACACAAAAGAGGAATATGAAAAGGCAGTCAATACTGCCGAAAAACAGACAACTGAAAGGTAACCGAATTATGGTATTTTCAACATCGATATTCATTTATCTGTTCTTACCGATAACCCTGCTGATATATTATATCACCCCCAAAAAAGGCAAAAACCTTATAATCCTGCTCAGCGGACTTCTATTCTATTCATGGGGCGAGCCGATCTATGTCATTGTAATGCTGATCTCCACAATGATAGACTATTGTGCGGGACTGGTTATGAACCGATTTGAGGGTAAAAAGCTTCCGCGCAGGATATGTCTTATAGTGTCGGTCGTAATGAACCTCGGACTTCTCGGCATATTCAAGTACAGCGGATTTATCGCTGAAAACATAAACGCGATAGCCGGCAGTCAGTTAATCGATATAAATAATATGAACTTCTTTGGTATCGACTTTTTGCCGATGAATATGCTTCCTATCGGTATCAGCTTCTTCACGTTCCAGTCAATGTCTTATACCATCGACCTTTATATGGGAAATGTAAAGGTTCAGAAGAACCCGATAAGCTTTGCGGCATTCGTTACGCTGTTCCCGCAGATAGTAGCAGGACCCATCGTAAGATATGATGATGTTGCTAAAGAGCTTGACGACAGAACTATCACGATCGACCTTATCTATGACGGCATTGTGCGTTTCATCATCGGACTTTCAAAGAAAGTGCTTATCGCAAACAGCATAGGCGCATTATGGACGGCGGTCAAGGGCACGGATATTTCTCAGGTATCTGTAGTAAGCTCGTGGCTCGGAATACTCGCTTTCACATTCCAGATCTACTTTGACTTCTCAGGCTACTCCGATATGGCAATAGGTCTTGGCAAGATGATGGGCTTCCACTTCCCTGAAAACTTCGATTATCCCTACCTTTCAAAGAGCATTTCAGAATTCTGGCGCAGGTGGCATATCACCCTCGGCGCATGGTTCAAGTCCTATGTATATATCCCGCTCGGCGGCAACCGTAAAGGTATGCCGAGGACGATCCTTAACCTTGCAATCACATGGTTCTTAACAGGCGTATGGCACGGTGCAAGCTGGAACTTCATACTCTGGGGCTCGCTTTACGGCGTTGTGATAATACTTGAAAAGCTCTTTCTCGGAAAATGGCTTCAGAAGATACCCGCCGCATTCTGCCGCATATACACTATGCTTCTTGTTATACTCGGCTGGGTGCTTTTCGACACGGCAGACCTGCCGACAGCAGGCGCATATATTGCCAATATGTTCGGTGCGGGCGGAACTCCGTTCATCGACAGCACCGCAATGTATCAGATAGCAACCTACGGAATAACATTCATCATCTGCATAATCGGCTGTACCAACCTGCCTAAGCTTGCGGTGGAATTTATAAAGAAAAAACTTCCGCCCGTTGTAAACTACGGCGGTATAGCAGTGCTTATGGGTATGTTCGTCTTATGCGCGGCATATCTTGTAGATCAGACCTACAACCCGTTCCTGTACTTCAATTTCTGAGAAAGGAGTAAACAAGATGAAAAAAGAAAATATTTATAAGATCCTGCTCATCGGACTGTTTGCCCTTATCTCGGTCGCAGTGCCTGTCGCAACGATCATCTCAAGCGCACAGCTCCCTGAAAATGCATTCAGCGAAAACGAAAACAGATACCTTGAAAAAATGCCGGAGTTCAACTTTGATACGGTAACCGACAAGTCATTTATGACAAAGTTTGAAAACTTCTTTTCGGACAGAATAATCCTGCGCGAACAATGGATAGGTCTTATGAACGACTTTGACCGCATACTCGGTAAGAAAGAGATAAAAGGTATATTCACCGAGGACGGCAGAATGATGCAGTCGTGGAGAACAAGTGACTACAGCGCCGACAGCGTAAACAAAAACCTTTCGGCTATGGAGAGCTTTGCCGAGAAATACCCCAAGATTAAGATGTACTTTATGCTTGCGCCAAATGCTCAGGAAATATACAGCGACACACTCCCTGCAAACTGCGGCGCGGCAGATCAGAAGCAGTTTATCAAAAACTGCTATGACAGCCTGCCGTCATTAACTAATATAGACGTATACTCGGGACTTCTTGCGGCTAAGAACGAATATATCTACTACCGCACCGACCACCACTGGACGAGCTACGGTGCTTATATAGGATATAAAGCGGCGGCATCGGCTATGAAATTCACAGCATATAACGAAGACAAGTTCAGCGTTGAACACGCCTCAAACGAGTTCAGAGGAACGCTCTACTCAAAGACGCTCGATAACAGCATCACCCCCGACACTATCGACATTTACGCGCTCGCAAACAATGAGCCGCAGGTTAAAGTATCAGTCTACAAGAGCGGTGCAGAACCCGACAGCACATATGACAGCCTGTATTTCCGCGAATTTCTTGATGTAAAGGATAAGTATTCGACTTTCCTCGGTCAGAATGTACCGAGAATAGATATTGACAGCGAAATATCTCAGGAAAACGACAAAGGAAGCCTGCTCATATTCAAGGACAGCTACGCACACTCGCTTATACCGTTCCTTGCAAAGAACTACAGTCATATAACCGTGCTTGACTTAAGATATATAAACAGCGACCTTTCAAATATAGGCGTAAACCTGAAGGATTACGAAAGCGTACTGTTTATGTACAATGTCATAACATTCTCGCAGGATACAAACGTCAAAAAGCTTGATTTTATAGTTAAATAAGCCACCGGGGCTGTGACGAAATGTAATAATTTCATCACAGCTTCTTAATTTATCAAAATTTCATTGAAAATGCAGTGCAACATATTGTAGAATGCCAAAACAAAAAATATACAACCAACATCGCTGAAAACATTTCCATAGTGACAGGGTGTTAATAATTTCGTGAGTATATCGGTGCAACTGCACTAACATTAACCCTTCAAAAAAACGCTACTAACCT